>CALWQP010000011.1 GCA_944383695.1 uncultured Mediterraneibacter sp.
AGTTTTATAGTTTATCAAAAAGTGACATTATCTCAAGAGAATCCTAAGGTGACATTATCATAAGTGAATAACATACAGAGCGGTTCTGTATTGACATTGGCAGTCTTTCGTGTTATTTTTGTGTACTATATGAAATAATACACTTCACACACATATATCAGAGAAGAGGGATGTCATGATTTCAATTGATTATCAGAGCAAGCTGCCGCTCTATGAGCAGATCGCGCAGAAGTTTCAAACGCTGATCTTAAAAGGCGCGCTGTCTCCTGAAGTGCAGATGCCATCCGTGCGGACGCTGGCAGTGGAACTGTCGATCAACCCCAACACCATCCAGAAAGCTTACTCTCTGCTGGAACAGCAGGGCTATATCTACCCGGTGAAGGGCAGGGGCAATTTCGTGTCAGACAGTTCCGTGCTTGTGCAGAAGGAGAAGGAATCTCTGCTGGAAGATGTCCGGCAGCTGATTGAAGAAGGGAAAGAACTGGGGGTCCGGCAGACAGAATTCATACAAGTCATTGACCGGATATACAGGAAAGGGGATTGAAATGATCGAGCTAAAGAATGTTGACAAGATTTTTCGAGATATCCACGCTGCGGACAACATCACCGCTTCTATACAGGAGGGGCTGATCTTCGGACTGGTGGGATCGAACGGCGCGGGAAAGAGCACACTCCTGCGCATGATCTGCGGCGTCATAAAACCGGACAGCGGAGAAGTGCTTGCGGATGGGGAGCCTGTGTTCGAGAATCCGTCTGCAAAATCGCAGATATGTTTTTTGTCTGATTCACCCTATTATTTTGCAAACGCAAATATTGAGGAAATGAGAGACTACTATATGACGGTTTACCCTGGGTTTGACCGGAAAATGTTTGACTCTCTTGTAAACAAATTTGACCTGGACCCGAAGCGGAAGATCAATTCTTTTTCAAAGGGAATGAAAAAGCAGGTATCCATTCTCCTGGGACTGTGCGCGAAGACAAAATACCTCCTGTGCGACGAGACGTTTGACGGTCTTGACCCTGTAGTCCGCCAGGCGGTGAAGAGTCTGTTCGCCTCAGAGATCATGAACCGGGACTTTACTCCGGTAATCTCGTCCCACAATCTGCGGGAGCTGGAGGATATCTGTGACAGCGTGGGTCTTCTGCACAAAGGAAAACTGCTGCTGACGCAGGACTTGGATCACATCAAATCCAATATCTGCAAGCTGCAGTGTGTGATCCCGGATTCCCACAAAGAGCAGGAGATGCTCAGCGCTCTGCGCGTGATCAAGATGGAGCGTTCGGGATCTCTGCTGACGCTGACCGTGCGCGGCGGCAGAGGGGAAGTACTCTCCCTGGCTCAGGATAAGGGAGCACTCTTTGCAGAGACGCTTCCGCTGACTTTGGAAGAGATATTTATCAGCGAAACGGAGGTGGCAGGTTATGACATCAAAGATTTCTTATATTAAACTGATCCGCGTGGATATCCGGCACAGGGGATGGCTTGCCGCGCTGACATGCATCGGACTGTTCCTGGGGATGCCTGTTTTTACAATGCTTTATATAGACAGTTGGTTCAGCAGCAGCACGGCGGCATCAGTGGCAGAAGGCGGGAATGCCACGGCAGATCAGAGCAGGGCGTATATCATAGAACAGATCCGTGAGATTTTCCCGGGTCTGCTTAATGGACAAATATTGAGTTATCTGGCAGCGGCGATCGCTATGCTTGCCGTGCTGTGCGCCCTGACGGGATTCGCATACATCCATTCAAAGGAGAAGCTGGACTTTTATCATGCCCTTCCGGTAAAGAGAGGGCAGTGGTTTGCAGTAAGTTATCTCTCGGGACTTCTGATCTTCCTCGTGCCTTATGTGATCTGCGCGGCGCTTACGATCGCCGTGGGCGGCGCGAACGGGATCATGACGGCGGAACTGGCGGGGGAATGTGTTGTGGCGGCAGCAGGAGGCATGTTTGCCTTTCTTCTGATATATCATACCTGTATCCTGGCGGCGATGCTGACAGGGCAGACGGTGACAGGACTTCTTGCCACACTTGTGATCGCGGTGTATCCCTTCCTTGTATTCGGTCTGTTTACATCGTTGAAGGGCATCTTTTTTGAGACATATTACGGGGCTGCGGCGAGTCTTACAGATGCCCTGGCAGAGACACTGTCCCCTGCCGGACTGTTTGTCAGCCTGATCAGCAATACGGGGCACGGAGTCCCCAGTACCAGACTCTTTATTGCAGCGGCAGTGCTTGCGGTCCTGCTCCTGGCAGGCGCCTTTCTCCTGTACCGGATCTATCCATCGGAGGCGGCGGGCAACGCACTTGCGTTTCCGAGGACCGCGCCTGTATTTAAAGTAATGATCTGTATCCCGGCGGCGGTGTTCGCCAGCATCATTGCGAAGACATTTATGGGGATGTCAGGGACGAAATGGATTCTTGTATTGAGCCTTCTGGCGGCTGTGATCCTCTGCGGGGTGATCGAATTTATCTATCAACAGGATCTGCGGATGCTGCTGAAGAGCTGGATCTCGTCTGTTATCTCAGTGGCGGGCGTTCTCCTTGTTCTGTGCATTTTCCAGTTTGACCTGACAGGGTATGACACTTATCTGCCGGATCAGGATAGGGTGGAAAGCATCCGCATCCATCCGGATTCTTTCTGGGGATATTTTGAATATCCGGAAGATTATTCAGGATATGCTGGAGAGACATTTGTGGGCTCCGGCGCCTCTGATGAGGGGACGGAGGTTCTGTACCATCTGGCACAGGCGGGTATGAGAAATCTGGAGGAGGGCTATACTCCAAATGCCCTGGATCTTGCAGATGTGGATAGTGAAATAGACAGAGATTATATCAATACTGTCTTCTGCTATAAGCTGTCCGGTGGCAGAGAGGTATACCGCAGGTATTGCCTGGGCCGGGAGGAACTTCTCTCTGCGATAGAGGACTTGAGTCAGAGTGAAGCGTTCAGAAAGGAGCTGTTCCCCATCTTCCATATGGACACTTCCCATGTGGCTTCCGTATCCTATCGTGATGCTTATGGGGTGGGCACATTGATGGAGCTGAGTGACGAACAGATCCAGACGCTTCTGGATGCATATAAAAAAGATGTGCTGGCGGTGGATGTGAAAGTTCTTGCCGGGAATCAGCCTCTTGGTGAGCTGCTGCTGGAGATCCCTGATGAGAATGCTGCAGATGTGTCTGACGAAAACGATACTGTAAACGCTTATGCGGAATATGGAAACGGCGTTCAGCCGGGGATGGTCACCCTGGGAAGCTTCTATATCTATGAGGGATATGAGAATACCCTTGCCTGCATGGAGGAATACGGATATACTATGCGAACAGAGATCGCACCGGAGGATGTACAGTCTGTTAGCTTGTATCTGTCTGCAGAATCCATGAGGAGCGGTAAGTATACAGAACTGCTCCCATCCCTCTCTTCAAATGTCGAACGTTATGCCTATGATGACGGGTCGCAGGATATCACGATCCGGTCTCAGGATGATATCCGCATAGTGCTGGAGTACCTTGAACCCTATTACGGAGGGATCCTGGGAAGCGGCAGCGGGATGGATGATTATGCGGATATCCAGTTCGAGGAAGGGAGCAGCTACTATTCTTATAAGATCAGATGACCGGCTGTTATAAAGATGAATAACCGGTAGCCCTGTGTACGGCTGTTCTTAGTTTGGGTCCGGCGATGGCGGCAATGATGATCTTGATCCCGTCGCCTGCCAGATAAGGCAGGACGCCGATGGAGAGGGCTGCTGGAAAAGTCAGTTTCAGCTGCAGGGCGAGCCATGCAGTGCCGAAGAGATAGCACACAGCCATGCCCAGGATCATGCCTATGACAGCGGCTGTATTCTTCCCGGGGAACGCTTTCATCAGGAATCCCTGTATCAGCGCAAGAAAGAGAAAACCGATGAGATATCCGCCGGTGGGACCGGCAAGTTTGCCAAGCCCTCCGCTGAAGGAAGAAAATACCGGGAGCCCGGCTGTGCCGAGGCAGAGATAGACAAGGAGGCATACTGTGCCTCCTTTTATTCCGAGCAGATAGATGGCAAAGAAAATGGCAAGGTTCGTGAGCGTGATCGGCACAGGGCTGACCGGGAGCGGGATGGATAATGGGCCCAGGATGCAGAGCACAGCGGTCATAAGCCCGATCAGTGTGAGTTGTCTGGTGCGTGTTTTCGGCTGCCGGGGCAGTGTGTCGGTTGTTTTCATGTTTAAGTACACCTCTTTCGGTTTATTTGGAAGCTTTTGAAATGTGCGGGTCACTTGCGGGCCCCATGTTATGGACAAAGTATAAAGCAGGACAGGTATAATGTCAACCTTATTAAAATACAGGTTTACAATATGGGGCGTTAGGAGAAGCGCCAGTCTATGCATTTCACAAAAAAATAATAATCTTGCCCCGCTGTACATGTTATAATATCACCACAGTGGCTGACCGTAATTTCACACACAGGAGAGAAGCAATGTTTGGTTATGTAACGATATATGAGCCGGAGCTGAAAGTAAAAGACTTAAAAAAATATAAGGCGTACTACTGCGGGCTGTGCCGTGTGTTAATGGAAGAGTACGGATTTATGGGGCAGATGACCCTTACTTATGACATGACGTTTGCGATCATCCTGCTGTCATCCTTGTATGAGAGTGTGTCGGAGACGGAGCAGCACCGCTGTAAGGTGCATCCTGTGAAGAAGCAGACGATGCTCAGGAATGAGATTACGGCATATGCCGCGGCGATGAATGTCCTGCTGGCATATTACCACATGGAGGATGACTGGCAGGATGAGCGGAAAATCAGCAGTTTTATAAAAAAAACCATGGTGCACGGAAAGGCAAAGCAGATCATAGGACAGTATCCGAGACAGAGCAGGGCGATCGAGTCCGCGCTGAAAGAACTGGCGGAGTGCGAGAAAGAGAAGAGTACAGATATTGACAGGACGGCAGGATGTTTTGGGAAACTGATGGAAGAGCTGTTCGTGTACCGCGAGGATATATGGGAAAAAAATTTGCGTAAAATGGGTTTTTTCCTGGGGAAATTCATCTACATCATGGATGCATACGAAGATTTGCCTGAGGATATGAAAAAAGACAGATACAATCCGCTGAGAGAAGTTTACAGCCGGAAAGATTATGAGGACAGGATGAAGCAGATCCTGTGTATGATGATCGCGGAGAGCACAGCGGAATTTGAACGGCTTCCGTGTCTCCTTGATGTGGACATTTTGAGGAATATATTGTATGATGGAGTCTGGAATCGTTATAATAAGATGCAGATGAAGAAAAGTGAGGAACAAAAAAATGGCGAAAAATCCATATGATGTGCTCGGCGTATCACCTAGCGCGTCGGATGAGGAGATAAAGAAGGCGTACCGGGATCTGACCAGGAAATATCATCCGGACGCCAATGTGGATAATCCTCTTGCAGACCTGGCAGAGGAGAAGTTCAAGGAAGTCCAGGAGGCGTATGACACGATCATGCATGAGCGTTCGGCAGGAGGCTCCGGCGGATATTCCTACAGCGGATCGGGGAGTTCGGAAGGATACTCCGGGTATGGATATGGCGGCCCTTCCGGCGGTTATCAAAATGCCCAGGCAGACCCAAGGCTTCAGGCGGCGGTGAACTATATCAACAGCCGGCGTTTTCGCGAGGCGCTCAATACACTTGACCAGGTGCCGGAGAGATCGGCTCTGTGGTACTATTTAAGCGGCTGTGCCAACGCAGGGCTGGGGAATAACGTTCTGGCGAGAGACCATGCGGCGCAGGCGGTCAACATGGAGCCGAACAATCTCCAGTACAGACAGCTCTTAAATCAGCTTGAGTTCAGCAGCCAGAGATACCAGCACAGCGGGTACGGCTCCGGATATGGTATGGGCGGCAGTTCCTGCGGCACCGGCAATCTGTGCTGCGATCTGTGGTGTGCAGATACGCTCTGTGAATGTATGGGAGGAGATCTTTGTTCATGCATGTAAAGACGAAGACCCTTGCGTTTGGCGGGTTGCTTCTGGCGCTGACCATTGTTTTTATGGCGCTCGGAAGCATCATTGAGACAAGTACATTATTTCTGCTCGCGGCGGCATCCTTTTTCGTGGGGATCGTTGTGCGCGAATTCGGGCTGAAAGCAGGCGCGGTGTTCTATCTTGCCGCAGTGTTGCTTGGGTTTATAATTGCGCCGAACAAGTTTTACGTGCTTACGTTTACAGCAATGGGATTCTATATCTGGGGGATCGAGGCTGTGTGGAGATGGCTGGAAAAACGGCCTCAGTTTAGAAAAAGACGGAGAATCTTCTGGATTTCAAAATATGTGATTTTTAACATTATATATATCCCGATCGTGCTCGTGTTCCGGGACATGCTCTTTGCCCGGGCAGTATCAGATGCAATGCTGGTTGGAGTTCTCGTTGGAGGTCAGCTTGGTCTCTTCATATATGACAAGGCATACGAATATGTGCAGGCTCATGTATGGGGAAAGATGCGCGGCAGAGTGATGGGATAGTTGTGAAAAAATGTGTAAAAGGGGTCAGGCGCCTTCTAAAGAGGGCTTGACCTCTTTTGTTAATGTTGTAAATCCTGGAAAAATAAAAGAGCAAAAAGGAAGAGTCACGTAAAAACGTGACTCAAAGGGGGAAAAAGTTTATGAAAAAGTGTTCTTCTTCAAGAACAATTATAGTATAGAAAATAGTTGTGTAAAAAGTGTGATGAAGTTTTGAATGGATTATGAACAAAAGCATAAAAATGTGTGAAATACAGGTGCCATTTCTGCTGATACTTGCAGATGAAAGAAAATGCGGTGAGCCCATCTTCACATGGTTTGAGGGTTCCCCCCTCCTGTACCGTGGCCGTGACCTGTTCCAGATGTCAGGACAGTACTACTTTTGTCTGCCAGGTGAGCAGTCAGACCACGGAAGCTGCTGTCACAGCCGCAGATGACAGTAACAGCATTAATAACGCTGACAATAATAGCGGTACAGCAACTCCTAAGACCGGTGATACCGTTCCCTATCTCATGCTGTATATTATTGTGCTTGCGGGCTGCGGAGCTGATCGTCCGGCCACGGAAACGCTGCTGCTAAGGAGCGTGTTTTTAAGTTGTATTGTGAAGATAAAAAACGAAATGGAAGCATTTGTTAATATTGACATATTTATACTTTTTGATATGTTTGTACTTTTGTTATTTTTTACAAAATAGCGATTGTTCAGATAGAAAAAATACTATATAATAACAAAAACAGAGGGGTTAGAGTACTGACAGAGAATAATGTGAATAAAAATGGGGCAAGATTCACAATTTTTATTGGAAGAAAGGTGGAAAAAGAAAGGTGATAAGGAAGAAACGAGGAAAATTTCTTGCAGCGATTCTTGCTGCAGTCATGCTGATCCCGCAGTCAGTTATGACAGCCGGCGCGGCGAATGAGCCAACGCCGGTATTTACTCATGAGGAAACTGTGAATGTTTCAAACGGCTCCGGCGCGGTAGAACCTGACAAGACTGTTGTTAATACGATGACAGCTTCTGAGGACGTGACGATTAATTTGACATTTACAGCAACTGGAAGTGGAGTTCAGTCCTTGTTTTTCATGGGTAACAGCAGTACGGCAAATAATTATATCGCTGTCTATCTGAATGGATCTACACTGGGAGTGGAGTCAAGGAATACGACTGGTGGTTATCAGATCCAGGATACATATTCGGTTGGATCGGATGTAAATTTGGCTGAACAGCATACATTAACTTTTACGATAGACAGTAATACATCTTACAGTTTTTATCTAGATGGAGAAAAAGTAAAGAGCGGCACTGCTAGCTGTGCTTTTAATACAAATTTAACAAGTTCTGATTATATAGGATTCGGAAAAGGCAAGCGAAGCAGCAACGATAATGCATATCCTCTTACTGGTAGTCTGTCTAATATTGAGTTATACAATGCGGCACTTGCCGATGAGCAGATTATGAGCTACCATAATGGTGGTCTGGAGGATGTTGTGTATTCTTCCGGAGGCCAATATTATCCGACAGGGACAGCCAGTGATGCGTATGCGACGGAGGAATCTTTAGAGGAGATTACAGCTTTGGGCGAGGGGAGCGTTACAGTAAGGTATCGTGTGGAGAGTGTTGTTGATGATCCGCAGATGCTGGTGGCGCTGTCTGATAGCTCAAAAGGCAATGAATATCTTGGACTTTATGTCAATCCGTATACAAATGTCATAGGATTAGATGCGCAGGGCGGAAGTAGTGTATTCAGCGGCAAAACAATTAATCTGGGCAATGGCAAATACTCAGGATTAGGGGTCGCGATCAATAATACGAATTGGCATACGATCACTGTTACAAAAGGTGATGGCATTCTTCAGTTTTATGTGGACGGAGTTTATGTAGACAGATATTCAGGCTTGGGGGACGGCTTTTTCAACCTGGTTACATCGCCGGATATAATGGGAATCGGAAAAGCTGCGCGCTCCGGTAAAGACAACATGGAACTCACAGGAGCCATTGACAGTGTCAAGATCTACAACAGCGTATTGACAGGTAGTGAAATCGCGAGAGCAGACTCTGCCACTCAATGGATTGCAGAAGAAGAACTGGACATGACAGATGCATATAAGTCTGAGACGGAAGACCTTTTTTACTCTGGATATAACGGCTCAGTTGCTTACCGTATTCCTTCACTGCTCACAACGCAGGATGGGACGCAGCTGGCTTTCATAGATGAGAGGAACAGTGGGGCGCCGGACTACGGAAATATCGATGCAGTCGTCCGGCGCAAGGAGGCAGACGAGGATACGTTCTCAGATCCGATCACTCTGGTGGATCTGCCGAATAACGGAAACTCTGCAGCCTTTGCCATTGATATGGCGACTGTACAGGATCAGACAACCGGCAAAATATTTGCCTTTGTAGATATGTTCCCGGAAAGCAGCGGACTGATGAATACAGGTCTGCTGACTGCGGGTGTGGGATATGAAGAAGTCGGCGGGGAGATGTGTCAGATTCTGTATGACAATTCTGCGTCAACAAATAGAACGAAGTTCGGGCATATCCGCAATGTAGAAAATGGCGTAGGACATGTTTTGGACGTGAACGGAGAAGATACCGGCTATACAGTCATCGTATATCCGTCTCAGGCGGGAGCATCCCTCCGGGAAAAAGGAAATCTTTATAAAGATGGCGAGTACAAGGGTAATATCTATATGCTTAACAATGGACCGGACAAAGGAGAACTCTGCGTCCTGAACACGAGCTATCTGTGGATGGTTACTTCAGATGATGACGGAAAGACATGGTCAGATCCTGTTGATATCACGCCCCAGGTCAAAGAAGACTGGTGTCTTTTCTTCGGCACGGGACCGGGTGTAGGCATCCAGCTTCATGCGGGAGAACATAAAGAAAGACTGGTCGTTCCGATTTACACTGCAAATAAGAATGTAGGCGGATCTCAGTCATCTGCAGTGATCTACAGTGATGACAACGGCGAGACATGGGAGTTGGGTGAATCCCCGCAGAAAGTAAAAAATAATGACCGCGAAACGATGAACAGCTCCGGTTCTATGTTCACAGAATCTCAGGTAGTGCAGTTAAATAACGGCGATGTTCTCTTGTTTATGCGCAATACATATGGCGGGAACAAAGTTCAGATGGCGACAAGTAAAGACGGTGGTGCAACATGGGAGTCTGTGGAAGCAACTCGGTTGACAGATGTTTATTGCCAGTTGTCAGTGATTCATTACTCAAAGGGAGATAAAGAATATATTCTGCTGAGTAATCCGACACGTTCAAATCGTTATAACGGCAAACTGCATTTGGGCGAGGTGCAGGAAGACGGAAGCATTGCTTGGAATTGGGAACGTGAGATTAATAGCGCTTCTGAAAGATTTGCTTATTCTTGTTTGACATTGACAGAAGCTGATGAAACGAATCCAAAGTTTGCCATCATGTATGAAGACGAGACGACCGGTTCGTTCAGAATCCGATATTTCGAATTTGATGAGAACTATATCAAGGCGGGAACTGTAACTCCGGATGAAATGGCAGCTCCTCAGTTGTTATCAACAGATGTACAGATTGAGGATGGTACGGCAACAATCGCATTGACGTTTGATCAGACGATCATGGTGGCGGGAACGCCGCAGCTTGGCCTTTCAATTGGCAGCGAAAATGTGACAGCAGACTATAAGAGTGGTTCAGGAACAGATACGATTGTTTTCACGGCGGCGATAAACACCACGAACGGTATATTGAAGTTTACAGAGCTGAATCTGGAGACAGGACTTCTGGAAAACATTCAGAATAAGACTTTTGAACTGACAGAGGGCACTGCTCTTTACACGAATACTGAGATCGATCTTTCCGACGCAGAGGTGACATATACGACTCAACATAGCAACAGTACGGCTCATAATACAGACGGAGCGGCTGTAAATGTAATAGACGGCAATCCGAATACATACTGGCATTCAACATGGGGAAAGCAGTCTGAGGGCATTGAGCTCCCACAATCTGTGACGCTGAATCTGGGAGAAACAAAAACAATCTATAAAGTTGATTATCTTGCCCGTCAGAACAACTCAAGCGGACGGATTCGTGAATACGGCATTGAAGTCAGCACTAACGGCAGCGATTATACAGAAGTTGCCCATGGGACTCTGCCCAGTACAACGGAATGGCAGGAGATTGAATTTATCCCAGTAGAAGCGCAGTACATCCGCTTTGTAGGATATGAAGCATATTCCAGTGGGACAGAGAGCTGCTCGATTGCAGAACTTAAAGTGCACGAATATAGTGAAGGTGTAATAGAACAAGGAGACGAAGCAGAATTACAAGTTTTAGTCGATGCATCTGCCGGGCTGACGGAAGAAAACTATTCTGCTGTCACATGGGAAGCTTATGAAGCAGCGCTGGCAACAGCCAAGGCAGTGTTAGCTACTGATAACCCTACTTCTCAGAATATTATTGACCGGACAGCAGAAAATCTGAAATCTGCTCAGAACGCACTGGTTGATATTTCCAGGGCAGTGGAGCGATTTGCGGCAATAAGAGCAGATGAAGAAAACTATACGCCTGAATCTTGGGCGGTGCTGGAAGAATGGATGGGAGAGCATGAATCGGAGCTGAATGATGCAACTACATCCAAGGATGTAACGGATATGATCGTGGCGCTTGCATATCAGGCAAGACAGTTAGTTGAGAAAGTGGATAAAACAGAACTTCAGAATCTTCTTACAAATTACACGGTAACCAATCCGTTAGAAGAAGATGATTATGAGACAAATAGCTGGAACGACTATCAGGCTGCCATTACAGAAGCGCGGAATGTATTGAATAGTGACAATGCATCTGCTCAGGATGTGGCAGATGCAATAGCAGACTTGACAAATGCCAGGACAGCATTGAAAGCAGATATGACAGAACTCCAGACATTGTATGATACGTATTCTGCATTAAATGAAAGCAGCTATCTGCCGGATAGCTGGACCGCGATGGAAACTGCTCTTGCTGAAGCGGATACAATTTTGACAGGAGGCACCGCGTCACCTGCTCAGGTGCAAAGCGCGATCGAAGCATTAAAAGATGCTTTCACAGGACTTCAGAAAAGACCAGACACAAGCGCACTCCAGACGCTTTATGACACATTGACAGAAGTAGATCGCAGTCTCTATATGAAAGAAGGAGCAGAAGCTCTGGCTGACGCGCTCACCTCCGCAAAGTCAGTGCTGGACGATCCACAGACTGCAGCGCAGGTGGAGGAAGAGATTAATGCCCTGAACAGTGCTTATAACGGATTGGTCCTGAAAGCGACCGCAGAGCAGATGCAGGAACTGACAGATATCGCGGTAGCACTGTCTCAGAAAGATACCAGTGGGCTGAGTGATGAGCAGCTTCGGCAGGTGGAGACAGCTCTTGAAAATGTTCAGGCTGCTTTGGCGGCAGATGAGATCAGCAGCGTATATGCAGATAGTCTACTGAAAGAAGCAGAAGCGGCGATGGCGCTGACAGCGGAGACGCAGGAAGCGACTGAAGAACAGATGCAGGCACTGGAAGACATCGAGGCGTTATTGTCTCAGAAAGATATGAGTGGGCTGACCGTGACACAGCGTCAGCAGGTGGAAAGTGTTCTGGAAAGACTCCAGACAGCCTTGGCATCGGGATCGATCAGCAGCGAGTATGCTCATATGCTTCTGGCAGAAGCGGAAGCGGCGATGGCTTTAAGCGGTGATACAGAACAGCCGCAAAATCCCTCAGAAGAGAAACCTTCCGATAATAAACCGGCCGGCACAGACGGCAAGACTGACACCGCGGATAAAGACAAAGCAGTGAAGACAGGAGATACAGCGGAGTTTGGATGGATGGTCCTGATGCTGGCTGTAAGCGTGACAGCGGCAGCAGTAGTTTACCGCAGACGAGGCGGGAAGAATTGAGCTGGCTGAATGAAGCTATTGAAGGTTCATCAGCGGTATGATTCCCGAAGAAACCTTAATAAAAGTTTGGTGTCTGACGCCGCTTTGGTACAGACCCCAAACTTTATGAAGGGTTAAAGTAATGCAAAAAATGCATAATGTCAACCAAAATCAATCTATGTATGCAGAAAGGGATAAGCTCATGAAAAAAGTATGGAAAAGTTTGGCTTCGGTGATGCTGGCTGTTATGATGGTGATCACCACAGTGATGACATATCTTCCATCATTGGAAGTCCTTGCTACGCCGATCACGAAAAATATGGCGCACTTAAAGGCGGGCAGCGGCAATGGCAATGGGCATTTCGGCGGTGGGACGCCAGAGGCATTTATCCTGTCAGACAGAACAGATGTAACAAACGAGAATTTCAGCTTCACGCTGAAGGTGGGAAGCACACAGACAGAGACCCGGTTTCGTTTTGTGAACAAATATGTGGATGATGACAACTGGTCTTTTATCGCATATGATGGGGCAAGCGGGTGGCTTTATCAGTATGAGTTGGGCGGTTCAGGGAGCTGGCCCGGTCTGTCAGGACTTCCAGCTCTTAACCAGAACGACGTGGTGGAGGTTTCTGGTTCCTATGGAACGGATGGACTGAGTATTACAGTAAATAATACGACCACAAAACAGTCAGGAACAGCGATCGCCAATAACGAGACATTCATGTCACTGGCAGAACAGGAGGGACAGATTGGTTTCGGAGCCGGTACATTTGGGAATCAGTATACAGATATCTATTTTGCCGATGTGGTTGTCGGCGATACAAATTATGAAACGTACGATGCATGGTCCCTTTATAAAGATGGGCTGGCAGGTCAGGCATGGCAGCCGTCCGTACCTGTAGTTGTCGGCGATGACGGTACAGAAGATCCGGAGCCGAGTACAGAAGGAAGAAAATGGATCACTGTTCAGGGCGGTTCCAACAACGGCGGCGGACACGCCTACGGAAATGCCAGTGCTTCTGCACCGGCGCTTCTTCTTGACAATACAAGGAAAATGCCGGTGGACGGAACGCTTTCACTTACACTGCGTCCGGTGACCAGCCAAAACTGGGGTGTTTTCTATACATATCAGGATGACAATAACTGGCTCTATGTAGGTTATGACACGGCAAGCCGTTGGTATTACCAGTATAACCTGAACGGAAGTGGGACTTACGCTTCTATCTCAGGACTTCCGGAGCCTGTGGTGGGACAGGAGATGTCGATCGTGCTTACTCTTTCCAGAGAGCAGCTTGCAGTCACCGTGAATGGGACGCGGGTAAGCCAGTCTGTGCCGAATCTGCTCACTCTCGCAGAAAAGATTGCCGGAAATGGGAGATTCGGAGTGAAGACCAACGGCGCTACTAAAGTCGAATTTGCCGATATGAAAGTCGACGGGACATACTGCATGGATGACGAATGGGTATGGTGCGCGAATAGAAACGGACAGATTACGGAGACATATAATACGCCGGTAGAGCGTGTGAGCGGCAGGGTCACAAATAGTTCAAATGAAGCGATAGAAGGAGCTACCGTTCGGTTCGGAGTGAATTCCACCGTGACCGATGGGGACGGCAATTATGTGTTCGAAGGCCTTGAGGTCAGCGAATATAATGTGGCGGCTACAGCACCCGGATATCAGGCATATGAAAATACGGCAACAGTGACAGAGAATGCGGATAATGTATTCGATATCCAGCTTACGGAAAAGACTCCGATCAACCTTAGCGATTATGACTCCATTGCATCTGACTATATGACAGTATATGTGGGAAAAGAGTTCCCGGTAGTTGCGAGATATGTGCTGAAGGATGGTGAGGAAACAATCTTCCGCGCACAGGAGACACAGCTTAGTGAGATTGAGATCAATGGGGCTTCAATTGTGCCGACAGATGTAAAAGTATCCAACAGCGGAAATTCTCAGTCATATTCGATGACACTGAAAGATGCAGATACTGGCATTGATCTGTCCATAACAGTAGTGATCAGTGTGGATGATAATGATCTGACATGGGAAGTAACGGAACTGACGAAGAATGAGGGATGCGCTGACATCGCAACGATCGACATCCCGCAGCTCAATCTCGTGTCTGTGGATGCGGTTGAGACAGACGCTGTATTCAACGGAGCGAAAGCGTCCAACTCCACGGTTTCCAGCGGGGACAGGGAGATCACATGGAATGATGGCTTCAATCCGTCTACATCAGACGGCTATCTCTACGCGTTCCTTACGAACGGCAGCTTAAGCGCAGGACTCTGGAGTAATTCCGAGATTGAAGGAGATCAGAGAGTGATCCTTAACAGCGGCGCTGATACCATGAGCCTTTCCAGTGCGGCATGGTACTATGAGAGAGGCGACAAGGAAGGCCAGAAAAGGACAGAACTGGATTATCCGTTAAGCGAACTCCCATACGCAAAGGTCTGCATCGCAGGTGATATCAATGGCGATGGTGAGCTTGACTGGAATGACGGCGCTCTGGCGTTCCGGGATATCATGAATATTCCTCAGGGATCAGAAGCTATCAAGGATCTGGTAAACTACCGCATTGTAATGAACTTTGCAAGTATGGTGTCCAATCCCTATCTGACAACGGCGGACAATATCAAGAAGGTTTACCTTGCTACAGATGGACTGCCGCAGGCAGTTATGCTGAAGGGTTATGGCAGTGAGGGGCACGACTCCGCCAACTCCGAGTATGCGCATATTGCAGAGAGAGAGGGAGGAGTGGAAGGATTCCAGTCCCTGATCTCGATCGCTCATGATTATAATACAGAGATTGGTGTCCACATCAACGCTCAGGAATCCTATCCGGAATCAAAGTCATTTAATAATACCATGGTTTCCAATGGAGCCAGCAATGGATGGGGATGGCTGGATCAGTCCTATGTTATTGACAAGCTGTGGGATCTTGGCAGCGAGGCGAGGTACAAGAGGCTGGTACAGTTCTATGACCGTATCAATGGCACTGATTTTTACAGCGGTGATTGGGATGCCGGCGAATATGTAAAGGAATCTGAAGGAACTCTTAACGCTACAATGGAACAGATTTCAGAAGACGCAGCTACGCGTGATGACAATATGGACTTCATCTATCTGGATGTATGGTATGAGGATTCATGGGAGACAAGAAGGATCGCGGAGCAGATCAATTCCCTGGGATGGAGATTCTCAACAGAATTTCCATACGAAGGCGAGTATGATTCCACATGGTCGCACTGGGCTACAGACGCGGCTTACGGCGGCAACACAACAAAGGGTTACAACAGTGAGATCATCCGTTTTATCCGCAATGATCAGAGAGACGTGCAGGTGATCAACTATCCGTCTTTCGGCGGCGCGGCAGACAACCCGTTGCTCGGCGGATTCCGGCTCTATGGATTTGAGGGCTGGGGCGGCGATCAGGATTTCAATAAATACATCAGAGAGACATTTACTGAGAACCTTCCGACAAAATTCCTTCAGCACTATTATGTGACTGACTGGGAGGATTATGCCGATGGCGAATCTCCGACAGGCAACCAGGAGAAACAGATCACACTGAAGAATGATGACAATGACACTGTTGTTGTTACGAGAAATGAACAGCAGAGAAGCGACAGCTATATCGAGCGTACGATTACGCTTAACGGCAAAAAGGTCCTTGATGATGTAGAATATCTCCTTCCGTGGACAGACAGTGAAACAGGCGAGGAGAAGCTGTACCACTGGAATCTGGAAGGCGGCACAACGACCTGGGAGCTCCAGGATGACTGGGCAGGTCTTGCTAATGTAAAGGTATACGCGCTTTCTGATCAGGGAAGAGGCGAGGAGCAGGTTGTTTCAGTAGAAAATGGAAGCATTACACTTACGGCAGAAGCAGAGACCGCATACGTCGTTCTCAAAGGCAGCTCTGCGAATACGACGAAGACGCTGAAAGCAGACTTCGGCGAAGCAGATTACGTGGTCGATCCCGGTTTTAACGGTTATGCAGGAGCCGGGGATGCTCTGGATGGGGCTGACTGGATCGGTGATATCGATGATCCGTCAGTAGTTGTAGAAAAAGCGTCTACAGGAGACCAGAGACTGGCGTTCAACAGTCCGTCTAAAGATGTAGCGGTGACGACTCAGATTTCAGGTCTTAAGACCGGCGTAGAGTATGTTGCCGAGGTGTATGTAGACAATGAAAGCGACTCACGCGCCGAGATAGCTGTGAATACAGGAAGCGGCAGCGTTTCTAACTACACGATGCGTTCCATCGCGTCGAACTATGTGAAGAGTGATCAGAAACACAGTACGAATATGCAGCGTATGCAGGTATCCTTTACGGCAGAGGGACCGACGGCAAGCCTTACTTTGTTCAGGGAAGCCGGCGTGGGATCTACCTATATGGACGATATCCGTATTGTAGAGATCACACTGAATAATTACGATGAAAACGGAAACTTTACACAGGATTTTGAGTCCGTGGTACAGGGACTGTATCCGTTTGTCCTTGGTCCGGCTCAGGGCGTAAGTGATCCGGTCACCCATCTGTCAGAACTTAACGCCCCATATACACAGGCAGGCTGGCAGAATAAAAAGGCTACCGATGATGTGATCGAAGGCGAATGGTCCGTAAAGCATCACGGAGCAAACACAGGCATTATTTACCAGACGATTCCGCAGAACTTCCGGTTCGAGGCAGGCAAGGTATATACGGTAGAATTTGATTATCAGTCAGGACCGGACAAAGCATATGCCATGGTGATCGGCGACGGCACGACCTATACACTTCCGACGGAAGAGCAGTATCTTGAGCAGAAGACCGGCGGCGGTGAGGCGAATACCGGGCATGTGACAATGCAGGTGGTCGGCAGCGGACAGACCTGGATCGGTCTATATGAGAATGGAAGCAGGGCGAATGGTGTTACTGCAACCGGTGGAAATGACTTTATCCTTGATAACCTGAGGATCACGGTTGACGAAGACGCGGTGGCAGCGTCAATTGAGAGTACAAGCCTGTTTGTGGGAGAAACGGCGGCTGTGTCCGGCAGCAATCTGGATCAGATCACCTGGATGAATACAGACGACAGCGTGGCAGTAATGGATGCAGATACTATGACGGTAAGCGCTCTGAAAGCAGGGCAAACAACGCTGACTGCAACATATCCGGACGGCACCTCAGATGAGTTTGTGATCACAGTAAGCGACAGTGTGCAGACTGAGATTCCGGCAGAAGAATTGGGCAGCTTCACGGCAACGGCGAACACAGAAGAGAGTCCTGTTAACGAACCTACTGGAGGCGGGACAGCCGTTCATGCGGCAGACGGAAATTCATCTACTTTCTGGCATTCTAATTGGTCAACAGGATTTGTGGTAAGTGAAGATAATCCGGCAGTTCTGACAGTAGATCTGGGACAGGATACTCAGATCGGAGGCTTCCGGTTCCAGCAGAGACCGAGTGGAACTAATGGTCTTGTACAGCAGTACAGCTACAAGATTCTTGACGCGGATAAAACCCTTTTGGCTGAAGGAACTAGCACGGAAGTTCCGGCGGGAAGCCAGACTGGCGGCGCATGGGTGACAGCGATCCTTGCTGATAATGTAGAAAGTGCGAGATACATAGAGATATCTGTCGAACAGGGGCAGGGGAGCTTTGCCGCCATCGCAGAAGTGGTTCCGATCCGCGTGCAGAATGTGGCGACAGGTGTGACTCTTCCTGGAGAAATGACGATTGAAGAAGGGCAGACATCGGCTCTTACCGCAACGCCGGATCCTGAAGGCACGATCCTGAAGGGGCTTGTATGGAGTTCCTCGGATGCGGGGACAGCATATGTAGACCGCTATGGAAATGTAACAGGACTCAAAGCCGGAAGCGCAGTCATTACAGTGTCTAATGCAGCGGGATTAGAAGCCTCGTGTACAGTGACGGTCACGGCAGGAGAAAATCCACCGGCTGGGGATACAACCGCACCGACCGCGCCGGCGGATCTGAAGGCGACGAATATAACGTCTTCCTCGATCACGATTACCTGGGCTGCATCCAGTGACGATACAGGAATTGCAGGGTATGAGATCTTTGTAAACGGTATCAGCGCTGGCAGGGTAACAGGCAGAGAAGCGGTTATCGGCAACCTCAAGGCAGATACGCAATATGAGATCACAGTAAAAGCGTATGATGCGGCAGGCAATGTCTCTGTGGCAGCGTCCCTCACGGCTAAGACGGCGGCTGCGGGCTCGGGTAATGCACAGCAGCCGGGAAGCGGTACTGCGGGAGATGCGGTCACAGGCAATCCGACAGTAACAGCAGTGCAGACCGGAGATGGGTCACCGATAGCAGTGTTCGTCATTGCTGCGGCGGCAGCGGTTACAGTGGCAGCCGCAGTCATCATGAGGCAGCCGCGCAGAAGGACTGTCAGAAGAAAAAGAAGATAATATAAGAACAGTTATAAGGCGGTAAGGCTTTCAAAGTCTTGCCGTCTTTTTATATGGGGGTACATGAATCAGAGAGTATGATGGAGCGTCTTCAAATCTGATGTAAATAAAAAGTGGTGTAAATAAAAAAGTTGACAAGCAGAAAATCCTGTATTATAATGCGCTTCGTAACATTTTTGTAATATCTGTAATATTATTTAAAATATGAGCATATATTTTAAAAGATATTTGTAAAGATATTGCAATAGGTTAGAGGAGGAGTATATGAAACATAATCAAAACAGGCGTGTTCTGCTGTCTTTATATGCAGCAGCAAGCGCCCTGCTGCTGACGGGATTTACAAGTGTGGCAGCAGAAACAGACAGAAATGCGGAACAGAAATCATACATCAGAGAGGAGCTTTTTCAATGGGATTTTGCCGAGACAGCAGGTGGGATCAGTGGAGAAGCAGTACAGGATACCAAGGAAGCAGTTCAGGCAGCACACACAGCTTATCTCATAAAAGTGGAGGAAGAGAAAAAAGCGGCTGAAGAAGCCCGGCGGCTTGCAGAGGAACAGGCAGCGGCAGAGGCGAAGGCGGCCGAAGAAGCAGCGGCTGCGCAGGCGGCAGCGGAAGCCCAGGCAGTCAGTGTGGCTGCTTCAGAGCAGGAGCTTCTCGCGGCGCTCATTTACTGCGAGGCGGGCAACCAGCCCTATGAAGGACAGGTAGCCGTTGGCGCGGTGGTCATGAATCGGGTAAGGAGCGGCTCCTATCCGAATACGATCACAGAAGTGATCTATCAGTCCGGGCAGTTCGGGCCGGCGATGACAGGATGGTTGGATTCCGTGCTTGCCAGCGGCAGTTATTCGGACTCGGCAAGACAGGCGGCTGCGGATGCCATTGCAGGCAGCAATCCGGTAGGCGACTGCCTTTATTTCGGAAACGGAAACTGGGGGCTTCAGATTGGCGACCACTATTTCCATTAAGCAAAATGTGTTATAATGCAGGGGACAGCATCGGGAGAGGCCGACACTGTCCCCTGTATTTTTAACCAGGGTGGGAACACTTTGCAGGGAAGGAAATGAGTGACAGAGGAGAAAAGAATGATGGCTGTAAAGGTGAAGAAATATGAAAAAAAGGATGTGAAAGACGCAGTCATGATCTGGAATCAGGTCGTAGAAGACGGCGTGGCGTTTCCTCAGACAGAACTGCTGACTGAGGAGAGCGGGCACGCGTTTTTTGAGGAACAGTCTTTCACAGGAATCGCATATGATGTGATGACCGGACAGACTGTTGGTCTCTATATCCTGCATCCCAACAATATCGGCCGGTGCGGCCACATCTGCAATGCCAGCTATGCGGTGCGGGCAGATGTGCGGGGGCAGCGCGTAGGAGAGATTTTGGTAAAACACTGCATGGAAAAAGGAAAAGAACTTGGGTTCCACATCCTTCAGTTCAACGCAGTAGTCAGCAGCAACACGTATGCCCTGAAGCTTTATAAAAAGCTGGGATTTGTGCAGCTTGGGGTCATACCGGGCGGCTTCCTTATGAAAGACGGGCATTATGAAGATATCATTCCCCACTATCATGTACTATAGCGGGCTCACACCTTCCGGATGATCATACGCTATACGCTGTGGAAGCCTTTTCCGATGATTTCGCTCGTATTTGAGATCAGGATAAAGGCTTCTTTGTCGTTTTCCCGGATATAATTTCTCAGACGGACTGCCTGTACCCGGTTCAAGGCAGTAAAAATGATGTATTTGTCTTTCCCTGAATAGGCGCCTTTTGCGTGACAGACACTGGCGCTCCGACCGAGGGTGTGGACGATGAAAGCACAGATCGGGCCTGGGTTGTCGCACACGACATTAAAATATTTGGACAGGTTAAAACTCTCGATAAAAGTATCGATCATGAAAGAGCGGATCGCTAGACCGAGAAGAGAATATAATCCTGTCTCTATGTCAAATACAAAGAATCCGGCTCCAGTAATCAATGCATCAGATATGAGGAGCGCCCGCCCGATGTCAAAGCTGGAATATTTCTTCAGGATCATGGCAATGATATCCGTGCCTCCGCTGGAAGCGCCGATGTTGAACAGGATGGCGGAACCCAGCGCAGGGAGGGCAATGGCAAAGCACAGTTCCAGCATGGGCTGATCAGTGAAGGGAGAAGTCATGGGGTAAAAGCGCTCCATAGCTGAGAGGGCGACTGAGAGCAGGATGCTGCAGTACGCGGTCTTTGCGGCGAATTTTTTCCCAAGGATGATCAGGCCGATGACCAGGAGGAGCATGCTAGTGACCAGGTTGAAATCTCCGGCAGAGATCAGACCGGTCTTTGCGACGAGGACTGCCAGGCCGGTGATGCCGCCGAAGGTGAAATTATTTGTAAATTTGAAAAAATAAGTTCCGACTGCAATAAGGAGCGTGCTGAAAGTGAGCAGAAAGAAATATTGGAATTTGTTTTTCATAGTAATCCCCCTGTTCTCTCTGCACCTTGGGCAGAGAAAATCGATCTGTAATAATATATCTACCCGAATTGTAATCTCTGGAATATGAAAAGTCAACGCATTAAGAAATGAAGGGAAGGAGAGAATATACACTGAAACGAAAGGTGATTGCGGAAATATATTTCAGATCAGGAGGATACAGAACATGGACCGACATTTACTTATTAGAGATATATTTGCAAGGGAAATCCTTGACTCAAGGGGGAATCCTACGATTGAAGCGGAGGTGCTGGCTGGGGAGGATATCGTCGGCAGGGCGGCGGTTCCCTCCGGGGCTTCCACCGGGAGATATGAGGCAGTGGAGCTCAGGGACAGGGACGAGCGCTACAATGGCAGAGGGGTGGAACATGCCGTGGAGAATGTAAACAGTCGGCTTGCGCATACGATCATAGGAATGAATGTCTTTGACCAGGAGGAAATCGACTGTGCGCTGATCCGGGCGGATGGAACAGCGGACAAGGGAAACCTGGGGGCAAACGCACTGCTGGGCGTGTCCATGGCAGCGGCGCGGGCGGCTTCTGAGGCCTTAAAGATGCCGCTGTACCGGTATCTGGGCGGCGTGCGCGCAGGGAAAATCCCTGTGCCTATGATGAATATACTAAACGGCGGAGCGCATGCAGACAACATGCTGGATATCCAGGAATTTATGATCGTTCCGGCAGGGGAGAACAGGATTTTCCGTGAACAGCTCCGAATCTGCGTGGAAGTCTACCATGCGCTGAAGGAGGTTCTGAGGGAGAAAGGACTCTCTACTGCCGTGGGAGATGAAGGCGGATTCGCGCCGGAACTTACGGATACACGTGAGGCGCTGCGCGCCATAAGAGATGCGGTGGAACGCGCGGGATACCGATTCGGACGGGACATTAAAATTGCTCTGGATGTAGCGGCGTCTGAGCTTTATGACCCTGGGCAGCAGGCATATGTTTTCCGTGGGGAGGGCATCAGGACAACAGAGGAAATGATGCGCTATTACGAAGAGCTGATTTCAGAGTTTCCCATCTGCTCGATAGAAGATCCACTCGACCAGGAGGACTGGAAAGGCTGGCAGGTCTTGACAGAGCGGATCGGGAGCAAAGTCCAGCTCGTGGGAGATGACCTCTTTGTTACCAATAAAGAGCGCCTGGAAAAAGGGATACGGCTGGGAGCGGCAAATGCCGTTCTGGTCAAGGTTAACCAGATCGGAACCCTCACAGAAGCGTTCGAGACGATAAAGACTGCACAGGATGCCGGATACCGGACGATCATTTCGCACCGGTCAGGGGAGACAGAGGATACGTTCATCGCTGATATCGCGGTCGCATTTAATGCAGGTCAGATCAAGACAGGAGCGCCCTGCCGGTCTGAGAGGGTGGCAAAATACAACCGGCTCCTGCGGATCGAAGAAAAACTGGGGAAAATTTGGCCTGACGAAGAAATCCATTGACAGATGCACAGACATCCCATATCATTGTATAAATTCATCGTACAATGTGCGGGATGTTTTTTAATTCCTCAGAAACGGAAGTTAATGCAATGGATGAGAACCGCTCTTTTATAATCGCTGCGTTAGTGGTATACTATGGAAGTAAGAGTTTTGGACTATCTGGGAGAATGAAGAAGACAAGGAGATTAAAGATATGAGCATCTATGACCTTACAGCATATGAAGTAATACAGGAGAAAAATCTAGCCGGCCTGAAATCTCAGGGAGTGCTGTTGCGGCACAAAAAGACCGGGGCACGAGTGCTCCTTATGGAAAACGACGATGAGAACAAGGTGTTTGCGATCGGTTTTCGGACCCCGCCGCCGGACAGCACGGGAGTGCCTCACATCATGGAGCATTCTGTTCTGTGCGGGTCCCGGGACTTCCCGGTGAAAGACCCGTTCGTGGAGCTGGTCAAGGGTTCTCTCAACACCTTTCTAAACGCAATGACCTATCCGGATAAGACCGTATACCCGGTGGCGAGCTGCAATGACAAAGACTTCCAGAATCTGATGCATGTATATATGGATGCGGTGTTTTATCCCAATATCTATCAGAGCGACAAGACGTTCCGCCAGGAAGGTTGGAGCTATAAGCTGGATAACGGGGAGGCTGACCTGGAGATCAGCGGTGTAGTTTACAATGAGATGAAGGGAGCGTTCTCATCCCCGGAGGGGGTACTGGACCGGGTGATTTTAAATTCCCTCTTCCCGGATACGTCCTACGCAAATGAATCCGGCGGAGACCCGGAGGTGATCCCGGAGCTGACGTATGAGCAGTTCCTTGATTTCCACAGAAAATATTATCATCCGTCCAACAGCTATATCTACCTCTACGGAGATATGGATATGGAAGAAAAACTGAGGTGGCTGGATGAAAAGTATCTGTCTGGCTTTGATCAGAGCCAGGTCGACTCAGAGATCAAATATCAGAAACCATTTTCAGAGATGAAAGAGGTCGTGCAGGAATATTCCATAGCAAGCGATGAAAATGAAGCGGATAATACTTATCTTTCCTATAATAAAGTGATCGGTACGTCTTTAGATGAAAAGCTTTATCTAGCTTTTCAGATTCTGGATTATGCGCTGTTGTCCGCGCCCGGCGCACCGTTGAAAAAGGCTCTCCTTGATGCGGGGATCGGAAAAGATATCATGGGTTCCTATGATAATGGCGTGTACCAGCCCATTTTTTCCGTGATATCTAAAAATGCCAACATGGAGCAGAAAGAAGATTTTATCCGGGTGATCGAAGATACACTGAAAGATATCGCAGAAGAAGGAATAGACGAGAAAGCGGTCCGTGCGGGCATCAATTACTATGAGTTCCGTTTCAGGGAGGCGGATTTTGGCAGCTATCCGAGAGGCCTGATGTATGGGCTTCAGATGTTTGACAGCTGGCTCTACGATGAAGAGAAGCCGTTTATCCATATGGAGGCGATCCCTACCTTTGAATTTTTGAAAAGCCAGGTGGGGACAGGATATTTCGAAGATTTGATCCGGAAATACCTGCTGGACAACTCCCACGGCGCTATCGTGATCATCCGTCCGGAGCGGGGCCGCACGGCAAGGATGGACAAGGAACTTGCAGATAAACTGAAGGCATATAAGGAGAGCCTGACGGCAGAGGAAGTGAACGCTCTCGTCCGCGCGACAGCGGAGCTGGAGGCGTATCAGGAAGAGGAGTCCGCTCTGGAGGATCTGGCAAAGATTCCTGTGCTGAAGCGGGAGGACATTTCCAAAGAGACTGCCCCGATCTGCAATACGGAGATGGACGCAGATGGGGTGAAAATGGTGCACCACAATGTTGAGACGAACGGCATCGGATATGTGACGCTCATGTTCGATCTGTCCGGCATTGAGGAAAAGATGCTGCCCTATGTGGGAATCCTGCAGAGCGTGCTGGGCATCATTGATACGACAAACTATGAATACGGCGCACTATTTAATGAAATCAACGTGCACACAGGAGGGATCGGGACCTCGCTGGAACTCTATGCGGACGTCACAAAAGTAAAAGAAAAAGAATTCCGCGCTACATTTGAGATGAAAGGAAAAGCCCTGTACCCGAAGATGGACGTGCTCTTTTCCATGATGAGAGAGATTCTTATGGAGTCCAGACTGGGGGATGAGAAGCGTTTAAAAGAAATCCTTGCAATGCTCAGGTCCAGGCTTCAGATGTCCTTTCTCTCATCCGGGCACACCACGGCAGCCCTGCGGGCGCTGTCATACACATCGCCTATTGCCAAATTCAAGGACGACACAGATGGCATCGGATTTTATGAAGTGGTAAAGGCGATAGAAGAGGATTTTGAAGGTCAGAAAGACGAACTGATCCGGAACCTGGAAGAAATCTCGCGGAAAATCTTCCGTGCAGATAACATGATGGTCAGCTACACTTCGGCAGAAGAAGGGCTGCATCCGATGAAAACGGTGTTCGGCGCAGTCGGAAACGGACTGAATGACAGTGTGGATGCAGGCGTCAGCGCAGCGGGTGTCAATGCGGCAGACGGAGATAAGGGTTCAGATGCAGCAGAGTACGGCTCAAAGGAGACTTCGTGCGTGATCCACTGCCGGAAGCGGAACGAAGGGTTTAAGACCTCCTCTAAAGTACAGTATGTGGCAAGAGCAGGCAACTTTATCGATGGCGGCGCGGAATATACCGGCGCGCTGCAGATATTAAAGGTCATTTTAAGCTACGACTATCTCTGGCAGAATGTCCGCGTCAAGGGCGGAGCTTATGGCTGCATGAGCAATTTCAACCGGATCGGGGAAGGCTATCTGATCTCCTATCGGGACCCGAACCTTGAGAAAACGATGGAGATTTACGAGGGCGTTGTGGACTACCTGGAGAATTTCAATGTAGACGACCGCGATATGAACAAGTTCATCATCGGTACGATCAGTAATATCGACCGCCCTATGAACCCGGCGGCAAAAGGAAACCGCTCCATGAACCTGTATATGAACCGAGTGACAGAAGAGATGATACGAGAAGAAAGAGAGCAGATACTGACCGCTGGACAGAGTGATATCCGGGCACTGGCAAAAGTGGTGAAGGCAATGCTGGACGAAAAACTTATCTGCGTCATCGGAAGCGAAGAGAAGATCGAAGAGTGCAGGGAGATGTTCGGGGAAGTACGGACATTGAGCTAAAAGGGGTCAGTCCCATTTACAAAAGGAGTGTGTATGAATGAGAATTTTAAATCCGGCTTTGTCACACTGGTCGGCAGGCCGAATGTAGGAAAATCTACATTAATGAATCACCTGATCGGGCAGAAGATCGCGATCACATCCAACAAACCGCAGACGACTCGCAACCGCATCCAGACAATCCTGACAACGGAAGAGGGGCAGATTGTATTTGTAGACACACCGGGCATCCATAAGGCAAAGAATAAGCTGGGGGAATACATGGTAAATATCGCGGAGCGCTCTTTAAACGAGGTGGACGTGGTGCTTTGGCTCGTGGAGCCGTCTACGTTCATCGGAGCAGGCGAGCGGCACATCATTGATCAGCTTAAAAAGGTGAGGACGCCGGTCATCCTTGTCATCAACAAGATCGATATGGTGAAAAGAGAAGAACTGCTCCCAGCCATTGACATGTACCGGAAAGAATATGATTTCGCCGAGATCGTGCCCGTGTCTGCAAGGAGCGGTGACAACACAGACGAGCTGGTAAAAGTGATCATGAAATATCTTCCGTATGGTCCGCAGTTCTATGATGAGGATACTGTGACAGATCAGCCGGAGCGTCAGATCGTGGCGGAGCTGATCCGCGAGAAAGCGCTCCACTGCCTGAATGAAGAAATCCCTCATGGCATCGCGGTTGCCATTGACCGGATGAAGATGGAGAAAAAGGTCATGCACATTGACGCGACCATTATCTGCGAGCGGGATTCCCACAAGGGCATCATCATTGGAAAGCAGGGCAGTATGCTGAAGAAGATCGGCAGCACGGCGAGATATGAGATCGAGCGGCTGCTGGACTGCCGGGTGAACTTAAAGCTGTGGGTGAAGGTGCAGAAAAACTGGCGCGACAGCGATTACCTGATGAAGAACTTCGGTTATCGGGAAGATGAGTAAAAGAGAGTGAAAAAAGATAGAAAGAAACGGATAATCGCCGGAAGAATGCCGGCAGCAGGCGGTGTGACAGCGAGAGCCCATACCAGGATGCTGCCGGCGTTTGATTTATTTTCCCCTGCGGGATAAAGTGTATGCTTTTGCGATGTAGTAAAGCAGAAGAACAGGTATCAGCAGTGCAAAAAGCAACATTAAAAGATGGAGTGCGCCGCTTCTAACCAGGGCGAACGGTGTCTCAAAAAGCAGTGCGGACCAGAACTCGATCCCTTCCATCTCCCAAAGGCCGGGTGTTAAATACTGTGCTTTTATGTTGAACAGATCCTGAATGTGAAATGGATCTGCCAAAAAGTATGCACAGAAGCAGGGGAGTGTTATGAGGAAGGAGGTGAGAGCCATTTTCGCCTGCCTCATATAGCGGGCGGATTTTGAGGCATCATCGGAGAAAAGCTCTTCTGATGCGTTGGGACTGATCCGCTCAAAATAGTGGAAATCCTGATGCCAGTCCCCTTTGATATGTCTCCATCCTGCGTCCAGGAGAAAGGTAATATACTCCTGGAAATCTGCTTTTGTTTTGAAGCTGCGTGCATCACACCGAACAATAAACGCATCTTCATCAGGCTCAGTCTCTCCCGGTTTTAATGGGATATCAGTTTTTTTAGAAATGAATTCATATTTAAAAAAGCTGATTCGTTTCAACCTCCACCCATGTCGTATGTAGTTGTTGATCCAGTTCTCCTCTTTTTCAAGATCAATAGGACAGATGTGATATTTGATCATTGTTGCCTCTTCTCCTTCCTGTTCTTTCAATTGCTTATACTTGGATTTTGTGCCTGGGATGATGCTGTAAAGACAAAGCATTTATAAAACATCATGAAGATATCTTGTGTTACAGCTTCAGTCTGTCAGCAACGTCCACCAGGTATCTCAGCCGCTCTGCTTCTGAATGGAGGACCTCCCGGCCGAGAGGGGTTGTCTGGTACAGTTTACGTCTTTTGTCAGGACCGGGGACAGGAACGATAAGTCCCTGCGACTGGAGATTTTCAAGGGCTCCGTACATCGTTCCGGCTGCGATCCGGACTCTTCCGGAACTGAGGGTTTCTACCTCCTGCATGACAAGGTAGCCGTGTCCCGGAGTCAGAAGTGCCGCCAATATGTAAAATGTAGTTTCCGTAAGCGGCAGATATTTATTTCTGTTCATAGAAAATCAAACTCCTCTTATATGTGCCTTATAATTATCGGATAAAGCGAGATATATAGTCATAATATACAGTTTAACTATATATTTCAACTATATAATATCAACACACGGATGTCAAGCTTTTTAGCGGGAGGTGAGGAAAAATTAGGGAAGATGTTGTGTGTCAAGGTGTTTTCGGGTAAAATAATATGGTATATTTTACGCGGTATAGTGCCCGGCGAATCGGAGAACCTAAGTTATATAACACCCTTCAAAATATTACAGCCTTCAAAGAGACCGAAGAAGGTGGGATCACATAAGACGAGGTGAGCTGATGCAGGACACATACTGGAAACAGTTTATGATGAGCGGGAAGATAGACGACTATCTGAGCTATAAAAACAGCGGGACAGATGGGGCGGAAGAGGGACCGCGTCATAACAGAGATATGAAGGATATAACAGAAAAGCAGTCGCAGGGATCAAATAAGGCTCACAGCCAGATGGACAGGCAGTGAGGAAAGTGGAATGCGGCGGGAAGGAATAGTGTGAATCAGATCGTACTGACAGGCATGGTGCTCTCCACCATGCCGGTGGGGGAATATGACCGCCGGGTGGTCATATTGACAAAAGAACAGGGAAAGATATCAGCCTTTGCAAAAGGTTCCAGGCGTCCTAACAGTCCTCTGGTGGGCGCGGTGAATCCATTTTCTTTTGGAAAATTTACCATGTACGAGGGACGTTCATCTTACACCATCCAATCCGCCGACATTTCCAATTATTTTGCGGAGCTCAGGGCGGATATGGTGGGAGCTTATTATGGATTTTATTTTCTCGAATTCGCGGATTATTATACGAAAGAATTTAATGATGAGCGGGAAATGTTAAAGCTTCTGTATCAGACGCTGCGTGCCCTGATCAATCCGCATATCCCCAATCAGCTCATCCGATACATATTTGAACTGAAAGCATTGACCATCAACGGACAGGCGCCCCAGGTGTTCCAGTGCATCACCTGTGGGAATAAGGACAGACCTGCAGTTTTCAGCGCCGCAAAAGGCGGACTGGTCTGCAATGAATGTGACAGAGACGTGATCGACGGCGTTATACTGGATAACTCAACTTTATATAGCATGCAATATATAGAATCCAGCAGTATCGAAAAATTGTATACATTTACAGTGACGGATAAGGTGTTAGATGAGCTTGGAAAGATTACGGAACGGCTCATGGAAGTGTATGTTGGAAAGCGCTTTAAGTCACTGGAGATACTGGAGACATTGCTGTAACAGACAAAATAATGTTCGGTGTTATTCTTTAGTAGGTTTTTTAAGGGATTTTTCTTTAAAGGATTTTTGCAGGGAAGAAAGGGAAGAAAATGGAATTAAACTGTCAGACGGCTGAAGCAGAACTGGAACGCGCAGGAAAGTTAAATCCGGGGAAATGGGTAGAACACTCGCGTTTTGCAGCACTTGCGTGTAAAAATATAGCCTCCCGCTGTGATGACATGTCTGCGGAAAAAGCGTATTGCTTCGGACTGCTGCATGATATCGGGAGATATGCCGGAATTAGTTCGGAAAAGCATTTGATAGACGGCTACCGCTTCTGTATGGAACGCGGCTGGGAAAAGGCGGCGCAGATATGTATTTCCCACGCCTTTATGATACAGGACATAGAGACTTCTATCAGTACGTTTGATGTGTCTGAAGAAGATTACCGGTTCATGGACGAGTTTATTAAGAACGCTGTTTATGATGATTATGACAGGCTTGTACAGCTTTGCGATTCGCTGGCACTCCCAAGTGGTTTCTGCCTTCTGGAGAAACGGTTTGTAGATGTGGCGCTCCGTTATGGGACGCCGCCTGTTACGACGGCGCGCTGGAAAAAGATACTGGAAATAAAAGATGCATTTGAGAGAAAAACAGGCTGTCCGATCTACGAACTGCTCCCGGGAGTGGTGGAAAATACGTTTACATAATATCACAGAAGGAAGAAAAACAGTGGTTTTTATATGGACGGCATGTTTGTGCGTTCAGGGAGAAGAGTGGCATCAGGGAGATGGGTGGTTTACAAAAACGTCCATACCCATTATAATAAGTACCAATTGAAAAAAGAATGTGAGGAACATAACTATGGTTGAAAAGACAATGGATAAAATTGTGGCGCTTGCAAAATCCCGGGGATTCGTATATCCGGGCTCCGAGATTTACGGCGGCCTTGCGAACACATGGGATTACGGAAATCTCGGCGTGGAGCTGAAAAACAATGTAAAGAAAGCATGGTGGAAAAAATTCGTGCAGGAAAATCCATACAACGTGGGAGTTGACTGTGCGATCCTGATGAACCCGCAGACATGGGTGGCGTCCGGACATTTGGGCGGATTCAGCGATCCGCTGATGGACTGTAAAGAATGCCATGAGCGTTTCCGCGCGGATAAGCTGATCGAAGATTACTGCGAGGAAAAGGGATTCGAGCTGGAGGGCTCTGTGGACGGCTGGTCACAGGAGCAGATGGCAGCGTTTATCGAAGAGCACCAGATACCGTGTCCGACCTGCGGCAAGCACAATTTCACGGATATCCGTCAGTTCAACCTGATGTTCAAGACGTTCCAGGGTGTGACCGAGGATGCGAAGAATACCGTATACTTAAGACCGGAGACCGCCCAGGGAATCTTTGTGAACTTTAAGAATGTACAGCGTACTTCCAGAAAAAAGCTGCCCTTCGGCATCGCACAGATCGGAAAATCCTTCCGAAATGAGATCACGCCGGGCAACTTTACATTTCGTACGAGAGAGTTTGAGCAGATGGAGCTGGAGTTCTTCTGCAAGCCGGACACGGACCTTGAGTGGTTTGACTATTGGAAGAGCTTCTGTCTGAACTGGCTGTCATCTCTCGGACTGAAAGACGATGAGGTACGCTACCGTGACCATGACAAAGAAGAGCTGTCATTTTACAGTAAGGCGACCACGGATGTGGAATTCCTTTTCCCATTCGGATGGGGCGAGCTGTGGGGCATCGCGGATCGTACAGACTATGACCTGACCCAGCATCAGGATGTATCCGGCCAGGATCTGACATACTTTGATGATGAAGCGAAAGAAAAATATATCCCATATGTGATCGAGCCTTCCCTCGGAGCGGACCGTATGGTGCTGGCGTTCCTTTGCAGCGCATATGATGAGGAAAATATCGGTACAGAAGAAAAACCGGATATGCGTACAGTACTTCATTTCCATCCGGCGTTGGCTCCGGTTAAGATCGGGGTGCTGCCGCTCTCCAAGAAACTGAATGAGGGTGCGGAGAAGATTTATACAGAGCTGTGCAAGTATTATAACTGCGAGTTCGATGACCGCGGCAATATCGGGAAGCGCTACCGCCGCCAGGACGAGATCGGGACTCCGTTTTGTGTGACGTATGATTTTGAGTCAGAAGAAGACGGAGCTGTTACTGTCCGTGACCGCGATACCATGGAACAGGAAAGGGTCAAGATTGAAGATCTGAAAGCATATTTCGAGAAAAAATTTGAATGGTAATTCTATTCGGGGACGTAGTAAAATCCGAATTTACTACGTCCCCAATCAGAAATGAACGTGTCCCAAATTGAATTTTGCCCTGTCCCAACCATGAAAGGGGTGACAGGATGCCGCGTACCGCGCGCCAAAGAAGCAGCACAGATTTATATCATGTGATAGCAAGAGGAATTAACAAAGAACCCATTTTTAAACAGAAAAGAGAGAAGAACACTTTCATAAGGCTTCTTCTGAAGCATCTTAAAGATCTTGATATTGAAATATATGCGTACGTTATAATGTCTACGCATTTTCATATTCTGATTCGCGTTGATCTGAAACTCTTATCTAGTTATTTAGCCATTGTCTTGGCAGAATTTGCAGAATATTACAACTTTAAACACAATCGAAACGGTCATGTTTTTCAGGACAGATTTAAAAGCGAATGCGTGGAAACTCCGCAATATTTTTGGAATTGTGTCCGATATATTCATATGAATCCGGTTAATGCAAGTATTGTGCAGGCACCTTTGGATTACAATTTTTCGAGCCTCAAAGAATATGAAAACGGAAAAAGTCGGATAATACATCCAAAAGCATTAAATTTTTACAAATCGGAATTCACAGATTTTAAAGAATTTCTTGATTTCCATACAAAAACACAAAGGCAGATATTTATAGATATACCAGAAGAAGTAGAAATACAGCTTATAAAAGCTGCATTAAACCTTCTGGCTCAAGAGGCGTATCTGCACGGAGTTGAAAGGCCGCGGGAAATCCTTGAAAGTATTGAAATGAGGCATCAGTATAAAGAAAAACTTCAAAAAGAATTGAAGATATCAAAAGCAAAATCTGAACGATTGTATCGGCATGTAAAAAGTAGTATAATTGGGAAATAGCAGAAAAGGGACAGGGTAAAATTCAATTCGGGACGTAGTAAAATCTAATTTCACTACGTCCCCAACAAAGAAGAAAGATCAGGAAAGGATAGTGATATTGAATGAAACAGAATATTTGGACAACTTATAATGAAAATGAACTGAAGGAATTACAGGATATTACAGACAGATACAAGTCCTGTCTTGATGCAGGCAAGACGGAGCGAGAGTGCGTGGAGCTGAGTATCCGCATGGCCCGGGAAGCGGGATACCGAAGCCTGAAAGACGTGATGGAAGCAGGGAAATCCCTGAAAGCCGGCGACAAAGTCTACGCAGTAAACATGGACAAGATGGTGGTCCTTTTCCGTATCGGGGAGGAGCCGATTTCCGCCGGGATGAATATCCTGGGCGCCCATATTGATTCCCCTCGCATCGATGTGAAACAGAATCCGCTCTATGAAAGTGAAGGGTTCTCCTATCTTGACACGCACTACTATGGTGGTATCAAGAAATACCAGTGGGTGGCGCAGCCTCTTTCCCTCCATGGGGTTATCGCCAAAAAGGATGGCGCTGTGGAGAAGGTAAATATCGGAGAGAACGACGGTGATCCGGTATTTGTGATCACAGACCTTCTGGTCCACCTTGCACAGGAACAGCTTGAGAAAAAGGCATCCAAGGTAATCGATGGGGAGAAGCTGGACCTTCTGATCGGCAACCGCCCGCTCGGCGAAGCGATAGGGGATAAAGAGCAGAAAGAAGCCGTCAAAGCAAATATCCTTCAGCTTTTAAAAGAGAAGTATGACATGGATGAGGATGATTTTGCTTCCGCGGAGCTGGAGATCGTTCCAGCCGGCAGGGCGAGGGACTGCGGACTTGACCGGAGCATGATCCTCTCCTATGGACAGGATGACCGTGTGTGCGCATTTACGTCCCTGTTTGCAATGCTGGATGTGACAGAGGCGAAGAAGACCGGATGCTGCCTCCTGGTTGATAAGGAAGAGATCGGCAGCGTTGGCGCCACAGGGATGCACTCCAAGTTTTTTGAAAACACAGTCGCAGAGCTGGTGGCAATGACTGAGGGCGAGTCAGAACTGAAGGTGAGAAGAGCCCTTATGAATTCCAGGATGCTCTCGTCAGATGTGAGTGCGGCATATGATCCTATGTTTGCGGAGGCATTTGAAAAACGCAGCTCTGCATTTCTGGCAGGCGGCGTCACGTTTAATAAATTTACCGGAAGCCGGGGGAAATCCGGTTCTAATGACGCCAATGCAGAATACATTGCAGCGCTGAGAAAAGCAATGGACGACGCAGGCGTTGCCTACCAGTTTGCGGAACTGGGGAGAGTAGACCTGGGCGGGGGCGGAACGATCGCTTACATTATGGCAAATTATGGAATGGAAGTCATTGACAGCGGGGTTGCTGTCCTGAATATGCATGCCCCATATGAAGTGTCCAGCAAGGCGGATGTCTATGAAGCTGTGAAAGGCTACCGCGCATTTCTTAAAATGTGATATGGCAGATGCAGTGCGGCCGGGGAATCACGGTCTCTTAAGAAGGCAGAGAGGAAAAATTCTGGAATAGATCGGAAATAAAACAGTTGCGGTATACGGCGGCTCATGATAAGATAACGGTAAATTACCAAAGGGGGAACTACTTTATGAAAAAACAGTTATGTGCACTTATGGTGGGCGCAGCTATGCTCGGACTGACAGCATGCGGCGGAGGAAAAGAGGTTCAGAATGCCGCGACTGCTACGCTGGAGCAGAACGGAGTGACGATGACGATGTCCTTTGATGCAAAAGGTGATGTAGTCACGAAGATTACTCAGGAATCTGTGATCGACCTGTCGGGATATACAGAAGAGCAGATTGATATGCTAAACAGCACTGTGGAAGCTGCGGAAGAGACATATGCTGATCTTGAGAATGTAGAGTACAGTTGTGAAGAGGAAGAGGGAAAGCTTGTGGAAAGAATCGTGATTCCGACGGATGAAGACACTCTGCAGGCAGTGATCGAGCAGGGACTCCTGCCGATTGATAATGCAGACGCCAAACTGCTCTCACTGAAGGCGACAGTGGATAATCTTGAGAGTTCAGGATGGACGGTTGAGTAAACAGATTCTCTGTTCTTATAAAAATGTACAAAAATTCCCTTGAATCCTTGTGTAAGATTCAGGGGGATTTTTGTGAGGGTAAGTTGACAAAAAAATCGAGATTATTATAATTCTAACAAAGTAGGTGATGGTATGTTGTTTACAAAAGAAAGCGATTATGCTATCCGTATTGTCAGGGCATTAAAAAGCGGAGAACAGCGAAATGTGCAGGAAATCTGCAATGCAGAGGAAATTCCGAACGCATTTTGCTACAAGATCATGAAGAAGCTGAACCGGGGCGGCCTCGTGGAGGCTGTCAGGGGAGCGAAAGGCGGTTTCCGTCTCACCAGGACCACCCGGGAGCTGACGTTATACGATGTGATCATGGCGGTTGAGCCGGATTTTTCTGTGATCCAATGTATTCATCATTTCTGCAATCAGAACAGCGAGGAAAACCCCTGCAAAGTGCATCGTGAACTTCTCGGGATACAGCATACAGTGGAAGAACTTCTGCAGAAAAAAACGCTTTATGATATTTTAGAGGGATAAAACGCCAGATTACGAAACGGTGTTTTTATACCCTAAAAGTGGATAAAATCAGTCGAGTATAGTCTGGTTCATAAACCAGGAATGGGACAGGCTGACATCATCTGTAAAGAATCTCTCTTTCTCCGCAAAAGGGCAAGAAAGAGATGTTCATATAATTTTATATTATTTAAAACTCACAGAGTACAAGGAGGTATTACAAATGAATCAGTGTTATGGATGCACAACTTGCGAGAGCGCGGACAAGCCGCTGGAGGGATTTATCCAGAATCTTCCCTTTGAAACGTCCCATCACAGGGTAGAGGGACAGAGCACAAAGTGCGGTTTTGGACTTCAGGGCGTCTGTTGCAGGCTCTGTTCAAACGGTCCCTGCCGTATAACCCCGGAAGCGCCGAGAGGAATCTGCGGGGCAACTGCTGACACCATCGTGGCGAGAAACTTTTTAAGAGCCGTGGCTTCTGGCTCGGGATGCTATATCCATGTTGTGGAAAATACTGCCCGCAACGTAAAGGATGTGGCACAGAGAAAGGGCGAGATCAAGGGTGTGAACACGCTCAACCGTCTGGCAGAGACATTCGGCATCAACGAGCCGGACATCCATCTGCGGGCTGAGAAGGTGGCTGACGCTGTCCTTGCGGATATGTACCTTCCCGAGTATGAGAAAATGAAGCTGGTAGAGAAGATGGCATACGCTCCCCGGTATGAAAACTGGGAGAAGCTGGGAATTCTTCCCGGAGGTGCAAAATCTGAAATCTGCCATGGTGTTGTGAAATGTTCCACCAACTTAAACTCCGACCCTGTAGATATGCTCAAAGACTGCTTAAAGCTCGGCATCTCCACCGGCATCTACGGCCTGACCCTGACAAACCTGTTAAATGACATTGTGCTTGGAGAGCCGGCGATCCGGATGGCTCCGGTGGGATTGCGGGTGATCGACCCGGATTATATCAATATCATGATCACAGGGCACCAGCACTCCATGTTTACATATCTCCAGAAACGTCTTACGGATGAGGATGTGGTGAAAAAAGCACAAGCCGTGGGTGCAAAAGGCTTCAAGTTGGTAGGCTGCACCTGCGTGGGCCAGGATCTTCAGCTTAGAGGAGCCCACTATGAGGAAATCTTTGACGGACATGCCGGCAACAACTACACGAGCGAAGCAGTATTGGCAACTGGAGCGATCGATGCGGTGATCTCTGAATTCAACTGTACGCTTCCCGGTATCGAGCCCATCTGCGACAGACTCCATATCAAGCAGCTCTGCATCGACAGCGTTGCAAAGAAGGCAAACGCAGAGCTGGAAGAGTTTGATTTTGAGAACAGGGAACAGGTGACAGAGGAAATCATTGATAAGATCGTGAAAGCTTACACAGAGCGCCGCTCCAATGTAGAGATGCGCCTGATGGAAGACCATGGCTATGAAAACACCCTGACAGGCGTGAGCGAAGGCTCTCTGAAAGACTTCCTCGGTGGAAACTGGAAGCCGCTTGTGGATCTGATCGTATCAGGCGATATCAAAGGTGTTGCAGGAGTAGTCGGATGCTCCAATCTGACGGCAGGCGGACACGACGTGCTGACCGTTGAGCTCACGAAAGAGCTGATCGCCAGAGATATTATCGTGCTGACGGCAGGATGTTCATCAGGCGGTATCGAGAACTGCGGGCTCATGACGCCGGAGGCTGCAAAATATGCAGGCCCGAAGCTGCGCGCTGTCTGTGAGAAGCTGGGAATTCCGCCGGTGTTGAATTTCGGACCATGTCTGGCGATCGGGCGTCTTGAGATCGTGGCGACTGAACTGGCAGAGACCATTGGCGTGGATCTGCCGCAGCTTCCCCTCGTGCTCTCTGCGGCTCAGTGGCTGGAAGAGCAGGCACTGGCTGACGGATGCTTTGGTCTGGCGCTGGGGCTGCCGCTGCATCTCGGACTGCCGCCGTTTGTCACAGGAAGCGGCACTGCGGTGAAGGTCCTGACGGAAGACATGAAAGAGCTGACAGGCGGACAGGTCATCATCAACCCGGACGCAAAAGAATCAGCGGACATCTTAGAGCAGATCATTTTGGAAAAACGCGCTGCGCTTCAGATATAAGGAGGGCGGTCATATGAGAAGAATAATAGTGGAATATGAAAAATGCGACGGCTGCAAAAACTGCTCCGTTGCCTGTATGCAGGCCCACAGAAAGAGCGCGGGCACGGTATATGACCTGGATCTTACGAGTCCGGAAAACGAGAGCAGGAACTTCATCTATCAGGCCGGGGACGGAACATACCGCCCGATATTCTGCCGTCACTGTGACGAGCCGGAGTGCGTGATGTCCTGCATGAGCGGCGCGTTAAAAAAGGACGCGGCCAGCGGACTTGTAACATATGATGAAAAGCGGTGCGGCTCTTGCTTTATGTGCGTTATGAACTGTCCGTTCGGCGTGCTCAAACCAGACAGGACAACGAGGACAAAAGTTATCAAGTGTGATTTCTGCGCTCAGGACGGCGGGGAGCCCAACTGTGTGAAGTCATGTCCAAAAGGCGCGATTCATGTAGAGGAGGTGTGAGGCGATGATGCATGTGATCATAGGAGGAGGAGCGGCCGGGATTACCGCGGCCAGAGAGATAAGAGGCTGGCAGCCGGACGCACAGATCGTCATGATATGCTCGGATGAACAGGTGCACTCCAGATGTATGCTGCACAAATATCTGTCTCATGAGAGAACGGCAGAAGAACTGGATTTTACCGAGAAAGGATTTTTTGAAAAAAATCAGATCGTACAGATTTGTGACAGAGTGGTATCGGTTGATACGGCGGATAAAGAGGTTTGTCTTGCCTCTGACCGGAAGATTGCTTATGACAGGCTGTTGATCGCCACAGGCGCAGAAAGCGTGATCCCTCCGGTGGGTGACCTCAGAAAAGCAGAAAACGTATTTGGGCTGAGGCATCTCTCCGATGCGCAGAAAATAGATAAAATGGCGGAAGATGCAGAAGAAATCCTGGTCATAGGAGCGGGACTTGTGGGACTGGACGCCGCATACGGACTGCAGGAGAGAGGAAAAAAAGTGACAGTTGTGGAGATGGCGCCGCGGATTCTCCCGGTTCAGCTGGATGAACACGGAGCAACGGCTTATCAGGAGCTGTTTGAGAGAGCGGGCGTGTCCTTCCGCCTCTGGTGCAGTGTACAGAACGCTGTCTGCGGAGCGGACAACCGGATACACAGTGTCGAACTGGACTCAGGTGAAACAATCTCGTGTGATATGATCGTCGTGGCTGCAGGCGTGCGTCCGTCAGTCGGGTTCCTGGAGGGCAGCGGCATTAAGGCGGAGCGGGGGATCGAAGTAAACTCCCGCATGGAGACAAGTGTAAAAGATGTGTATGCGGCGGGCGATGTGACCGGTCTGTCGGGAATCTGGCCAAACGCGATGAAGCAGGGAAAAATGGCGGCGCGGAATATGTGCGGCGTAAAACCCATGCCGGGCGTGGACACAGAATACGCGGATACGTTTGCCGACAAAAACACGATTAATTTCTTTGGCCTTGTGACACTCTGCCTGGGGGCTTTGCAGCCGGAAGAGGGTGACGAAGTGCAGGTACAGGAGGATATGCATATTTACCGCCGTGCCATCTTAAGGGACGGAAAAGTGCGCGGCATCCTTCTCCAGGGAGATATCTCCAACAGCGGGATATGGCAGTATATCATCAAAAATCAGATTGATGTGAGAGGAAAAGGGAAAAAACTGTTCCAGCTTACTTTTGCCGATTATTTTGGCACAGGTGAGAGAGGAAAGTATGTCTGGAATGTATGAGCATGACTTGTGAGGGAAAACAAAGCAGAGTCAGATGTTGAAAAGCATCTGCCTCTGCTTGTGTATGGGGATCTGCGGGCGTGTGTAAACACAGGAGGACGTATTGGAAAGATTATATATATTTACGGATAAAACGCTTGACGCACAAGCCCGAAACCATTAGAATATTATATGCGAATTATTGCAGAAATATTTGCAAATTTTATTAGGAGGTCATTGGAACATGGCAACAAAATGGGTTTATATGTTCACAGAAGGTAACGCAACAATGAGAAACCTTCTTGGCGGCAAAGGCGCTAACCTCGCTGAGATGACAAGCCTTGGACTCCCGGTACCGCAGGGATTCACTGTTACGACAGAGGCTTGTACACAGTACTACGAGGACGGCAGAAAGATCAACGATGAGATCATGGCACAGATCATGGAAGCCATCGAGAAACTGGAAGGGATCACAGGAAAGAAATTCGGAGACAAGACAAATCCGCTCCTCGTTTCTGTTCGTTCTGGTGCGAGAGCATCCATGCCGGGTATGATGGACACGATCCTCAACCTTGGTCTGAATGAGGAAGTAGTTGAGACTCTGGCAGAGGCTTCCGGCAATCCGCGCTGGGCTTGGGACTGCTACAGAAGATTCATCCAAATGTACTCTGACGTTGTAATGGAAGTGGGCAAGAAATATTTTGAAGAGCTCATTGACGAGATGAAAGAGAAAAAGGGCGTTACGCTGGACGTAGAGCTTACGGCGGATGACCTGAAAACTCTTGCAGGACAGTTTAAGGCAGAGTATAAAGAAAAAATCGGCGCAGATTTCCCGTCAGACGCAAAAGAGCAGCTTATGGGCGCTGTAAAGGCCGTGTTCCGTTCATGGGACAATCCGAGAGCAAATGTATACCGCCGCGACAACGACATCCCGTATTCCTGGGGAACTGCTGTCAACGTACAGATGATGGCGTTCGGTAACATGGGAGACGACTGCGGTACGGGTGTTGCATTTACACGTGACCCGGCGACAGGAGAGAACGGACTTTTCGGAGAGTTCCTTACAAATGCACAGGGAGAGGACGTTGTTGCAGGTGTCCGTACACCGATGCACATTTCCGAGATGGAGCAGAAATTCCCGGAGGCATTCGCACAGTTCAAAGAGGTGTGCAAGACTCTGGAGACACACTACAGAGACATGCAGGACATGGAGTTTACCGTTGAGCACGGCAAGCTGTACATGCTCCAGACACGTAATGGTAAGAGAACAGCGCAGGCAGCTCTGAAGATCGCATGCGACCTTGTGGATGAGGGCATGAGAACAGAGGAAGAGGCTGTTGCAATGATCGACCCGCGTAACCTTGACACACTTCTTCACCCGCAGTTTGACGCTGCAGCGCTGAAGGCTGCTACACCGATCGGCAAAGCGCTGGGCGCTTCACCGGGGGCAGCATGCGGTAAGATCGTATTCACAGCCGACGACGCGGTAGAGTGGGCTGCAAGAGGCGAGAAAGTCGTACTTGTACGTCTTGAGACATCACCGGAGGATATCACAGGCATGAAGAGCGCTCAGGGCATCCTGACAGTTCGCGGTGGTATGACATCTCACGCTGCGGTTGTTGCGCGTGGTATGGGTACATGCTGTGTATCCGGATGCGGCGACATCGTTATGGACGAGGCAAATAAGAAATTTACACTCGCAGGAAAAGAGTATCACGAGGGAGACGCTATCTCACTGGACGGCTCCACAGGTAATATCTATGATGGAATCATCCCCACAGTGGACGCTTCTATCGCAGGTGAGTTCGGACGTATCATGAGTTGGGCTGACAAGTACAGAACAATGAAGGTCCGCACAAACGCTGACACACCGGCTGACGCTAAGAAGGCCCGTGAGCTGGGCGCAGAGGGCATTGGTCTTTGCCGTACAGAGCATATGTTCTTCGAGGGCAACAGAATCGATGCATTCCGTGAGATGATCTGCTCTGAGACAGAGGAGGAGAGAGAGGCAGCTCTTGAGAAAATCCTTCCGGAGCAGCAGGGAGACTTCGAGAAGCTGTATGAGGCTCTTGAGGGCAACCCGGTAACCATACGTTTCCTTGACCCGCCGCTTCATGAGTTCGTTCCGACAGAGGAAGAGGACATCAAGAAACTGGCTGACGCTCAGGGCAAGACTGTTGAGCAGATCAAGGCGATCATTGACAGCCTTCACGAGTTCAACCCGATGATGGGTCACCGTGGATGCCGTCTGGCAGTCACATACCCGGAGATTGCAAAGATGCAGACAAAGGCTGTTATCCGCGCGGCTATCAATGTGAAGAAAGCACATCCGGACTGGGCTGTGAAGCCGGAGATCATGATTCCGCTTGTAGGCGATATCAAAGAGCTGAAATATGTGAAGCAATTTGTTGTTGAGACAGCAGACGCTGAGATCGCGGCAGCAGGCAGCGACCTTGAGTATGAAGTTGGTACAATGATCGAGATCCCGAGAGCAGCTCTTACAGCTGACGAGATCGCGAAGGAAGCTGATTTCTTCTGCTTCGGCACAAACGACCTGACTCAGATGACATACGGATTCTCCCGTGACGACGCTGGTAAGTTCCTTGACGCTTACTATGACGCGAAGATCTTTGAGAACGATCCGTTTGCAAAACTTGATCAGGTAGGCGTAGGCAAGCTGATGAAGATGGCGATCGAGTTAGGAAAACCGGTAAATCCGAAGCTTCACGTAGGTATCTGCGGCGAGCACGGCGGAGACCCGAGCTCTGTTGAGTTCTGCAACAGCATCGGACTTGACTATGTATCCTGCTCACCGTTCCGTGTGCCGATCGCAAGACTGGCAGCTGCACAGGCAGCGATCGCCCAGAAAAACGCTTAATCAGGACATACATCCATAAAAAGTGATATGAGCATAAAATATCCCGTCTCTTTATGAGGCGGGATATTTTTCTCTGTTAAATTTTCTCCCTCCCGGAAACAACAGCTATCCACGCCTCAGGACTGGAGCGCGTCATATCCGGTCTCGCCTGTCCGGATCTTCAGGGCGCTCCGGATTTCATAGCTGAAGATTTTCCCATCCCCGATTTCGCCGGTAAAGGCGGCCTTCCGTATCGCTTCGATGGCCTTTTTCTCCCAGTCCTCCGAAGATACCACGATTTCGAACTTGATCTTCGGGTGCATGAAGATCTCAACCTCTGAGCCCCGGACCACTTCTTTGAATCCCCGCTGGGCGCCGAAGCCCACGACCTGAGATACAGTGATGCCGTTGACCTCAATGTCGTTTAAGGCGGCTTTCACATCTTCAAACTTTTCGTCTCTTATGATCGCTTCCACTTTTATCATCATAGAATATTCCCTCCTGTTTCTTTCTTAAAATAGATTGAGTCCTGGGCTGCCTTTAAGCATATCCGTCAATCAAGTCCATTAAAGGACGGATAAGCGTTCTCTCCGTGCTGGGTGATATCCAGCCCGACCAGCTCCTCCTTTGGATCCACGCGAAGTTTTGTAAAGGTGCGGACGATGCCGATACAGATAAGCGTGCCCACAACTGCAGCAGCGACTGTGACGAGGATGCTGATGAGCTGTGCGGTAAAGAGCTGTGTTTCACCGAATACAAGTCCGTCCCAGCGAGCAACGGAGTTGATGGAACTCTGACCGAAGAGTCCGGTGGCAATACCGCCCCACACGCCGCCGATGCCGTGGCATCCGAACGCATCAAGAGCATCGTCGATTTTCAGCCTGTGCTTTATGAGCTGCATTGTAAAACAGCAGATGGGGCTGACCAGCGCACCGATAATAAAAGAAGACCATATGGGAACAAATCCGGCTCCTGGTGTGATGGCTACCAGACCGACGACAAGACCGGTGCAGGCTCCTACAAGAGTTGGTTTGCCGTTTTTGACTGTATCGATCAGCATCCAGGAGAGAAGTGCAGCCGCCGAGGAGATAGATGTCGTCATGAACGCATGAGCGGCGAGCCCGTCTGCGGCAAGTGCGCTTCCTGCGTTGAAACCGTACCATCCGAACCACAGAAGAGCTGCGCCAAGAGCCACAAAGGGGATATTGTGGATGCGGTAGGCAGTCTGTTCATACCCCTTTCTCCGTCCCAGGTAAATAGTGAGGACAAGGGCGCTCACGCCGGAACTGATATGTACCACATTTCCTCCCGCAAAGTCCACGGAACCAATGGAGGCAAGGAATCCGCCTTCTCCCCAGACCATGTGTGCCATGGGGTAGTAGACCATGACAGACCACAGGGCGATAAAGGCGAACAATGCTTTAAATCTCATCCTGCCTACCACGGCGCCTGTGATGAGTGCCGGTGTGATCATAGCGAACATCATCTGAAATGCGGCGTATACAAGGTGAGGGATTGTGTCAGAGTAAGGTCCGGCATCCCAGCCTACGCCATTTAGCGCTGCCCATCGGAAATCTCCGATGATCCCGCCGTGGTTTCCTCCAAAAGAAAGTGAGTAGCCGATGAGTGTCCACATGATAACGGACAGCCCCATGATGGAGACGCATGCCATCATTGTGTTGCAGACGTTTTTTCTTCGAACCAGTCCGCCGTAGAAAAACGCGAGACCGGGCGTCATAATAAATACGAGTGCTGTGCAGACCATCATAAATCCAGTGTTTCCAGTGTCCATATAAATACCTCCCATTCCTGTGTGGATTAGAATCAAGATCAACAAGTTCCCCGGGGTATTTCTGGTGTAAACGCATTTCCGCGCGGTTACAGGAAAGGCAGATGAGCCCTCCGTGACAAAAGAAAAACGCCTGATACGGAAGGGGCGGATGCCGCCTCCGTTGTCAGACGTCTTTGTCATGCCGTTAAGGATAGCAGAAGAAAAAATGAATGTCAAGAAAAAATTCTGTTCATCAGTTCTTCTTTGATTGTTTTCCATCGATCAGTTCAGCATAAGTAATGCCGAAGACTTCACACAGCGCTTTCAGCTCAATGTCCGTCACATACCGCTTGTGCGTCTCGATTCGTGTGATGACGTTCTTATCCATGTCATAGCCTGCGAGCTGGAGCTTATAGGCTAAAAGCCGCTGTGAAATACGATGAGCCTTTCTTAGCTCGATCAGGTTGTCTCCTATCAGATTTTTCTGTCCGGTTGTAGTCATTGGTTTTGGCATATTATTCCCTCCATTTTTACAGTCGCCTCATTTTTTGAACCATTATCATTGATTTTATCGCCATAGGCTAATATAATCGATTATAAAAGTGATACAAAACAGAGCAGATGTGTAAAATGTAGGGAAATGTGGAAGATATGTACAGAGACAGAGTAAAAAAAAGCAAAAAAGCGCTGCTTATGATCATTACCGCAGTCATTCTGATCTTGGTGCTGTTGTTCCTGTTTAAAGGAAGGGACAGCAGGCGGCGCGCAGATTACAGCGGTATTCCTGATGTGGTGAGCAGCCGTACAGTAAATGGGGAATGCTATCTAGATGTAGTGGCAAACTCAGACCGGATCGAAGATGAGGTGGAGTTTGCCCGGACAGTGGTGCAGATGTGCAGAGATAATTCATTTCATTCGATGCGGCTGTCTACGGATCAGACCGGATATCCTTCCAGGCTGGAGATCAAGGTCTATCTGCAGCGCGCGGATGTCAATACAGTGGAGCCAGAGTTCGAAATCCGGTACGAACCCGCGGAGGAACCGGATGAGGAGAAACCCGATGAAGAGAAAGCCGATGCGGAGGGAGCGAAAGGGACAGGAGTGAAAGAAGCGGGATATAACATAAAGGATGATGAGGAAAAATATGCGCTTTATATAGATGATAAGGACATTCCGTGATATTATTAATGATAAGCTGATCTGCGCAGAACGAGGAGAAGCAGGAAGAGCCTGAATGGGGGAATGTTTCTATGGAGAGAACTCATGATAAGATGAAATACCGCCTGGCAGACGCCTTGAAACGGTGTATGAAACATGCGCCACTTGAGAAGATAACAGTAAGCGGGATCACGGAGGAATGCGGCACGACACGTCAGACATTTTACCGGCATTTCAAGGATAAATATGATTTGGTAAACTGGTATTTTGACAAGATTCTGCAGGAGTCCTTTGAGCATATGGGAGAGGGCAGGACAATCTATGAAGGTCTGGTCAACAAGTTCCATTATATTCAGGAAGAACGCCTGTTTTTTAAGGCGGCGTTTAAGAATGATGCGCAGAATAATCTGAGGGATCATGATTTCCATCTGATCCTGGCGTTCTATACAGAGCGGATCGAGGGGAAGATTGGGAAAAAGATGCCGGAACATCTCAGATTTCTCCTGGAGATGTACTGTCAGGGATCGATTTACATGACAGTCCGGTGGGTGTTGGGGAAGATCAAGGGAACTCCGGAAGAGATAGCGGGTTCGCTGGTGGACGCCATGCCTGCCGAGCTTGGAGAGGTGTTCCGGAGTCTGGAACTGTTATAGGAGCTGATCTGTCTGAAAAGTGACAGATCGGCTTTTTTGTAACTTTCTATTTTTCCGGCAGATTGTTAAAATATAGACAGAAACAAATATCTGAAAAAATAAGAAAAGGAGATTGATGACAATGGCAAACAGAATTATGCTCAATGAGACATCTTATCACGGTGCGGGCGCCATCCGGGAAATCGCGGCAGAGGCGAAGGCAAGAGCTTATAAAAAGGCATTTGTATGCACTGATCCGGATTTAATTAAATTCGGCATGACAACGAAAGTTACAGATGTACTTGATTATGAAAAACTTGCTTATGAAATTTATTCGGACATCAAGGCAAACCCGACGATCGAAAACGTACAGCACGGCGTACAGGCCTTCAAGGATGCGGCGGCTGACTATATCATCGCGATTGGTGGCGGTTCCTCTATGGATACCGCAAAAGCCATCGGCATCATCATTGCCAATCCGGAATTTGAAGATGTGAGAAGCCTTGAGGGTACAGCGCCAACGAAGAATCCCTGCGTTCCCATCATCGCGGTTCCGACAACAGCGGGAACAGCGGCTGAGGTAACGATCAACTATGTGATTACGGATGTAGAGAGAAAGAGAAAATTCGTATGTGTAGATCCTCATGATATGCCTGTTGTTGCTGTGGTGGATCCGGATATGATGTCCTCCATGCCGAAGGGTCTGACCGCTTCTACCGGTATGGACGCCCTTACCCATGCGATCGAGGGATATACCACAAAAGCGGCGTGGGAGATGACGGACATGTTCCATCTCAAAGCTATCGAGATCATTTCAAAGTCCCTGCGGGGCGCGGTTGCCAACGAAAAAGAAGGAAGAGACGGAATGGCTCTCGGACAGTACATCGCGGGAATGGGCTTTTCCAATGTAGGACTCGGCATCGCGCACTCCATGGCGCATACACTGGGCGCGGTCTATGACACTCCGCATGGAGTAGCATGCGCAATGATGCTTCCTATCGTCATGGAATACAATGCTGACTGCACAGGTGAGAAATACCGTGAGATCGCAAGGGCAATGGGAGTCAAAGGCGTGGATGAAATGTCTGTGGAAGAGTACAGAAAAGCGGCAGTTGATGCTGTGCGTCAGCTCTCTGTCGATGTGGGAATTCCCACGAAGCTGGAAGCGGTCAGAGATGAAGACCTCCAGTTCCTTGCAGAGTCTGCCCATGCAGATGCATGTGCGCCGGGCAACCCGAAGGATGCGAGCGTAGAGGATTTAAAGGGTCTCTTCCGCAAGATCATGTAATACAGATGAGACTGCAAAAAGTTTATACACCGGAGAAATGATACAGCAAATACATAATATGGGAATAAAGGCTGACCGGGGGAATGCGCGAGAGCGCTGACTCCGGGCAGCCTTTTTCTTTTCTTTCTTGTGGCAGTACTGGACGTAGCGTCCGGGAAGAGGTAAAATCATAATATGAACACAGACAGTTCCGGAGAAGGGAGATGAAAGAAAAAATACGAACCGGATAAAGAGGCAAAAAATATAGAAGAAATATAGAGAAGGAGGACGGGATCATGGAAAAATTCAGCGATAACATTAAAAAAGTCATTCTTGCAGGGATCGGAGCAGTAGCGGTGACAGCAGAAAAGTCCAGGGATCTGCTGGATGAAATGGTGGAGAAAGGCGAGCTGACTGTCGAGCAGGGCAAGGTTCTTAACGAGGAATTAAAACATAACATCAAAAAGACAGTGAAAGAGAAGGTTCATGCAGCAAAGCCGTCCACAGCGGAAGAGTTGTCCGAGCTTTTGGATAAGATGACTCCGGAGCAGATCGCGGCGCTCAAGGAACAGATATTGAAGAAGGAAGCAGAGTCAGAACAGGATGGATCAGAGAAAGAAGAGTCATAAAGCTTATGAGTACGATAGAACCGATCGAATATAATTCAAGACTGCGGGAAATCACGGCCGTACTCCGGAAACATAATATCACCCGCGGGGTGACACCGGAGAAACTCAGGGCAATCCTGGAGGACCTGGGTCCGACTTTTATCAAGTTGGGTCAGATCATGTCCATGCACTCGGATATCCTCCCCAAGAGGTATTGTGATGAGCTGACACGTCTGCGTACTGAGGTGACTCCGATGCCCTTTGAGGAAATGATCTCGGTGATCGAAGGATCCTACGGAAGATCCTGGAAGAGAGTATTTTCTTCCATTGAGGAGAAACCGCAGGGTTCCGCCTCCATCGCTCAGGTCCACCGTGCCGTGCTCAGAAGCGGAGAAGAGGTCGTGGTCAAGGTCCAGCGCAGGGGAATCTATGAAAAGATGGCGCGGGACATCGATCTTCTTCACAAGGCAGTAAAGCTGATGCCGCCGGTGAGCATCAAGGGAATGGCGGATTTGGACCTTGTGCTGGACGAGATGTGGTCTGTCACAAGAGACGAGATGAATTTCCTTACAGAAGCATCGAATATGGAGGAGTTTGCCCGAAGGAATAAAGAGATAAATTTCGTGGGCACGCCTATCCTGTATCAGCAGTATACCACAGTAAATGTACTTGTGATGGAGTATATCGATGGCTGTGGGATTGATGATAAAGCGGCGCTGACCGAGCAGGGCTATGATTTGAAGGAGATAGGGAGTAAGCTGGTAGACAACTATATCAAGCAGGTCATGGACGATGGCTTCTTCCATGCGGACCCGCATTCCGGAAATGTAAAAATCCGGGGCGGCAAAATCATCTGGATCGATATGGGGATGATGGGGCGGCTCACGGAGCACGACCGGGAGATGATCGGAAAAGCCGTGCAGGGCGTGGCGCTCAATGATGTGGGGCTGATCCAGCAGGCAGTGCTGGGTATTGGTGAATTCAGGGAGCGACCGGACCAGCGCAGACTGTATGAGGATATTGAGGGGCTGCTCATGAAATACGGCAGCGCGGATATGGGGAAGATTAATGTGGCCGAAGTCATGACGGACCTCATGGACGTAATGAAGGATAATAAGATCAAGATGCCGCATGGGCTTACCATGCTGGCGCGGGGGCTGACCCACATGGAAGGCGTGCTGGCAGATATCGCGCCGGACATCAATATGGTAGAGATTGCCACAGCGCATATGTCGGGTGAATTTTTCCGGAATCTGGATATAAAGAAGGAACTGAAAAGCAGCGGGAAGAGCATCCTGCGGTCATTCCGGAAAGCGCTGGATATCCCCTCCATGGTGTCGGACATGATGAGTGGCTATCTGAAAGGGCAGGCAAAGGTGAATCTGGATCTCCAGGTCACGGACGACCTGGCGAACCTTCTCAGGCGGCTGGTCCGAAACATTGTCATGGGCCTGTGGGTCATGGCGCTGCTGATCAGTTCAAGCATCATCTGTACTACGGATATGACACCAAAAATTCTGGGCATCCCGGCACTGGGTGCGTTTGGGTATATGCTCGCGTTCGTGATCGTGATGTATGTATTTATTAAGCACCTCCTGTCCAGAAAGTAGGAGCCAGGTCCTGTGTGAGCAGACTGGGAACAGGGACATATGAGATAAAATGAGGACAGGAGTAAAAGGGAGAACCATGAAGAAAGATAAGAAAAATCCGATGACGGAGAGCTTCGGCTATGCTTTTGAGGGCATATGGACAGGAATCCGTAAGGAGCGCAATATGAAAATCCACTGCCTCGCGATCATTCTCGTCACATTGGCAGGGACGCTGTTTCAGATCACTGCCGTTGAGTGGTGTATCTGCCTGCTTCTTTTTGCGCTGGTAGCTTCTCTGGAGCTGGTGAATACAGCAGTGGAAGCAGTGGTGGATCTGGTGACGGAAGAGAGAAAACCGCTGGCAAAGAGAGCCAAAGACACAGCAGCAGGGGCGGTGCTCTTCTCTGCGATCGTGTCAGTGATCATAGGATGCGTCATTTTCGTTCCATATTTGTTGGAACTGTTCGGAGAGATATGATACAATAACAGAGTATGAAAGCAGCGGGGAGGATTTGAGCATCCGCTATAAACGGAAAGGAAAGGCAAGATAATGAATGATAAGAGTACAACAGTGACAAAACAGGAGACGCTGTCAGCCCTCAGGAATCCGGGCGAGCTTTATGTAGTGATGTCCGGCGCGACCAGGCTTCCCTTTGTGTTCTGTGATGAAAAGACATATGATGATGAGGTCTTTCTCTATTACAGGGCAGAGGATGCGCAGGCGAAGGCAAAGGAACTGCAGGAACAAAAATATGCCACAGCGGTGGCAAAGCTGGAGGATGAGCAGCTCCTTGCATTTTATACTAGCCTTTATACAATGGGCGTGAACTGTCTTGCTGTCAATAACGGTACAGACACCCATATCAATCTACAGCTTTCGGATCTTGTGGTCCGCAAGAAACCGGATGAACTGCCGGAAGCCAAGAAACCTGTCGAGAATCCGGAGTTGCATCTGACTGCGATTTATTTCATGCAGGAGATGCGCAGGCAGGCGCAGCCTCAACTCACAGAAGCGATGAAAGAACTTCAGGAGGAGATGCTGGCACATTACAGTAAAGCAAACTTTGTCGTAGCAGTCCGGGAGGATGGGCAGGTTCCGGTGTTAAAGCAGAAAGACGGTACAGTATACCAGCCGATATTTACAGATATGCTGGAACTGCAGAAGTTTATTGGGGGACAGAAGATGAAGACAGCGATAGTTCCTGTCGCGAAGATACCGGAGGTTATGGTCGCTGAAGCTAAAGGAGTGGTCATCAATCCATTGGGTGTAAACGTACAGCTCCAGGTGTCGAAGAAGAGGCCTGCGGCGGATGCGTAGGGCTTCTGCGGGAAACGTACAGCAGGCACATAGAACAGAAGGATGACAGTGGCCGCACATTTGTGAGGAGAGAAAACGATGTCAATACCGGTATACATCAGAAAAGAATATTTCAGAGCAGTAGATCTTTCGGATAAAAGCGCGCATATACTGGAATTCCATTACCGCCCCCAGACGGTAGAGGTATATGAGAAAGGACTTTCTGTATTCCATATGCAGTATATCCTTGAGAGTAAGACAAAGGCTGTGATCATTGAGTTCTATCTTACAGATTTCGCGCTGAGGGGGAAGGGCTATGGAACGGCGTGCGTGAATGAGATCATTGACCAGTTTCGGAAAAAAGGCGTGACTCTGGTCACGGCGCCAAACGGTTATGAGCTTGCGCCTTTGGGATATACAGGGCCGGATCAGTATAGAGAACTGATCTCTGGATTCTATGGCAAGACCGGCTTCGCCATCAGCGGGGACGGTGACATTGCAATGAAGATACTGGACTAAAAGATTTCTGTGGAATATGCACATTTTTCGGGTATGAATTTAGGTAATAATTCCAAATTGACATCTGAGTAAAAAATCGCTTATACTGAATGGGCGAATTAAGCAAATCGAATACGCAAGATAGTGTGTTACTGTAAGGCAGGCATAAACTATCCTTTTTCTTAATCATGTCATCATGATCAAAAAAGGATCAGTTTATGCTTTTTTGCGTATAAGCACAAAGCCGCGCGCACATGTGAAGAGATGAGTCGGAAAGCGTGCTTTCCAGAGCATCTGTTCATATGCATAGGGCGTGAGCCCATGACCGAGATAAAGCGAAGCGGAATCGAGGTGCACGGCGGAAGTCAGTCCCGCGTATTCGACAGAAGGAAAGTTTTAAAGGAGGAAACAGTATGAAAGACAAGATTTTCGGAGTGCTGCAGAGAGTGGGGCGCAGCTTTATGCTCCCGATCGCCATTCTCCCGGTAGCAGGGCTTCTGCTCGGAATCGGAAGTTCATTTACTAACGCGACTATGATCGAGACCTATGGTCTCCAGACTATTCTTGGGGAGGGGACGGTTCTTCATGGGCTGCTCACCATCATGAGCAAGGCGGGAAGCGTGATCTTTGACAACCTTCCGCTAATCTTTGCAGTGGGAGTTGCCATTGGCATGTCAAAGAAGGAAAAAGAGGTGGCAGCGCTGGCAGCCATGATATCTTTCTTTGTTATGCATGTTTCTATCAACGCAATGCTTGTCCTCAGGGGAGATATCCTTGCAGACGGCAGTATCGCGGAGCATGTGCTGGGAGGAACGGTTGCAGAGATGTGCGGCATCCAAACGCTCCAAATGGGCGTGTTCGGCGGTATCATCGTGGGACTTGGCGTTGCGGCGCTCCATAACAGATTCTACAAGATCCAGCTCCCGAATGCGCTGTCATTCTTCGGCGGCTCGAGATTTGTACCGATTATCTCCACGATCACATATGTAGGCGTGGGCATCGTGATGTATTTCCTGTGGCCGTTCGTGCAGGAAGGGATTTATGCGCTTGGCGGACTTGTGACGGAAACGGGATATTTAGGCACATTGATCTTCGGTATCATCAAGCGCGCCCTGATTCCGTTCGGACTGCACCATGTATTCTACCTTCCGTTCTGGCAGACCGCAGTAGGCGGAACTATGGAAGTGGCGGGACAGCTCGTGCAGGGAGGGCAGAATATATTCTTCGCGCAACTCGCTGATCCGAGCACAGTGCATTTCAGCGCGGACGCGACAAGGTATTTTTCCGGCGAGTTCATTTTTATGATCTTCGGGCTTCCGGGAGCAGCGCTCGCAATGTATCGGTGCGCGAAACCGGAAAAGAAAAAACAGGCGGGGGGCCTTCTGCTCTCTGCAGCACTGGCATGTATGCTGACCGGTATTACAGAGCCTCTGGAATTCTCCTTCCTGTTCGTGGCCCCCGTGCTGTTCGTCGTACAAGTGGTGCTGGCAGGTGCGGCATACATGATCGCCCATATCCTGAATATTGCGGTAGGACTCACATTTTCCGGCGGGTTTTTGGATTTGCTCCTGTTCGGCATCCTTCAGGGAAATGAGAAGACAAGCTGGATGCTGATCATCCCGGCGGGTATTGTTTACTTCATCCTTTATTATGTGATATTCACGTTCATGATCAAGAAATTCAACTTGAAGACTCCGGGACGTGAGGATGATGACGCAGAGACCAAGCTGTTCACCAAGGCGGATTATCAGGCAAAGCAGGGAGCCGCGGCAAGTGCGTCAGGCGCAGGCGGTGCGCACAACGATGAGAAGAGCGTGCTGATCACCAGGGGGCTGGGAGGCAAAAAGAATATTTCCGATGTGGACTGCTGCGCAACGAGGCTGAGATGTACAGTGGTAAACCCGGAGCTTGTAAATGAAGATATCCTGCGGGCAACATCCCCATCCGGAATCATCCGGAAAGGACAGGGCATCCAGGTCATCTACGGACCTTCTGTTGCGGTGATAAAGTCCAACCTGGAAGATTATCTGGAGACAGCGCCGGACGAGGAATACATCCCGGAGCAGGCTGCGGATGCAGATGTTGCTGCGGCAGACGGAAACAATGCGGGCAGCGAGAAAAATGCGGCGGCTTCGGACAGTGGAAAAGATGCGGCGGATTCAGACAGCGGCACAGAAAATACCGCAGCAGCACTTGCTGGCAATGGGACTGTGAAGAAGGTTCTCTTAAGTCCGTTCAGTGGAGAGGCTGCGCCGATCACAGAGGCATCCGACGAAGCATTTGCCGGAAAGATGATGGGAGACGGCTACATCGTAAGGCCCGGGGAAGGCATGGCCTGCGCTCCGGAAGACGCCACGGTATCCTTTGTGTTTCCGTCAAAACATGCCGTAGGACTCATGGGCGACGATGGGACGGAATATCTGCTCCACATCGGTGTTGATACGGTGAATTTAAACGGTGAAGGCTTCGAGACGTATGTAAAAGACGGAGACCGTGTAAAAAAGGGTGACAAACTGATAGCATTTGATATAGAATATATAAGGGAGCATGCCAAATCCGACGAGTGCATTATCGTATTCACAAGCCTGAAGGAAGGCGAGGAGATCCGGCTGACAAAGCCGGGAAAAGTGGCAAAGCTGGACGAGACAGCGGAGATTGTCTCTTTTAACTGAAGCTGAATCATTATCCCCTGCTCTCTGCCGCAGAAGCGGCAGGGGCGGGGGATTTCGTCACTGCACGGAAGAAGATGATGCGTGCCGGACAGAAGAGGCTGTGGCGTGCCGGACAGAGAAGGCTGAGGCACGCCGTAGGACGGATGGAGCACGCCGTAGGACGGATGGAGCGCGCCGCGGCGGGAAGAAATGCATTCGCAGGCACAGGACAGATGGGAGAAACATATGTATCGGATTATAAAAGTATTGAACAATAACGGAATCCTTGTGTATGACAACGAAACAAGAAAGGAAATGATCCTTCTGGGGAACGGAGTGGGGTTTGGAAAGCGGCCTGCCGAGCAGATCGGGCATGTGCCCGGAGCAAAGATATATTCTCTTGTGACCCGGCAGAAGCAGCAGTCTGTCCTGCAGGTGGTGAACGGCATCCGCCCGGAGTTCATAGAAGCATCGGGAAAGATCATTGACGAAGCGGAGAAGATTTTTCAGAAAGTCAGCCGGGATATCCTCCTTCCCATGGCAGACCATATTGCGCTGGCGGCAAAACGCGCGGAGGAGAACCGCCAGATACCGAATCCGTTTACCCCGGACATCCGTGTGCTCTTTGCCAGGGAATATGCGGCAGCCCTGAAAGGAAGGGAGATCATCCGGGAGATGACAGGATATGAAATCTCGGACGATGAGGTGGGGTTCATTACGCTGCATATCCATGCGGGCCTGTCTGACGAACAGGTGTCAGAAACGCTGGAGACCACCCGGATCATCGATGAGGGCATCGCCATGATCGAGCGGGCATTCGGGCAGAAATTTGAAGAAGATTCTCTTGCATATACAAGGCTCATGAGCCATCTGTATTATATGGTGGAAAGGACAAGAAAAGGCGAGTCAACGAAAGCGGACTTCAATGACTTTATCTTTGCCAATTATCCGGAAACAGGAAGAGTGGCGGAGCAAGTCTGCGCTTATATGGGCAGTCAGCTCAGGACAGAGGTGGCAAGGGAAGAAATCGGCTTCCTGGCCATCCATATCCAGAGGGTGATCGATCCGGATGCAGTGTAGAGAGAATGTGCTCTGTGATGGGAATGCAGGAGCAGGACAGCGGATATAAATAACAGATATAAACAGCAGATACAAACAACAGGCACGACTAACAGGAATAACCATGAGGAGGCTGGCATGTACAAGATACTGATAATAGAAGACGATCTGCCCATGGCGCAGGCAATACAGAAAGAGATGAAGATGTGGGGGAACGAAGCGCAGTATGTGCAGGATTTCCAGAATGTCCTGACAGAGTTTACGGATTATGATCCCCACCTTGTACTTATGGATATCACGCTTCCGTTTTACAATGGATATCACTGGTGCAGCGAGATCCGCAAGATTTCCAATGTGCCGGTCATATTCATCTCATCGGCTTCAGATAATATGAATATTATCATGGCGGTGAACATGGGCGGAGATGATTTTGTCGCCAAGCCATTTGATTTGAGTGTGCTCATGGCAAAGGTGCAGGCAGTTCTGAGGAGGACCTATGATCTGGCAGGGAAGATCCCTGTGCTGGAGCACCGGGGCGCGATCCTGAATCTTTACGACACGACGCTGACATATAACGGAGAGAAGATCAGTCTGACGAAGAACGAATTCCGCATCCTGCAGACGCTGATGGAAAATAAGGGGCGGCTGGTGAGCAGAGATACCCTGATGACCAGACTGTGGGAGACGGATAACTATATAGAAGAAAATACCCTGACCGTCAATATTGCCCGGCTGAGGAAGAAGCTGGAGAAGGCGGGGCTTACGGATTTTATCACTACCAAGGTGGGCGAGGGGTACATCATACAGCAGGTATAGGAGGCCGACAATGAAGCGTTTTTTCAGATATTTGTATGACTGCCGTTATATATGGATCTGGGCGGGGTTCAGCAGCGTGATCTTTGTATCCGTATTTGCCTTATATGGGATCCGGATGGAGGCGGCCTGGTACCCGGTCCTGCTTTCCGCGCTGTTCGGCATTATCATGGTGGTCTGCGGATATATCCGGCACGAGAAAAAGCATCGCGGACTGGAGCGGATCCGGCTGTCCGGGGAGATCCTCCCGGATATTTCGGACATGCTGCCTCCGGCAGGCAGCCTTACGGAGGAAGATTATCAGGCGCTTCTTATGAAGATGGAAGCGGCCTACAGGGAGAAAAAAGGAGAATGGGACGCGTCCAGGAGAGATATGAACGATTACTATGCCACATGGGTGCATCAGATCAAAGCGCCCATCGCGGTCATGAAGGTACTCCTCCAGCAGGATGACACCCCGGAAAACCGGGAACTGTCGGCGGAGCTTTTCCGGGTAGAGCAGTATGCGGAGATGGCGCTCACTTATGTCCGGCTGGGAGAAGGAGCCTCAGACCTGATGATCCAGGAATACGACCTGGATACGATCATCAGGAAGGCCATCCGAAAATATGCGGGACAGTTTATCAGGAGAAAGATCCGCCTGATATATGAAGGGACGTCCGTCCGTGTGCTCACAGATGAGAAATGGCTTGCCTTCATCATCGAACAGCTTCTCTCGAATGCGGTCAAATATACATCCGAGGGCTCTGTGACTATTTCAGTAGACGATGGGAAACGTCTTTCTGTCACGGATACAGGGATCGGGATTTCACCGGAGGATATGCCCCGTATCTTTGAGAAAGGATATACAGGGTACAACGGCAGGCTGGATAAGAAATCCACAGGCATCGGGCTGTATCTGTGCAGGACTGCGGCGGACAAGCTGGGTCACAGGCTCACAGCGGAGTCGGAACCGGGGAAGGGCAGCAGGTTTATGGTGGATCTGGAGTCCTATCCTTTCCGCGCGGAATAAAGAATGCATGCAGGGGTGACAGCCACGCGTGGTATTCTAAAAATACCTCGCGGACAGATATTACAATAATGTCACATGGGACAGTCAGAATGTCACAGGATTCGATGTCGGCATTCTGGCTGTCTTTGCTATACTGGTTACAGTCCAAAGGGCGCGTGCAGCAGCGCGCGGGATAACGATCAGTAAAGGAGGACCATATCATATGGCTGTTTTGGAAGTAAAGAATCTGAAGAAAATATACAGACCCCGGTTCGGGGGGAATCAGGTGCAGGCACTCTCCTGCGTTAATTTCTCTGTGGAGGAAGGGGAGTATGTGGCAATCATGGGTGAGAGTGGCTCCGGTAAAACAACGCTGTTAAATATCATGGCTGCTCTTGACAAGCCGACGGAGGGAGCGGTCTATCTGGATGGAAAGTCTCTTGCAGAAATCAGGGACAAAGACATTTCCGAGTTTCGCCGGGATCATTTAGGCTTTGTGTTTCAGGAATTCAACCTGCTGGATACCTTCAATGTGAGAGATAATATCCTTCTGCCTCTGGTGCTCAAGGGAATGCCTCACAAAAAGATGATGCAGTGCGTCACACCTATTGCGGAGGAGCTCGGGATCGCGTCTCTGCTTGATAAATATCCTTATGAGATTTCAGGGGGACAGAAGCAGAGAGTGGCAGTGGCAAGGGCGCTGATCACAGAGCCCCGGCTGATACTTGCGGATGAGCCGACAGGGGCGTTGGATTCCCGCTCTACCGACGAACTGCTGTCATTGTTTGCTAAGATCAACGGCAAAGGTCAGACCATCCTCATGGTGACTCACTCAGTGAAGGCGGCAAGCCGCGCGGGGAGGGTACTCTTTATCAGGGACGGAGAGGTGTACCATCAGGTGTACAGGGGCTCCATGTCGGATGAACAGCTTTATCAGAAGATTTCCGACACGCTTACAATGCTTGCGACAGGTGGTGACAGACGATGAGGAGAGGGTTTTATTTAAAGCTGGCAGCAGAAGGGATCTCCAAGAACCGAAAGTTTTATTTCCCATATATCCTGACCTGCATCTGTATGGTCATGATGTTTTATATCGTGGCCTATCTGTCCATGAGCGCGGACTTTTCAGCCGTGTTCGGCGGGGATATGCTCCAGTCAATGCTGGGATTCGGGGTGTTTGTAATTGCGATTTTTTCGCTGATATTTTTATATTATACAAATTCCTTTCTGATCCGCAGGAGGCAGAAGGAGTTCGGACTGTATAATATATTGGGCATGGGAAAACGGAATCTGGTGAAGATCCTCCTGTGGGAAAATATACTGACAGCGCTGTTCTCCATTGGAGCGGGACTTGTATCTGGCATCCTTTTTTCAAAGCTGGCAGAGATGGCGGCGATGAAGATACTGGGCGGGAAGACCGGATTCATGATCCATGTGGCTCTCCAGCCCATTGTGTGGTCGGTCCTGCTGTTCTTTGCGATCTTCCTGCTGATCATGTTCAGGATGGTGTTTTCCATCTTCCGGCTGCGCCCTGTGGAAATGCTTCGCAGCGAGAGCACCGGAGAGAAGCCCCCGAAGGCAAACTGGCTGCTGGCGCTCCTGGGTGCGGTTCTGCTGGGAAGCGCGTACTATATGGCTGTGGCAGTGCTCGACCCTATGACTGCGATGGTATTATTTTTCCTGGCAGTGGTCATGGTCATTCTGGCGACGTACTTTTTGTTCATCGCGGGTTCCGTCGTCCTCTGTCGCCTGCTCCAGAAAAAGAAAAACTATTATTATAAGACAAAGCATTTTGTATCCCTCTCATCCATGATTTACCGGATGAAGCGCAACGGAGCCGGGCTTGCTTCTATCTGTATCCTGTCCACCATGGTGCTCGTCACGGTGTCTTCCACGATCTGTCTGTTCGTTCAGGCGGAGGATGGGGTGAACAAGCGGTATCCTCAGGATATCTTTATGAGGCTGGGAACTGCCGGAGGGACTGCTCTGAATGAGGAGGATACAGCGCCTTATATTAATGCTGTGGAGGAGATACTGGCAGAACACGGCGAAGCGGCGGAAAATCTTCAGGACTACCGTATGTATAGCATGGATGTGTATCAGGACGGAGCGGATTTTCAGATCGACCTAAACCAGGTGTCGCAGATCGGGATGGGAAACGGCGAGATCCGGAGCGTCTATGTGATCCCCCTGGAGGATTATAATACAATATCCGGCAGCAGCGCTGAGCTGGGAGACAACGAAGTGTTCATATATCCGTACAAGATGAATTACGACTATGACACGGTGGATTTTGAAGGATTAGGAACATGGAAGGCAGAGAAGCTGGATACCGAGCCATTCTGCATCGGAGAGGCGGACGCCAACGCGCTGGGCAGCCTGTTTCTGGTGGTGAAGGACATCTCTGTGATGGATCAGATGTGCGAGGTCAAGAATGAATCTCTGGCCGGAGAATGGACTTCCTCCATCCAGCGGTGCTATGGATTTGACCTTGCGTGCGGGGATGAGAAGCAGTCGGAGATTTATAACGAGATCATAGAACAGTTCACCTCCATAGACTCCGGAGCAACCTGGTACACAGAATCAAAAGCTCAGAGCAGGGCGGAGTACGTTGCCTTGTTCGGCGGACTGTTTTTCCTCGGCATCCTGCTGGGTGCGGTGTTTCTTTTCGGGACTGTGCTGATCATGTATTACAAACAGATCTCAGAGGGGTATGAGGATCAGAACCGGTTTGATATCCTGATGAAAGTAGGAATGAGCCGGAAAGAAGTAAAGCAGAGTATCAATTCGCAGGTGCTGACCGTGTTTTTCCTTCCTCTTATTGCGGCAGGAGTGCACATGGCGTTTGCCTATCCGCTCATTTCAAGGATTCTGAAGCTGATAACCATGAGGACAGATGAAAAGGTTTTCCTTCTTGTGACTGTATGCTGCTACCTTGTATTCGCATTGTTCTATGTGATCGTATACTGGGTAACTTCCAAGAGTTACTATACGATCGTCAGTGCGGCGAAAAAAGATCGGTGAAACAGGGAACATGCGGTAAGTTTATTCAAGTGAATAAATTCAGACTATTTATATGATTTCAATGATTTGATGTTCAAATTCCGGGTTATTATGGTATAATGTATATGTGATATCAGCACGAAATACAGTGGTCCGCAGAGAGGAGTGAAAGTTATGATGCAACACACGATAATCACGATCGGAAGACAGTTTGGGAGCGGGGGACACGAGGTCGGCAACCTCCTGTCCGAAAGGCTTGACATACCGCTTTACGACCATAATCTGATCCGGATGGCAGCGCAGGAACTTGGCATCAGCAGTGAGGATGCCACGAAGGTGGATGAGACAGTGCTCGGCAGATTTCTTTCGGCCTATGCCACAAACAGCTTGGAGTACCGTGCTTTCGTTACCAGTGATGACTCCGGGAAGCCGCTGACGGACAGAGTGTATGAGCGGCAGTCCGGGATCATCCGGAAGCTGGCGGAGAAAGGACCGGGTATTTTCGTTGGGAGGTGTGCGGACTACATTCTCGGAGATTACTCTAACTGCATCAATACATTTATCTATGCTTACAAGGAAGACCGTATCCGGCGCATCATGAAGCTCTATAAGCTGGAAGAGAAACAGGCGGCTGATAAGATAAAGAAAACAGACCGTGAGAGGAAACTGTATTATGAAGCACGCACCGGCAGAGAGTGGGGCGGCATCGAGGCGAACAGCATGATGTTCAACGCGAGCCTGCTCGGGATAGACGGTGTGGTGGACGCTCTGGAGGCGATCTACCGGAAATGGGAGACGAGATAGGGCAGAAACCTGCGGGAAAGGGATAAAAAGAATATAACGTGCAGAAAATATGTGCCGGGCTATGAGAGATTTCTTAGCCCGGCACGCGTCACATAATTAACAGATAATTACAAAATTAGCAACAAATTTGTACTTTTTAACAACAGTGTTTACATTGTTGCTTTTTTAATATATAAAAAAATAAGAGGCTAAAAGTTTGTGATTTTTTTTTCATTTTAATAAATAATTTACAAATGAAAGTGATTTTTAACATAAAAATCTGAGATTTGCAGACAAAATTTGACTAAAAATCACAATATCCGTTCGGGTTCTATTTAAGAAAGGGAATATCACAAACATCGTTTCACTGCTATGTGATGCCGCACAAATGATTTCCAGTATGCATATTCTTTGGGCGGTGCGGGCTGTGTGGGGCCTTTATGCTGATTCAGGCAGCCGCTGCTCAGCGGCCGGCAGGGATCATATTTACATAAGAAGGACTTTGAAAAGAAAGGGGGAATGTTCCGGGGTATTTTTTACAACATGTAACAAATATATGAAGGAAAGGAGAAATAATGAAGAAAATCAGAAAAGCGGGGGCATGGCTTGTGGCAACAGCCATGACGGTTTCGACTTTTACTTACGCAGTGCCGATGACGGCAAAAGCAGATCCTTCATTCAGCGGAAGTCTCAGTACAGTAGACAATGTGACGGCTGATGGAAATATTGTCGAGGTTTCATTTAATGACGGATCTATAGAAGGTCGGATCACATTTTTGGAAGAAGGCGTTTTCCGTTACAATGTAGATCCGGCGGGCGAGTTCAGCGAGTATGCGGCTGTCAGGAGCGGATACCCCGACACGGCTAAGATTCAGGCACAACCTGATGATTCTGAGCGTTACTCACATCCGGATGCTTCTGTGAGCGATGACGGAGACAAGTATACGATCACAAGTGGTACTACGGTCATTGAGTTTGACAAAGACACCGCTCTTATGACGGTCAAGACTGGCGGCAAAACAGTTATGGAAGAGGCGACACCGCTCTATTTCGCGGGTTCGAGCACCACTCAGACTCTTGTCAAACATGGAGAGACAAATTACAATTCCGGTCTCCAGGAGGAATTCTTCGGAGGCGGAACTCAGAACGGACGTTTTGTACATACAGGAGAAGTTATCAATATAGCAAATGAAAGCAGCTGGACAGACGGCGGCGTATCTTCTCCGAGCCCGTTCTACTATACGACAAATGGCTATGGCGTACTGCGCAATACTTACAGGGACGGCAAGTATGACTTTGGCTCAACGGATGGAAGCGTTGTGACAGCGACTCATAATGAAAATGAATACGATGCCTACATCTTTGTCTCCTCAAGCGAGGATGGTTCAAGTGTGAGCACGGACCTGCTTGACGGATATTACACAGTTACAGGAGACCCGGTGCTTCTGCCTTCTTATGCGTTCTATCTGGGACATCTGAACGCATACAACCGTGACGCATGGTCAAGCGACACGGATATCGGTTCCAACTGGACGATCAAAGGCAACGAGCCTTATACATCGGCCGGTACGACCACTTACGAAGCAGGAGGGACAGGCTTCCAGATTTCGGAAAATCAGCAGGCAGAGACTCTCAACGGTTATGGACCGACAGTGTCTACTGGAAACGTGCCGGAGGGTGTGACCTATCCGGAAGAGTTCTCAGCGCGCGCGGTTCTGGATGAGTATCTTGAATATGACATGCCGTTCGGCTTCTTCCTGCCCAATGATGGTTATGGAGCAGGATACGGACAGAATGGTTACAACATGACAGGCGGAGTCAACGCGGATGGTTCCAGTTCCGCGGAACGTCTTGCGGCTGTTGCGGCAAATGTTGAGAACCTGAGAGATTTTGCAGATTATGCTGCTGAGAAAGGTATTGCGACAGGTCTTTGGACACAGAGCAATTTGGAGCCGGATTCAAATTCCGGAACTTACTGGCATACGCTCCGCGACTTTGATGCGGAAGTAAATGCCGGTGTAACGACACTTAAGACAGACGTTGCATGGGTAGGATACGGATACTCCTTCCAGCTTAGCGGCGTGAAGCAGGCGTACGACATTGTGACTGGCAACCAGAGCGTCCGCCCGAACATCATTTCCCTTGACGGATGGGCTGGTTCTCAGCGTTACAATTCTGTCTGGACAGGCGATCAGACCGGCGGCAACTGGGAGTACATTCGCTTCCATATCCCAACCTTTATCGGTCAGTCGTTAAGCGGCAACCCGAATATCGGTTCTGATATGGACGGTATCTGGGGAGGCGATCCGGTCATCGCCACACGTGATTATCAGTGGAAGAGCTTTGCGCCGCAGATGCTCGACATGGATGGATGGGGCAGCTATATGAAAGCTCCTTATACCCATGGCGATCCGTACACAGGCGTCAGCCGTATGTATCTGAAGCTGAAAGCGATGATGATGCCTTATATCTATACAAATGCCTATGCGGCAGCTAATGTTGATACAGGCAATGACGATACAGGCCTTCCAATGGTCAGGGCAATGTTCCTTGAGTTCCCGGATGAAGCGTACGCTTATACAGAGGCAGGATCACAGTACCAGTACATGTGGGGCGAGAACCTGCTGGTTGCTCCGGTATATCAGGATACACAGGCCGACGAAATGGGCAATGACGTGAGAAACGGCATCTATCTGCCGGGCGGAGAAGACCAGATCTGGATCGACTACTTCACTGGTGAACAGTACCGCGGCGGACAGGTGCTGAACGGATTTGACACGCCGCTGTGGAAGATCCCGCTCTTTGTGAAAAACGGAGCGATCATCCCGATGTATGCTGAGCACAACGTGGCTGTAGAAGGCGTCGAGAATGGCGTTGACAAGACACAGCGTATCGTAGAGTTCTGGCCGGACGGCGAGTCAGATTTCAGCGCGATCGAAGATGACGGCACATCTGTTACTAACACCATAACCGAGGAAGCGGGATATGGAGACCTTGATGACATTGATTATGGCGATCATGTCACAACAAAGTATACTTCCAGTGTTGACGGCAACACGGCAACGCTGACCGCTGAGAAGTCTACAGGCAGCTATTCCGGCTATGACCAGAACAAGGACACGACATTTGTTGTAAATGTTTCCGCGGAGCCGACTTCGGTTGCGGCTTATAACGGCACCGATAGCTTGACTCAGGATAAAGTGACCAGTAAGGCTGACTTTGACAGCGCCGCACCGGAAGCAGGACATTATGTATACTTCTATGATGAAAGCCCGGAGATCGAGACTTTTGCTTCTGAAGAAGAGGAGATCATCGCCGGCATGGTACAGGATGTACAAGTTTCACCAAAGCTTTATGTGAAATTTGCCGCCACAGATACACAGGCAAATGAGCAGAGACTTGAGATCGAAGGCTTTGAAAATACAGGCAATCTGAATTCAACTGACCTTAATACAAACCTTACTGCTCCCACGCTGAGCGAGGATGTAGAAGCTAAGACTCCTACGAGCATTACACTTACATGGAACAGCATTGATGATGCGAACGGATATGAGATCCTCGTTGACGGAACGATCGATGACGCGGGCAACGTAACAAGCGGTATGATCAACTCTGTTGCGGGAGGCGCGGAAGCGACTTCATTTATCCATACAGGTCTTCAGTATGACACAACACATACCTATTATATCCGTGCGGTCAATGCGGATGGGCATTCTGCATGGAGCGAGATGTTCGAAACTAAATCCGCAGACGATCCGTTCAGGCTTTCACCTGACGTGACGGCTGATCAGATTACATGGACCGGAGGCATATACAGCAACCGTACTGCGGACAGAGCTTTTGACGAGGTATTCCAGTCAGGCGACGAAGGATTCCATTCTTCTGACAATGCGCTCGGGCAGACGCTCACAGTGGATTATGGCAATGCGTATGTATTTGACTATATCGAATACTATCCTCGTACTGATGCCGGAAACGGTACAGTGACACAGATGCGTGTAGAGACAAGCCTTGACGGCGTTAACTGGGTACAGCATGGAGATGGAGGAAGCAGTACAGATACTGACGCCGGTCTGTCGTTTACCATGGCGCAGAACAGTGAAACAAAGACGCTGAACCTGACTGATCCGAATACAGAGGCTGACTCGATCGGAGCGCGTTATATCCGTTTTACACCGTTAGCTTCAGTGGGCGGTTTCTTCTCGGCAAGTGAGCTGAAGGTTTACACGATCGATGGCGGATACGGTTCAGCAAGCAGCCCGTTCCGTGTCGGCAATATTTCTTCTGTCGGAATGAGCGAGCCTACGGTTACAACATTCCAGCAGATGTTCCAGAAAGAATCTTCCCAGCATGGTTCTGATAAGAACAGCACCTGGGTGGGTGAGGTCCAGAGCCAGTACGGTGATATTAACTTTAACGGTATTGCCGATATATGGGATTATGCTTTTACTGCATTTGCGGTAGACGGCGGAGTGACTCAGGACGCCAGCGTATCAGGAGATATCCTGCTGCAGCCGAGTGCGGCGACAGTCGAAGCCGGAGAGCAATTTACAATCAATGTAACAGCGATCGATGTGCAGAACCTGAATGCTTATGGCACGATCATTGATTATGATCCGAGCAAACTGGAATATGTAAGTACTTCATATGTAGGAACCGGCGGCATGTATACTCAGGGTATGACCGGAAACATCAGAAATGACGACGGAACGGCATATATCAACCATAATGCTGTTAACATGGGGGATCAGGCGCTTATCAGTGGTTCCAAAGTATTGGCGACCATTACGATGAGAGCAACAGAAGCAGTTGATCTTAGTGATCTATCAATTATTGATCTTTCGAAGACAACACTGATGGGACCGGACTTCAGCGTGAAGGAAAGCAAGGTTGTTACTGAAGTAGATATCCCAGATATTCCGACAACGACAACGACAGAATACGGTCAGGATGCATTTACGATCACAATGACCAATGACGTTCTGACAACGGACAATGGATCAAACGTATCAACGATCGTTCAGACAGGCTCTTATGCAGGACTGTTTGACGGAAGCTATGGACGTGATTTCGAGTTCACATGGGATACAGGAAGCACGGTACTTCCGGAGGGACAGATCCTTCCGACGACGATGCACCTTGCGATGAACACACCGTCAAAGATGTCCACTGTTGAAGTGCATAACGCAAACCGCGGAAACGGCTATCTGACATCCATGAGGGCGGAAGTGTTCTATGAGGATGGCTCAAGCAATACATACAGCTTTGAGACGGAACAGGAAGTATACGCGCTTGAGGTAGATGATTCCAAGAATGTAACGCAGGTAGACCTGACATTCCTGACATCTACCGGCACGGCAAACGCCAACAATGATCCGCAGACAAACCGTATGCTGACGCTGGCGGAGATCGACTTCAAGTACACAAGCGGAACCCCGGCAGAGCGAATCGAACCTGCTGATGGCACGGCAACGGAGATGTATGTGGGCTATGTGGAGAACATCAACGCTGTCGTATATCCGACAGAGTGCCCGAACCAGTACTTTACAGTGACAAGCAGTAACCCGGAGGTCGCTTCTATCATCACACTTGTTGATGAGAACGGCGCGCCTGCTTACAAAGTGCTTGGCCTCAGTGAAGGAACAACAGAGATTACCCTTACATCGGCTGCTGATGAAAACGTTACAAAGACGTATACATTGACAGTACAAGCAGGGGTGAATAAAGCAGAACTTGTAGATGCGCTCAATGCTACGGCAGATGTAGTGGAATCTCTCTATACAACAGATTCTTATGCTGCATATGCGGCGGCACGCGAGAATGCAGTCGCAGTAAACAATGATGCGGAAGCGACCCGTGCTGATGTTGAATCAGCGGTCACGGCATTGCTGAATGCTTATGGCGCGCTGGTGATCCAGCCGGTTGATGAGTTGTTGCAGCTGAATGCCGGCAAAGTGATTGTAAGCGGCAATGCGTTATATAGTGAAAGTAATACATATGACCGGATGTTTGACGATGACCTTACGACTTACTGGGAGTCACCATATTCGGGAAGTGACGCGAATCTGCCGAAGGATATTGTTCTGACACTGGCAGATGCATATACGCTGGAGCAGGTAAGCTTCACATCTCATACGATCCAGAACGGCGGCGTGACTGAGTACGCGATTTCTGTAAGTCTGGATGGCAGCGAGTGGACAGAAGTGACAAGCGGCACGGTTAATGCAGATGCATATAAACAGGGCGAGAATGTACGTGTAGACGCCAGATTCGCTCCGGCAGCTGCGAAGTATGTCAAGTTTACTGTTGAAGGCGCAGTCGGACGTATTGCGGAGGAAGACAATAAGTACGGCAGAATTGCGGAGATGGATCTCTATGGAACGACTACAGCTGATAAGAGTGCTCTTGATGCGCTGATCAGTGAAGTCGTAGGTCTTGATCAGAATGCATATACAGAAAGCAGCTGGGCTGCACTCAGCGAGGCTCTTGCCGCTGCACAGACAGTATCCGGCGACAGATCTGCGACGACAGACGAAGTCACGACAGCTTACAACAATCTTGCCGCTGCCCGTACCGGACTGGTAGAAGTAGATCCGGGTACAGACCCGACGCCGGAGGATCCGAGGGCTGAACTTGCAGCATTGATCAGTGAGATGAGCGGCGTGACAAATGACAATTATACGGAAGACTCCTGGAATACATTCCAGGCTAAGCTCCAGGAAGCGCTTGACATGGATCCCAATGCTGCAACAGATGATGAGGTGCAGGCTATGATAGATGCTCTCCAGGCAGCTTATGACGGTCTCACAAAAGATCCGGCGGGCGTGCTTGAATCACTGGCTGATGAAATGAGCAAGGTGACGAATAACAACTATACTGACGTGTCCTGGAGTGCATTCCAGGCTAAGCTCCAGGAAGCCAGGGCTATGCTGAGTGCCGGAACAGCATCAGATGACCAGCTTCTGGCTATGGCACAGGCTCTGCAGACGGCTTACGACAGCCTGATAAAGAATCAGACAGGACAGGGAAGCCAGACACCGGGAGGTAATACCAGCGGAAGCGGAGCTGACGGTGATAAGGCAGTCGAGACGGGAGATACCGCATCACCTGCAGGACTCCTTGCAGTACTGATGATTTCCGGCGGAGCGGTTATGGTACTTAACTGCAGGAAAAAAGTAAGATAAGAAAAACTATCCTTGATTTGAAAAAAACACGATAAAACAGCAGAATAAGCAGGCTGTGGATGAAAAGGCAGCTTGTATCTGACATGGACTCCCCTTCGGGAAGTGGGCGAAAGCCTGTTTCCTGGAGGGGAGTTTTCATCTTGATGGTTGATTGGGGACGTAGTGAAATCGAATTTTACTACGTCCCCAATCGAATTACACCCTGTCCCTTATCCATGAACAAATTGACTTATGTCATCTATGCGTATATAATGACTGTTGAGAAATATTATCAATAGTACGCAAAGGAAGATGATATACATATGAGGCTGAAGGAAGGGAAAAATCATCACACCTATGTGGTGGTAAAGATCGAGATCGAACTGAATCTTGAGCGCAGGCTGGAGGCTCTCGGACTGACGGAGGGTTCGCGCATCACAATATTAAATAATGATAAAAAAGGAGCGATGACTGTCAAATTCCGGGGGACGCGGTTCGCTTTGGGCAGGCGCATTGCCGATAACATCTTCGTAAAGGAGGATGCGGCATGAGCGGAAAAGTGATCAACGTAGGATTCATCGGAAATCCGAACTGCGGAAAGACGACCCTCTTTAATGCTTACACAGGGGCGAACTTAAAGGTCGCCAACTGGCCGGGTGTCACGGTGGAAAAAAAGGAAGGAAAGACTACATATAAAGGTCAGGAATTCAAGCTGATCGATCTGCCGGGCATTTACAGCCTGACGTCTTATACTATGGAGGAAAAGGTGTCCAGAGAGTGCATCATGAGCGATGAGGTGGACGTGATCGTGGACGTGGCGGACGCGTCCAGCCTGGAGCGGAATCTCTACCTGACTCTCCAGCTTATCGAGCTGGGAAAACCTGTGGTCCTTGCGCTGAACATGATGGATGTGGTGGAGGAGCGGGGCATGGAGATCGACCTGCACCGTCTTCCGGAGATGCTGGGCATCCCGGCAATCCCGGTCTCCGCCAGAAAGAGGAGCGGACTGGAAATCCTTATGCATGCGGTGGCACATCACAATGAATATGCGAAGCCAGGTCCGTTCATTCATCATCACGCGGACAAGACCGGACACAGGCATGACCATCACAGTGAGTATGCCATGGTATATGATGATGTGATCGAGGATAAGATCGATGCGGTCATAGAGAAGTTCCAGGAAAAATATCCTGACATGCAGAACATGCGCTGGCATGCCATCAAGGCGCTGGAGGATGATGAGTCCGTGCTGGACCAGTATCCGGTGGATCTGACAGGGATTGTGGACCGCAGTTATGAGAAAGACATTATCAATGAAAAATATGATTTTATAGAGGAAGTGATCGAGGAGACGCTGGTCAATAAAAGTGAGAAGGAAGAGCGCACAGAACGCGCGGATCGGTTCATGACAGGAAAATGGCTGGGGCTCCCCATCTTTCTTTCCATCATGGCGCTCGTGTTTTTCCTGACATTTGCAGTGGGGGACTGGCTGAAAGGATATTTCGAGACAGGGCTTGAGCTGTTCAGCGGTTTTGTGAGCAGCGGGCTTCAGTCTGTCGGGACCTCCCCGCTGCTGGAGTCCCTGATCGTGGATGGGATTATTTCCGGAGTGGGCGGCATCCTCACATTCCTGCCCAATATCTTTATCTTGTTCCTGGCGCTGGCATTTCTTGAGGATAGCGGGTATATGGCAAGGGTGGCGTATGTTATGGATGATATCATGTCCCATCTCGGCCTGTCTGGGAGGGCGTTCCTCCCCATGCTGCTGGGATTTGGCTGTTCCGTGCCGGCAGTCATGGCGTCCCGCGCCCTGGAACACAAGAAAGACCGGTTAAAGACAATCCTTGTGACGCCCTTTATGTCATGCAGTGCCAGACTTCCCATCTATGTGCTGTTTTCCTCGATGTTTTTCGGGAAATATGCGATGCTCGTCTGCTATTCCATGTATCTTCTCGGCATTGTGATCGCCATATTGACAGCATACATCCTGTCCAAGATTGATGGGAGCAAGGCCGAGCATGCGCTCCTGATCGAACTGCCGGAGTATAAGGCGCCGAATGCAAGGACGATCGCGGTATATGTGTGGGAAAAAGTGAAAGATTATCTGACAAAAGCAGGGACGATCATCTTCTTTGCATCTATCGTGATGTGGCTCCTGCTGAACCTTGGTCCGTCTGGATTCGTGACAGACATTACCCAGAGTTTTGGGGCTGTGACCGGTAAAGCGATCGTGCCTTTCTTTAAACCTCTTGGACTTGGATACTGGCAGATCGTTGTGGCGCTCATCTCGGGCATTGCAGCGAAAGAAGTGGTGGTATCAAGCTGCAGTGTCCTTTTTGGGATCCAGAACATTACTACAGCTCACGGAATGGACAGTTTCGTCACTCTGCTGGGGACTATGGGATTCGGCGCGGCGAACGCGTATGCCCTGATGGTATTCTGTCTTCTGTATGTGCCCTGTACAGCGACGATCGCTACCATTCACCGGGAGGTGCGGAGCACGAAGGTTACATGCGGCATCGTGCTCTTCCAGCTTGCGGTGGCATGGGTGATAAGTTTCATAGCGTTTCATGTGGCAGGACTGTTCCTGTAGATCGTTAATACTGTATGGATCTGAGCAGCAGCCCTTTTGTTTCACAGGAAATAGAGGATTTTTCCCTTCCGGCGAAAATATCGAGTATGTTTTCCGGAGTCCGCTGTCCCTGTCCGATTTCCAGAAGGGCGCTGACGAGCCGGAGCGGCATCTGATAAAGGAAGTCATCCGCGGTCAGGGTGATGATGAGAGCGTCTGCGGGACTATCCGTGTTTTCGGCGGCAGAAGTGCGGTTTTCCCTCACAAGCTCAAAACGGATATCCAGCAGATTCTTTTCTGTCCCTTTTTTCTTTCGTATACCTGAAAAACAGCCGAAGTCATGCTTTCCAATGAGCATGTCAGCGGCTTTTTTCATTCTGTCTATGTGGGGCATCGGGAAAAGATGGGCAGTGTATCCGGCAGTAAAAATATCATACACAGGCGCAGTGCAGATACGGTATTCATAAGTTCGGCTGAGGGCGTTTAAATCGGCCCGGAAGCGATCCGGTACTGACACAGCATCCAGTACGGCAATGTCCTGCGGCAGATAGCGGTTCAGATTTGTGCGGAACTGCCCCGGTGAAAGCATTGACCCGGTAAAAAAATTGACAGTCTGTGCGAGGGCGTGTACGCCCGGGGCTGTCTTGGCGCCGGCATAGAGGCAGATGTCCTCCCCTGTCATTTTTTGGAGAACAGACATCACTTTATAGGAAACCGTTTTCTCATAACCGTCTTTTTCCGGCCGCTGCCAGCCTGCATAGCGGGAACCGCTGTATTGAAGAGTGAGTCTGATATTCTGCATAGTTTTCCTCCCTGTCTGTGTCTCTGCATCCTGAAGATGGCTTATCTGGAGGTAATTGTAGCAGAATATGGAGAGAATTCCTACATTTTATGTTATACTATTGTTATTCACTTATGATAATGTCACCTTGGGATTCTCTTGAGATAATGTCACTTTTTGATAAACTATAAAACTATGA
>CALWQP010000012.1 GCA_944383695.1 uncultured Mediterraneibacter sp.
TCGAGTGTACGAGGCGTACAAAATAAGAAAATCGTAGTAGTAAAAGGATATACGCGAAAGGATGGGACAAGAGTGCCGGAACATCGTCGTTCTACTCCTAACTAAAAATTGAGCCCAGGTTCAGCGGAACTCGGGCTATTGTATTCCCCGGGGCATCCGCTCCGGGGTTGAATATTGTATCATCTTCAATTGGTTTTCGTGTTGCATAACGTGTTGCATAACGTTCTAAAATGCAACACGGATTCTAATATTTCATAATTTTTCTAAAATGTAAAAGCCCCGCAACCCCAGTAAAATGGGGAACTGGCGAAAAACCGCCGTTCCCCGAAAAAATGGACCTGGCGGGAATCGAACCCGCGTCCAAAAACCTATCCCATGTACTTCTACTATCATAGTCAGTTCTTTTACATTCCCTCCGCCGTACGGAAAACTGACATCCTTACGGTTTTAGTAGCTTCATGATACGCCTGACGGCTCAAAGCTTTGCCGTCATCGTTTCTCACATAGTTGATGCCAGATTCCCGGGGTGTGAGTGCCCCGAGGCTGACATGCGGCAATTAGGCCGCAGCTAATTCGTAATTATCGTTAGCGTTTAATTTTAAGTTTGCGATTTGACGCATCAGCCTGCGGATAGCTTCTCCATCTTCAAGATCCCTGTCGAAACCAGTACAAGCCCGGAATATAAGTACAGTAAGATCTGTACAGAAAAATATATGCAGAGTATTTCCGCACAGTACCTAATATAGAATGAAATAATAAAAAAGTCAAGGTTCACAAACATTCTTCAAAAATTTAACATTCAAAGTATCTGTATATCTGGATTTTTCCCTTTGGATATGTGATAATAAATAACTGAGAGAAAATACTGCCTTTTTTTGGAAGAGGCTATAGAAAAGAGGAGTATATATGCCTACAACATACGCACATTATAAATTCGGCAAAGAAGTGATCAGCGCGCTGCCGCGGCCGCTTCAGAGCGCGATCGGGAATAACAGGGAACTTTTTGACATCGGCGTACACGGGCCGGATATTCTTTTTTATTACCAGCCGGTTAAGAAAAATCCTGTCAGCGCGCAGGGGTATGCGCTTCACGACAGGATGGCTGATGGGTTTTTCCTGCATGCGGCGGAAATGATAAAGAAAGCAGAAAATCCTGCTGCCGCAAGGGCTTACATTTATGGCGTGATCTGCCATTTTGCCCTGGACAGCGAGTGCCATCCATATATTGAAAAGATGATCCACGCGAGCGGAATCAGCCATTCTGAGATTGAGATGGAGTTTGACCGCCTGCTCCTGAAGGACGATTATATCAATCCGGTCCGTTATCTGGCCATAAAGCACCTTCGCCCCACCAGGGAAAACAGTGCAGTCATCTCACCTTTCTATGAGGATCTGACGCCGGAACTCGTGCTGAAAGCATTGAAAGGAATGGTGTTTTACCATAAGATGCTGTATGCTCCGGGGATGGTGAAGAGGAAACTGCTTTTTGGCGGCATGAAGCTGACTGGACAGTACGATTCCATGCATGGAATGGTCATGAGCCTCGAGCCGAATCCGGCGTGCCGGGATTACTGCCAGCTTCTTAAACGGCTGTATTCCGGGGCGGTACCGCTGGCTGCAGGGCTGATTATTCAGTATCAGAAAGTCCTTTTTGAGGACGCGGAGCTTCCGGAGAGATTTCATCGGACATTCGGAGAAGGGGATAACTGGGAGAACCTGAGGCTGTGACTGATACAGGGAGGAACCCCAGAACTTTTTTAAGAAATTGCATATAGAAAGAGATAAACTGCGTATAAAAAGAAAGAGAGAATGAGAGATGAAATTTAAACTGACATCACTGGAAAAGAAATGGGTGCTTTATGACGTGGGAAACTCAGCCTTCACCATGATGGTAGCCACCATCTTCCCCATCTATTTTAATTATCTCTCGGGAAATGCGGGAATATCGGATGTGGATTATCTGGCCTACTGGGGATACGCCACCTCCATCTGTACGCTTCTTGTGGCGATCCTTGGCCCCACGCTGGGAGCGATAGCGGATACAAAGAACTTTAAGAAGACGATATTCTGCATTGCCATGGGCGTGGGGGTGTTCGGCTGTATCCTGCTGGGATTTCTGTCGTCATGGATCTGGTTCTTAGGCGTGTTCGTGCTGGCGAAGACCGGATATTCCGCGAGCCTTGTTTTCTATGACGCTATGCTCACTGACGTGACAGAGCCGGACAGGATGGATACAGTATCTTCTCACGGATATGCGTGGGGATATATCGGAAGCTGCATCCCATTTATCGCCTGTCTTGGCATCGTGCTTGGAGCAGGAAGCCTTGGGATTGGGATGCAGACGTCTATGATCCTTGCATTTATTATCACTGCGCTCTGGTGGCTCTGTTCTTCCGTGCCGCTGCTCCGCTCTTATCAGCAGAGGTATTTTGCGGAGGCAGGAGAACATGTAGTGAGGAACAGCTTCAAGCGTCTGGGAAGAACTTTTGTAGAGCTGACGAAAGAGAAACATATCTTTGTTTTCCTTCTGGCATTTTTCTTTTATATTGACGGTGTGTATACGGTCATTGATATGGCGACAGCTTACGGACAGGCGCTGGGGTTGGACAGCACGGGACTTCTGCTTGCCCTTTTAGTGACACAGATCGTAGCGTTCCCGGCGGTGCTTATTTTCAGCCGCCTCACAAAGAGAGTCCCTCCTGAAAGGATCATCACGATCTGTATTGCCGCATATTTTTGTATCGCTGTCTATGCATACTGGCTGGATTCCCAGCTTGATTTCTGGATACTTGCTGTTTTAGTCGGCATGTTCCAGGGCACGATCCAGGCACTTTCCAGATCCTACTTTGCAAAAATCATACCAGCAGAGAAGTCGGGGGAATTTTTTGGCATTTATGACATCTGCGGGAAAGGAGCGTCTGTGCTTGGGACAGCGCTTGTGTCCTTTTTAAGTCAGGTGACCGGAAGGATGAACATTGGAGTGAGCGCGCTCTCTTTTATGTTCCTGATCGGCCTGGTGTTGTTCCGGGTAGCGGCACGAATGAACAGGGAGCAGCGGTGACAGAAGTTTTCTGACACAGTTGAGATGCACGTTATATAGGTCGGTGCGGAACAGGCTGGGTACGCAGCTATAGATAAAGTAAAAAAGAGCGAATCCTGGTTTCTGAAATGTAATAGTCATGATATAAATAACTAAAATTTCGGGAAAGAAGGATGCTGTTCCTGCTTCCGGTGATCAGACGAATACAAGTTTCCGGACAGCGCTGCTTGTGATGTCAGAAGGGATGATATGCGTGCCGCTCCGGAAAAAACACTGTTCAAAAAGATAGATCACTTGCATATATGTTTACAGAAGAAAAGTGTGAAATTAATCGGAATTATCTCACATTTTGGGATTTCCATGCTATAATGAATATAGGAATCAGGCTGGGGCGGATACTGGTATCCGTCCCTTTTCTAACATATGTGTCGGGAGAGTACGGTATGGAAGAGTTTGTAAAATTACAAAATATTACAAAAATCTATAAGATGGGAGAGGTGGAGATCCGGGCTGTGGATAACATCAGCTTCTCTATTCAAAAAGGGGAATTTGTCGTGATCGTCGGGCCCAGCGGCGCGGGCAAGACGACCGTGCTCAACATCCTGGGAGGCATGGATACGGCCACCGGGGGCGCTCTTGTTGTGGACGGCGAGGATGTGACTGCGTACAATGCCAGGCAGTTGACCGGCTACCGCCGGGAGGACATCGGATTTGTATTTCAGTTCTACAATCTGGTGCCCAATCTGACTGCCCTTGAAAATGTGGAGCTGGCTCTTCAAATCTGCAAAGACCCTCTCGACGCGAGAGAGGTGTTGAAGGAAGTAGGGCTGGGAAGCAGGCTTGACAATTTTCCGGCACAACTTTCTGGAGGAGAGCAGCAGAGGGTGTCTATCGCAAGAGCGCTTGCAAAAAACCCGAAGCTCCTGCTCTGTGATGAGCCTACCGGAGCTCTGGACTACAACACCGGAAAGGCAATCCTAAAACTCCTCCAGAACATGTGCAGGGAGCGGGGGATGACAGTCATCGTGATCACGCACAACCAGGCGATTGCGCCTATGGCGGACCGGCTCATACATATCAAGAACGGACAGGTATCCCAGATGGAGACGAATGAGCATCCAGTATCGATCGATGAGATAGAATGGTAGGGGAGACGGATGAAGAAAAGAGCGTTGAGAAAAGATTTTTATATGGAAATCCGCCGCAGTCTCGGGCGTTTTCTGTCCATCTTCTTCATTGTCGCCATCGGGTGTGCTTTTTTCTCAGGGATACGTGCTTCCGAACCGGATATGCGTTATTCGGGAGACGAATACTTTGACAATAAGAACATGATGGATATCCAGGTCATCAGCACTATGGGACTTACCGATGATGATGTCAGCGCCGTCGAGGATGTAGATGGGATCGAATATGCGGAAGGAGGATATTCCACGGACGTTCTCTGTGCAGATGGGGCGAATCAGATCGTGGTCCATGTGATGTCCATGCTTCCGACGATGAACCGGGCGCAGCTTGAGGATGGGCGTCTGCCTGAAAAGGAGGACGAGTGCGCGCTGGATGTAGACTATCTGGCGGAGAGCGACCTTGAGATTGGAGATACGGTCATATTTTCCAGCGGGACGGATGATGATATCACAGATACTCTCGTGACAGATACATTTACCATCACAGGCACAGTGAGCAGCCCCAACTATATTTCATTCCAGCGGGGAAGCACAATGATCGGGAATGGAAGTGTGAACGCGTTTGTCTATGTGCCTGAGGAGAGTTTCGCGCTGGATGTATATACTGAGATCTACGCGCAGGTGGAAGGCGCGGCGGATCTGACGGCATTTACAGATAAATACGATGACAGAGTATCTGAAGTCCTTGCCAGTGTGGAGGCTATCAAGGGGGAACGCCAGGACGCCCGCTATGAAGAGGTCACAGCTGAGGCGGAGGCAGCGGTTTCGGATGCCCGGCAGCAGATCGCAGATGCAGAGACAGAATTGGAAGAAGGAAAGGCGGAAGCAGAAACAGAGCTCGCAGAGGCAAGACAGCAGCTTGAAAATGCCCAGGCGGAGCTGGACAGCGGGAAAAGCGAGCTGGAAACTTCCAAAGCACAGATTGAGACGAACCGGAAGCAGCTTACGGACAGCCAGGCAGAGGTGGAACAGGGAACGGCGGACCTGAATGCAAATATTGACAGTCTGAATGCCCGGATCGACCAGCTCAATGCCGCAAAGGAGCAGTATAACGCTCTGGCTGCCAGCGGTCAGGCAGATGATGTGACAATGGCGGCTCTTCAGGCTTTGTATGAGCAGATCCAGAGCGGTGAGGCTGCTGTCGCACAGGCCCAGGCGCAGATCAATGCGGCGAAAGCACGGCTCTCGTCTGCACAGGAACAGATCAACAGCGGATGGCAGCAGTTGGAAGCCGGACAGCAGCAGATCGCAGATGCGGAGGCGGAGATCACATCCGGAGAGCAGGAACTTGCAAAAGGATGGGAAGAGTATTATGCGGGCGAGGCAGAGGCGCAGGCTGAGATTGCGGACGGTGAGCAGAAAATAGCAGATGCAGAGCGAGAGCTCGCAGATGCTCAGGAAGAGATTAAAAATCTGGAGAGACCGGAATGGTATGTGTATGACAGAAACAATCTTCCCGACTATACCAGCTATGGGGAAAACGCGGACAGGATGCGCGCCATCGGAGAAGTGTTCCCGGTCATCTTCTTTCTTGTGGCGGCGCTCATCAGCCTGACCACCATGACTCGTATGGTGGAAGAGCAGAGGACGCTGATCGGCACATTTAAGGCGCTCGGATATGAAAAACACTCCATAGCGGGCAAGTATATGGGCTATGCGCTTCTGGCGACTGTGACCGGAAGTGTGGCGGGCATCCTTTTCGGGGAGAAGGTATTTCCCTATATCATAATAAATGCTTACGGGATCATGTATCAGCATATGAATGAGCTTTCAATTCCCTACAATGTCCAGTATGGCTTCGGAGCTGCAGCGGCAGCCCTGGCGTCCACCCTGATCGCCACGTTTCTCGCCTGTTTCCGGGAACTGAAGGAACAGGCGGCGGAGCTGATGCGCCCGCCGACTCCGAAGCAGGGGCAGAGAGTGCTTCTTGAGCGGGTGCCTTTCATATGGAAACGGCTGAATTTCTCCTGGAAGGCAAGCATCAGAAATCTGGTGCGCTATAAGAAGCGGCTCTTTATGACGGTCTTCGGCATCGGAGGCTGCATGGCGCTCATGCTGGTAGGGTTCGGGCTGAAGGACTCGATCTTTGCCATCGTGGATATCCAGTATGGCGAGATACAGCTCTACGATGGGAATGTCATCCTCAATGGAGACGCGTCAGAAGAAGAAAAGTCGGAAGTACTGGCCGCAGTGGAAGCGGATAAGGATGTGGAAGGGGCGGCAGAAGGACTGTTGACGCAGATTACTGTGGGAAATGGAGAAGAATGGCACGACATTTATCTGAGCGTACCAAAAGATGCAGAGAGCTTCCCTGAATATACTGTGCTCCAGGACCGGGTGACAAATGAAGAATATTTCCTTGATGATGAAGGAGCGGTCCTCACGGAAAAGATGGCAAAGGAGCTGGATGTTGAGCCTGGGGATACGATCACAGTCCGGGATGAAGACCGGGGAGACATAAGCGTGAAGATCGGTACTGTATGCGAGAACTATATGGGGCATTACCTGTACATGACGCCGGCGTTTTATGAAGAGGCATACGGAGAAAAGCCGGAATACAATTCCATTGTCTACAAGACGGCTGACCGGAATACCGAGGAGGCAGAGCGGGTCGGCGAGGCGGCGCTGAAACTCCCGGGCGCTCTCAGCGTCAGCTATACAACAGATCTGGAAGAGCAGGTAGATAATATGCTTGGCGCACTCGATCTGGTCATTGTTGTACTCATCATCTCAGCGGGCATGCTCGCCTTTGTGGTGCTGTACAACCTGAATAACATTGCGATCACGGAGCGAAAGCGGGAGCTGGCAACCCTGAAAGTGCTTGGATTCTACAACAATGAGGTTACAATGTATGTGTACCGGGAGAACATCGTGCTCACTATGCTGGGCTCTGTGTTTGGAGTTCTCATGGGATGGGTCCTCCACCGGTTCATCATCGTGACCGTGGAGATTGAGTCCGTCATGTTCGGAAGGAATATCGATTTCAGCAGCTTTGTGTTCGCTTTCCTTCTCACGGTGGCGTTCTCATGCATTGTGAATGGGGCGATGTACTTTAAGCTGAAGAAGATCGATATGGTAGAGTCATTAAAGAGTGTAGAATAATGTGAAAATTTTCAGACGGCGACAGACCTCTTCAAGAAAACTTTTGACCGGTTTTCCTGAAGAGGTCTTCTTCCGTCTGCCGGGCCTTTACAGGAGCTGTTCTGCCAGCATAACCACCACTGGCATGGTGATGATGGAAAATACGGTTGACAAGGCGAAGATTTCGGATGAATAGGTATAGTTCTGCCTGTACCGGATTGCCAGCATTGTCCCGGTCGTTGCCGCCGGACATGCTGCGGCAATGACAGTGGTAAGTGAGACGGTCTGGGGCAGATGCATGAGCATGAGCACCGGGATCGTGAGCAGAGGGATCAGGAGCAGCTTGACGGCTGAGACAAAGTACAGCCGTACATTGCGGAGCATCTTTGGAAGGTCAGCCTGCGCCACGGAAAAGCCCGCCACCATCATGGCAAGAGGTGTATTCATATCAGCCACATAGTTTATAGGATCAAGCAGCACGGAAGGAATCCTGAACTGTATGAAGAACAGGACAGCCGCAGCCGCGGTGGCGATGAACATGGGGGACAGGACGCCTTTTTTAATGTTTTTCAGTGAAAACCTTTTCTCCATGATGCCTACGCCATGGGTCCAGGTAAGCAGGTTGAAAATGACAAGGTAAGCTGACAGATAAAATACTCCGGTATCTCCCAGCACGCTTCCGATCAGCGGGATACCGATGAACCCGCAGTTGGAGTACATGGCATTGAACCGCTCGACGCCGTAATCCTCCCCGCTCTGGGAACGGATGAGGAAAGTGGTGACCAGGATCCCGATGACATGGGTCATGACAGCAGCTGCAAATGCAAGCAGAAGCCCCCTGACCAGCTCGGGGGAGTATTCTGTCTGAAAGACAGTCAGTATCAGGCAGGGATTGACGACCATGAGAAGGAGATCGGACATATTCCGGTTTCCTTCCTGGTTGACCAGCCGTATTTTAAAACAGATAAATGCGAGCAGCATGATGAAGAACATCTTCACGAGCTGTTCCAAAATCAGAATAAACATAAATGATGCTCCTTTCTTCTGTGGTACTGCTGATTGATCCCGGCGGGATTATAAAGATTTTAGCAGAATAAAGTGCCCGTGTAAAGCGAGCGGCACAACCTTTCTGCAGGTTTTTATCATGGCAGGAGCAGCAGATTGTAAAGGACAGGTTAAAAGACAGTAAAAAAAGAGTGAAGAAAATGTTAAATAGTAATTGACATGGGAAATACCGCGTGTTAGTTTTTAAATAGTGCGTTAATGCATGGGAAACCTATATTATATGGAAAATCACATACTGAAAAATAAGACGATCATGCAAAGGAGAAAGAGTAATGGGGATAACAGATATACTCTCTTTGTTCGGCGGTCTTGCGCTCTTCCTGTATGGAATGCAGATGATGGGCAATGGTCTGGAGGCTGCCGCCGGAAACAAGATGAAATCGATTCTTGAGAAACTGACATCAAACCGCATTGTAGGCGTGCTTGTTGGTGCAGGCATTACGGCAGTTATCCAGTCATCTTCCGCTACGACGGTCATGGTTGTGGGATTCGTAAATTCGGGTCTTATGACATTGCAGCAGGCAGTCTGGGTCATCATGGGCGCCAATATCGGCACGACCATCACCGGACAGCTCATCGCACTTGACATTGGGGTCATTGCCCCGCTGTTTGCCATCATCGGCGTGGGCGCCATGATGTTTGTCAAAAATGAGCGGGTGCATCATATCAGCAGTATTTTTGCAGGGCTGGGCGTCCTGTTCATGGGTATGGATATGATGAGCGCGGCAATGGAACCGCTCCAGGAATCAGAGGCGTTCGTCAACCTGATGACACAGTTCAGCAACCCGTTACTCGGCATTTTAGTGGGAGCAGTGTTCACGGCGGTCATCCAGTCGTCTTCCGCATCGGTGGGTATCCTCCAGACGCTGGCAGCAACAGGGATGATCCCTCTGTCCAGCGCGGTGTATGTGCTGTTCGGACAGAACATCGGTACCTGTATCACTGCGGTGCTGGCGTCCATCGGCACAAAGGTGAACGCCAGAAGGACCACCATCATCCACCTGATGTTCAACATCATCGGAACGGTCATTTTTACAGTGGTCTGTATGACGACACCGTATGTAGAGCTCATTGAGGCGCTCACTCCGGGAGAACCTGTGAAACAGATCGCCAACGCGCACACCATCTTTAACATCGTGACAACATTGCTGCTGCTTCCCTTTGGTACATATATGGCAAAGATTGCCACCCGCATCCTTCCGGACAGCAAGAAGGAGGACGATGAGGATCTGAGGCTGAAATATATCCGTCCCTTTGAATCTTCCTACGCCATCGGACACAGCGCGGTTGCTGTATCCCAGGTGCGTGACGAGGTGGGGCGTATGCTGGACATGGTGTCAAAAAACATTAGTGACGCATTCAGTATCCTGATCAATTATGAAGAGAAGTTGCGAAAGAGGATTTCAGAGAGAGAAGAGTATATCGATTTCCTCAATAAAGGGATATCAGAGTACATTGTAAGTCTGATGACCAGCGAGAAATCCATGTCAGATTCTATACAGATCAACGGCTATTATGTGATCATCAGCAATCTGGAGCGGATCGGCGACCATGCGGTCAATCTTGCCGGATATGCTGACGACATGAAAAAATGGGATCAGCAGTTTTCGGACAATGTGCTGGAAGAACTGGAAGAGATGAAAAAACAGTGCCTGAACGCCCTGGACAATCTCAAAGACGTGAAGACGGAAAATGTTGACGATGTATTAAGCCGGGCAGTCGTTATGGAGCAGAAAAATGACGATATGCGCGACAAGTATTTTAAGAAACAGCTCCAGCGCCTTAAGAAAGGCAAATGTAAACCGCAGAGCGGCATCGTATTCTCTGAGGTGCTGACAGATTTTGAACGTATGGGAGATCATACCCTCAACATTGCCCAGCAGTATAAAGAAATGGCTCAGTAGGTTTACAGAAAATAGAATGGGACGGCCGGAAAGGGATTGCCCGGACCGGAACAAAGAGGTGCATCGATTGGATATAGAAATTTCCGGGATGCACTTTTTTGTGCCGGGAACAGCGGGGCGATGGCATTATACGGCTGCCATGCCAAGTGAATGACCGGTGGTATGAATGTAAGGCTTTTAGACGTTTTGCATAAAAAAGTGAGTGCAAAATTATTATATATGATGAAAAGGTAATTCACAGTAGACAAATGTAATATAAACTGCTAATATGTATTTATGAAATAAGTTTGTTATTACGCAAGGGTAAGCAAGACTGTTTATAATGCTGATGGTGTAGGTGTTATAGGCGGTTTTTTTCTTTGTATGGACAGGTATGTTTCAATGTCTGCAAGGGGGAAAGACAGTTGAAGATTATCAGGGTTCTGAACACAAATGCTGTTGTGTCATCAGATCAGAATGGACAGGAAATCATTATTACTGGCCCCGGGATCGGATTTAAAAAGAAAAAAGGTGAAGAGCTGGAACAGTCTCTTGTAGATAAGATTTATTGTCTGAAAAGTCCGGAGGACAACTACCGGCTTCAGGAAGTTGTAAAAGAGATTTCGGAGAAATATCTGGAGATTTCAGGAAAGGTCGTGTCTGCAGCAAGAAAGGCAGGGCTGAGGACAAGGGACGTGCTTTATGTGACACTGACAGACCATATTCATTCTGCCCTGGAGAGATACCAGGAAGGGATCAGCCTGAAGAACATGATGCGCCACGAGATAAAGAAGTTCTATCCTCGGGAATACGAAGTGGCGGAAGAGGCGATCGGGTGGATCCGGGAGATGACCGGTATTGACCTGGGAGAGGATGAGGCAGGGTTTATAGCCATGCACATTATATCTTCAGAGTATGAGGCAAACAAGGTCTCTGATGTGCAAAAGATCACGGAGTTGATCAATGCCATTATCAAGATCGTAAAAATGCATTTCCGTATCGAATTTAACGAAGATTCAGTGTCTTACCAGAGATTTCTGACACATCTGAAATTCTTTTCCGCCAGAGTTATGGATGGGGAAGTATATCAGGACAGCATGGAAGAAATTTATGATGTCATGACGGCACAGAACAGGGCAGCCTATACCGGCGTGGAGAAGGTGGTCCGATTCATTGAAAAGCAGTACGGATACAGACTGAGCATAGATGAAGAACTGTATCTTCTGATACATATAAAAAGAATACTGGATGAACAGCAGCGCTAGTTCACAGGTTTGTTATTATTCAGTTAAGCAAGACCTGACCGTAAAAGACGCGTTTCCCGGGAAAATGCGGCTTTTATGGCCAGGTCTTTGTTTTTCCGGATTTATGCCGGAGAATAAATAAAAAATTGTAAGAGGTGAAAACATGGATTACGAGAGTACAGCGAAAAAAATCCTGCAGCGTGTAGGAGGAAAAGAAAATGTGATCAGTCTGGTGCACTGTATGACGAGACTGAGATTTACACTGAAGGATGAGTCTGTTGTGGACGATGAGGCGGTGAAAAAGACAAAAGGTGTCATGGGTGTGATGAAAAAGGCAGGACAGTATCAGATCATCATCGGAAACGACGTGGGAAATGTCTATGCCGAACTGAATAAACTGGGAAATTTCTCAAATGAAGCTCCTAAAAAAGCACCTGAAAAACAGGAAAAGAGGGGAATTGTTTCCATATTGATGGATACCATCTCCGGTATTATGGCTCCGGTCATTCCGGCGATCATAGGCGCGGCCATGATCAAGGTGCTTCTTACATTACTTCCGATGATCAATGTGCTGGACACGGAAGGATATACCTATCAGCTGTTAAACGTTATAGGCGACGGCGCGTTCTTCTTCATGCCGGTGCTGATCGCTGTGTCCGCATCTAAAAAATTCGGGACAAATATGTACTATGCGGCGAGTATCGCGCTGATCATGCTCCATCCGAATTTTATCTCTATGATGAGCACGGCAAACGAGGCGGGTGAAGTGATCAGATTCCTTGGGTTTATACCAGTCACCTACGCAACCTACTCTTATTCAGTCATTCCGATCATTCTGGCGGTATGGTCTCTGAAGTACGTGGAAAAACTGGTGGATAAGATCACGCCTGTGGTGACGAAAAACTTCCTGAAACCCATGCTTGTAGTGCTGCTCGAAGCTCCGATCGCGCTCATCGTACTTGGGCCTCTTGGAGCCATCCTCGGCAATGGGCTGTCGGATATCGTATATTTTATCCATGATAAGCTTGGCTTCATTGCGATCGGCCTTGTGGCAGGTATCTATCCTTTTGTAGTCATGGCAGGTATGCATCATGCGTTTACACCGATCAAGCTTGGTATGATCGCCACCACCGGGTATGAGAATTTTATCTGTATCGGAGAACTCTGTTCCAACATGGCGCAAGGCGCTGCCTCACTGGCTGTATCTGTAAAAAGTAAAAACAAAGACTTCAAACAGGTTGCCGGTTCTTCTGCGTTTTCCGCGCTGGTGGCAGGTATCACGGAGCCTGCCCTGTATGGTGTTACATTGAGACTCAAAAAGCCGATGCTGGGAGCGTGCATCGGAGCCGTGGCTGGCGGTCTGTTTGGAGGCTTTTTCCAGATGAAGTGCTTTGGAATCGCCACCCCTGCTATTGTGACTATCGTACAGTATGTGGAGAAAGACAGGGCGGCAAGTCTGCTGATCGCGGCCCTTACCATCCTGCTGACAGTTGTCGTGTCATTTATCGCTACCATGATCATCGGATTCGAGGACATTATAGATGAGGATGACGAGGCGGATGAGCCAGCGCCGGAAGAGCAGCAGGAAGCGCTCCCGGGCTCGGAAGTCCAGCCGCTTTCGGAGGGGAAGGAAATCCATATTTACAGCCCGGTGCAGGGAAATTGCATTCCCCTGGACAAGGTGGAGGATGCCACATTTTCCCAGGGCGTTCTCGGAAAAGGAGCTGCGGTCATCCCGGATAAGGGTGAAGTGGCTGCGCCTTTTGACGGCAGGATCGATATGATGTTTGAGACCGGACATGCGGTGGGCCTGTCCAGCAGTGATGGAGTGGAACTGCTTATCCATGTGGGAATGGACACAGTAAATCTGGAAGGGAAATATTTCTACCCGAAAAAAAGCTCAGGTGAGTATGTGAAAAAGGGGGAGATCATTCTGGAGTTTGACATAGATGGTATCGTGAAAGCCGGGTATGATATCACTACGCCGGTCATTGTATCCAATACAGAGCGATTTGCAGATGTTTCTGTCAGCACATCCGGACCTGTCAAAGAGCTGGATGAGATAATAGTGATCCACTAAACATGAGGAGGAGAAAAAATGGAACAGATAAGAGCGAAAGGATTCCCGGAGGGATTTCTGTGGGGAAGCGCTTCCGCAGCCTACCAGATCGAGGGCGGATGGAAGGAAGGCGGAAAAGGAATGACAAACTGGGACGCGTTTGTGCGCATTCCCGGAAAGACATATAAAGCGACAACAGGGGACGTAGCTGTGGACCATTACCACAGATACAAGGAGGATATTGCCCTGATGGCAGAAATGGGACTGAAAACATATCGCTTTTCCGTCTCCTGGGCAAGGATTTTTCCGGAGGGGAACGGAGACGTAAATGAAGAGGGCATTGCATTTTATCAGAATATAATAGACGAGTGCCTGAAATACCATATTGAGCCCATGGTAACGATCTATCACTGGGACCTGCCCCAGGCTCTGGCGGACGCATACAATGGCTGGGAAAGTCCCCGGATCATTGACGACTATGTGAATTATGCAAAGACACTGTTTTCCAGATTTGACGGAAAGGTAAAATACTGGATCACGCTCAACGAGCAGAATATCTTCACCTCTCTTGGCTGGCTGACAGCACAGCATCCGCCGGGCAGATTTGACGACCAGAAGACCTTTTATCAGGTTAATCACCATGCGTTTATGGCTCATGCAAAGGCAGTGCTCGCATACAGGGCGATGGGAGGAAAGGGGCTGATCGGCGCAAGCTTTGCCTATACTCCGTCCTATGCCCTGGACTGCAGGCCGGTCAACGCTATGGCAAAAGCCAACTATGATGACCTGAAAAATTACTGGTGGATGGATGTCTATGCCTATGGGCGCTATCCGGCCGCGGCAATGGCTTATTTGAAAAAGAAAGGCATCGCGCCGGATGTGACCAGGGAAGATGAGGAGATCTTAAAGAAGGCGGCATCCCAGATCAGCTTTATGGGAGTCAATTATTATCAGAGCTGTGTGTGTGAGTACAATCCCATGGACGGCGTGACCCCTTACGGAACTATGAATACAAGCGGTGTGAAGGGATCTGCCCAGGAAACAGGCATTCCGGGGATTTATAAAAATCCTGCAAACCCCTATCTGCTGACAACAGACTGGGACTGGAGCATCGATCCTTCCGGACTTCAGTTTTGCTGCAGGGAGATCACAAGCCGGTATGCCCTTCCCATCATTATTTCTGAAAACGGCCTGGGCGCTTTTGACAAAAAGACAGAGGATGACAGGATTCATGATGATTACCGGATCTGTTATCTGAAGGAGCATATAAAAGCCCTGGGAGAAGCTGTTGAGGAAGGGTGCAGGGTGATTGCCTATTGCACCTGGTCATTTACAGATTTGTTGAGCTGGCTGAACGGGTATCAGAAGAGGTACGGTTTTGTATATGTGGACAGACAGGAAGAGGAAGGCGGGACGCTGGACCGTTTTAAAAAAGACAGTTTCTACTGGTATAAAAATGTTATTGAGACAAATGGAAAAGTGGTTTTTGAAGAAGAATAGAAGACAGTATTTATAGAAGCATCACAAAGAGAAGTATAAATTCCTCTATTTTACAGACAATACATTTATCGACAATAAAAAGGATAAATGTCAAAGTGTAAAATGGAGGAATTATTATATGAAAGCGACGGGGATAGTAAGAAGGATCGATGATCTGGGGCGTGTCGTCGTTCCGAAGGAGATCAGGAGGACGCTCCGCATCCGGGAGGGAGATCCGCTGGAGATCTTTACGGACCGGGAGGGAGAGATCATCCTCAAAAAATACTCACCGATCGGTGAGCTGGGAAATCTGGCGAAACTTTACGCGGAGAGCCTTTCACAGACGATGGGCTGCACGGTATGCATTACAGATACGGACCAGGTTGTGGCATCATCGGGCAACGGAAAGAAAGACCTTCAGGATCAGTTCATCGGGCAGGAACTCGGCGACGCCTTAAAAGACCGCTCCCAGATCCTGGCAAAGAACGGAGACGCATCCTATATTAAAGTGACCGCGGACATGAAAGATTACTGTGATGAAGTGATCTGCCCGATCATCTGCGAGGGAGATGTGATCGGGGCTGTGGCGCTGCTTAATAAAGACGAAAAAAGGCGTTTCGGGGAAGTGGAGCAGAGGGTGGCGTACAGCGCCGCGGACTTTTTGGGACGTCAGATGGGATAAATCCTTATATCTGTGCAGAGGCAGGGGGATTTTTGGAATAAATCCTCCCGGACAAACATATGCTTTACCAGCAGGACAAAGAATGGGATCATGTTTATGACCGGGAGGAAAAATATGGAGAAAAAAACAGCAGGCAGACAGGGGATAGAACAGACAGCGGTCAATATGCTGAAAGCGCTTCTGTGCGCTTATGTCGTGACAGGGATCATGCTCCTCATCCTGACGATTCTTCTGTATAAGGCAGGGCTGAGCGAGGAAAATGTAAATGCGGGGATCATCCTGACTTATGTGATATCCACATTTGCGGGAGGATTTGTGATCGGAAAGCTGACGAAGGTGAAAAAATTTCTGTGGGGACTGCTCGCGGGAGTTCTGTATTTTGTGCTTCTGCTTTTGATTTCGCTGGGAGTGTACCACACGCTGCAGGCTGAAACCATGAACCTGCTGACCACATTCCTTCTGTGTGCAGGTGGGGGTATGCTGGGCGGGATGGTGTCGTGAAAAAAGGGCTTCCAAAACCCCGCAACCTGTGATATAATATTTCGAGCAATATGTTGTAGAATATTAGGAGGACAGGACATGAAGCACATTAAGACATTAAATACACAGACATTAAACAATACAGTAAAAAAAGGCGGGTGCGGGGAGTGCCAGACATCCTGCCAGTCAGCATGTAAGACATCCTGTACTGTTGGAAATCAGACCTGTGAGAACAGAAAGTAAGGTTTTGCGATCACAATAGAACAAGGGGGAAAGGCAGCGGTTTTTGTGACCGCTGCCTTATGCGTGTCAGATACAGGGGTTCTGAATGGGGAGTAAGTAGAAAGAGAGGTACTGTTGTGATACATCTGTATCAGAATAACGGATATAATATTGTCCTTGATGTAAACAGCGGCGCTGTGCATGTGGTGGACAAAGCCGCATACGATGTGATCGGGGCGCTGGAGGAACAAAATGAATTCCATACGACGGAGACACTTAAGAGCGCGGAGAAGGCTTCCTATCTGAAAAAAGAGCTGGGACAGAAATATACAGAAGAAGATCTGAACGATATCCTGGAGGCAGTCACAGAGCTGACAGAGCAGGGAAGGCTGTTTACGCGGGATATCTACGAGGATTTTATCGATGAAGTAAAGCAGAGAAAGACCGTGGTGAAGGCGCTGTGCCTGCACATTGCCCACGACTGCAACCTTGCCTGTAAGTACTGTTTCGCTGAAGAAGGCGAATATCACGGCCGCCGGGCTCTTATGTCCTATGAGGTGGGGAAAAAGTCGCTGGACTTCCTGATCGCCAATTCCGGGAAACGGAGGAACCTGGAGGTGGATTTCTTCGGCGGGGAGCCGCTGATGAACTGGCAGGTAGTAAAAGATCTGGTGGCCTATGGAAGGGAGAAGGAGAAGCTCTGTGACAAACGTTTCCGCTTTACCCTTACCACCAACGGCGTGCTGTTAAATGATGAAGTGCAGGAGTTTGTCAACCGCGAGATGGACAATGTAGTCTTAAGTCTTGACGGGCGCAGGGAGGTCAATGACAGGATGCGGCCGTTCCGAAACGGAAAAGGCAGCTACGACCTGATCGTGCCAAAGTTCCAGAAGCTGGCTGAGAGCCGGAACCAGCAGAAATATTACATACGAGGAACATTTACAAGGGATAATCTTGACTTTTCCAATGATGTGCTGCACTTTGCAGAGCTGGGATTTAAGCAGATATCCATTGAGCCTGTGGTAGGCGAAGATACAGATTCTTATGCGATCCAAAAAGAAGACCTTCCCCAGATTTTTGCGGAATATGACAAGCTGGCAAAGATCATGGTGGAAAGGGAGAAGAGCGGAAGAGGCTTTCATTTCTTTCACTTTACGATCGATCTGGAGGGAGGACCGTGCGTGTCCAAACGGCTCTCAGGGTGCGGGTCAGGCACAGAATATCTGGCGGTGACTCCGTGGGGAGACTTATATCCGTGTCATCAGTTTGTGGGACAGGAAGAATTCCTTTTGGGAAATGTGGACGAAGGGATCACCAGGCCGGATATTCCGGATGAGTTCCGGGGGTGCAGCGTGTATTCCAAAGAAGGCTGCAAAAAATGCTTTGCCAGATTTTACTGCAGCGGGGGATGCATGGCGAACTCCTACAAATTCCATCACTCCATCAACGATACTTACGAGGTGAGCTGTGAGATGGAGCGCAAACGCGTAGAATGCGCGATCATGATAAAAGCAGCCCTGGCTGATGCGCAGGAAGGACAGAAAGAAAAAGAAGCATAGCCGGAGCAGCGGAAAAAGGCGTGAGCCGTGTCTGCAGAGAGGCCCGGGTATACGCCGGAAGAAAAAAGAAAGGAATATACAGTCATGAAAAAGAGCAGAGGCATTTTGAGCCTGATCCTGGTGGCGGCTGTCATGGTCCTGATGGGTGTGACAGTAATCCGCGGGCTGAACTCATATGGAATGGGCGCGGCAAGGAACATCAACCTTGGTCTTGACCTGGAAGGAGGCGTGAGCATCACCTATCAGGTAAAAGGCGAGACTCCCTCTAAGGAGGATATGGACGATACGGTGTACAAGATGCAGCGCCGTGTGGAACAGTACAGCACAGAGGCCCAGGCATATCAGGAAGGCGATAACCGCATCAGCATCGAAATCCCAGGTGTTGAGGATGCCAACACCATCCTGGAGGAGCTGGGACAGCCCGGATCACTGTATTTTATCAAACATTACGGCAGCGATGGGACTGAAAATTATACAGCAGGCACAGACGGATATGTGCTGAATAAGAGTATCGATGAGCTCCAGGGGACGGATTCCATCGTTCTGACCGGCTCCGAAGTAGAGACAGCCACAGCCGGATCATTCCAGCAGTCCACCACCGGGGCAACGGAGTATGGCGTGGATCTGACTCTGAATGATGAGGGTACGGCTGCGTTTGCCGCCGCCACGGAAGAGGCGTATAACAACAACAGAGACACGATCGCGATCTATTATGACGGAGCGCTGATCAGTGTTCCGCAGGTAAATGCGGTCATTGAGAACGGAAGGGCGCAGATTTCTGGTGAGGACATGACTTATGAGGAGGCGGAGAACATTGCCTCCACGATCCGCATCGGCGGACTGAACCTGGAGTTGGAGGAAATCAGCTCTAAAGTGGTGGGCGCGCAGCTCGGCGAGGAAGCGATCAGCACAAGCCTCCTGGCAGGCGCTATCGGCCTTGCGATTGTATGTCTGTTCATGATTTTTGTATATCTGCTTCCGGGCCTTGCGTCCAGTATTGCCCTGGTATTCTATACCGGGCTGATCCTGGTGCTCTTAAATGCGTTTGACATTACGCTGACTCTGCCGGGTATCGCAGGTATCATCCTCGGCATTGGCATGGCGGTAGATGCGAACGTTATCATCTTTGCGCGTGTGAAAGAAGAGCTCTCTGCCGGAGCGTCTGTGCACACTGCGCTGAAAGCCGGATTCCATAAAGCAATGTCAGCGATCCTGGACGGAAATATCACGACTCTGATCGCGGCGGCAGTGCTCTGGTTCCGCGGAAGCGGTCCGGTGAAAGGCTTTGCACAGACGCTCGCGCTGGGTATCGTGGTATCCATGTTCACAGCTCTGGTAGTGACGAGGGTGATCATCTTCTCTCTCTATGCGCTGGGAATCCGGAATCCGAAAGTGTACGGCCGGGTCAAGGCGCCGAGAAAGCCGATCGACTTCCTTGGAAAGAGAAAAGTGTTCTTTATTGCCTCGACCCTTCTGTGTGTCAGCGGATTCGTGGGAATGGGGATCAATCAGGCGCGCGGTGTCGGCGCCATGAATTACAGCCTTGATTTTGCGGGCGGTACTGCAACCACAGTCACATTTGATAAAGAATACACGCTGGATGAGATTGACAGTCAGATGATACCTGAGCTGGAAGACATCACAGGGGATATGAACATTCAGGTCCAGACAGTAAAAGGGACTAACCAGGTCGTATTCAAGACACAGACCCTGGACCTTGAAGAGCGTGAAGCGTTCGAGACATACATGCAGGAAGACTTTGGCGTGACAGAAGAGATCACCACAGAGAATATCAGCTCCACGGTAAGCTCTGAGATGAGGAAGGACGCGGTTGTCGCCGTGGCCATCGCTACGATCTGTATGCTGCTTTATATCTGGTTCCGGTTCAAAGACATCCGGTTTGCCACCAGCGCTGTGCTCGCGCTGGTACACGATGTGCTCGTTGTATTTGCCTTCTATGTGATCGCCAGAGTGTCCGTGGGCAACACATTTATCGCATGTATGCTGACCATCGTCGGATATTCCATCAACGCGACCATCGTTATCTTTGACCGTATCCGCGAAGAGCTGAAGGAAGACGGAAAAGCTGCGGATAATCCGGCAGTGCTCAAAGAGCTTGTAAACCGCTGTATCACGCAGACGCTGACAAGAAGTATCTATACATCATTGACCACATTTATTACGATCGCAGTACTCTATGTGATGGGCGTAAGCTCTATCAAAGAGTTTGCCCTGCCGCTGATGGTAGGTATCGTGTGCGGCGCATATTCATCTGTATGCATCACAGGCGCACTCTGGTTTACCATGAAGACAAAGGGCGCGAAGCTGGCTGCATTAAATGCTGAGTCAGACAAAAGCAGCGTGTCTGCGTTGGCAGGCAAGATCGAACCGGCAGGAAATAACGAGCAGGCAGGCAAGAGCAGTTCAGCAGATAAGAGCGGACCGGAAGAGCCCGGCCGCGCAAAGGACAGAGCAGAACAGAAGAAGAATAAAGAGAGCAAATCTCCGAAAGGCCAGCAGCGCACTGGAAAGAGATATACGAAAAACAGGACGCAGAAAAATTAACATGAACTGTATATTGGTCTGAGACAGCATAAAAAGCATCTGTACCGTTTCCGGTGCGGGTGCTTTTTTCCGCAGATACTCGTAATCGCTCGTCTTTACTTTTATCCAGATTAATGGTATACATAAAGGGTATCAGGAGGGAAAAGCATGGAACGCTGGTTTATCACTATGAAAAAAGCAGATTTCAGCGCTATCGGGGAAAAGTACCATATTTCCCCGATACTGGCGCGCCTGATCCGCAACCGGGATATCGTCGGGGATGACGCTGTGGATTTTTATCTGAACGGAACGATCGCGGACCTGCATGACGGCATGCTGATGCGGGACATGGACCGGGCGGTGGAAATCCTGGCAGAAAAGGTGCGGGAAGATAAGCCGATCCGCGTGCTCGGAGATTATGACATTGATGGGGTGAATGCCACATATATCCTGCAGGAAGGACTCGCAGGGCTGGGAGCAGATGTGGACACGGACATCCCGGACCGCATCAAAGACGGATACGGCTTGAACCGGATGCTCATCGATCGTGCCATTGATGATGGGATCGATACAGTCATCACCTGTGACAATGGGATCGCGGCATCGGATGAGATTGCATATGCAAAAGACAATGGTCTGACAGTGATCGTGACAGATCATCACGAAGTCCCTTACATAGAGATGGACGGCGAGAAAGAATATCTCCTTCCCCGAGCGGACGCAGTGGTCGATCCTCATCGTCCGGACTGCGGGTATCCATTCAAAGGCCTGTGCGGCGCGGCAGTGGCATACAAGCTGGTGGAGGCGCTCTATGATGTCATGCAGAGAGACCCGGAGGACGTGGATTACCTGATGGAGAATGTGGCGATCGCCACGGTCGGGGATGTGATGGATTTAAATGGTGAGAACCGCATCTTCGTAAAGCAGGGGCTGGAGATGCTGAAACGCACGCAGAATCCGGGGCTGAAAGCCCTGATCGAATGTACAGGCATTGACGTGGACCGGCTGAATGCTTACCATATCGGATTCGTACTGGGGCCCTGCATCAATGCCGGCGGCAGACTGGACACGGCGAAACGTGCCCTGGAGCTTTTAAATGCCCGCACACGGCGGGAAGCGGTCATGCTGGCGGAGGACTTGAAAGCATTGAACGACAGCCGGAAGGAGATGACAGAGAGAGGCGTGGCGGAGGCAGTGGATTTGATCGAGACCACTTCCCTGAAGGATGACCGGGTGCTGGTCGTCTATCTGCCGGACTGCCATGAGAGCATCGCGGGGATTATCGCAGGACGGATCAGAGAGCGCTACTATCGCCCCACATTTGTCCTGACAAAGGCGGAAGACGGAGTGAAAGGCTCCGGCCGGTCAATTGAATCCTATGACATGTTTGCCCAGATGTGCAGATGCAGGGCATTGTTTACAAAATTCGGCGGACATAAACTGGCAGCGGGGCTGTCTCTTGAGGAGGGCAATATACAGCGGTTCAGAGAGACGGTCAACGCGCTGTGCGACTTGAAGGAAGAGGATCTCCAGATGAAAGTGTCCATTGACATGCGCCTTCCCTTTCCTTATATCACGGAAGAGCTGGTCAGTGAGCTGGAGCTCCTGGAGCCCTTTGGAAAAGGAAATCCAAAACCCCTGTTTGCGGAAAAAGACTTAAAGGTGATCAGCCCGCGTATTTTCGGCAAAAACCGGAATGTCCTAAAATGCCGTCTGGAGGATCAGCAGGGCAATCAGATGGAAGCAGTGTATTTCGGGGATGTAGAGGCATGTTTAAAGACAATGGAAGAGAAAAAAGTCATGTCCTTTACATATTATCCGTCAGTAAATGAATATATGGGACGGAAGAATCTGCAGATCACGATTGTGAATTATCAATAGACCGGAACTTGTAGAAAAATGTTTGAAAAACAGGAAATTAATGCTATACTAATACTATTGCAGGCTTATTTCAGGATGCCCGGACCGACAGCGGCATCCTTTTGATTAGATGACAGGCTTTGCATTTGAGACTTTAAGGCAGTGATATGCCGGACACTGGAAGGGGGAACTGATATGGCAGGGACGCCGGAATATGTACAGTTGAATAAGAACCTTGAGATCGTGGACGGTCATGCGGTGAAAGCGCCGGAGGATTATCAGGACCCTGAGCAGCTCTATCAGGCGCTGGTCGACCGTGTGAGGAAATACCATCCCTCCGCAGATATCTCCATGATAGAAAAGGCGTACCGGATCGGGAAGGAAGCTCATAAAGACCAGGTGAGAAAGTCCGGAGAGCCCTATATCATCCATCCGCTCTGGGTGGGCATCATACTGGCGGATCTTGAGATGGACAAAGAGACCATCGTGGCAGGGATGCTCCATGATGCGGTGGAAGATACCGACATGACGCTGGATGACGTCACAAGGGAGTTCGGAGAAGAGGTGGCCCTCCTTGTGGACGGCGTCACGAAGCTGGGGCAGCTCAGTTATTCTCAGGATAAACTGGAGGTCCAGGCAGAAAACTTAAGGAAGATGTTCCTTGCCATGGCAAAGGACATCCGCGTCATTATCATCAAGCTGGCGGACCGGCTTCACAATATGCGCACACTGGAGTTCATGACTCCGGCAAAACAGCAGGAGAAGGCAAGGGAGACCATGGATATCTATGCTCCCATCGCCCAGAGGCTCGGTATCTCCAAGATCAAGACAGAGCTGGATGACCTGTCGCTGAAATACTGGAAACCGGACGTCTATTACCAGCTGGTGAAAGACTTAAACGCCCGCAAGACGGAAAGGGAAGAATTCGTCCAGCAGATTGTGGCGGAAGTCTCAAAGCATATGGCAAACGCGCACATCATGGCAAAGGTCTACGGACGTGTGAAGCATTTCTTCAGCATCTATAAAAAGATGGTGAATCAGAACAAGACACTGGACCAGGTGTATGACCTGTTCGCAGTGCGCATCATCGTGGATTCTGTAAAAGACTGTTATGCGGCGCTGGGAGTGATCCATGAGATGTACACCCCCATCCCGGGGCGCTTCAAAGATTATATCGCCATGCCGAAGCCGAATATGTACCAGTCGCTCCACACCACGCTGATGGGGCCATCGGGCCAGCCCTTTGAAATCCAGATCCGTACGGAGGAGATGCACAAGACCGCGGAATATGGTATCGCGGCCCACTGGAAATACAAAGAAGGCTCGGATGCGGCAAAGAGCATGGAGTCCCAGGAAGCCAAGCTGAACTGGCTGCGGCAGATCCTGGAATGGCAGCGTGACATGTCCGACAACCGGGAGTTCTTAAGTCTGTTAAAAGGCGACCTGGACCTGTTTGCCGAAGACGTGTACTGCTTTACGCCAAATGGGGATGTGAAGAACCTTCCAAACGGCTCTACACCGGTAGATTTTGCCTACGCTATCCACAGTGCGGTGGGCAACAAGATGGTGGGCGCAAGGGTCAACGGAAAACTGGTCAATATTGACTATAAGATACAGAATGGGGACAGGATCGAGATCCTGACGTCCCAGAATTCCAAGGGACCGAGCCGGGACTGGCTCAATATCGTCAAGAGCACCCAGGCAAAGAATAAGATAAACCAGTGGTTTAAGAAGGAATTTAAAGAGGATAATATCATCAAGGGCAAGGAGCTGATCATGGCTTACTGCCGGAGCAAATCCATCAACCTGCAGGATATCCTGAGGCCGAAATACATGCAGATCGTGCAGAAGAAGTACGGATTCCGCGATTGGGACGCGGTGCTGGCGGCGATCGGGCACGGAGGCCTGAAGGAAGGGCAGGTGGTGAACCGTCTTTCTGAAGAATATGAGAAAGAGCACAGGAAAGAGATAACGGATGAGACGATTCTGGAGAAGATTTCCGCGGCAAACAGCAGGAAGGTCCACATTGCCAAGTCCAAGAGCGGCATCGTGGTCAAGGGGATCAATGATATGGCGGTCCGCTTTTCCAAGTGCTGCAACCCTGTGCCCGGAGATGAAATCGTTGGTTTCGTTACCCGCGGGCGGGGCATGTCCATCCACCGGACGGACTGCGTAAACATGCTGCACCTTTCCGATGAAGAGCGGGCGAGACTGATCGACGCAGAGTGGGAGGATACTTCGGAGACAGAGGGCGGAGGCCAGTATCTGGCGGAGCTGAAGATGTATGCTTCCGACCGGCAGGGAATGCTCATGGACCTGTCCAGAGTGTTCACTGAGGCGAAGATCGACGTGAAGTCTATGAATATCCGCACGAGCAAAAAAGGTACTGCTACCATTGACACAGGATTTATCGTGCAGGGCCGCGAGGAACTGAACAGTGTGATCGAGAAACTGCGGCAGGTGGAAGGCATCATTGATATCGAGAGGACTTCCGGTTAAGCGGCGGAGCGGAAGGAGGATGATCCGTAATGAGGATAGGAAAATTTGTACTTGGTCCGGTGGGGACGAACTGCTATATCGTGAGCAGTGAGAAGAATAAGGAATGTTTTGTCATCGATCCTGCGGCGTGTCCCCCGGAATTTATAAGCTATATCAAAGACATGGGGCTGAAAGTAAAAGCAGTGCTCCTGACCCACGGACATTTTGATCATATCATGGGACTGGATGGGTTTTTAAAGGAATTTCCCGTGCCTGTCTATGCCCATGAGGCAGAGCGGGAGCTGCTGGAGAGCGCGGAGCTCAATTCCTCCGCATCTATGCTGGGACAGCCGTATACCTTCTCTGGCGCAGAATACGTGACTGACAGGCAGGAGCTTGAAGTTGCGGGATTTGCGGTCCAGGTGATCTACACCCCGGGGCACACTGCCGGCGGATGCTGTTATTATATCCCGGCGGAAAATGTGCTGTTCAGCGGGGATACGCTCTTCCACGGTTCCATCGGGCGCACGGATCTCCCTACAGGGAGCATGGGTCAGCTCGTGAATTCCATCCGGGACAGATTGTTTGTCCTGCCGGATGAGACGAAGGTCTGTCCGGGGCACATGGATGAGACTGCCATCGGATATGAGAAGAAATACAATCCTTTTCTATAAACATGGGCCTGGCTTCTGCATTAAGATTTGCGGGTGCAGGTTTTGAAAGGAAATAAAACATGATCGAGATCGCATGTAAAAAAAATAAACTGACTTATAATGTATATCATATCACAAAAGCATTTTTTCCAAATGAGGAAATCTCGCAGAAGGTTGATGAAAAGCAAGAATCTCTCGTGGAGCTCCGTCTTCCGGGAGGCTCTTGCTTTTCCCTTGCGCCGGAGGAGATCCGGGGAGAAATGCGGGGACCGGCGGGCAGCCTTCCTGTTACTGAGGAGGAGCTGGCGCAGGCAGAAAAGCGTGCAGTCACCCTCAGGGTCTACCGGTTCCTGTGCGAAAAGTCCGGCAGGGAGCTTGCCTGGGGAACGCTTACCGGAGTTCGCCCTACAAAGCTGGCAATGCAGATGCTGGAGGAAGGAAAGAACCGAGAGGAAATTATAAAATTTTTCAAGAAAGAATATTTTGTCACGTCTGCAAAGGCGGAGCTGGGATATGAGATTGCCTGCCGGGAAAAGCAGCTTCTCGGGAAGCTTGACTGCAGGGGCGGGTTCAGTCTGTACGTTGGCATCCCCTTCTGTCCCAGCGTGTGTTCTTACTGCTCGTTCAGTTCCTCGCCCATTGATGTGTGGAAAGACCGGGTGGACAGCTATCTGGACGCCCTGGTCAAAGAGATACGCGCTATCGGGAGGATGGCTCGGGGCAGATATCCGGATACTGTATACATCGGCGGGGGCACACCCACCACGCTGGAGCCGGACCAGCTCCGGCGGCTGCTCACAGAGATTACAGAAAACTTTGACTTGAGCCATATGGCAGAGTTCACTGTGGAGGCGGGGCGCCCGGACAGTATCACAGAAGAAAAGCTCACTGTCCTGAGAGCGTTCCCGGTGACTCGGATTTCCATCAATCCTCAGACCATGCAGCAGAAGACGCTGGATCTGGTAGGACGGAAGCACACCGTGGAGGATATCCGTGAAGCGTACGTAATGGCGCGGAGGCTTGGGTTTGACAATATCAATATGGACTTGATCGCGGGTCTTCCAGGGGAAGATGCGGCGGACATGGAAGATACACTTTCCCAGATTGAAGACATGCACCCGGACAGTCTGACCGTCCACTCTCTCGCCATCAAGCGGGCGGCGAAGTTCGGACAGGAGGGCAGGTCCATGGATCTGCATTCCGAGATTTCACAGATGGTGGACGCTGCGGCGAAGAGCGCGGAGAAGATGGGGCTGAAGCCCTATTATCTGTACCGGCAGAAGAATATTGCCGGGAATTTTGAAAATGTGGGATATGCGAAGCTTGACAAAGCGGGAATATACAATATACTGATTATGGAAGAAAAGCAGACAATCCTTGCCGCGGGCGCGGGCGCGTCCACGAAGATCCTGCTTGAGACACCCATCAGGACGGAGGGTGGAAAGAAGATCGATATTGTCCATGTGGAAAATGTGAAGAATATCACAGAGTACATTGACCGGATCGATGAGATGATAGAACGAAAACACCACTGGGGTGTACCATTATGCCGTGAGAAGCACGGCGGATAGATGAAAGGAGAATGGCTATGGCGCTGAAGAAGAAGCCGGTGACCGGCATGAAGGACATCATGCCTGCGGAGATGGAGATCAGGGATTATGTGATCGGGCTGATCAAAGACACCTACAGGACGTTCGGGTTTTCCTCCATGGAGACCCCCTGTGTGGAGCATATCGAGAACCTGTGCAGCAAGCAGGGAGGAGACAATGAGAAGCTCATATTCAAGATACTTAAACGCGGGGAAAAGTTAAAGCTGGGCGAGGCGAAGGAAGAGGCAGACCTGGTAGACGGCGGACTGCGCTATGACCTGACAGTCCCTCTTTCCAGATATTATGCGAACCATGCAAACGAACTCCCTTCTCCCTTCAAGGCGCTCCAGATGGGAAATGTGTGGAGAGCGGACCGTCCCCAGAGAGGGCGTTACCGCCAGTTCATGCAGTGTGACATCGACATTCTGGGCGAACCGTCCAATCTGGCGGAGATCGAGCTGATCCTGGCAACGACCACCCTTCTCGGGAAGCTGGATTTTAAGGACTTTACGATCCGCATCAATGACCGGCGTTTCTTAAAGGCAATGGCAGCGTACAGCGGATTTGAGGAAACGGATTATGACAGCGTGTTCATCACCCTGGACAAGATGGATAAGATCGGTATGGACGGCGTGGCGGCTGAGTTGAAGGAGAACGGCTATGCGGAAGAATCGGTGGAAAAATATCTTGCGCTCTTTAAAGAGATTACGAACGATGTGGAGGGTGTCCGCAAGTGTAAAGAGAAACTGGAAGGGTATCTCGCGCCTGAGGCGGCAGATTCGCTGGAAATGATCATCACCAGCGTGGAGAGCCAGAAGGAGGCGGACTTTCAGATGAGCTTTGACCCGACGCTCGTGCGGGGCATGTCTTATTATACAGGCACGATCTTCGAAATCTCCATGGATGAGTTCGGCGGCTCAGTGGGAGGCGGCGGACGCTATGATGAGATGATCGGAAAGTTCACCGGGCAGGACACGCCGGCAGTGGGCTTTTCTATCGGTTTCGAGCGTATCGTCATGCTCCTTCTTGAACGCGGGTACCAGGTACCCACGAGCAGGAAGAAAAAAGCGTATCTCCTGGAGAAGAAGCTGCCCCGGGAGAAGCTTCTCCAGGTGCTCGCACAGGCGCGCGAAGACCGGGAAAATGGGTATCAGGTGATGCTTGCCAACATGAAGAAGAACAAGAAGTTCCAGAAGGAACAGCTTGCAGAACAGGGATATACAGAGATTACGGAGGTGTACAATGGCTGAATCAATGAAAGGGCTTAAGAGGACTCATCGATGCGGCGAGCTCTCTGCGGCAGATATCGGCGGGAAAGTGACTATCATGGGATGGGTGCAGAAGAACAGGAACAAGGGCGGTCTGGTGTTTACGGATGTGCGCGACCGCTCCGGAATCATCCAGGTGGTATGCGAGGAAGGCAAGACTGACGCAGCGCTTCTTGAGAAGGCGGCGTCCCTGCGTTCCGAGTACGCGGTTGCCATCGTGGGAGAAGTGGCGAGACGTTCGGGCGCGGTGAATGATAAGCTGGCAACAGGGGAGATTGAGGTCGTCCCAAGTGAGCTGCGCATCCTCTCTGAGTCGCTGACTCCTCCGTTCCCAATTGAGGAAAATTCAAAGACAAAAGAAGAAGTGCGTCTGAAATACCGTTATCTTGACCTGAGAAGACCGGACCTCCAGCACAACCTGATGATGAAGAGCCAGGTCATGACGCTGACACGCCAGTTCTTTGCAGAAGAAGGATTTCTGGAGGTGGAGACTCCGATGCTCGGGAAGACCACTCCGGAGGGGGCGAGAGACTATCTTGTGCCCAGCCGCGTGCATCCGGGATGCTTCTATGGGCTGCCCCAGTCTCCGCAGCTCTACAAGCAGCTCCTGATGTGTTCCGGATTCGACCGTTACATCCAGATTGCCAGATGTTTTCGCGACGAGGACTTAAGAGCAGACCGTCAGCCGGAATTCACCCAGATTGACATGGAGCTGTCTTTCGTGGACGTGGATGACGTGATCGATGTAAATGAGAGATATCTTGCAAAGCTTTTCAAAGAAGTGCTGGACGTGGATGTACAGCTCCCGATCCAGCGGATGACATGGCAGGAGGCAATGGACCGCTTTGGTTCCGACAAGCCGGACCTGCGCTTTGGCATGGAGCTTACCGATGTGACAGACGTGGTGAAAGGATGCGGCTTCGGCGTGTTCACAGGCGCCATTGAGAACGGCGGCAGCGTGCGCGGCATCAACGCCAAAGGGCAGGGAGCAATGCCGAGAAAGAAGATTGACAAGCTCACTGCATTTGTAAAAGACTATGGCGCAAAAGGTCTTGCCTACATCGCTCTCCAGGAGGACGGCAGCGTGAAGTCATCCTTTGCCAAGTTCATGAGCGAGGAAGAGATGTCCGCGCTGATCAGCGCTATGGACGGACAGCCGGGAGATCTGCTGCTCTTTGCGGCTGACAAAAATAAAGTGGTATGGGATTCACTCGGAGCGCTTCGCGTGGAGCTTGCGAAAGAGCTGGATCTCTTGGATAAAGATGAGTTCCGTTTTGTGTGGATCACAGAGTTCCCGCAGTTTGAGTGGAGCGATGAGCAGGGACGTTATCTTGCCATGCATCATCCGTTTACCATGCCTATGGAAGAGGACCTGCCTCTTCTGGGGCAGGGCAGACTCGGGGAGGTGCGCGCAAAAGCCTACGATATTGTGCTCAACGGAAACGAGATTGGTGGCGGAAGCGTCAGGATCCATCAGAACGATATTCAGGAGAAAATGTTCGAGGCGCTTGGATTTACAAAAGAACAGGCACATACCCAGTTCGGGTTTCTGCTCGAGGCGTTTAAGTACGGAGTGCCTCCGCACGCAGGGCTTGCCTATGGACTGGACCGTCTTGTCATGCTCATGGCGAAACAGGACAGCATCCGCGATGTGATTGCATTCCCGAAGATCAAGGACGCTTCCTGTCTGATGACAGAGGCTCCGACTCCGGCTGATGCAAAGCAGCTGGATGAGCTGGGATTAGAGATCCGGACAGAGGAATAAAAAAGTACTTGACAAATCAAAAAGGGACAATTAAAATAAAGCACATCAAAAGCAAAAACCGATGAGAAAGAAGAGTAGGTTTTAAAAGAAATCTCAGAGAGCAGCAGGCGGTGGGATTGCTGTATGGATTTTAATTCTGAATGGACTTTCGAGGGCGGTCTGAAATGAAAAGAGTAGGCACCGCCGGGAACCGAACCCGTTATCAATCAGGAGCGTATGTTAGTACGTGAGCAGAGTGGACATCAGTCAATTTGAGTGGTACCGCGATAATAACTTGTTTATTACCGTCTCAAGCTATAGAGCTTGAGGCGGTTTTTGTATTTCAAGTTCAGCCATGTATGGACACGGACACAGGTCATGCTTGCATGAATCTGCGGATGTATCCATACATGGGAGGATGCGCACTCGCGCAAAAAACATGTCATCCAAGTCTTTGCTTTTGTAAAAAACAAAAAAGGAGACAAAAACTATGAAAAAGAAAGTATTGGCAGTGATTTTGGGAGCAGCGATGGCAATGAGCCTTGGGGCGTGCGGTTCTTCCGGCGGTTCGGGAAACTCAGCGTCTGGGCAGGATTCCTCAGGGGAAAAAACGTACACTATTGGTATTTCACAGTTTGCGGAGCATGGTTCTCTTGACAATTGCCGGGAAGGGTTCATCGAGGGGCTAAAAGAGGAAGGGATCGAAGAGGGGAAAAACCTGACCATCGAAGTAAAGAACGCGGCGGCGGACCAAGGGACGGCAAAACAGATCAGCGATACATTTGTATCTGATAAAGTGGATCTGATCTGCGCCATTGCCACACCGAGTGCACAGGCGGCGTACAATTCAGCGATCGATACGGATATTCCGGTGATTTATACGGCGGTGACTGATCCTATAGCAGCTGAACTGGCTGACGAAAATGGCGCTCCAGTGGGAAATGTGACGGGAACAAGCGATGAACTTCCGATCAAGGCTCAGCTTGAAATGATCCGTGAGATGCTTCCGGATGCAGAGAAGATTGGTATTATGTACACGACAAGCGAAGTTAATTCAGTGTCCGCTCTCGAGACATACAAGGAGCTGGCAGGAGACTATGGATTTACCATTGTGGATAAGGGCGTTACGCAGACGGCGGATATCTCTCTTGCCACGGACGAGATCCTTGAAGAAGTGGACTGTTTGACAAATCTGACTGACAATACGGTGGTCAATTCTCTGGCAACCATTCTCGACAAAGCAAACGTAAAGAAGATCCCGGTATTTGGCAGCGAGATCGAGCAGGTGAAAATTGGCTGTCTTGCGGCGGAAGGTTTGGACTATGTTGAGCTTGGAAAGCAGACGGGACGGATGGCTGCAAAAGTGTTAAAGGGAGAGGCAGAGGCGTCTGAGATGAATTATGAGATCATTACAGAACCGGGATATTATGTAAATACAGCGGTGGCAGAGAACCTTGGCATCACAGTGAGCGAGGAATTATTAGAGACGGCGGCAGAGAGTTTTGACAGTATTTCTTCATAGAAGCAGAAAAGACTTCATAAGGGTAATAAGCATAAGTGAGAAAACAATAGCAGTCGGAGGCGTTAGGACGATATGGGAATTTATATGACAATATTAGAACAGGGGCTGATATATGGCATTCTTGCCCTTGGAGTGTATATTACTTATAAGATTCTGGATTTTCCAGATCTTACGGTGGATGGAAGCTTTCCGCTTGGCGCGGCGCTGACAGCCACCATGATCACAAATGGGGTAAACCCTTATCTGACGCTTCCGGCGTCATTTCTGATCGGGGCTGCCGCAGGGGTATGTACAGGTTTGATTCACGTGAAATGCAAGGTGAGAGATTTGCTGTCCGGTATCATCATGATGACGGCGCTGTGGACGGTCAATCTCCGTCTGGCAGGTACGGCGAACGTGCCGATTTTCAGTAAGGACAGTATTTTTGACAATGATTTTATCAACGGAGTGATGCCGGAGGCTTTGTCCGGCTGGAAGAAGCTGATCGTGATCGCAGTTATTACGGTGGCGGCAAAACTTCTTTTGGATCTGTATTTAAAGACAAAATCGGGATTTCTTTTAAGAGCGGCGGGCGACAATGAGGTTCTTGTAACATCGCTTGCGAAGAATCAGGGAAATGTAAAGATACTCGGGCTTTCCATTGCAAATGGGCTTGTAGCGCTGGCCGGATGCGTTTTCTGTCAGGAGCAGAGAGTTTTTGAAATCTCCAGCGGAACCGGGGCGATCGTTATTGGGCTGGCCAGCGTCATCATTGGCACGAGCCTGTTCAAGAATCTGACAGTGATGAAAGCGACCACGGCAGTCCTGATTGGTTCGGTGATCTACAAGGCGTGCGTGGCCGCGGCGCTGAAATTCTTTGAACCTCAGGATATGAAACTTATTACAGCGGTCCTTTTCCTTATTATACTGGTGATCGGGATGGAACGCAGGAAGAAGGTGAAAAAGCATGCTTGAACTAAAAGGAATCGATAAATATTATAATCCGGGTACGGTCAATGAGATGTGCCTGTTCGATGGATTTAACCTGACCGTGAAGGACGGCGAGTTCGTATCGGTAGTGGGGAGCAACGGCTCTGGGAAGACTTCCATGCTCAATATCCTCTGCGGAAGTATTCCGGTGGAACACGGTAGTATTGTGATGGACGGACAGGATATTACGAACATGAAAGAGTACAGGCGGAACCGCAGGATTGGCAGGGTATACCAGAACCCTGCTATGGGCACATGCCCGTCCATGACGATTCTGGAAAATATGTCTCTGGCGGATAATAAAGGGAAATTCTATGGACTGGGAAGAGGTGTTAACAGAAACCGAAAGGAGCATTACCGCGAACTTCTTGCCCGGCTCGGTCTGGGATTGGAAGATAAGCTGGATGTTCTTGTGGGATCGCTTTCCGGCGGGCAGCGTCAGGCAATGGCGCTCCTGATGTCTACTATGACAGACGTGGATTTTCTTATCTTAGATGAACATACCGCAGCGCTTGATCCGAAAACAGCAGAGATCATCATGGAGCTGACCGATCAGATCGTAAGAGAGAAAAATCTGACTGCAGTTATGGTGACGCACAACCTCCGCTATGCCGTTGAGTACGGGAACCGCCTGCTGATGATGCACCAGGGGAAGATCGTGCTGGATCTGGCAGGAGAAGAGAAAAAGGCAGTGAAAGTAGATGACATCCTTCGGCAGTTCAATGAGATCAGTATCGAGTGCGGGAACTAAGGGCATGGAAAGAAATCAAGTATAGTAAGGAGAATTATGACATTACAACAATTAAAATATATTGTGACAGTTGCAGAAGCAGGAACTTTCAGCAAAGCGGCAAAAATGTTATTTCTTTCTCAGCCAAGTCTCACAAAAGCAATAAAAGAACTTGAAAAAGAAATGGATATCACTATTTTTGACAGAACCAATAAAGGCGTGTCTGTTTCAAAAGAAGGAGAAGTTTTTTTAGGATATGCAAGACAGGTATTGGAACAGGCCGCATTGCTTGAGGAAAAATATAAAATCCATGCAGGAGGAAAACAAGAGTTTAGGGTTTCGACCCAGCATTATTCATTTGCTGTCAACGCCTTTGTCGATTTGATAAAAGAATGCGGCAGAGATGAATATGATTTCAGTTTACGGGAGACACAAACTTTTGCTATTATTGATGACGTTTCCCGGATGAAAAGTGAAATCGGGATTTTGTATTATAATGAATTTAATGAAATGGTAATCAAAAAGATACTCAAAGCAAATGACCTCAAATTCACAGAATTGTTTACCGCTCAACCCCATATATTCGTAAGTTCTGGTAATCCTCTTGCAAAACAGCCCTCAGTTACGATGGAAGATCTAGTCCAATATCCGTATCTTTCTTATGAACAGGGAGAACATAATTCTTTTTATTTCTCTGAGGAAATTTTCAGCACTACTATACGTTCTAAAAATATCCGTGTCATGGATAGAGCCACTCTTTTTAATTTACTTATCGGTCTTAATGGATATACGGTTTGCAGCGGTGTGATCGATAAAGAACTTAATGGCGAAAATATCGTTGCCATACCACTCAAGGCTGAAGGAGAAATGCATATTGGCGTGATTACGCATAATAAGGCTGTTTTGAGTAAACTTGGCGCTTACTATATTGAAGCGTTAAAAAAATATACTGTTTCCACCTGACTTATAATTGTGCTGATATAGATAAAAGTTATAGATAAACGGTGATTTTACATATTTTACAACAGATATACATTGTGGTGTAATTATTGCATAATAAATGGAAGTGAGGAAACAGCAATGTATAAAGAAAACGCACCTTTTAAATATGATTTTGTAGGAAGCTTTTTAAGGCCTTCTAATCTTAAGAGGGCAAGAGCTGATTATGCAGAAGGAAACATTACGATTGAAGATTTGACAAGAATCGAAAATCAAGAAATCACAAAACTGATTGCAAAACAAAAAGAAGCCGGATATCATGTGATCACAGACGGCGAGTTCAGACGCAGCTATTGGCACCTTGATTTTATGTGGGGATTTAATGGTATCGAGCATATTGAGCTTGACCACGGATATTTCTTTCATGGGGAAGAAACTACTCACGGATCTATTGCTATATCGGGCAATATAGACGGGAAAAACCATCCGTTTGTAGAACATTTTAAATTTGTGAAACAATTTGAAGATGAAAATACAGTGGCAAGGCAGACAATTCCTGCGCCAGCTCAGCTTTACGCAGAACTGTTTCGGGAAAAGAATGGAGAAAATACGGTAAAATATTATCCTGATGATGAAAAGCTTATTCAAGATATTGCCGCCGCATATAGAACAGTCATTGCAGATATTTATGAAGCTGGCTGCCGTAACATCCAGTTCGATGATTGTACTTGGGGAATGTTCTGTGATAAGAAATATTGGAATGACAGACAAAATGCTGAGACCAAACTTGAGGAAACTGCGGAAAAATATCTCCGTTTAAATAACCTTGCTCTTGAAAACAGACCTGCCGACCTCGTAATTACTACACATGTATGCCGCGGCAATTATCATTCCACATGGGCTTCTTCCGGCGGATATGAGCCGATTGCAGAAATTCTATTTGGCGGCGAAAATGTTGATGGATTTTATTTGGAATTTGACGATGAGCGTTCTGGAAGTTTTGAACCTTTGCGTTTTGTTCCAAACAATAAAAAGGTTGTCCTTGGATTAGTGACTTCGAAATCGCCTGTTCTTGAAGATGAAAGAACAATTATTGAGCGTATTCATGAAGCCACACAGTTTGTATCCCTTGACAACCTCTGTTTAAGCCCTCAATGTGGTTTTGCTTCCTGTGAAATTGGAAATAAATTGACGGATAAAGAGCAGTGGAAAAAATTGGCTCTTGTAAAGCAGATTTCAGAAAAAGTCTGGTAAATGCTTTCAAAAAGGCGATTTGTTATTTCAGCTTTTACTCGTCCCACCCATCACGGAATCTGATATTCACTGAGATATTCCTCACGATATCTCCTTCTTCCACTTCGATATCTTCAATGTCGGATACATAGGGGAGCATAGGATCTTCTTCCTCAAGCTCCACTGTGATCCAGTTTCGGCACGCTTCATTGGCGTTGTCAATGGCGTCATCCAGTGTATCTCCGAACGCCTCGCAGCGTTCGAGGTCCGGGAAGAAGGCGTGATAGCCTCCGTCTTCTTTTTTGCGGAATACCGCAGGGTATATGAATTTCATATTTTAATTCTCCTTTATATTATGATAGATTTATTCTGGTAATTGCTTTCCGGCTGATGCCGGCGCTGAGGTCAGTATAGTATAAACAGTGCAAAATGGCAAGGCGGAATTCCTGGTCCTTACCGGTATCTGTAATTCCGCTCGTCCTCTGTAAGCCTTGGTGTGAACCATGTGCCGCTGATACCTTCCGTGGTCCCTGTCACATGATTCGATACATACTGAAAACTGCCGTCTGCAAGAGGACAGACAACGAGCTCGCTGACGACTGCCTGGTCGGTAAGCTTCGTAGTCTGGACTGCCTGCACGGTCAGCTTCAGAGTGCCGTCCGGCTGGGGCACTCTGTCAAATTCAGAGTTTACGATTGTAGTATTTAAAAGTCAAGTGAAAGATATTATGGGGCAAGAAAAAAAGATATGAAAAAGTTGTTGACATTTTCGAAGCCTTATAGTATAGTATACATTGTTCCGGTCAGCGGAACAGAGGAAATGCGACAGTGGCTCAGTTGGTAGAGTACGACCTTGCCAAGGTCGGGGTCGCGGGTTCGAACCCCGTCTGTCGCTCTGAAAAAAGCACCTGATATCTCAAAGCGAGATGCAGGTGCTTTTTCGTATAGACATACAGTTTGAAGCACAGAATGGGGAAACATAAACTTTTTTGAGGATTATCCTCATTTACAGGCTTTCTTGTAAAAGCGTTGTATGCTATACTGTGGATATTGGCCCGGGAAATGCGCTGTCAGGCGGACAGAGCTGGTCGTCGCGGCAGAGAATTCGGAAGAGGAGTATAAGGAGATAAGGATGGAACGGCGCGGCAGGCCAATGGGCTTTCTGATCAAACAGATCAACAATGTTTTTGAAAAAGAATTAAATGAAAGGCTAAAGGACACAGGGATCACATCCTCCCAGTGCGCGGTGCTGGACTATCTCTTTCATACGAGCAAAGAGGAAGTGAGCCAGCGGGATGTAGAGAAGAATCTAAATCTTAAGAATCCGACTGTGACCGGGATACTGAAGCGCCTGGATGAGAAAGGCTATATTCTGTGCGTGCCCAACGCAAATGACAAACGCAGAAAAAACATCTACCTCACAGAGAAGGCATATGATATCCAGCGGCGTATGGAAGCGGACAGAAGGAAACTGGACCGGGAGCTGACCCGCGGGATGACAAAGCGGGAAGTAGAAGCGATGAGAAGAAACTTGGAGAAATTGTTATACAATATAGCAGATCCGTAAGAATCAGCAGATGATTTGGACAGGAGGGGCCTGCCCCCCTTTTAAGAAAATTGTCAGAAAAAGGAGAATGTTATGAGTTACGCAGACAAAGTTTTTATTGCTATGTGCAGGGATATCATCGATAACGGAACGAGTACGGAAGGTGAAAAGGTACGTCCTGTATGGGAGGACGGCACGTCCGCCTATACGATCAAAAAATTCGGGGTAGTGAACCGCTATGATCTGTCAAAGGAATTCCCGGCATTGACGCTGCGGCGCACAGCGATCAAGAGCTGTGTGGACGAGATGCTGTGGATCTGGCAGAAGAAGTCCAACAATGTGCATGAATTAAAGAGCCATATATGGGACAGCTGGGCGGATGAGACCGGGTCTATCGGTAAGGCATACGGCTATCAGATGGGTGTGAAGCACCAATATAAAGAAGGCATGATGGATCAGACGGACCGGGTGATCTATGACCTGAAGAACAATCCGTACAGCCGCCGTATTATGACAAATATCTATGTGCATCAGGACCTTCACGAGATGAACCTGTATCCCTGTGCATACAGCATGACGTTTAATGTGACAAAAGAGAAGAACAGTGATATCCTCACTTTAAACGGAATCCTGAACCAGCGGTCACAGGATGTACTGACCGCAAATAACTGGAATGTATGTCAGTATGCAGTGCTGATCCATATGCTGGCGCAGGTGTGCGGCATGAAAGCAGGAGAGTTTGTCCATGTGATCGCGGACGCTCATATCTATGACCGGCATGTGCCTATGATCGAGGAGCTGATCGCAAGAGAGCCGTTACCGGGGCCTGCGTTCCGGCTGAATCCGGAGGTCAGGGATTTCTATGACTTTACTCCGGATGACGTGTGCCTGGACAACTATGAGACACATCCGCAGATCAAAAATATTCCGGTTGCGGTGTGACCTTATCCAGTGCGGAGAAAACCTTGTTTAAAGTTCAGGAGACAGAAAGGAAGATATCATATGAAAGCAATACTTTCAGCGGACAGAAACTGGGGGATCGGCTGCAATAACAAGCTGCTTGTCAGTATCCCTTCGGATATGAAGTTTTTCCGGGAGACGACAACAGGCAATGTTGTAGTCATGGGGCGAAAGACTCTGGAAAGTTTTCCAAACGGACTTCCGCTTAAGAACCGGACCAACATCGTGCTGACAGGAAACCGTGACTATCAGGTGAAAGACGCAGTGATCGTCCATACCCAGGACGAGCTGATGGAAACGCTCGGAAAATATGATACAGAGAAAATATATGTGATCGGAGGGGAGAGTATCTACAGGATGCTGCTTCCTTATTGTGACACGGTGTATGTGACAAAGATCGACCGCTCTTTCCAGGCGGATACGTTTTTCCCCAACCTGGATGAGATGGATGAATGGGAGATGACGGAAGAGGGAGAGGAGCAGACCTGCTTTGACCTGGAATACCGTTTTACGAAATATGAGAGAAAATAAACAGAGAAAAAGATTTATTAAGCCAGCTCTGTCAATCAGCTGGCTTATATCAGTTATGCTTATATCGGCCCTTCTCCTGTCCGGATGCGGCGGGCAGAACAAAATCTCCGGCAGCAAGAGCGCCCAGGGGCCGGCGGAGGATACCGGGAAGATCAGTATAGTGACGACCATCTTTCCGCCCTATGATTTTGTCCGCGAGATCGCAGGAGACCATGTGGAACTGAAAATGCTCTTAAAGCCCGGAGAGGAGAGCCATTCCTACGAGCCCACGCCCCAGGATATGATCGCGATCCAGAAGAGCGATGTGTTCATTTACACAGGCGGGGAAAATGACGTATGGGTGGAGGAGGTTTTAAGCTCCATGCCGGACAGCGACCGACTGACGCTGAAGCTGGTTGACTGTGTGGACACAGTGGAAGAAGAGCATGTGGAAGGAATGAAGGAATCTCCGGGACACACCCATGCAGATCATGCCGGTGAGGAGCATACGGTTGAAGAACACACGGATGAGGGGCACACAGATGAAGAACATGCTGATGAGGAGCATGGGCATGAAGACCATGCAGGCGAATCAGAGCTGGAAGCGCTTTCTGTCCATGAAATTGATGAGCATGTGTGGACCTCTCCGGTCAATGCGGCGCTGATCGTTGAACAGATCAAAGAGGTGCTGGTCGAAGCGGACCCATCTAACCGTGCATCCTATGAGAAAAATGCGGCGGCATATGAGGAAGCGCTTTCAGAACTGGACCAGGAGTTCCGCAATGTAACGGAGCACGCGGAGCGGAGCATGCTGATCTTCGGAGACCGGTTCCCATTCCGGTATTTTGCGGATGAGTACGGGCTGGATTATTACGCGGCATTTCCCGGCTGTGCAGGGGATACAGAACCAAGTGCGGCGACTATGGCGTTTCTTATCGACAAAGTGAAAGAAGAAAAAGTTCCCGCTGTATTAAAAATGGAACTGAGCAATGCGGACATTGCCAATGCCATCGCAGAGGCGACAGGGACAGAGGTGAGAGTATTTTACAGTTGTCACAATCTGTCTGCCGAAGATTTTGAGAATGGAGAGACTTATTTAAGTATGATGCAGAAAAATGTGGAGACTCTGAAGGAGGTTTTGAACGGATGGCGCTGATCAGATGTGAAAATGTTTCCATCGGATACGAAGGACAGACGGTAGTGAAAGATCTGGACTTTTCCATCGGAGCAGGAGATTATCTGTGTATCGTGGGAGAGAACGGTTCGGGCAAGAGCACGCTTGTAAAAAGTCTCCTCGGGCTGAAAAGTGTAGAAAAAGGGCACATTATATATGGGGACGGACTGAAACAGAATGAGATCGGCTACCTCCCCCAGCAGACAGACGCGCAGAAAGACTTTCCGGCGAGCGTATATGAGGTGGTTCTGTCCGGCAGGCTCAACAGCCGGGGGCTGAAGCCATTTTACACCGGGGCGGATAAAAAGGCGGCCGTGGAGAAAATGGAGCTTCTGGGCATCCGTGACCTGGCGAAACAGTGTTTCCGGGATCTCTCAGGGGGACAGAAGCAGAGAGTGCTCCTTGCGCGCGCCCTCTGTGCCACGAAGACGCTGCTCCTGCTGGACGAGCCGGTGAACGGACTTGACCCCATCGTGACCGCAGAGTTCTATCAGCTCATCCGGAGGATCAACCGGGAATCCGGGATCGCGGTGGTAATGGTCTCCCATGACATCGAGAGCGCGGTGGAAGATGCCAGCCATATCCTTCACCTCCAGGAGAAAATGCTCTTCTTCGGGACAGCGCAGGATTACAGGAAGAGCCGCGTGGGAAAGACCTTTCTGGAGGGTACGGAAAAGGATGCAGACGGAGGTGCTCATCATGCTTGAAAATTTATTTGACATGTTCTCTTATCCGTTCATGGTGCGCGCGTTCACAGTGGGAGCGCTGGTGGCGTTGTGTTCTTCGCTCCTGGGTGTGAGTCTTGTGCTGAAACGGTATTCCATGATCGGGGACGGTCTGTCCCATGTAGGATTCGGAGCGCTCGCCATTGCGGCGGCATTGAATATGGCGCCTCTGACCGTGGCGATCCCTGTGGTCATCGTGGCGGCGGTCCTGCTCCTCCGCATCCGGGGAAACAGCAGGATCAAAGGAGACGCGGCCATCGCACTGATCTCCACCAGTTCGCTGGCTGTGGGAGTCATGGTGATTTCCATGACAACAGGCATGAATACGGACGTGTACAACTACATGTTCGGCAGCATCCTTGCCATGAGCGCGGAGGATGTGCGCCTGAGTGTGGCATTGGCAGTCGTGGTGCTGGTATTATATATTTTTTTCTATCATAAAATATTTGCGATCACATTTGACGAGACCTTTGCACAGGCAACCGGGGTAAAGGCGGACCTGTATAATACGCTGATCGCCATACTGACAGCGGTGACGATCGTCCTGGGGATGCGGATGATGGGCGCCCTTCTGATCTCAAGCCTGATTATCTTCCCCGCGCTTACCTCTATGAGAGTGTGCAGGACATTTAAAAGTGTCATAATAAACTCTGCCGTTATATCGGTCGTGTGCCTTATCATCGGGATCACGGTTTCTTATGTGTGGGCGACTCCGGCAGGAGCAAGTGTGGTCATGGCAAATATAGCGGCGCTTCTTTTGTATGCCCTTTTAGGGATCGTGAAGAACCGGGGGAGCAGATAGAGCCGAAAGGAGCAGATATGACAGGAATTGCGCTGACAGCAGCGGCAGTCGTGATGACCGTGCTTGGGACTTATTATTTTCTCAGAAAGAAAACAGACAAGAAAAGAGCGCTTTTGTGTAAGGCTCTGGCAACATCAGTCCCGGGAGTCCTTTTGGTCGGATTTCTCCTGTTGGGCAATGGGGGCAGCCATCAGGATGCCGGAGCGGTTTCTTTCGGCTGGGCCGCGGGCTGGACGCTTTCAGCGGTCCTGTGCTATATGGCGGCAGACATTCTCCTGGAGTGCAGATTTGTGGCAGGGGCAGTGTGCTTTGGCGCCGGACATATCTGTATGTCCGCCGGATTCCTTGCGGGCAGCATATCAGGAGCAGACGGCTGCACTATGCTGTGGGCAGCGGCAATGGCAGTTCTTTTTGTGGGGTGTGCCTTCGTGATGTTTCGCAGGTATTTTCCACACTTGAGAAAAAAGAGGCTCCTGGGTCCTGCTGTCCTCTATATTGTCATATTGAGCGTTATGGCAGCGCTGGCGGTGGCTGCGGGACTCTGTTCCGGCGGCATGAAGGGACTCATTCCTGCTGCGGGCGGCGTCAGTTTCGTGATCTCGGATATCCTGCTTGGGTTGAACAGGCTGGGAAAGAAAAGGAGCATTCCGCGGGGAGCGGCAGTGCTGATTCTTTACTATCTGTCGGTCTATCTCTTTGCAATGTGGGTATGGATCTGAGAGCTGGTTAAAAAAGATCAAGAAAACGTGATTGACAAGGATAATTATACACACTATAATGTACTTAAATTTTAGTTTTAAAATCAAAGACCAAATGCAGTGACAAGGAGGAGTACATAGTTTTCTGATGCAAAGAGAGGAGATGGCTGGTGAGAATCTCCGTGAAGAGATTATGGAAGGTAGCCTTTGAGCAGTGGACTGAACGACAGGATGTCAAGTAGGTTTCAACGTGATTCCCGCGTTACTGGGAAACGGTATCGGATGCAGAGGCATTCTCGTACCGGCAGAGTGCAGAGAAATTTCTCTGAATTTAGGTGGTAACACGGATGATACATTCGCCCTGAGCATACAAATGCTCAGGGCTTTCTTTTTACAAGAGGTCTTAAAGAAAAAGGAGGCAGGAAAATTGAGAAAGATCACAGGAAACAAATTACTGGTGAGAGCTTTAAAAGAAGAAGGTGTGGACACGATTTTCGGCTATCCGGGAGCGTGCACCATCGATATCAGCGACGAGCTGTATAAACAGGACGATATCCGCGTGATTCTGCCGCGCCACGAGCAGGCGCTGGTCCATGAGGCGGATGCGTACGCAAGGACGACCGGAAAGGTGGGCGTCTGCCTTGTCACAAGCGGGCCGGGAGCGACTAATCTGGTCACAGGACTTGCGACAGCGAACTATGACAGCGTTCCCCTTGTGTGTTTTACCGGCCAGGTGGCAAAGCACCTGATCGGAAACGATGCATTCCAGGAAGTGGATATTGTGGGCATCACCCGCAGCATTACGAAATACGGTGTGACCGTGCGCAGCAGAGAGGATCTGGGGCGCATCATCAAAGAGGCATTCTACATTGCCAGGACGGGCCGCCCGGGTCCGGTACTCATCGATCTTCCGAAAGATGTGATGGGAGAACTGGGAAGTCCGGATTATCCGGATAGCGTAAACATCCGTGGCTATAAGCCGAATACGAGCGTTCATATGGGACAGCTCAAAAGAGCCCTCAAGATGCTCAAAAAAGCGAAAAAGCCGCTGTTCCTTGCCGGGGGCGGTGTGAATATCGCACGCGCGAACAAACTATTTACAGAAGTGGTCAATAAGACAAATGTGCCGGTAGTGACGACGATCATGGGGCGTGGAGCTGTCCCGACCGATCATCCCCTGTTCATCGGAAATCTGGGAATGCACGGACAGTATGCGGCGAATATGGCGGTAGGGGAGTGTGACCTCCTCTTTTCCATCGGGACCCGGTTTAATGACCGTATCACAGGAAAGCTCCATGCATTTGCGCCGAATGCGCAGATCGTGCATATCGATATTGACACTGCGTCCATATCGAGAAACATCCATGTGCATGTGCCCATCGTTGCAGACGCCCTTGAGGCGGTCACAAAGATGAATGAATATGTAGAGTCCTGTGAGACAGAAGAATGGCTGAAGCGAATCCTGGCGTGGAAAGCGGAGCATCCTCTCACTATGAAGAACTATACTCACATGACGCCCATGGATATCATTGAGGAGATGAACCGTCAGTTTGATGACGCGATCATAACGACAGATGTGGGGCAGCATCAGATGTTTGTCACCCAGTATGCAGAGATCACAGAAAAGAAACAGCTCGTGACATCAGGCGGGCTGGGAACGATGGGGTATGGCTTCCCCGCTGCGATCGGAGCGAAGCTGGGCAGCCCGGATAAAACAGTCATCTCCATCTCGGGAGACGGCGGCATGCAGATGAATATCCAGGAGTTTGCCACCGCGGTTCTCGAGGAGCTTCCGCTCATCCTCTGTGTATTTAACAACGAATATCTCGGAATGGTGCGCCAGTGGCAGAAGCTGTTCTACGGTAAGAGATACGGCATGACAAATATGCGCGCAGGAGCACTGTACCGCAGAACTAATGGGGAACAGATGCCGGAGTACACGCCGGACTTTGTAAAGCTTGCCGAGAGTTATGGGGGAAAAGGGCTGCGGGTGACGAAGAAGGAGGAAATCGCTGCTGCGTTTGAAGAGGCAAAGAAAAATACAAAAGTGCCAACGCTGATCGAATTTATCCTCGATCCGGAGGATCTGGTCTATCCGATGATCCAGCCTGGCGGCACATTGGAACAGATGATCATGGACTGCTGATGGAAAGGAGAGCGTGAGAATGGATAACAGCATGAAAAAGAGATGGATCTCCCTCTATGTGGAGAATCAGGTTGGCGTGCTTTCAAAAATATCAGGGCTTTTTTCAGGGAAATCCTATAACCTGGACAGCCTGACCGTGGGGACGACGGAAGACCCTACCATATCAAGGATGACCATCGCGACGGTCAGCGATGACGAGACATTTGAGCAGATCAAAAAGCAGCTCAACCGGATGATTGAAGTCATCAAGGTCATAGATTTTACGGATATTTTTGTGAGGATGAAGGAAATTCTCTATGTGAAAGTGTTTAACTGTACACCGGAAGCAAAGGTGGAGGTATTCCAGATCGCCGAGACGTTTAAGGCGAAGGTCATTGACTACGGCAGGGACAGTGTGCTTGTGGAGTTTGTGCAGACCGCCACAAAAAATGACGCCGTGGTGAAGCTCATGAAAGAAGAGTTCAAAAGCATTGAGGTGGTAAGAGGAGGAAGCGTGGGGATCGAATCCATCAGCATGATGGAGAGATGATGCGGCCGGCCCTTTCAGTTCAGCCGCGCCATCCCCAAAAAACCGAGCGCACTCTTGATTTTTATTAACCAGCGTATTATAATGTCACCAGAAATAATAAAAGGGCTTGTTTTGACCGGAGGAATGGAGGATTCACAATGGAGAAGAAAAAGATCGACTGGGAAAATATCGGGTTCAGTTATATGCAGACAGACAAGCGGTATGTGTCAAATTTTAGAGAAGGAAAATGGGATGACGGCGCCCTTGTAGACGATGCGAATATTACGATGAATGAATGTGCCGGGGTGCTCCAGTATGCACAGACTGTCTTTGAAGGAATGAAGGCATACACCACGGAGGACGGACGCATCGTGACTTTCCGCCCGGACCTCAACGCCGCCCGCATGGTGGATTCAGCAAAACGGCTGGAAATGCCGGTGTTCCCGGAGGACCGTTTTATAGATGCGGTGGTCCGGACTGTGAAGGCAAATGCCGCATATGTTCCGCCGTATGGCTCCGGGGCGACATTGTATATCAGACCGTATATGTTCGGGATCAATCCGGTCATCGGCGTGAAGCCTGCTGACGAGTACCAGTTCCGTGTCTTCACGACTCCGGTAGGACCATATTTCAAAGGCGGCGCAAAGCCCATTACCATCTGCGTATCTGATTTTGACCGCGCCGCGCCTCGCGGAACAGGGCACATCAAGGCAGGGCTCAACTACGCTATGAGCCTTCATGCCATCATGACAGCTCATGCCAACGGATTTGACGAGAATATGTACCTGGATTCCGCTACAAGGACAAAGGTTGAAGAGACCGGCGGAGCGAACTTTATCTTTGTCACAAAAGACAAAAAAGTCGTAACACCACATTCCGACACGATCCTTCCGTCCATTACGAGAAGATCCATCATGTATGTGGCAGAGCATTATCTGGGACTGGAAGTCGAGGAGAGAGACATATACTTTGACGAGGTGAAAGATTTCGCAGAGTGCGGACTGTGCGGTACGGCAGCGGTGATTTCTCCGGTCGGCAAGGTCGTGGATCACGGAAAAGAGATCTGCTTCCCCAGTGGAATGGAGAAGATGGGACCGGTCACTCAGAAGCTGTATGACACGCTGACCGGTATCCAGATGGGGCAGATCGAGGCTCCGGAAGGCTGGATCAAAGTGATCGAGTAAAAGAAAGGAATGCTTTACAGGAATACAAAATAAAAGAGGATATCTGTGATCTGCACTTCAGGGGCAAATAACAGATATCCTCTTTTTCTGGACTTTACAGGCTTTTTTCAGACTTTACAGATTGAACAGTATAGTTGCGATATTAAAATAGATCAATATGGAGCATGTGTCTACAAGTGTAGTGATCAGCGGGGACGCCATGATCGCGGGGTCCAGATGTACCTTCTTAGCCAGAAGCGGCAGAACGCATCCGATCAGCTTTGAGATAATGACAGTCCCGATCAGCGAAAGTCCGATCACCAGCGCAAGCGCCATATCTTTGTACATGATCAGGATGCGGATGCCGTTTGCCAGTGCAAGCAGCACACTTACGATCAGAGATACCCGGAATTCTTTGAAGATGACCCGGAAGATATCTTTAAACTGGATTTCTCCAAGAGCAATCCCCCGGATGATCAGTGTGGCGCTCTGGGAGCCGCAGTTTCCGCCCGTGTCCATGAGCATGGGGATAAAGGATACAAGCAGTGGGATCGCTGCAAAAGCGTCCTCATATTTGGTGATGATGGTTCCTGTGATCGTGGCGGAAAACATAAGGATCAGAAGCCAGACAATGCGGTGTCTTGCATGGTCAAACACAGACATCTCAAAATAGTTTTTTTCACTGGGGCTCATTGCCGCCATTTTGGTGATGTCTTCGGTTGCCTCGTCCACCATGACGTCCATTGCGTCATCGACAGTGACAATGCCCACCATCAGCCCGTCCTGGTCGAGAACAGGGAGAGCGAGGAGGTCGTATTTTGTAAAGAGCTGTACCACTTCCTCCTGATCGGTGTGCGTGTTTACAGAGATGATCTCTGTCTCCATCAAATCTTTGATCAGCATATCGTCGTCTGACGTCATCAGATCTTTGGCGCTGACAATGCCCACCAGTTTTCTTCTGTTTGTTACATAACAGGTGTAGATGGTCTCTTTGTGGATGCCCGTTTCTTTAATATGCGCCATGGACTGAGCGACTGTCATGGTTTCCCGGATGTCCACGTATTCTGTTGTCATGATGCTTCCGGCGCTGTCATCGGGATAGTTCAGAAGCTGGTTGATCAGCTTCCGCTCCGATGCGCTGACCGCATCCAGGATACGGTTCACGAGATTGGCGGGAAGCTCTTCCAGAAGATCCACTGTATCGTCCATGTACAGATCGTCCAGAAGTTCTTTTAACTCTTTTTCTGAAAAAATTTCCACAAGGTATGTCTGCATGGAAGTCTCCATATTGGAAAATACTTCCGCTGCCTTATCCTTGGGGATGAGGCGGAAAGCCAGAGCGAGCTCACGGTCATCCAGTTCCGAGAGCAGGGAGGCTATGTCCACTTCGTTCATTGCATCCAAAATACTCCTCACAGCCTTGAACTGACGCTGCTGGAGAAGCCTTACGAAAATATCTTTGTTCATGATAACTACCTCTCTTTATATGATTTTCAATTCTTAAGCTGCACAAGTGACAACTGGCACCAGAGTCCATAACCTCACCTCCTTTTACACTGCAGGGATGGTCTTAAGAGACGAAAAAACTCCGTCACTGCCTGAACAATGACGGAGCCACAGCATATCTCTTATAATATAAACCATGCCCGATATAGACTATGCATCATCGTTCAAGCTTTAGCATCACAGGGCATATCAATTGCATTAGGCTGCGCCTTCACGACACGGCCTGCTGACCAACTCATCGTGTCTCCACGATCTTGCGGCAGCAATCTTCGGGTCATACCCAATCCCTGTGGTAACCTCACCTACCGAAATGATCTATTTTATTTTTAATACGTTTATTCTAGTATCCGGGCGTCATTCTGTCAAGAAAAACTTTCATGACTATCTGTGCGGTTCAGGAGGACTGACCGAAATCCTCCAGATCCTTTTCGAGACAGGAAACAGCTTCCTCCAGATCTTCTCTTTTCAGAGCAGCTATGATCTGCTCATGGTATTTCATATCCTCAGGAAGCGAGTAATGATTCCATTTATTCCAGTGGAGCTGCGCGTAGGCTCTCCAGAGTCTGGACATACAGCTGTTCAGCTGTGCAGTGACATACTCGTTTTCCGTAACAGAGGCGAGGGTGAGATGGAAATTTACGTTATACACCCAGTGTTCCATGACATCCTCTGTAGCCTTGCTGCATAAAACTGCCAGTTCCTCCAGTTTTTTCAGATGCTTGTCCGTGATGTGCGGCATGTTGATCCTCATCATGCCGGTCTCAAGGATCCGGCGGTATTCCATCATTTGTTCCACATCCTCCGTGGTCATGGCAATAACCTGATAACCGCATCTGGGGATATTGTGGAGGACACCCTCATGACAGAGGGCGGTCAGAGCTTCTCTGACAGGGGATTTGCTGAATCCGAATTTTTTGATCAGGCCGCTCTCCGTGATGATCTCATTTGGACGGAACTCAGAAGAATAAATGCTCTCCAATATAGAATCATATACGATCTCTTTCAGGTTTTTTCTTCCCATTTCACAATCTCCGTACGCATTCACACAGCATACGGCTCCTCCTTCATACTGTAATCATACTAAAAGCCCGAAAAGAAGTAAATAGAGAAGTTTGGTAAATATGTCAAAAATGCAGCGCTGATTTAGTTGTAATAGTGCTAATTGACAGATCAGAACATCGCTGGTATTATTTGTGATAATATCAGTGATAATATTTATTATACTACACTACATATGAGAAGGAGAAGGAGATGGACAGCAAGTTATATCAAGATTACCTGCATATCTTGAAAAAGGAACTCGTCCCTGCACTGGGCTGTACGGAACCGATCGCTCTTGCCTACGCTGCTGCAAAATGCAGGGAAACGCTGGGAGTATTCCCGAAAAAGGTGGAAGCATTGTGCAGCGGGAACATCATTAAAAATGTCAAGGGAGTAACTGTACCGAACTCAGGCGGTCTGAAAGGGATCGAGGCGGCAGTGGTCCTTGGGGTCACAGGAGGAGACGCGGAAAAAGCACTGGAAGTCCTCCAGAATATCACGGATGAGGACAGGGCGCGCACAAAGGAACTGATCGAAAAAGGATTCTGTACCTGCTCGCTGAAAGAGGGGGTTGCGAACCTGTTTATAGAAGTCCGGGCGGAAGGCGGCGGCAATCAGGCTTCTGTCCGGCTGGAACATGAGCACACGAACATTACGCATATCGTGCGCAACGGAAAGGTGATCTACGAGGACACCCACACATATGAAGATAACCAGGCGGACAAGTCCTCGCTGAATATAAGGGAGATTGTTACCTTTGCAGATGAGGTGCGCATTGATGATGTCAGGGACATACTGAGCCGTCAGATACAGTGCAATTACGCGATTTCCGAAGAGGGACTGAAAAAGCCGTGGGGCGCTGGCATCGGGCATTTCGCAAAGGAACAGGGAGAGGATGTGCGCTGGAAGGCGATCGCCCGGGCAGCGGCAGGCTCTGACGCGAGAATGAGCGGATGTCCCCTTCCGGTTATCATTAATTCCGGTTCCGGCAACCAGGGGATGACCTGTTCTCTCCCGGTCATCGAATACGCCTATGTGACAGGAAAATCAGAAGAGCAGCTGTACCGGGCACTGTGTGTTTCCAACCTGATCGCCCAGGACCAGAAGCGGTATATTGGCGCCCTGTCCGCGTACTGCGGGGTTGTGTGCGCCGCGGCAGCTTCGGGGGCTGCCATTACCTATCTGGCAGGCGGGACGCCGGAGCAGATAGAGAATACGGTTGTCAATACCATCGCCAATATTGGGGGAATGGTATGCGACGGAGCGAAACCAAGCTGTGCGTCAAAGATCTATTCTGCCCTGCAGGCAGCCTTTCTCGGTCATGACATGGCAATGAAAGGAATCCGCTTTGAGGCGGGAGACGGTCTGGTCATGGAGTCGGCGGAAGATACAGTGAAAGCAGTAGGACATGTGGGAAGAGAGGGGATGAGACAGACGGATATTGAAATATTAAATCTCATGATAGGGAAAACAAAAGTATAAGGTTCATTTACAAAAAGGAGGGAAAAATGAAGAAACCAAAGATCGGCATAGCCGCAAACATTTTGATCATGGACTCCGGCATGATGCCGGGAATCTACCGGGCGTATGTCAACAATGATTATGTGGAAAGTCTGGAAAAAGCGGGATGCGTCCCGGTGATGCTCCCGGTCCTGTCAGACCTTGAGGATGTGAAAGCCCAGGTGGAAGGGCTTGACGGCATTGTTCTGTCCGGAGGGTGGGACATCGATCCTCTGCTGTACGGCGAGCAGCCCCTTTTGCAGCAGGGCTTTACAATGAGCGAGGTGGACCGCTTCTTTCTGGCTGTGATACAGGCAGGCGATGAGCTTTGCATCCCCATTTTCGGCATCTGCAAAGGGATGCAGGCGATCAATGTCGCTTTTGGCGGCACGCTCTGTCAGGACATCGGCTCTCAGATGAAGGCCTGTCTCCAGCATATGCAGCAGGCTCCCAGGTATAACGCAACCCATAAGATCAGCGTGGAGAGAGGGTCTTTTCTGGAAGGCGTGCTGGGCAAAGAAGCGATGGTAAACTCCTTTCATCATCAGAGCGTAAAGACAGTGGCTTCAGGATTTCATATTACTGCCAGAGCGGACGATGGAGTGATCGAAGGTATTGAGCGCGCCAACGGCAGTTTTATCTGCGGTGTCCAATGGCATCCGGAGATGATGGCGAAACATGACAACAAGATAATGATTCAGTTGTTTCAGGCATTTGCTGACAAATGCAGACAACAGGAGGAAAACAAATGAAAAATAAAAAGAAATTCGGTCTTATCAGCATCATCCTGCTCGGCATGAACGCGATCATTGGTTCGGGAATTTTTCTCCTGCCGGGGCAGGCATATGACCTTGTGGGAACAAGCAGCCTGTTTGTGTTTTTGTTCATTACACTTCTGGCAGGCTCGCTGGCCCTCTGTTTTGCGGAGGCTGCCGGCCTGTTCAAATCAAACGGAGCAGCTTACATTTATGCAAAGGAAGCCTTTGGAAACTTTGCAGGCTTTGAAGTCGGTTTTATGAAATATGTGGTACAGCTTATCTCCTGGGCGACCATGGCGGTAGGATTTGTGACTGCGCTGGCAGCGGTTTTCCCGGAAGCTTCGGAGGGGCCTGTGCGAAATGCTATCGTTGTGGGGCTGATCGTTGTTTTGAGTCTGGTGAATTATATCGGCATTGACGTTGCGAAATATGTAAACAATGTGGCGACTGTAGGCAAGCTGGCTCCAATCATCATCTTCATTGCGGCAGGCATCTTCTTTATCAAAGGAAGCAATTTCCAGCCTGTTGTCCCTGAGAGCCTGTCCGTTGCCACGTTTGCCGAGGCGGCGATACTTATCTTCTATGCTTTTACAGGCTTTGAGGCGATCGCCGGCGCTTCAGAGGAAATGGACAATCCGAAGAAAAACCTTCCCATTGCCATCGCAGTTGCGATCGGATGCGTCTCCTTGATCTATATCCTTCTCCAGTTTGTGAGCATCGGGATACTTGGAAGCGGTCTTTCCGGGACAGAGACGCCGGTGGTGGATGCAATGTCCACATTTATGGGAAGCGCCGGAGGTACGCTTGTAACAGTCGGAACGCTGATTTCCATGGGAGGCATCAACGCGGCGAACTCAATCTTCGTGCCCCGCGGATGTCTGGCGCTGGGGGAAAGAGGGATGCTTCCTCCAATCGTTAAGAAGATGAGCAAGCGGGGGACTCCTGTTGTGGCGATCGTGATCTCAGCGGCTCTGGTGATCCCGCTGGCTCTTTCAGGGACCTTCACTCAGCTTGCTGCGATCAGCGTGATCTCCAGATTTACGCAGTACATCCCCACATGCCTGTCCATTATCGTATTCAGGCGCAGAGGAATGGAGTCCACGTTTAAAGTGCCCTTCGGGTATACGATTCCGATCATAGCCATCCTGGTAAGTATCTGGCTTCTTTACAATTCCGATCCGGTCAGACTGGTGATCGGTCTGGGAGCGCTGGTGATCATCGTACCGATTTACTTTATCATCAAAAAATATAACGAAAAGCACGGTTATGAATTTACTGATGCAGAGTAATACCTTTTCCGGGATATTTATGATAGAATGGATGTAACCGGCAGGAGGAGATCATGGAGTATGGGTTTACAGGAAAGTATCATTTTTACTCTTGAAATAGTTGGGACCATCGCCTTTGCGGCATCAGGGGCGATGGTCGGCGTCCGGAAATCAATGGATATTTTTGGCGTGTGCGTGTTAGGCGTGTTGACAGCAGTCGGGGGCGGGATGACAAGAGACATTATAGTGGGCGTCATCCCGCCCGCCGTGTTTCAGCGTCCGGTCTATGTGGCTGTGGCTGCCGTCACATCATGCCTGTTTTTTGCAGGGATGTATTTTGGAAAGATTTCCGCACAGGAGAAGTCCCACGGCATATATGAAAAGATCATGCTGGCAATGGATACTGCCGGGCTGGGGATTTTTACCGTGGTGGGCGTCAGCACCGGCATCCGGCAGGGATATGGGGATAATCTCTTTCTCCTCGTATTCCTGGGGACCATCACAGGAGTGGGCGGCGGACTGATGCGGGATATCATGGCAGGTGTCCCGCCGTATATTTTTGTCCGTCATATCTACGCCTGCGCGTCGATCGCAGGGGCAGTGGCCTGCTCGTTTTTAAGCCGGAAGACAGACCTTGTAACAGCAATGGCAGCGGGTATGGCTGTGGTCATAGTGATGCGTGTTCTCGCGGCATATTACCGGTGGAATCTGCCAAGATTAAAAGAAAAGGAGTAAAGTACGACATTTTACCCGGGAAAAACGTGAAAAACAGAGCGGAATCTGTTATACTCTAATGGTATGAAAAAATCTGGAGAGAGTATGCATTATGATCGGGTTAGGAACAATGATAAATGTAGCGGCCATCATCATGGGCGGATTGATCGGGCTTATGTGCAAAAAGATCAGCAGCGCCAGATACCAGGACACGCTGATGCAGGCCAACGGTGTGTGCGTCCTGTTTGTGGGAATCGGCGGAGCAGTCCAGGAGATGATGAAAGTATCCGGGGATTCGCTGGTGAGCAGCGGGACGATGATGATCGTGGTGAGTTATGCAGCCGGTTCCCTTATCGGGGAATGGATCAATATGGAAGAGAAGATGGAGCGCTTTGGGAGATGGCTGAAAAATAAGACCGGCAATCGCAGGGAAAATATGTTTGTGGATGCATTTGTCACCGCGTCCCTGACAGTGTGTGTCGGGGCGATGGCAGTTGTGGGCGCGATCCAGGACGGTATCACAGGCGATTATTCTACCTTGCTTTTGAAGGCTGTGCTGGACATGCTGATCATATTCGTGATGACTGCCGCCATGGGAAAGGGCTGTATCTTTGCCGCCATCCCGGTGGGAATCTTTCAGGGGGTGATCACGCTCTTTGCAAGGGCGGTCCAGCCGGTCATGACGGAGCAGGCGCTTTCCAACCTGTCTTTGACCGGCTCCATGCTTATTTTCTGTGTGGGTGTGAACCTGGTCTGGGGCAAAAAGTTCAAGGTGGCGAACATGCTGCCATCCATCGTGATCGCTGTGGTCTGCGCGTTCGCAGGGATATGATCGTTAAAGAAAAGGGTGAAAAGCAGAGTGAAATCTGTTATAATCAGATTCGCAGGCAATACAGACAGTCAGAATGCATACCTTCATAAAAATCATGATAGAAAAGAGGAAGAACAATGGAGTATAAGATCACAGGTTACAAACCGGAAAAATTATTTCACTTTTTTGAGGAGATCAGCGCGATCCCGAGAGGATCTGGAAATGAGAAAGAGATCAGCGACTACCTTGTCAAATTCGCAAAAGACAGGGGACTGTGGGTACACCAGGATGAGGCGTACAATGTCATCATCAAAAAAGGCGGCAGCAAAGGCGCGGAGGATAAAGCTTCGGTCATGCTCCAGGGACACCTTGATATGGTGTGCGACAAGCGCGCCGGTGTGGAGCACGATTTTGAGAAAGATGGGATCAGCCTGGTCGTAAAGGACGGGATTCTCTCTGCTGACGGCACAACACTCGGTTCCGATAACGGAGTGGCTGTTGCCCTGATGATGATGGTCCTGGACGATGAAGAAATACAGCATCCGCCGGTGGAATGCGTGTTTACAACGGAGGAGGAAGTCGGGCTTAACGGAGCCCAGGCTTTGGACAAATCTTTGATTACAGCCCGCACCATGATCAATATGGACTCTGAGGAAGAGGGAGTGGCAACGATCAGCTGTGCAGGCGGTCTTCGTATCCAGTTCACAAGACCGGTTAAGAAGGAGGCAGCGGAGGGAAGCCTTGTATCTATTAAGATCGAGGGGCTTCTTGGCGGACATTCCGGCATGGACATCAGCAAGGAGAGGCAGAATGCCAATCTTCTGATGGGGCGCATGACAGATCATCTGATGAAGAACACAGACGGAAAGCTGGTAAGCTTCGCCGGAGGGACAAAGGATAACGCCATAACAAGAGAGTGTGAGGCATCTCTGATCTATGCAGACAAAGGGGAAGCTCAAAAAGCGGAGAAGCTCGCCTGCGCACTGGCACAGGATTTTGCGGATGAGATCACACCGTACGAACCGGATTTCGCCTGCGAGATCACTGTGGAAGACGGAAGGATCGCGTCGGCGATCCCCCAGGAGGATGCAAAGGCATTTATAGGCGCTATCCGCCTTGCTCCAAACGGAGTGTTCAGCCGCAATCCTCACATGGATGGCTTTGTCGTGACATCCTCTAACATGGGCGTGGTGCGGACAGAGGAGGATAAGCTTGTGTTCGTTGTATCCCCTCGTTCTTCCGTCGCATCCCTCCAGGAAGACACAAAGGCACGTTTTCAGACCCTGGCGGATTCCTTTGGGTTCGAGGCGGAATACAGCGGAGAGTATCCGGGCTGGAGCTATGCAGAGCAGTCCAGGATCCGGGAAGTCTTTGTAGAGAGCTATCGCGAGCTCTTTGGCAAGGAGCTGAAGCTTGAGGCAATCCACGCAGGACTGGAATGCGGGCTTTTCACCGAGGCGATCCCGGGGCTCGACGCCATTGCGGTGGGACCGACTCTGTACGATGTGCATACACCGGATGAGCACGTGCCGCTGGATTCCTTTGAGCGTTTCTATGAGCTGCTGCAGGCCGTATTGAAAAAACTGGCGGCAGGCTGATCCTGACCATATGAGGTGACAAAGAGCAGCACCCGGAGGGCGCTGCTCTTTCTAAATTGATCATAATTGACTATTTACTGGTAACCTTTTCGGCAGAAGAGAGGTATCTTATACAGAACATAACAAATGCGCTCTGGACAGCGGAGGATGGGGAGGATGCCGCCGCTTGCCTGTGAGCGGGAAGGAGAACAGGATGATCGGAAAATATTCTGAATATTACAATAAAGCGCCGGAACAGATAGCGGCGGAGCATATGGCAAAAGGAAGGCGGAGAAGGACTGTATTTCTGCTGGAACAGGCAGTGTTCATCGGGCTCATCATATTATTTCTGAAGGGGAGTTCTTTCATCGCCCTCTTCTATATCCTTATTCTGGCATCAGTGGCGCTGGACATCAGGTATGCCATGAAAGGCGGCAAACATTTCCAAAATCTGTCGGAAATCCTTCTGGCAGACTGCGATCCTGTAAAATACCGCCGTGTCATGGAGATATTCCTTGCGGATAAACGCAACAGAAGGGCGCGCTCTACCCTCCTTCTCGAGTGCGCTCTGGCGGAGTTTCATGAAGACCGCCCGGCAGATGCGCTGAGACATTTGCAGGAGGTTACATACAAGTCTCCCAAAAATCCCCGCTGGATCAGAAAATATAACGTGGAGGCACTATGCAGGAATGCGGTGGGAGATTTCGATGGACGGAATGTCTGTCTCCAAAAACTGGAGCAGTACAGAGTATCCTTTCAAAAAGCTGAGAAAAACCGGAAGATCATGGATGACCTGCTCCTCGATCTGAAGGTGATATTCAAGCCTGCCGGGCAGTGGGACGCCGCAGACGCGGTGTGGATCAGGGATAGAGTGACACTTGCGGACAACAGGCTGGACCAGAGCAGATGGATGGTAAGGGAGGCAGTGTATGAACTGCTCCATGGGAACAGGGAAAAAGCATATGATCTGCTTGCGGAAAACGAGCGCGGTCCCCTGACCCCGGGGACAAGGATGTGGATAGAAAGAATTAAGAGCCAATGAGTAAAGGGAGGCACATATGGATACGTTTTATACACAGCTTAAGAGAGCGCTGGAAACAGCGGAGGGGGACATATGGACAGAGACTGTTTTAGAAGGAGAGCGCAGAGGGGAAAAGCGTCTGCTGACCTCTGAGCCGGACGAGGAAAAAGGCAGTCCTCGTGTGTATTGTGAGCGCATCAGCCGCACGCCCAGACTCATCATCTGCGGAGGCGGCCATGTTTCGATGCCCATCATTCGGCTGGGGAAGATGCTGGGCTTTGCCGTGACGGTCATTGAGGACCGCCCCAAGTTTGCGGATAACGCCAGGGCAGCAGGAGCGGATATGGTGGTCTGCCAGCCGTTTGCCTCAGCATTGTCCCAGATCAGGGGGGATTCGGACTCGTGGTTTATCATTGTGACAAGAGGGCACCGGTATGATACGGAGTGTCTGGATGCCATATTGCAGAAGAAGTATGCCTATGTGGGTATGATGGGCAGCAGGCGCAGATCAGCCATAGTAAAGGAGCAGCTGGCGGGAAAGGGAGTGAGCCGGGAGAGACTGGAGGAGGTCCACACCCCCATCGGGCTGAAGATCGGGGCGGAGACGCCGGAGGAGATCGCGGTGTCTGTGATGGCAGAGATCATACAGGTAAAGAGCGCAAAGGCAGTGCAGGTGCGGACGGACCGGGATAAAGCCGGCGATGAAAGAACCGGGCATATAAGGGCAGGAGGCTATTCAGAGGAAATGCTTGCCTGCATCTTTGGGGAAAAAGCGGATGAAAAGAAGACTTCCGTGCAGGAGGAGGTTCCTGAAAGGAAGAAAGTCCTTGCCACCATTATTTCCCGCAGGGGTTCAGCGCCCCGCGGCGTGGGTACAAAAATGCTTGTTCTTGAGGATGGGAGTACCGTGGATACGATAGGCGGCGGCTGCGTGGAGAGCGAGATCATCCAGAAATCCCTTCTTATGATGCGGATGGAAACGCTGGATTTTCAAATCTGTACTGTGCATATGACGGCTGATGAGGCGGAGGATGAGGGCATGGTCTGCGGCGGCGTTGTTGAAGTGATGCTGGAGAGGATCTCATCATGAATTTAGAAAACAAAGTCAGGAAATTGATCAGCAGGAAGCATAACCGGGGGCTGGCGTGGGGGATATAGGGAGGTTGACACAGTTCTGTCCCGGTGTTACCATATCTACATAGAGAAAATACTGCACACTTATATAGGTTCATAATCGGTTGAACGTCTCTACCAGCCGCCGGAAACGGCTGACTATAAGTATGCCGGATAAGGAAAGGGGATATCCGGCGTATTTAAGAGAGGAGCCTGACCGATGAATGGATCTGTTTTTATTTTAAAAGGAAATATCATATATAGTAAAAGCCCCAAGGAGTTTCACATTTGCGAGCGCGGTTATCTGGTCTGCAGGGACGGAAAGGCAGAAGGCGTGTACCAGACGCTCCCATTCCGGCTGGGCGGCAGTCCCATTCGCGATTTTGGCGACAGCCTCATCATCCCTGGACTGGTTGACCTGCATCTTCACGCGCCCCAGTATTCGTACCGGGGGCTTGGTATGGATATGGAGCTTCTGGAATGGCTTGAAGTGAACACCTTCCCCGAGGAGGCAAAGTTTGAATTCCTTGATTATGCAAGGGAGGCATACCGGATATTTACAGAAAATCTAAGACAGAGCGCCACCACAAGGGCGTGTGTGTTTGCCACAGTACACCGCCCGGCAACCCTCCTTCTTATGGATATGCTGGAGAAAAGCGGGCTGGACACTTATGTGGGAAAGGTCAACATGGACAGGAACTGCCCCGATTACATCTGTGAGGAGACGGAAGAATCCGCGCGGGAAACGCTGGAATGGATCAGGGATGTGCTTCACAGAAATTATGAAAATACCCGTCCCATCTTGACGCCCCGGTTTACGCCAAGCTGTACGAATGAACTGATGGAAGAGCTGAAAAAGCTGCAGATGCGGTATGACCTGCCCATGCAGTCCCACCTGTCGGAGAATCCGGGAGAGATCGAATGGGTGAAGAAACTCTGTCCGTGGGCGGAATTTTACGGCGATGCGTACGACCGGTTCGGATTATTCGGCGCAGACTGCCCCACTGTCATGGCGCACTGCGTGTACAGTGATGAGAGGGAGATTGCCAGGATGAAAGAGAACGGTGTGTTCATCGCCCACTGCCCGGAATCAAACATGAATGTATCTTCAGGAATCGCTCCGGTGCGCAGATTCCTTGAAGAGGGGCTGCGAGTCGGTCTTGGAAGTGATGTTGCGGGAGGCTCTACGGAGAATCTGTTCCGTGCCATGGCTCATGCCGTGCAGTCTTCAAAGCTCCGGTGGAGACTTGCAGATAACAGCCTGGAGGCGCTGACCGCTGAGGAAGTATTTTACATGGCGACAAAGGGAGGAGGCGAGTTTTTCGGAAAAGTGGGAAGCTTTGAGCCGGGATATGAGTTTGACGCGGTCGTACTGGATGATTCGCGTCTTGCCCATCCCCAGCCCATGGATATCAGGAGCAGGCTGGAGCGGATGATCTATCTGGCAGATGAGCGGGAGATACGCGCAAAGTTCGTAAAAGGAAAAGAAATCTGTCTTTCATAAAAATGAAAAATTCCAGACCGGAGGTGAGGATATGGAAGAAAGAAAAGCAGTGGAAAAAGAACATGTGGTCGGGAAGAGCGTAAAGAGAGTGGACGCCTTTGAAAAGGTGACGGGCCGGGCAAAATACACGGACGATCTGTGTGACCGCAATGCCTATGTGGCAAAGGTACTGCATTCTACGATCGCCCACGGATATGTGAAGGCGGTCGATACGTCCGAGGCTGAGAGGATACCAGGAGTGGTGAAGATCGTCACCTGTTTTGACGTGCCGGAATATTATTATCCAACGGCAGGGCATCCGTGGTCAACGGAGGAAGCGCATCAGGATGTGGCGGACCGTCTCCTGCTGGTGAAGCACGTCAGGTTTTATGGGGATGACATCGCGGCAGTAGTGGCGGAGAATGAAATCGCGGCCGCACAGGCTGTTCGCGCCATTAAGGTGGAATATGAGGAACTTCCGTTTGTGCTGGATGTGCAGAAAGCGATGGAGGACGGAGCGCCGCGGCTTCATGAGAAATATCCCAATAATATCCTTTCGCACACATCCATCCGCAATGGAGATTATGTGGAAGCAGTCAAAGAGCCCGGACTTACGAAGGTAGAAGGCTGGTATGAGACGCCCACTGTCCAGCACTGCCATATTGAGAATCCGGTGTGTTATGCCTATATGGAACAGGGAAGGATCGCGGTGGTGACATCAACTCAGATACCCCATATCTGCCGGCGCGTGGTGGGGCAGGCGCTGGGTATCCCCTGGGGACAGGTGCGCATCGTCAAACCCTATATCGGAGGGGGATTCGGCAACAAGCAGGATATACTGTATGAACCGCTGTGTGCCTATCTGTGTACCCAGGTGGGAGGCAGGACGGTAAAGCTGGATACATCCAGGGAAGAGACATTCGCGTCCACCAGAGTCCGCCATGCGATCAGGTTCCATATCGTCTCCTATGTGCGCCCGGACGGAACCTATGCGGCGCGAAAATTCGAGAGCTTTTCGGATCAGGGAGCATATGCGTCTCATGGACACAGTATCGCGGCGAAGGGGATGGGCTGCTTCCCACAGCTATATCCATGTCCGAATATCGAAGCAGATACATATACAGTCTTTACAAATAAATCAGTGGCAGGCGCTATGCGCGGTTATGGTATCCCTCAGGCAATGTTTGCCATGGAGAGCCACACAGAAGATGTGGCTCGGGCAATGGGGATCCCATCTTATGAGTTTCGCATGAAGAATGTGATGCCAAAAGGATTTAAAGACGGATTTTCGAAGAACGTAAACTATTTTGATTCCTTCCGCGAATGTATGGAAAAGGGCAGAAAGGAATTTGATTATGACAGAAAGTTAAAAGAATATGCGCATCAGACCGGCGAGATACGCCGGGGCGTTGGGATGGCTGTGTTCTGGTATAATACCGGGGTGTGGCCCATTTCACTGGAGACATCCGCCTGCCGGATGGTGCTGAACCAGGACGGCAGCATACAGATACAGTTGGGCGAGACAGAAATCGGACAAGGAGCGGATACAGCGTTCGCGCAGATGGCGGCAGAGACGCTGGGGATTCCTTTTGAAATGGTACATGTGGTTTCGTCCCAGGATACGGATGTGACTCCGTTCAGCACAGGCGCATATGCTTCCCGTCAGACCTATATGGCAGGGTTCTCCATTCGTCAGACCGGGGAGCTTCTGAAAGAAAAGATTATAGAGACTGCACACGATCTGACAAGACAGATGAAACAAAATATTGATATAGTAAACGGAAATATTGTCAGAACAACAGATGGAGAGGTGCTGATGAGTCTTGGAGAGCTGGCGGCTGAGAAATTGTACAGCCTTACAGATAACGGGCATCTGACGGCAGAGAGCAGTTATCAGATCAAGAACAATGCGTATTCATTCGGCTGTACCTTTGCCGAGGTGGAAGTGGATATCCCCGGATGCAGGGCGCAGGTGACAGATATCCTGAATGTCCATGACTGCGGAAGGCTGATCAATCCGGCTCTTGCTGAGGCGCAGGTGCATGGCGGCATGAGCATGGCAATGGGATATGCACTGTCTGAGAAACTGCTGTTTGACGAGAACACAGGAAGACCGCTGAACAATAATCTGCTGGACTATAAGCTCTCTACCTTTATGGACCATCCGGACCTGAAAGCGGAGTTTATCGAAAATTGTGAGCCCACCAGTGCATTCGGGACAAAAGCCCTGGGAGAGCCTCCGACCTGTTCGCCTGCGCCGGCGATCCGGAACGCGGTCCTGCAGGCAGTGGGAGTGGCATTGAATGAGATTCCCATGAGGCCGCACCTGCTGTTCCAAGCGTTCAAAAAAGCCGGATTGATTTAAGAGAGCGGCTATGCGGAGGTGAAAAAGAATGTATGATATGAAAGCATTGTATGAGGCCAGGAGCACAGCCCATGCCATCCGGCTTCTTCAGGAACACCCGGAAGCTCAGATCATTGCGGGAGGGAGCGATGTGCTCGTACAGATGAGAGAGGGAAAACGCGCCGGGATTGAGCTTGTGAGCATCTATGGGCTGGATGAACTGCGGGGCGTAAATCTGGAGGACGACGGAACGCTGAGGATCGGTCCACTGACCAGCTTCTCCCATATTGCGAAAAATCCTCTGATCCAGAAATATATCAGAGTCCTCGGTGAGGCTGTGGATATGGTGGGCGGACCGCAGATCCGCAATATCGGGACCATCGGAGGAAACACATGCAACGGAGTCACATCTGCGGATTCTGCCTCCACACTTTTTGCGTGGGACGCAGTGATCGAGCTGACAGGACCGGAAGGAGTGAGGCGGATTCCCATCAAAGACTTTTACATACGAGCGGGAAAAGTGGATCTGCGCCCTGGGGAGCTCCAGACAGGGATACTTATCAAAAAAGAATCCTATGAACGATACAAAGGACATTACATCAAATATGCAATGAGAAACGCTATGGATATCGCTACACTGGGCTGCTCTGTAAATGTAAAACTTTCGAAAAACAATAAAATATTTACTGACATTCGTATTGCCTATGGCGTGGCCGGACCGGTTCCCATGCGGGCGGTTCATGCGGAAAAGGTCGGGAAAGGACTTCCGGTTACAGACGAAAGTATGGAACAGATCAGTGAAGCTGTGCTGGAAGATGTGACTCCGCGTGACAGCTGGAGGGCGAGCAAAGCATTCAGAGAGCACATTTCAAAGGTGTTATGCAAGAGGGCGCTTATTGAGGCTGTGAAAAAGGCAGAGGAAGTCGGCGCGCCGGAGGGCGGAGAATGTGAGAACAGCGGAGCGTGCATTTCCTGGGGAAATTATGTGGACGGACAGGAGGGCGATTCCGCGGATGCGGGAAAATCAGACGCAGGAATGTCGGACGCGGGAAAATCGGACTCAGGAAAACCTTCCGGGAATGAGACCGGTATACAGAATGGGGCAAATCAGTACAAACTCATCCGCTGCCGGATCAACGGCGCAGAGCGGGAAGCAGTTGTGGATGTGCGGGCTTCCCTGACTGATATGCTTCGCAATGATTATTCCCTGACAAGCGTGAAAAAAGGCTGCGAGGTAGGAGAGTGCGGCGCGTGCAATGTCATGATTGACGGAGAGTGTTATAATTCCTGCATCTATCTTGCCGTCTGGGCAGACGGAAAAGAAATCCGTACTGTTGAAGGACACATGGGACCGAGTGGAGAGCTGTCAGATATCCAGCAGGCGTTTATAGACGAGGCGGCAGTGCAGTGCGGTTTCTGTACGCCGGGAGTAATTATGAGCGCAGTGGAAATCCTGGAGAGCGGGAAAGAATATACAAGAGATGAATTGAGGAAACTGCTCTCAGGGCATCTGTGCAGGTGCACGGGATATGAGAACATACTGAATGCGGTGGAAAAAACGATGAAGAAGAGGCTGGAAGAAGAATTCAGTATGAACTAACATTCAGATGATTGACTTTTCGTCTGTACTTGTTATAATATACTTACCAAGACAACTGGAAAAGATGGATGCAGCCCATCTGCTCCGGGCAAATATCATATTACTACACAGGTAGTCGTCTAATCTTTACCAGAGAGTGGGACGGCTACTTTTTATTTTTCATATTCAGGATGGAGATGATCAAACCAGCAATCGCAATTATGATCGTTAATTCCTCATATGTACTCATAATTACCACCCCTTTCGTAAGACCTCCGAAACAGGTGGGAGCTGCCCCTCCAGTTGCCTGGGTAAGCATATTATTCTATTGTCACAGCAGCCTCAGCATTGAGGAAAATTTCAAGATGATCATTATTATATCAGAAAGAAAAGACCAAAAGTGTAAATGACAGAAATCATTGCTTTTTTAAATCAAGGGCAACAGCAGACCTCATGGCATAGTCTGCGGTTGCCCTTGTTCTCATATTTATTTACATATTTTAGGAGTTTGTTGTATGTCTTCAGATAAATGCCGGTGGCAATTAATACGTGAATATTTGCATAGCACGCAATATATATTGGCTAATGTTTAAAGATGAATCCTTGTTCCTGTCTTCCCAAGGATTCCGTCTTTTGCCTTTTCCAGCAGAGTGATCAGCGCCTGCCGTCCCTGCTTGGACTCTGCGAAATCTACCGCTGCCTGTACTTTCGGCAGCATGGATCCGGGAGCAAAGTGCCTTTCACTGATGTACTGTTTTGCCTCGTCCACCGTAATATCCCCCAGCCATTTTTCATTCGGTTTCCCGTAATTGATTGCTGCCTTTTCTACGGCGGTCAGGATGATCAGGAAGTCCGCGTCCAGCTCTTTTGCCAGAAGACAGCTTGCGAAGTCTTTGTCAATAACCGCGCTGGCTCCTTTTAAGTGGTTTCCCCGACGAGTCACCGGGATGCCTCCGCCTCCGCAGGCAATGACCAGATCACCGGAGTTTACCATATTCCGGATTGTCCCGATTTCCACGATCTCCTGGGGCTTCGGGGAAGCGACCACGCGCCGGTAGCCGCGCCCTGCATCTTCCTTCATGACATAGTCGTATTTTTCTGTCATCACATCTGCCTGTTCTTTTGTCATAAAGCGGCCGATGGGCTTGGAAGGATGGTCAAATGCCGGGTCATCCGGGTCTACGCGGACCTGTGTGATCATAGTTGCCACCGGAATGTCTGTGATACCCCGGTTCAAAAGCTCTTCCCTGAGCGCGTTCTGCAGGTCATAGCCAATGTATGCCTGGCTCATGGCAACACAGACGGACAGAGGGGTATTGGGCTGCTGCGGATCCTCATGGGTGAGAGCGATCATGGCGTTGTTCACCATGCCCACCTGGGGACCGTTGCCGTGGGCAACAACTACCTCGCAGCCTTCCTCGATCAGGTCTACGATGGCCCGGGAAGTGATCTTCACGGCTTTCATCTGTTCCGGCAGCGTATTGCCGAGGGCGTTTCCGCCCAGGGCAATGACGATACGTTTCTTCTTTTCCATAATGAGCCTCCCGGGTTAAGCTTCTTTTACAGCGGCAATGGTCTCTACCTCGCAGAGGACTCCTTTCGGAAGCGCTTTTACCGCAACGCAGGAGCGTGCCGGTTTCCCTGTGAAATACTTCGCATACACTTCGTTAAATGCAGCAAAATCAGCCATATCTGCAAGGAAGCAGGTAGTCTTAACAACATCTGTGAACTCGGCTCCCTGGCTCTCAAGAAGTGCCTTGATGTTCTGCATGACCTGTTCAGTCTGCTCCTCGATCGTTGAACCGACTACTTCGCCTGTTTCCGCAGAGAGCGGGATCTGTCCTGAGAAAAATGCGATCCCGTTCAGGATGATGCCCTGTGAGTATGGTCCGATGGCTGCCGGTGCGTTTTTTGTTTCAACATATTTTAACATGGTATGTACCTCCTTATATTTGGCATGTTAGAGATTATAATTTATGTTCGCTAAAATGTATCCTGTGATTTCCTTAAAAATATCCAGCTATTATTTAAAGATCCTCGGTGTTCCTTTTTCTTCCAGTTTCTTGAGGATGTCAGCCAGATCAGCGAATTTCGCAAGGAAGATCATAGCCGCGATGATGTACGGCTTGTAGCTTGCTTCCTTGTACAGCGGGTCTCTGTAACGGTCAAATACGCTTGCATCGACCTCTCCCTCCTCGCAGCTTACGCCTGTGATGTCAGCGGGCAGGCAGTGCATGTAAAGCGCTTTGCCGTCTTTTGTGGTCTTCATCAGTTCTTCTGTACAAGCCCAGTCTTTGTGTTGCGCGTTCTGTGCCAGCAGTTCCTGTTCCAGTGCCTTGATGCCGTCAAAGTCGCCGTTTCCATACAGTTCGGTGCGTTTCTCCATTGCAGCGAACGGCGCCCAGCTTTTCGGGTAAACGATGTCAGCATCTTTAAATGCCTCAGCCATGCTGTTTGTCTTTGTGAATGTACCACCGGATTTTTTTGCATTCTCCGCAGCCACAGCCTCGACCTCCGGGAAGACCTCGTATCCTTCCGGATGCGCCAGCACCACGTCCATTCCAAAACGTGTCATCAGACCGATGATACCCTGGGGAACGGAGAGGGGCTTGCCGTAGGACGGAGAGTAAGCCCATGTCATTGCGATCTTTTTGCCCTTTAAGTTCTCCACCCCGCCGAATTCGTGGATGATGTGGAGCATGTCTGCCATTGCCTGCGTCGGATGGTCGATGTCGCACTGCAGGTTTACCAGAGTCGGTTTCTGTTCAAGGATGCCGTTTTTATTTCCCTCTGTCACAGCGTCAACAACCTCGTGCATGTAAGCGTTTCCTTTGCCAATGTACATATCATCGCGGATACCGATGACGTCAGCCATAAAGGAGATCATGTTTGCAGTTTCGCGCACGGTTTCGCCGTGTGCCACCTGTGATTTGCCCTCGTCCAGATCCTGTACTTCAAGACCTAACAGGTTACAGGCAGAAGCGAAAGAGAAGCGGGTGCGTGTGGAATTGTCCCGGAAAAGAGAGATGCCGAGACCGCTCTCAAATACCTTTGTGGAAATGTTGTTCTCTCTCATATAGCGCAGGGCGTCAGCTACTGTGAAGACAGCCTCCAGCTCATCGTCTGACTTTTCCCATGTCAGGAAAAAGTCACTGTTGTACATGTCCTTAAAGTTCAGGGCATTCAGCTTGTCAATGTAATCCTGTAAAGTTTTCATTTTTGTTTATCCTCCTTGAATTTAGATATTAAAATTTAATGTAGCAAACGGACGAAAATCCGTTTCTGTGTCCTTCATTCCGAGGCTTCGCTCTACCTCAGCTAATGCACATATATTTAGTCGAAGCCGCGGGAACGTTGGAGCGAAGGACACATATGACGCCTCTCGAACGTCTTATTCGCAGTAAATTCCAGGCAGTGCCGCATACACAGCCGCGCATGTCACGAGATCCTGTTTCCATGTTTTCTCGTTCGGCGCGTGTGCCTGTGCCTCTGCACCCGGACCGAATCCGATACAGGGGATTCCGTTCCTTCCCATGATGGAAACGCCGTTTGTGGAGAAGGTCCACTTGTCTGTCAGCGGACGGCTCTGGCGCATTTCCAGAGTCTCATCTGCGCCGATCCTCTTGTCGCCGTAAAGAGAAGTATATGCCTTCTCAAGGGCTTTTGTCACTTTGTGGTCCTTCGGGATCGCCCATGTCGGGAAATAGCACTCGATCTCATAAACGCATCCTGTGTAGGACGGGCGGTCATAGTTGTACATGGATACCACAACGTCATCGCCGTATTTCTTTACGCTCGGCAGAGCGCGGATCTCATCCAGGCAGCTCTCCCATGTCTCGCCGAATGTCATGCGGCGGTCAAGGGATACCGCGCAGGAGTCTGCGACCGCGCAGCGGCTCGGTGATGTGTAGAAGATCTGTGATACAGTGACAGTGCCGCGTCCAAGGAATCTCGCTTCCTCCCAGTCCGGGTTGTATTTCGGATTGAGCATTTTTACGAGCCCTTTGATCTCTGTCCCATCTGCATCGTCGTTTTCGTTCAGAGCGCGTACATCCTGAAGGATGTCAGCCATCTTGTAGATCGCGTTGTCCCCGCGTTCCGGAGCAGAACCGTGGCAGGATACGCCTTTGACGTCAATGCGGATTTCCATGCGTCCTCTCTGTCCGCGGTAGATGCCGCCGTCTGTCGGCTCTGTGGATACAACAAATTCCGGGCGGATCTTATCTTCGTTGATAATGTACTGCCAGCACAGGCCGTCGCAGTCTTCTTCCTGAACGGTCCCGACGACCATGATTTTACATCCTTCAGGGATCAGGTCCATGTCTTTCATGATCCTTGCCCCATAGACTGCGGACACCAGGCCGCCGCACTGGTCGGACACGCCGCGTCCGCCAATCTCTGTCTCATTCTCATATCCCTCATAGGGATCAAATGTCCAGTTGTCAATATTGCCGATGCCTACTGTATCAATATGTGCATCGTATGCGATGATCCTGTCGCCGGTCCCCATATAGCCGATCACATTTCCCTGGGGATCAATGACGACCTCATCGAAATCCAGCTTTTTCATTTCCGCTGCGATCGTGTCAATATGCGCTTTCTCATCGCAGCTCTCACCCGGGTTCCGGACGATGGCGCGCAGGAATGCGGTCATCTCTGCCTGATAGTTCTGTGCCGCTTCTTTAATTTTGTTGAAATCCATGGTTTTCTCTCTCCTTTTTGAATGAAAATATTGTAAATGCTTCTCTTATCTGTCATTTCCGCCCCAGACGATGGATTCATATCTCTCCGGGTCTGTGTCGCCTTCTGTGGAGAAGAGCAGGACTTTGGAGTTTTCATCCAGCCCCAGGTGATCCCGCAGCGGCTGGTATTCATCCATTGTCATGATGCACGCAAGAGTTCCAAAGGGAGCGGCTCCGGATTCGCCGGAAGTGACCGGCTGGTCGCCTTTGACCGGAGCGGCAAGCATGCGCATTCCCCGTGCCGCCACCCAGTCAGGGGAAGCGATAAATGTATCTACATGGTTTTTCAGGATATCCCATGAAATCGTGTTGGGCTCTCCGCAGGCAAGACCTGCCATGATGGTAACCATGTCGCCGTCAACGATGCGGATATCTCCGTCCCCCGCGCAAGCTCCTTTATACAGACAAGCCGCGGCTTCTGCCTCTACGACCACGACTTTTGGCGGATTTTCGGGATACCGGTTTGCGAAATATCCCTGGACAGCTCCTGCAAGAGAACCGACGCCTGCCTGTATGAATACATGGGTCGGACGTTCGCATCCGTAATCGTGGAGCTGTTCGTCAGCTTCCATTGCCATGGTGCCGTAACCCTGCATGATCCAGGAAGGGATTTCTTCGTATCCGTCCCATGCCGTATCCTGTACCATAACCCCGTTCTCCGTCTTTTCTGCCATGGCATTTGCCATGCGCACACATTCGTCGTAATTGTAATCCTCGATCGTTGCCTGAGCCCCCTCCGCAAGAATGTTGTTCAGCCTTGTCTGTGTCGTGCCTTTCGGCATGAGGATGACTGCCTTCTGTCCCAGTTTATTTGCAGCCCACGCAACCCCGCGGCCGTGGTTGCCGTCTGTTGCCGTGAAAAAGGTTGCCTGTCCGAACAACTTTCTGAGCTCTTCTGAAGTAAGCACATTATATGGAAGCTCCGACACGTCTTTTCCGGTCTGCTTCGCTATGTAGCGCGCCATGGCGAAAGAACCGCCCAGCACTTTGAAGGCATTCAGCCCGAACCGGTAGGATTCATCCTTGACGTAGACTTCTTTGAGTCCCAGCCGTGCCGCCATGCGGTCCAGCTTTGCCAGCGGAGTAATGCTGTACTGGGGGAAGCTCTCGTGGAAGGCGCGGGCCTTCCTGACCTCGTCAAGTCCCATGATGGGAAGATTGGAATCTGCGGTTTTCGGCATTTTATTGACTGCCCATTTGATTGTTTCCATTGCGGAACCTCCTTAAAATGATCATGTTGTTGTTTGTTCACAAGCTCTCGCCCCGGCTTTTTCTATATATAAACATGCGCCAGTTCGAATCCGCCGATTTATATTTTGGGGTGGAGGATACTCCTCGCTGAACTCGGAGTATCTGCTTTCGCACCAGGCTCGAAAATACCTCGCCAAGAGCTCAATGCATCGCTGTATGGCGTCCGCCATATGCCGCAATCACCATGATCCGCCGTCCGTAAGCGCGCTTACACGGCGTATCCTGCCGATTACGGCGCATGTTCACCCTTTGTCCATGTAGCTGTACAGTGTGAACTTTGATATCCCCAGCAGGGATGATACTTTATCACCGGATTTGGTGATGAGGAATGCCCCGGCATTGTTCAGATACTGTACGACAGCTGTTTTGTCGTCCTTGTTCATAAGCGCCACCGGTTTTCCCACCTTTGCGATCGCCTGCTCGATGAGAAGGTCGAGCAGTTCGGTTACATTATGTGTGATCGTCTGCGGCGTATCAGCAGTTCCGCCTTCGGAGTCTCCTTCGGGCTCTGTCTGTACCAGGCTGTGGACCGCGTTCTCAACGGCGAGCAGCGTGGTGATGTCATAATTGATGGAAAAGATGTAAACGACCTTTCCATTCTCATCCCGGATGTAAAGGGTGCTGGATTTTAAGATCCTCCCATCTTCCGTCTTGGTGAGATATGCCAGCCTGTCTTTGAGCTTTCCGGGGGCTGAGCTGAGGGTTTCCAGCACGATCCCGGACGGACCGTCCCCGGCATGCCGGTTGGACACATGGCCGTTTTCAATATAGACGATAGATTTATCCAGGTTTTTCTTTGTCAGATCGTGGATGACCACTTCACAGGAACTGCCGAACTGAGCTGTGAGTCCGTGCGCGAGCTGCTTTAAAAATTCGAGTTTCTGAACCATTTTTTTACCTGCCTTTTCAATGCGTGAACCAGCGGGAAAATGTGTTTTTGATGTGTGTTTCTAAACCCATCATAGCATAAAAAAAATGAGAGTCAATAGTTTTTCTAAAAAATTTTTAGGTAACCTAAAAAATAATTTGAATTTGTATTGCATTTATATATATTTATGGTATTCTATAAGAAACAAAATATTTTTTATACGAAATGCACAGAAACCAAATCGGGTGTGCGAATAAAAATGTGTGTGAAACTGATAAAAAGACTAACTATTAAAAGTCAAGTCTAAAATGGAGATTTTATGAATGAATTGCAGAAATGTATTTCAGATAT
>CALWQP010000013.1 GCA_944383695.1 uncultured Mediterraneibacter sp.
CTCTTAGAAAAGTGACATTTTCTCAAATAAATTTAAACATTAAAAAGTGACATTTTCAAAAGTTATTGACATTTTTATGACACCCAGATTTTTATTAAGTTTTTGCTCCTGTGATTCCGGCAATGACGGGAACAAGATGCTCAGAATACCGGGAGCACTGCTCCGTCGTAAGTCTCATTGATAAACGTTTTCGCATTCTCTGACAGGACAGCGTCCACGAGCGCTTTTGTCTTGTCGGAATCCTCGTTCCCTTCCCGGACCACGATCACGTTAGCGTATGTCTCGGCAGCCTCGGAAGTGTCCGCCTCATGGGCAATGGCCTCGTCAAGGTCTGCCTCCAGGGCATAGTTTCCATTAACACAGGCTATATCAACATCGCCCACTGCCCTTGCCACTTGTTCTGCAGCCAGCTCCCGAATTTCCAGGTTCAGCGGGTTTTCCTCAATATCCAGTATTGTTGCCTGGAGCCCTGCGCCTTCCTTTAACTTAATCAATCCTTCCTGCTGGAGCAGAAGAAGGGCTCTTGCCTCGTTGGTCGTGTCGTTGGGCACTGCCACCACAGCGCCTTCCTTCAGCTCATCCAGACTTGCCGTCTTGCCTGCATAGATCCCAAGGGGTTCAAAGTGGACGTCTGCCACGCTCACCAGATGGGTTCCGTTTTCCGCGTTAAAATCATCCAGGTAGGGCTGGTGCTGGAAAAAGTTTGCGTCCAGATCCCCATCCTCCAGGGCTGTGTTTGGAAGCACATAGTCGTTATATTCCACGATCTCCAACGTGTACCCCTGCTCCTTAAGGTCATCGGAAACAGCCTCCAGTATCTCCGCATGGGGCGTGATGCCGGCTCCTACACGGATTACTTTTTCATTCTCACCGGAAGCGGACGCTCCGCATCCTGATACAAGTCCTGCGATCAAAGCAACTCCTGCCGCCAGTGTGATAAGTTTTCTTTTCATAATACATTCCTCCTGAATATAAGTCTGTTTTATTTGATCCGCTTGTCAATGCGGCGGACAAGGCGCAGCCCGCCCTCCTGGAAGATCTGTACAATGACCACGAGAAGAAGGACCGTGATCAGCATCACTTCCGTATTGTAACGGTAGTATCCGTAGTTGGTGGCAATTGCTCCGAGACCTCCGCCTCCCACAAATCCCGCCATGGCGGAATACCCCAGTATAGTGGCAAGGGAGATGGTCGCCCCCACAAGAAGGGAGGGCTTTGCCTCCGGGAGCATGACGTTTAAGATGATCTGCATACGTGACGCTCCCATTGCCTGCGCTGCTTCCACAACACCTGAATCCACCTCTTTTAAGGAGGATTCCACCATGCGGGCAACGTAGGGAGCCGCAGCTACCACAAGGGGAACGATGGTGGCAGTGGAACCGATGGTAGTCCCCACGATCAGCCTTGTAAAAGGCAGGATCAGCACCAGAAGGATCAGGAAGGGGATGGAGCGGATAAAATTGATCACACCCCCGATCAGCAGATTCAGAACCCGGTTTCTGCAGATTCCGTTCTTATCGGTTACAAACACGAGCACACCGAGGGGAATCCCGATCACATAGGAGAAAAGGGACGATACAAGTACCATGTACAGCGTCTCCCATATGCCCTGCCCCAGTAGTCCGATGAACTGTTCTGTCATGATGTCGTTCCTCCTTCCTCAAAATGAATGCCCTGTTCTGTAAGATACTGTCGGATCTTCTCCAGCGCCTCAGCGCTTTCAGGACATTGTATCAGCATCTGTCCGTAAGCCTTGCCCCCGATATTCTCAGTGTTGGCTCCGAGAATATTTATCAACTCCCCGGAATGCAGGGTAAGCTGTGAGATAATAGGGTCTGACGAGGACTGTCCGTCAAAGGCAATCCGGATCACCCGCTTCGCAGCGCCCTCCGCGTCAAACTGATTGTCCGGCAGGATCAGCTTTCTCGCCGTCTCAGACTGGGGATTTAAAAATACATCCTTTACCGCTCCCATCTCCACGATCTCGCCCCGGCTCATGACCGCGATCCGGTCACAGATCTGTTCTGCCACCTGCATCTCATGGGTGATGATCACGATGGTCACGCCGTATTCCTGATTGATCTTTTTCAACAGCTCCAGGATAGACTTTGTAGTGATCGGGTCAAGAGCGCTTGTGGCCTCATCGCAGAGGAGCACCTCCGGGTTCGTTGCAAGGGCTCTGGCAATGGCGACCCGCTGTTTCTGTCCGCCTGAGAGCTGTGCCGGATACGCCCTTTCCTTGTCTGTCAGATCGACCAGCTCAAGGAGCTGGCGCGCTCTTTTTATCCGTTTCTCCTTTTTCATTCCCGCGATCTTCAGAGGAAAACAGATATTATCCAGCACATTTTTCTGGGCGAGCAGGTTAAACTGCTGAAAAATCATCCCCATCTTGAGCCGGGTATCCCTAAGCGTTCTCTCACTGACATCCATCAGGTTCGTGTCGTCAAAGTATACTGCCCCATCGGAAGGCCGCTCCAAAAGATTGATGCACCTCACCAGGGTGGATTTTCCCGCTCCCGAGAATCCGATGATCCCGAAGACCTCACCCCTTTTTATTTCCAGATTGATATTACTGACAGCAAGTATGTCCGTGTTTCGTGATGAAAACTGCTTACTGACATGTTCAAGTCTTATGATATGTTCCTTTTCCATATGTATTGCTCCTTTGAGATCATGCCATTATACTAGCACGGGTCAAAAAGGCTGTCTAATATACAAAAAAAATACCCGGCTATAAACTGAAGTTATAACCGGGGCGTGAAACAGGAGCTTTCAAGCGCTCCCGCTTTACGGAATATCAAACTTACGTAATATTGAGATATTTTTTAATGGCCTGGATATACTGCTCACCCATTCTGCTTAAGATGGTGTTCTTCCGGGTCACATGGCCAATCCGCATTGTGCTGTTTGGATTCTGCTCGTCGTCCTTATAAGGCACGGCCACATAATCGCTCCCGTTTAATTCCTCGCAGATGATACCGGAGCACAATGTATAGCCGTTCAGCCCCACCATCAGATTGAGCATGGTGGCGCGGTCATTAGCCCGGATGATCCGGGAATATTCATTGGTAGAGAGGATTTCCTCCGCCAGATAGAAGGAACTGTTGTCCCCCTGGTCAAAGGACAGACAGGGGAAATCTGCAAGCTGGTCAAAGCAGATGTAAGGCTCCGACGCAAGGGGATGATGCTTCCATATATACACATACGCCTGACAGTCGATCAGGTGGTGGAAGGTCAGATTGGCGCTTCGCAGCAGCTTTTCCATCATTTTCTGATTGAAATCACACAGATAGAGCACACCGATCTCACTTTTCATGGTACTCACATCGCTGATCACTTCCGCTGTCCGCGTCTCCCGGATGGCAAACTCGTACTTGGAAGTGTCATATTCCTGCACCATATCCACAAACGCCTTTACCGCAAAAGAATAGTGCTGAGTGGAGACGCTGAATTTCTTTTTATAAGCCCCGCCTTTTCCGTACCGCTCAAGGAGCGCCTCATACTGGCTGTAGACTTCTTTTGCGTAGAGCAGAAATTCCACGCCGTCGTTTGTCAGAGTGACGCCCCTGCCGCTGCGGTGAAACAGAGTGATCCCCAGTTCCTTTTCCAGCTCCTTCATGGCGCTCGTAAGGGAGGGCTGGGATACATAGAGCTGCTCCGCAGCCTTGTTAAATGATTTTGTCTCCGCAATGGTAATGACGTAATTAAGCTGTGTTAATGTCATTTCTTTCTCCTCTTGTCGTAATCATCGAGAAAATGATAGGAAACGCCGTCCTTCTGATATCCGATCACAGTGCGCAGGTTTACGTTCCTGACGCTGTTGAATATATTCGTCTCAATGACCTTGCTCGTCTTTCTGAACTGAGCGATCAGTTCCTTCATCTCGTCCCGCTTGGAGCCTTTCTCTCCCCCGCACACGGAGCACGCCTCGGTAAAACGGCAGGCACACTGTATAAACTGAAGTCCGTTATAGTCCCGCCATGCCTTGATCGCCTCCTCCTTCACAAGATACATGGGCCGGATCAGCTCCATGCCTTCAAAATTCTGGCTGTGCAGCTTCGGCATCATGGTCTCCACCTTTCCGCTGTAGAGCATCCCCATGAGGATCGTCTCAATTACATCGTCAAAGTGGTGTCCCAGGGCGATTTTGTTGCATCCAAGTTCCTTAGCCTTGGAATAAAGGTAGCCCCTCCTCATCCTTGCGCACAGGTAGCAGGGACTTTTTTCCACCTCCACCACCGTATCAAAAATATCCGTGTTGAACACGGTGAGGGGGATGCCCAGGAGCCTGGCATTGTCCTGGATGATATTCCAGTTGTATTCATTATATCCCGGGTTCATTGTCAAAAACACGGCGTCAAAGTCCACCTGTCCGTGCCTCTTTAGCTCCTGGATGAGCTTTGCCAGGAGCATGGAATCCTTGCCTCCTGAGATACAGACAGCGATCTTATCCCCCTCCTGGATAAGCTGATAATCATTGAGCGCTTTTGTAAATGGTCTCCAGACTGACTTGCGGAACTTTTTAATAATGCTGCGCTCGATCTCGGCTGTCTTTTCTTCCCGGCTGTCCGCGCTCTCCTCCTGCATGAACCGGGACAGGCTCAGCCGCAGATAAGCCCGGTAGCCGCCGTCTACATTATAGGCGTCATAGCCCAGCTCCTCCAGCCTGCGGACATAGTCCGCGCTCCTGTCCCCGGTATGACAGACCAGATAGATTGGCTGCGCCGGATTCAGCTCGAATACCCGGCTTTCAAGCTGGTCCATGGGGATATTCACTGCCCCGGGAAAGGTTCCCGCCGCAAACTGCTCCGGCGGGCGCATATCCACAACTGTCCCTCCTGCTGTACTTTGATTTTCCAGTTCCTCAATGGTGACTGATCTCACAAATAATCCACTCCCTGTCGTTGTTTCCTGATTTTTATCTTGTTTTCGTCCCCTGACCGTCTCTTCTGGCTGCTTTCAGCTTGTTCAGAGTAACTTCCTTCTCTCCGTAGGGAACCTTTGTCTCTGTCCCTTCTTCAAAAAGATACACGTTCTCCAGTTCGTCCTTCTTCTGGAGACGGATGCCCCGCACTCCCATGGCTGCTTTCTTCTTTACCGGCACTTCCTCAGCAGGGAAGCGCAGGAAATACCCATTCTTTGTCTGGAGCACGATGTTCTGGCTGTCATTGATGACTTTCACAGCAATCAATGCATCCTCTTCCTGGAGCTTCGTCGCCGCGATAGTACGCTTAGCCACCTGGAACTCGGCCCCCTCCACCTTCTTGACCATTCCCTGAGCCGTGGCAAAGAGAAGTGTTGCAAACCGCATCTGCTCTGCATCGCAGACCATAACGATCTGTTCCTCACTGGTCGAATAATTGCTGACATTGTCAATCGGCGTTCCCTTGTCACGGAATCTGCCGTATGGTATGTCAAGTACTTTGACCTGGTGCATCCTGCCGGTATCTGTAAAGATACAGAGCTTCCCTGTGTTCATACAGTGGACAATGTATTTATTCTCGCTGTCCGCCGCTTCTTTATTTCTCTCGTAAACAGACATGTCGATGGTCTTGGCATATCCGAAACGGTCCATAAGGAAGACTACTTCCTGCTCTTCGATCTTCTTCTCCTCGAAGACCGCTTCCTCTGCATTCTCAATGACTGTGCGGCGCTTCCGCGCGTACTCCTTTTTGAAGGCATCCAGCTCTTCTATGATCACCCCCGCCATGGAGTCATAATTGTTCAGGATATCCTCATACCTTGCAATATTTTTCAGTGTCTGCTCATGCTCCGCGATCAGAGCCTCGATCTCCAGTCCGATGAGACGGTACAGGCGCATCTCCAGGATGGCGGTGGCCTGACGCTCAGTGAACCGGAGCAGGGCTGCCATTTTCTTTGAGATATTGGACTTGAACGTGATATTGTCCGTCACGCCGTTCACCAGACACGCCCGCGCGTCCTTAACAGACTTGCTGCCTCTTAAGATTTCTATGATCAGGTCGATCACGTCGCACGCCTTGATCAGCCCTTCCTGAACCTCGCTCTTCTCCTGCTCTTGTGCAAGGAGAGTCTTATATTTGCGTGTTGCCAGCTCGAACTGGAAATCCACATGATGTTCGATGATCTTCTTAAGCCCCAGCGTTTCCGGGCGTCCGTTGGCCACTGCCAGCATGTTCACCCCAAAGGTATCCTCCAGCCGGGTCTTCTTGTAGAGCATATTTTTCAGGTTCTCCGCGTCCGCCCCTCTCTTTAACTCCAGGACGATGCGGATTCCCTCTTTGGAGGACTGGTTGGAAATGTCCACGATATCCGTGGTCTTTTTTGTCTCAACAAGGTTTGCCACATCGTTTAAAAACTTCCCGATGCCTGTCCCGATCATAGTGTACGGAATCTCGCTGATGACAAGCTGTTTCTTCCCGCCTTTTAACTCTTCCAGCTCTACCTTGCCCCGGATCTTGATCTTACCCTGTCCGGTCTCGTAGATGTCCAGAAGGTCATCTTTGTTGACCACAATGCCCCCGGTGGGGAAGTCCGGTCCTTTGATATACTTCATGAGCTGCCTTGTGCTGATCTCGTCATTTTTCATGTACGCCTTCACCGCGTCAATGACCTCGCCCAGATTGTGGGGAGGGATGCTGGTCGCCATACCGACCGCGATACCCTCCGCGCCGTTCACCAGGAGATTCGGGACCCGCATGGGAAGGACGAGAGGCTCTTTTTCCGTCTCGTCAAAGTTCGGTCCAAAGTCAATGACGTCCTTATCCAGATCGGCAAGACACACTTCCTGGGTAAACTTCGTTAGCCTTGCCTCAGTATAACGCATGGCAGCAGCCCCATCCCCCTCGATGGAGCCGAAATTTCCGTGACCATCCACCAGCTTCTGCCCCTTCTTAAAGTCCTGGGCCATGACGACAAGCGCCTCATAGATAGAGCTGTCTCCGTGTGGATGATATTTACCCATCGTATCTCCCACGATACGGGCGCATTTCCGGTAGGGCTTGTCATAGCGGATTCCCAGCTCGTACATATCATAGAGAGTGCGGCGCTGGACAGGTTTCAGTCCATCCCTCACATCCGGCAGGGCGCGGGCAATAATCACGCTCATGGCGTAATCGATATATGATTTTTTCATAAGATCTGAGTATTCTGTCCTTATGATCTGTGATTCACTGTTCATTCCTCATTCTCCTTTATCAGATATCCAGCTCTGCCTCTGTCGCATTTTCATAGATAAACGCGCGCCTCGGCGGCACTTCTGTGCCCATGAGCATTTCCGTCACCCCGGACGCCATTCTTGCGTCCTCGATCTCCACCAGTTTGAGGAGTCTCCTTTCCGGGTCAAGAGTCGTCTCCCACAGTTGTTCCGCGTCCATTTCCCCCAGTCCTTTGTATCTCTGAAGGGTGAACGGACCTTTATGCGTCTTCCGGTACTTTTCCAGCGCCTTATCATCGTAGAGGTACTCTTCCTCACCATTCTTTGGCATCGCCTTGTAGAGAGGCGGCATGGCGATGTATACATGCCCCTCGTAGATCAGCTCCGGCATGAACCGGTAGAACAGAGTGAGGAGCAGTGTGGATATATGGGCGCCGTCCACGTCCGCATCCGCCATGATGATGATCTTGTCGTATCTTAGTTTCGTAATATCAAAGTCATTTCCATACCCTTCAGAAAATCCGCATCCGAAGGCATTGATCATAGTCTTGATCTCCGCATTGGCAAGAATCTTGTCAATGCTCGCCTTCTCCACGTTCAGTATCTTGCCCCGGATCGGAAGGATGGCCTGGAAATTCCGGTCTCTTGCTGTCTTTGCCGAGCCGCCGGCGGAATCTCCCTCCACGATGAATATCTCACATTTTTTCGGGTCCCGGCTCTCGCAGTTTGCCAGCTTTCCGTTGCTGTCAAAGGAGTATTTTTGTTTGGTGAGCAGATTTGTCTTTGCCTTCTCCTCCGTCTTTCTGATCTTAGCCGCCTTCTCCGCGCTGGAGAGAACGATTTTTAAAGTGTCCAGATTCCGGTCAAAATACCGGACGATCTCGTCTCCTGTTACCTTTCCTACAGACTTGGAGGCATCCGGGTTATCCAGCTTTGTTTTTGTCTGCCCCTCGAACCTGGGATCCGGGTGCTTGATGGAGACAATGGCTGTCATGCCGTTTCGGATGTCCGCTCCTGTGAAGTTGGCATCCTTCTCCTTCAGGATGCCCAGCTCTCTCGCATATTGGTTCATGACCGTAGTAAACGTCGTCTTAAACCCGGTCAGATGGGTGCCGCCTTCCGCGTTGTAGATGTTATTGCAGAACCCCAGTACATTTTCATGAAATTCATTGACATACTGCAATGCCACTTCTACTTCTATGCCCTCGGACTCACCTTTGAAATACACAGGCTCATGCAGGGTTTCTTTTTTCTTGTTCAGATCGCGGATAAAGCCAATGATCCCATCCGGCTCGTGATATACCACACGCTCCGGCTCATCAGGGCGCTTGTCTTCAAACGTGATGGTCAGCTCCGGATTTAAATATGCAGTCTCGTGGAGACGGCTCTTTACCTCTTCTGCCCGGAACTTCGTCCTCTCAAAGATCGTGTCATCCGGGAGGAAATTTACCGTGGTGCCTGTCTTCCTTGTCTTCCCGATCTTCGGCAGAAGGCCATCCTCCAGTCCAACCACCGGGACACCTCTCTCATAACGGTCGTGGTGGATATATCCGTCCCTGCTGATCTTCACATCCATATAGGCGGAAAGTGCATTCACAACAGAGGAACCCACGCCGTGCAGACCGCCGCTGGTCTTATACGCAGAATCATCAAATTTTCCTCCCGCGTGCAGCGTGGTGAACACAAGCCTTGCCGCGGACACTCCTTTCTGGTGCATGTCCACCGGGATGCCTCTTCCGTTATCCGTGACCGTGGCGGAGCCGTCCTTTTCCAGAGTCACATGAATCTCCGAACAATATCCCGCCAGATGCTCGTCCACCGAGTTGTCCACGATCTCGTAGATGAGGTGGTTTAAGCCTTTGGTCGATACACTTCCGATATACATACCAGGACGCTTTCTGACTGCCTCCAGTCCTTCCAGCACCGCGATACTGCCTGCATCGTATGCATTTTTAGCTGCCATTTTCATTCTCCTTTTCCTCTGTACACAAAAGCGGTACGGCTTTTTGTGGAGGGTTTCGTTCTTACCGTGCCCTGCAAAAGTGCAGAACACACCATTACATACTATACCACCAGTTTTTGTGGTTGTAAATATAAAAACCATCAAGTGATAGTGTTTTCCCGGCATCTGTCACAAAAATTCCGGGCAGCGCCGTGGCTGTCACGCCACGATCCGCTGCCCGGAGCATGCTGTTGTCCTTGAATCGGCTACCTGAGTTCCGGTATGCCGCCTGAAGAGAGACTGTCAAAGTTCCATATCTGCTCGCTCCAGCCAAGATTGTCAATATAGAAGGATTTCTCTGCCGCCCGCTCTTTTGAGACAGAATAGACGACAGATGCGGTCGCATCACTCAGATTTGTATGACTGTTGGATGTTTCCAGCTCATACGCGCTACTGGCGATGTTCAGCACATTCCAGCCGGAGATCCGGTTTGCGTTCTCTCCGGTGCTCAGGCTTACTGAGCACTGAAGCACTACACTGCCGTTGTTCGGTCCGCCGATTAGCCCGCCATTTCCGGTCCTGCTGGCAGCGGTAATGTCAACCTTTGTGTAGCAGTTGACGAGGATACCGCCTCCTGCCCATCCGGTGATACCGCCAGCCCGTCCCCCAAGTTGGTTGGAAAGGGTGACTTTAATGCTTCCGGTCACAATACAGTTTTCCAGTCTGTTTCCGTCAAACTGCCCGGCAATGCCACCCACCGTGTTGTTTGCCTTGATGGAAGCATCCAGAACCGAGATCCGGCTTACCGTGCTGCCCGAGATCGTTCCTGCAAGACCGCCGACCTGGTTGGAATCGTTATCAATGGTCAGATTCTTCACCCGGATGTTTTCAATCGTTGCATTCTGGATGGCGTTGGAAAGCGCTCCCTTCTGGTTGTTGGTCGTAAGGTGCGTCCCTTCCAGTGTGAGATTTCTGATATCCGCGCCGTTCACCTGCTGGAACAGCACTGCGTTCAGCCCACGGATCGTATGTCCCTGTCCGTCTATCGTCCCGGCAAATGTGCCGCTGACCGCGTATTCAGAGACATTCATCTGGGTGAAATCAAGATTCGCTTCCAGCACATATTTCTTTTTCAGGGAGGTAGGAGATTCGCCGATGGCAAGAAACTCCTCTGCCGTTTTGATGCGGCTCTCTCCGATGGTAACTGACGTCTCCCCATACTCATAGTAACCGTTTGTCTTTGTTTTCACCAGCGGAAGCTGCAGGTCCGCGTCCACGACCTTTACATCCCCGACAGTGACCCGGTTTGCGTTCACTGCCAGCAGCGCCTGTGCCTCCCCTTTATATACCGGTGACTCAATGGTAAAGTTCTTCACATGGGCATGCTGGAGATTGCCGAATATCGGATAATGTACCCCGGTGATCTGGTAACCGGCTCCGTCAAGGATGCCGGTAAACCTGCCGGAAATATAGCTGCCGTTCACGGCCTCAATGTCGGAAAAGTCGATATCATCAGCCAGTTTATAGTATCCATAAGGATTCTGAGCCACATAGTCGATCAATTCCTGTGCCGATGTAACAGATATCACATCCGGGCTATCGTAGATCGTTCCCTCTGTAAAATCTCCGGTCACACGCTTCACCAGCCCGTAAAGCATACGCTTTGTCTCCACGCTCTGGTTAGCGTTTCCGTTGGACGCATCTGCCTCAAAGGCAGCCTTGAACTGGGCGATAACAGTTTCCGCGTCAAAATAGGGGATCTGATCCAGCTTCTCCGCCACCTGGCTGTACCGGTTCATCTTGTATTCCCTCCAGGTAATATCTTTGTCTCCTGTGATCTGCCGGAGAGCGTCCAGATCACTTGTCGCCCGGCCGGACATATAGATCGCATATCCATTCTCATAACCGCCTACTCCCAGCATCTCATAGCCAAGCCGTTTGAATGAGTGAGTGTCCGGCGAACCATTATCATTATGAGACTGATACCAGTTCATCATATAGAAGGACTCATAGCCATAGCTTCCCGAATAAGCTGTTGGTATTGACTGAGGAACTTCTCCGCTTCGGACGGAGAGCTTATTATCCCACAGGTCGCCAACATCATTAAGCTCCATCGCTTCAATCTGTGCCTCCGACACCCTCGCATATACGGTGCTTATGGAATTCCTCTGACCTTCCGCGTGAGTTGCCTGAACAGCTACCGCTGCCTGCTGGCGTGGTGTGAGCTGCAGGAATGCCTGGGCGGCAAGATAATCCAGCACATATCCAGTCTCAAACATCTCACGGTAATAGCTGTGTATCTCCTCCTTGGAGTCAATGCGTTCATAGCTGAAATTGCTGCTTGTTTCAACTGTAATGTCATCAATCCTGGAAATATTAAATACCATACTTCCATCACGGCCGCCTACGGAATCCTGGGCGATGTTGCCGTCAGCGTGCGCCTCTCCGCCTGTGCCTGATCTTCTTCCCGCTCCGCCGTAAAAATACCTTCCATCCTGATTATGGGCGGTCTCATGGCTGAACGTGTAGAAGGTGTAGTCGCTGCTGCTAAGAGCCGCGTCCTGCATCCAGACCACAATGGACCCGTTTGCAAAGGCAGCGCTTCCGTTATTCGCGCCCAGCATACTGTTTGCTTCATAGACCCACTTCATGACCGGGTCTCTCGTGGTCCCTGCGTCCTGACTTCCGGCTGCGGCTGCAGTGCTTTCCGGAAAATGCATCCGTGTATCAAACTGGATGTCAACCACGCTGTTTAACTGCTCCACTGAATTATCCAGCCATGTTGAGGAAGTTCCGTAGAATATCCCCATCTTATCCGCGTACGCCTGTGCAGTGGCACGGATCCTCTCTCTTTCCTGACCGTCCTTCTTCAGATAATCCGAATACCGGTTCATGCTCCCAATGAGAAACTGGGATGGCACGGAGATCAGATACATATCTTCCTGAGGCGCTGACAGGATGGAGAGGATCATGTTCCTTCTGTCGCTGCGCACATTGCTCAGGTTTTCCCACATACGGTACCGGATGGCATCCTTGTTTACACCATAGGCAGGCTGTTCCACCAGTACTCCTTTGAACACAGCGGTAAACCAGTCATTGGCATTTTCATATCCTGCCACTTTCACCGCCATATCCTCCAAAAACGCGGTCAGTTCTTTTCCGGTGTAGCTTTGGAGCACATTGCTGTACAGTGTATGGGACTGCCCCACGCCTCTTTGCGCCTGCGCCGCTGACAGAAGCTTGTCTGTCAGCGTTTTGGCGCTCATGTCAGAGGATATCAGCTCTCCGCTAAAGAACATCAGGTCACTCAGCCTGACTCCGCCAAAATCAATGTAGTACCATTTCGTATAATAATTGTAAGCATACAGAAGCCGTTTTAACTCATCTTCATTCTGAATGCGCTCCCGCGCAAGTGCCTGCACTCCCGCATTGTCACTGTAAGTCGGATATTCCTCCTGGGACGAATACAGCTTTGCCAGCACAGCTTCCAGATTGCCTTTGACATTCTCATTGTAATAGTCCGTGTAGAGCCTGCTCTCCTCCTCTTCTGTCAGGGAAGCAAGGTTTTCCGTATAATCATAGTCCGACGCCAGAGCTGTCATCTGGCTGAAAACGGTATCATCAATGGCTGACACATAGTGGCGGAACTGATAGAGCAGCCCGGTGTCTCCGATGGTGTAGACTGCCACGATATTCCCTGCCAGATTTCTGTATGAAACAGCATATTCTTCATTGGTTCCATCGGTGAATACAACCCGGATCCTGCCGATCACTCCGGGATTGTCCCGGCTTACTCCAACGACCAGACTGCCGCTTTCATCCAGTGGAAGGATGGCCTCGATCTCCCCGGAAAGAAGCCGGTCTGTCTCTGACAAACTGTTGCCGGACGCCACCCATACAGCCGTGTCCGCAAATGGCGCCAGCTTTGCCATGTTGGCATAAGCTAAGTCCATCTCCGAACGGTAAGCCTTATTTGCTGTCACTTCCTCGTATGCCGGTATATCATACACGTTTTCCCCGGAAGGAGTATTTTTAAGAGTCGGCAGCTTGCCCTGCGACAGAGCGTCCAGATTCCATACAGCCCCGTCAAATCTCAGGGTATCCTCATAAAAGCTTCTTTCATAAATGGCATCCGTCTCTTTCACGTTTGCGTTGTTCGCGCCCGTAATGTTCGTTGTGCTGTCTGAACCGGAATATTCATACACTTCCGTAACACTGCCAAGCACATCAAAGCCTGCGATCCGATAACCGGATCCCCCGCTCACACTGAGGCTGTGTTCGATCTGTGGGCTGCCTGTGTTGGGGCCGCCGATCAGACCGCCGCTGCCTTTGGGGGAGGGGCTGCTGATCTGTACCCAGGTATAGCACCGGCTGATCACGCCTCCGGCGTGCCATCCTGTGATGCCTCCCACCCGGGCTCCCAATGTTGTCTGGTCATAAAGCCCCTGAAGGGTGCCTGTCACATAGCAGTCCTCAATCCGTGAACCTGCATTGATCTGTCCGACGAGACCGCCCAGCGTGGTGTTTGACCGCAAAGACACATTGATCGCCGCGCTCTTTGAGATAGTAGAATCATACAATTCACCTGCAAATCCGCCCATCTGGTTCACCCCTGAATTGGACATGGTGGAATTGATGACAAACACATTCTCGATCCGAGTGTTATTCCGAACGGAGTTTGCCAGGATACCATTCCGGGCGGTTGTGATCTGTGCGTCCTCGATCACAAGGTCGGTGACAGTCGCCCCATTCAGGGTACCGAAAAGGGATGTGGGAAGGTTCACGATCCGGTAGCCGTTTCCGTCAAGCTTCCCGGTGAATGTCCCTGCCACTGCCGCCGCACTTGTAGAAATCCCTGATGCGTCCAGATCCTGAGTGAGCTGGAAGCTGCCGCTCGGTTCAGCCGCCATTTGTTCAAACAGTTCCTGAGCGCTCTTCATCAGAGGGTGCTTCCCTTCTGCATCCTCATATGTGAGGGGTACCAGATATTCTGCCATTTTCGTACCGTCAGCAGCATACTGGATCAGATCTGCCTGATCCACCACCGCATATACCCTTCCGGTCTTCTCGTCCTGCCTGAATTCCCGGACGCCGGCATAGAAATCCGGCAGATCGTCCATCTTGATCTGCACAAAATAACTCTCCGGATCTTCCGGCAGACCGGCTGTGATATCCAGTACCTCCACCTCGGTCTGTCCGCTTCCGCCGGCATAGTACAGAGCTGCCTCTGACACCTCTTTTAGTTCAATGGCATTGGGGGACGCGTTCTCCTGGTCAATATATACATTCTTCTCCAGCACGGTCTCATTCTCTGCCTGGACGCTGCCGTCCTGGGACTTGCTCCATGTGAGGAGGACCCGGAAGATATAGTTGGTCTTTTGCTCCGTATCAAAGGTAAACTCCTGAGCCCCGGTCTGTGTGACCGCTTTTTCTGCCTTCACCTCTCCGTCCGGGGTGACAAGCTGTGCTTTCCCGGAAACAAAGGCACTGTCAGCATCCGTAAGGGTGAACCGGAAAATAGTTTTCCCCTCCCCGGAAACATATTCTGTCTCGTAGCCGGATGCAGCAGGAGCTGATCTGAGCACCTCTGCTGTCAGTTCATGATCGGCTGAGAGCGTGGTCTCATCGTCATAGACAATCTGCGTAAGGATAAATGTCCTGCTTCCTGCCTGGTCTCCCGCAGGAGCCGTCACCTTCCACGTTCCGTCCTGCTGTGCCTCTGCGCTGATCTGCTGGTTGTTTACCACAAGAGCTGTAATATCTGCATCCACGTTGTCACTGATCGCATAGAACAGGTCCACACTTCCACCTTTTTCCACCTGTTCCATGCCAGCGCGCCCGCTGGATACAACTGCCCGCTTTGCCGCCTCAATTGTCTGCTCTGCAAGGACTTTTCCGGTTTCCAGGCTGCTTCCGTCTGAAGACAGGTCGAGATCTGCTGTGACCCGCACTGTATATTGGGAGGTAAGTCCGGTGTCTGTCAGAGGAATCTCCCCCTCGAACAGGGAATCCGCAAGGTCGTCCGCTGTAAAGGAACGCTCAGCCACAGCCACTCCCTCTGCATTCTCAACAACTACTTTGTGCCCGGACAGCGCATTATCCGGGTCGGTGAGCCGGAACGACACCCGGATCTGACCGTTCGCCGTATCTTCCTCTGCTGTAAGCCCCTCTGCTGTGGGCATTGTCTTTTGAATGTTGACTTGGATCGTATTTTCGTCTGTCAGATTAAATGCCTTTCCATTTTTCAAGACGATCTGCTCTACTTTGACCTGTGCAGGTCCGATCTGGTCAATGCCGTCCATCCTGACCATATATCCGCTGCCTGTCTGCTCCACCGGATAGGAAGTCCCATTTACCACAGCTCTCTCCGGGATCAGCCCGATGGCGTTGGTTGTCTCAAAGGTAAGGAAAATGGGCTGGTTCCTGCCAAACTCATCTGCCGGCGTGCCATCCTCAAACCCTGCCCTCAGTCCGCTGAATGTAAAGGCATAGTCCAGATTAAGCTGGAGGTCTCTGCTTTCCACAAAGCTGCCGGTATGGTCCTCCGTTGTCCCAAGCTCGTCCCTGCTCCGGTTATAGCTTCCTCTTATGTACAATGTATAGGCAGCGCCGTCCTCCAGATCAAGGACGAACTCTTTCTGTCCAGCCGTGATCTCCTCTGTGAGAAGGGGACTGTCTTCGGACGCTTTCACTACTTCCACTGACGCTCCTGTCAGCGCGGCATCCTCATCCTTTAAGGTAAAGGAGACGTTCATCTGCCCGGTCTCATTTATCTGCTCGCTGAGAAAGCCCTCCACCGAGGGCGCTGTTTTCAGCACTTCGATCTTCTCTGTAAAGTCTGTGTCCACGGTCTGCCCTGCATCCAGACGGACTCCAGTGACGCGCAGCTCCCGGATGCCCGCCTCATCTCCAACACCAAGGCGGACTGTGTATACCGGACTGTCCGCAGCCTTTTCTGCCGGGTACTCTATCCCATTTACTGTCATGCTCTCGATCACCGCGTCCTCAGAGACGCTTGCGCTGAGCTTCAGTTCTGCCTGCTCCCCTTTTTCATAATAGAATTTTTCTGTTGCGGAAGTCAGCTTTACTTCATAATTTATGTTCTGTCCTGCCTGGGTCATCAAAAGAGACAGATCTGTGACCGTAAGATTCCCATCAGAATTCATATCCGCGGCGCTCTGAAAGCCGGAGGAAAGTTCCTGAAGGCTGATCAGGTGTTTCTCTAAAAGCTCCACGTCCGTATGATCCACTCTCCCATCTCCGTTCAGATCCCCTTTCCCGGTAAGCGCATGTACGCCGCCTGCCGCAAGGAGGACCGCAGCCGAGCAAGCCACAAGGACGGTCAGAAGCCTGGCTCTGCCGCTCAAGCGCGCCTTTTTCCGGGCAGCGAGCACGACGCACGCCGCCACTGCCGCTCCCAGTGCGATGCCTGCAAGGAGGAGAAAGCCTGCGGCCGTATCACCGGTCCTCACCCCGGAAGTCCCGGAGGAAGGAGATGCCGCTGAAACCTGCTCCTGAGATGCGAAAGCCTGCTCCTGGGATGCCGAAACCTGCTCTGATACCGAGGAAAGCATAAGGACTTGGTCTGTTGGCAGAAGATCCTCAACGCCTTCTGACACAGAGACATCGGTCACTGATATGTACGTCTCCTTTGCGGGAATGGACTGCTTTGCCGTCAGCTGAAGGCTCATCACAGGCTCCTGCTGTGTGCTGCCCATTCTGCTGACTAGGACAAACTGTCCGTTCGCCGGATTGTAAAACAAGCTCTCCCATGTATTTAACGTCTGGAAATCCGACGCCTGAATCTCCTCAAATACTTCCGGGTCATAATTCAGTGTGCCTTTTATGGCGTTTACTCCAGTCTGGATATCTGTGTACCCGCTGAGAGCAAAGGACACCTCCATCTGGTCTCCCTTTCTAACGGCTGTATTTTCAGATGTGATCTGCATCCCTTCCACACTTGCTGCCTGTGTCTCCATGCCGCCAAGAACCATGGTACACAGAGCAAACAGCACTGCAGACAACGCTTTTATCTTTCGCATATTCTCCTGTCATCCCTTCATTGAATCCGCTCAACAATTACTATTTTATTTTAATTGTTTTGTTCGTTTCAGTCAATAAAATAATGTCTGTTTTTGATCGATTTTTCCCGGTTTTATCTAATATTTCCTGCTGTATCCTGCCTGTTATCCATCTGTGATGACATGAGCCAGAGTGTCTGCCAGGACTTCCATGGCATTCCGCATTTCTTCTACTGTGTTTGTCTGCGCCCCTGCTTCTACGAGCAGAGACTTGGGCAGGAGATGGAGGTTATACCGGTACGCCCTCAGATAGATGTGCCGGACAAATCCCGGATACAGACTCTCCGAGGCGAGCTGCATCTGGAGGGAAAACGCAAGATTATCCTGTATGTACGGATTATAAAGATAATCAATATCCCCATTGGTGCGCGTCCGGCTCAGTCCGTTAAAATACATGATCTTTGCCGTTGGTTTGCCGTTGATCTCCGTCACCAGGTGCGTGCCCTCTGCCACGCCGTCCCTGTGCAGGTCAATGGCTACTTCCAGAGTCGGGTTCGCCTCGATAACAGGGCGCACCGAAGCCTCCGCATTCTCATACGCATTGCTGCGGTCAAGCTGGCCGTTAATGATATCATATACCCCTGTGTCATGGATCGTCTCAATCCCTTTTTCATTCAAAAGCTGGGTCAGGTATTCTCCCATGCCCACGATACTGGTTGCAGGGTCTCCCGGTGTGGAATCCACAAACTCTTCCTGGGAATGGGTGTGGAAGATGATCACCTTCGGCCCCCCTGTGGTATTGTCGATCTTCATGCTCCGACTGAGAAGATCATCCGCGTTCAGCTGCTCAGGACCGATCATGGTAGAACTGTCCACTGTATAAAAATTACTCAGTAGATAATCAAAATCCCTAAGCTTCTCAATGGACATGTCCACGGTCGGTGCGGCGGTCTGTGCCGCTGTCTCTGCCTGCCCCGGATCACCTACCAGATTTCCGTTCTCATCCACTGCGTTCTCGTCATTTGCCTGGGCCTCCAGGATCTTCGCCAGTGTTTCCTCATCTTCGATGGCAGGGGCGTCCGCGGCATGGTCTTCCGCATAGGTGACGAGAGGAAGCCAAGCAAGCGCCTTTTCCTTCACCCATTCCTGTATTCCCTTTCCGGGCGTGCGGTTCAGATAGGCAAGTGCCGGCATGTACATTTCTTCAGCGCATGTAAATATCCTGTTCTGAAAATCATAGCGCCAGGTCCCTCTGCTCCCGCCTGCTGTGCTCCATATCAGGCAGGCAGTCAGAAGAAGGACCGGCGCTGCGGCTTTTGTCTGTCCGAATTTTCTTGTTCTTATTTCTCCTGTCATCAGAGCGGATTCCCCTCCCAGCCTTTTCTCCTGAAATTGTATGCTCGCTCTGCAGCAGTTATGACGGTTACTCAAAAAGCATGTTGATGGCCTCAGAGATCGTATGGCTGATATGGTGGATCAGTTCATCCACATCCTTCGGCGTCACGAACATCCCATTTAAGTGCGGCGCGATCAGTTCCTTTACAAACTCATACTTCTCCCCCGCGCTGTAAGAACGAAGTTCTTTCCCCACTCCTTTAAGAGCGTCCGATGATTCCAGGGCACGGATGAAATTTTCCATCGTATCATTTACGATCGTAGCCGCATCAACTACAGTGGGGACGCCGATACCGATCACAGGCACTCCAAGAGACTCTTTCGTCATGCCGATCCTGTGGTTTCCCACACCTGAGCCGGGGTGGATTCCTGTATCCGCGATCTGCACTGTCCGGTTCAGCCGCCTGCTGTTGCGCGCGGCCAGAGCATCTACCGCGATCACGATATCCGGATGCGTCTCCGCAACGATCCCCCGCACGATCTCCGAGCTCTCCATCCCGGTCTGTCCCATCACACCCGGGACGATGGCGCTGATCATATTTGCCTGTTCCATGCCCATGGCATATTTTCCGTATTCTTTTACAATGTGCCTGTTCACCGCGAGGTGGTCTGCCACATAGGGACCAAGCGCGTCAGGCGTCACTTCCCGGTTGCCCAGACCGACTACAAGGACAGATAAGTCTCCGTCTTCTGCCCCCTCTTTCTTTTCCCTGTCTTTATCGATATTTTTATCAATCAGTTCACGGATATGCCGGCACAGTTCTGACGCGATCTCCATATGTGTGTCATCATCAGGGAGAGCAAGGTTCGGCGTCTCCAGCGTCAGATACGTCCCTGTCGGCTTTCCCATCGCCTTTGCGCCGTTCTCAGTCTCGATCTCCACACGAGTGATCCGCATTTCCCTCTCTTCATCATAATCCTCTTCCAGCACAACTCCGGGGATTTCCACATTATCCGACTCGAACCGCTCTTTTTCCTCTAAGGCAAGATCTGTCCTCACACTGTAATTTCTCAACATGTTTTATCCTCGCTTTCCCGCATGGTCTTTTCTACTCAGTTTTCTCAATATTTCTTAAAATATGTATTGACAACCCCTTCCAGTTAGCATAAAATGAATGAGTATGTTCCAGCGGAGCGTCCGTGTCCGAATCTGTTGGGACACATGATCTACATTTGAATTTCATGTTTATTTGGAGGTGTACAGATTGGCTAACATTAAGTCTGCTAAGAAAAGAATTTTAGTAAATGAGACAAAGGCTGCAAGAAACAAAGCAATCAAGTCTAAAGTAAAGACTGCTGTTAAAAAAGTTGACACTGCTGTTGCTCAGAAAGACGCAGATGCAGCTAAGACTGCACTGCACGCAGCGATCGTTGAGATTTCCAAAGCAGGAAGCAAGGGTGTTTATCACAAGAAAACTGTTTCCAGAAAAATCTCTCGTCTGTCAAAAGCTGTTAACGGCATTGCTTAATTTGCTTCATCATTGATAGAAAAATCCATGAGACATTCGCACCGTCAGGCGGATGTCTTTTTTTGCAGGCCCCCCTCCTGGTCCTACTCTCCCGCATTATACTCCAGTCAGTTCCCCCGACAGAAGCTCAAAGTGATTCCTTTCTACCCGGATCAGTCCGTCCCGCTGCATCTTGCTCAGTTCATTTGACATTGCAGACCGGTCTACCCCCAGATAATCCGCCAGCTGCCGCCGGTTAAAGGGAATGTCAAACTGCTGTTTACCTTTTTGTACCGCCTGATCGGACAGGTAGGACAAAAGCCTTCCTCTGATCGTTTTTGACGATGTATTAAAAATCCGCCGGGACAGGTTAAGATTTTTCTGCGCGGATATGGAAAGAAGATTGCGGATCAGTTTGCTGTGATAGGAGCAGGAGTTTGGGCAGGAGCGTATGATCCTGCCCACATTCAAAAAAAGAATGACCGTATCCTCCGCGGCAGTCACATTGACCATCAGCTTTTCTCCCGGCACACAGGCATAGGTCTCTGCAAAGATCTGTCCGGGTCCCACACGGTCCAAAATACTGCGGTTTCCCCAGATATCGTCATTTTCGATCAGAACGCTCCCCGAGATCACAACGCCAAGAGAGGTCACTGTATCTCCCATGTGGCAAATGATCTCTTCTTTTTTATAATGTTTTTCCTCTGCCCTCAGGCAGCTTAATATCTTTTCCGTCTCCTCAGCGGTGCTTCCCTGAAAAAGAGCTGTTTTGGATAAATTAAAAAAATTCATTTTTTCTCCTTTTTTGTTGTTTTAACAACATCGTAATTATCATGATTATATTATACTCATATCACAGGATCTGACAAGGTCCAAAACAAAGTATTGTGATCATTACTAAAGGAGGACATAAGAAATGGAAACTGGAACAAAAACACAAAAGATGTTCTGCTATCAATGTCAGGAGACCGCCGGGTGCAGTGGGTGTACCATGTCCGGCGTCTGCGGCAAGAAACCGGATGTGGCAGCCATGCAGGATCTTCTCGTATATGTGACTAAAGGGCTCTGCGCGGTCACCACGCAGATGCGCGCCGAGGGAGCCGGTGTCCCGGAACGGATCGATCGTCTCATCACCCTGAATCTCTTTGTCACCATCACAAACGCCAATTTCGACAAGGAAGCAATCGTTGCCCGCATCAAAGAAACGCTGGAAACAACACAGGAACTGCTCCCGCAGGTAAAAGAGCAAAGTTCTCTGCCGGAAGCCTCCCTGTGGAACGGAACAGAGGATACTTTTGAGAAAAAGGCTGCCCTGACCGGAGTTCTCTCAACCGAAGATGAGGACATCCGGAGCCTGAGGGAGCTCATCACCTATGGGCTGAAAGGGCTGTCCGCATACACAAAGCACGCCAACGCTCTTTTGGCTGAGAGCAGGGAAACAGACGCTTTTCTCCAGCGTGCTCTTGCGGCTACTCTAAATGATGCCCTGTCTGTTGACGATCTGGTGGCGCTCACAATGGAGACCGGAAAATACGGCGTTGAATGTATGGCGCTTCTTGACAAGGCAAACACGGAGGCATACGGAAATCCTGAGATCACCACAGTCAAGCTTGGCGTGGAAGACCGCCCGGGTATCCTCATCTCCGGACATGATTTAAGAGACCTGGAGATGCTCCTGGAGCAGACCCAGGGAACAGGTGTGGATGTATATACCCACTCAGAAATGCTCCCTGGCCACTACTATCCCAAATTCAAGAAATATGAAAACTTTATCGGCAATTATGGGAATGCGTGGTGGAAACAAAAAGAAGAATTTGAGACCTTTCATGGCCCCATCCTTATGACTACCAACTGCATCGTCCCGCCTCTGGACAGCTACAAGGACCGCATGTACACGACCGGAGCCGCAGGCTATCCTGGGTGTACACACATTGAGGAGGATGAGAACGGAAGAAAAGATTTCTCCGCAATCATCGAACATGCGAAACGCTGCTCCGCTCCCGCTCAGATCGAAGAAGGTGAGATCATTGGCGGCTTTGCCCACGCGCAGGTGCTTGCCCTCGCAGACAAGGTAGTGGACGCTGTAAAATCCGGCGCAATCAAAAAGTTCGTGGTCATGGCAGGGTGCGACGGCAGGGCAAAGTCACGGAGCTACTATACGGATTTTGCCAAAGCTCTGCCAAAGGATACGGTCATACTGACAGCCGGATGTGCAAAATACAAATACAACAAGCTGGACTTGGGAGAGATTGGGGGCATCCCCCGGGTGCTGGATGCCGGACAGTGTAACGACTCCTACTCACTTGCGGTAATCGCCTTGAAATTAAAGGAAGTTTTCGGGCTTGATGACATCAACGACCTGCCCATCATCTACAACATCGCATGGTATGAGCAGAAAGCGGTTATCGTGCTTCTGGCGCTTCTGTATCTGGGCGTTAAAAATATCCATCTCGGACCTACTCTTCCTGCCTTTCTCTCTCCAAATGTGGCAGACACTCTGATCCAAAACTTTGGGATTGCCGGGATCGGTACTGTGGAAGAAGACATGAAACTGTTCTTTGGTGCATAAAAATGAGAACCACCGGCTCAGCCGGTGGTTTACTCTTTCCCTGTAATAGACTGTTTACTATCTGTCTTCTAAATTTAGGGACATGACATTTACACTCCCAAGTCGTATGTGGGATCTGTAAATGTTTAGTTGTTGATCAGTTTGTCCTCATCACTCCAGCTGTACAGCTTTCTGATTTCTTCTCCGATCTTCTCTGACGGATGCTCAGCGGCAAGCTTCCTCATAGCGCGGAAGTGTGCCTGGCCGCCTGCCTCTGACATATCGAGCAGGAAGTCTTTTGCGAAGGTGCCATCCTGAATGTCGGAAAGAATCTTCTTCATCGCTTTCTTTGTATCCTCTGTGATGATCTTCGGTCCTGTGATGTAGTCGCCGTACTCCGCTGTATTTGAAATAGAGTATCTCATTCCCGCAAATCCGGACTGATAAATCAGATCCACGATCAGCTTCATCTCATGGATACACTCAAAGTATGCGTTTCTCGGGTCATAACCTGCCTCGACCAAAGTTTCAAATCCTGCCTGCATCAGAGCGCATACACCGCCGCAAAGGACTGCCTGCTCACCGAAAAGGTCTGTCTCTGTCTCTGTGCGGAAGGTAGTCTCAAGGATGCCTGCTCTCGCCCCGCCAATGGCAAGACCGTATGCCAGTGCCTTGTCAAGCGCTTTGCCTGTATAATCCTGCTCAACAGCTACCAGACACGGTGTTCCCTTTCCAGCCTGATACTCGCTTCTTACTGTATGTCCCGGAGCCTTCGGAGCGATCATCGTAACGTCAACATTTGCGGGAGGTACGATCTGTCCGAAATGAATGTTGAATCCGTGAGCAAACATGAGCATGTTGCCCTCTTCCAGATTCGGCTCGATATCGTTCTTATATAATGCAGCCTGCTTCTCGTCATTGATCAGGATCATGATGATGTCCGCTTTCTTTGCCGCCTCTGCCGCAGTGTATACCTCAAATCCCTGCGCCACAGCCTTATCCCATGAATGGCTTCCCTCATAAAGTCCGATGACCACATTGCATCCGGACTCCTTCAAGTTCAGCGCGTGGGCGTGTCCCTGGCTGCCGTAGCCGATGATCGCGATGGTCTTGCCCTCCAGAAGGGAAAGGTTACAGTCTTCCTGATAATAAATTTTTGCTGCCATTTTACATTCCTCCTAAAAAATCATTAAAATCTGCCGGACCTTCCGGCAATCTATGTATAGTGAAAGGTTCTTACCTCTTACTACCTCTTTTTCTTGTCTTCTTATCTCCGCTCTCCGCGCATCAGGCCTGTCAGACGCTCCCGGAGATTTTTCAAAGATAAGCCACGTCTTTGCTTCCTCTGGAAAGTCCAGTGATCCCGGTCCTTGCCAGCTCCAGGATCTCATATCCTTTCAGAAGGTTAAGGAAAGCTTCCAGCTTGCTCTGTGTTCCCGTGAGTTCTACGATGAGAGAATCTTCCTCCACATCCACGATCTTCGCCCGGAAAATGTCCGCCACAGAGATGATCTCTCCTCTCTGCGCCGCAGTGGCGCGCAGCTTTACCATGATCAGCTCCCGGCACACGGATTCTCCGTCCTTTAACACTTTGATGTCCACCACATCCTCAAGCTTTCTGACCTGTTTCTCTATCTGGGACAGGATCAGTTCATCCCCGGATGATACGACTGTGATCCTTGAAAATCTCGGATCAGCCGTCATACCTGCGGTGATGCTGTCAATGCTGTATCCGCGGCGGCTGAACAGACCGGATATCCGGCTTAAGACACCAGGATTATTGTCTACGAGCAATGAAAATACCTGTTTTCTCATTGTGTTCTTCCTTTCTCACCCAAAAACAGAGCGCAATCTGTTTTATCTTTTATCATATTACCAAGTGTACATTTCTTTGTCAAGCAGTTAGATTATTTTTATACATGATTCCAGCACGATCCTCTCATCCCTGCTCCGCCATCTTCTCTGCCAGATCGTTCAGGTACACCCACCGATCCATCTTCTCATCCAGCTCTCCCCGGATCTTTTCCTGCTCTTCCAGCAGTTCTTTCAGCTTTACCGAATTGGTGGCGTTTGCTTTGATCTGCCTCTCAATGCTATCCAGCTTTTCTTCAAGAGCGGAAATTTCATCGTCGATCACCTCATATTCCCTCTGCTCCTTATAAGAAAACTTCAGCTTCTGGGGCTGGTCTTGTTTCCAGTCCTTACTGTTCTTCCCAATGGCAGTTTCCGCAGCTTTCCCAATCTTCCCGGTTTTTCCGGTATCCTCTGCCCTGTCGTCTGAAGCCATTTTCTTTTTCTTTGCTTCCAGATAGTCTGTATATCCTCCCTCATACTGAATCACGTGCCCCTTCCCATCCAGTTCCAGGATACGATCCGCGATATTATCCAGAAAATACCGGTCGTGGGAGACCGCGATGACAATGCCTGAAAAAGAGTTCAGATAGTCCTCAAGAATGGTCAGGGTCGGGATATCCAGGTTGTTCCCTGCCTCGTCCAGCAGAAGTACATTGGCATTCTCCGCCAGGACGCCTAGGAGATAAAGACGCCGCTTCTCTCCGCCCGAGAGCTTGCCGATGGGCGCGTACTGCATGTCCGGCGTGAACAAGAACCTCTCAAGCAGCGATGACGCGCTGATCTTCCCATCTGTTGTAGTAATGTATTCCGCGATATCCTTTACATGGTCAATGACCCGCTGTGCGTCATCCATATGCTGCTCTTCCTGCCCGAAATACCCGTTCCTGACAGTCTCTCCGATCTCGATCTTTCCGGAATCCGGCTCTACCAGTCCGGCAAGCATCTTCATAACCGTGGACTTTCCGCATCCGTTGGGACCAATGATGCCAAGCCTCTGATTTTTCAGCACGATATAGCTGTAATCCTCAAGGATCTTCTTCTCACCATACCGTTTGCTCACATGATGGAGCTCGATGGTCTTCTTCCCCATCCGGGTTTCCACAGAGCCCATCTCCACCGTCTGGTCCTGCACCGGCGCTTTTCCGTTTTTCAGCGCTTCCAGACGCTCCAGCCTTGCCCGCTGCTTGGTGGTTCTGGCGCGGCAGCCCCGCTTCGCCCACTCCAGCTCCATCCGCAGGATACTCTGGCGCTTCCGCTCAGAGGCAATCTCCATCTCTTCCCTCGCCGCCTTCAGCTCAAGGAATCCGGAATAATCCGCGTCATACCCATACATCTTCCCCTGGCTGATCTCCAGGATCCGGTTCGTCACTCGGTCAAGGAAATACCGGTCATGGGTCACCATGAGGATGGTCCCTCTGTATCCCCGCAGATATTCCTCCAGCCATGCGATCATCGTCCCATCCAGATGATTGGTCGGCTCGTCCAGGAGAAGCACATCAAAATCTCCTGCCAGAGTCTTTGCCAGGACTACTCTTCTTTTCTGTCCGCCGGAAAGATGTCCGATCTTCTGCTCCATGTCTGTGATCCCCAGTTCCATCAGATTGCTCTCCACCTTCCACTCCTCTCCTTCTCCCTTTCCCAGGGCATAAGAGCGGATATCCGCCCCCTCCGGAAGAACAGGATTCTGAGGCACAAAGGCAATCTTAAGTCCATTCTGCCTTATGACCTGACCTTCATCCGGGACTTCCTCCCCTGCCACCATCTTTAACAGGGTCGATTTCCCTGTACCGTTAATCCCGACAATGCCGATCTTGTCCCCTTGCTGAATGCCGAAAGACGCATCCTCGTATATCGTCTTTTCTCCATAAATCTTGCTGATATGTTCGATATTGATGATATTCATAAAATAAAAAACTCCTCACAAACTCTTCTGTCACCTCGTGACGGTACACAAAGATATTTTGAAGAGTTTATAAGGAGTTGTCAAGAAAATTTACTTATTCACCTGATGCCTGCGGAAGAAAAGGTACGCCATCCCGACAGGAGCGCCGCGCACACTCCATTTACCATCATTGCCGCAGCAGGCCATGACCAGGACCAGCACTCACGCCCGCCGCTTAAAATATCTCCGCAAAGAGATCATTTTACCGGACAATTTTCTATTTTTAACTTCGTTTTATTTTTCTCACCCAGCCGCACGGCGATCACTACGATCAGGCTGATCACAAGCAGAAAATAGAAATTGATCCCACGGCTCACCAGCATGGATGGGATCAGATACATCCCGGTAAACACATGAGTGAACACTGCCTGGTACATCAGCTCTGTGATACCCTGCGCGCCGGGCAGAGGGAGCATGTCTACCGCAATATACACGACTGCCTGGAGCAGTATCACCCGCATGGCGGAAGTACCCTCCAGTCCGAATCCGAGATATACCATATAGGTCAGGACGAACACACTGCACCTCTGGAGGAAGGTTATAAAAATGATAAACGCCAGACTTCCCTTGTGCGCTTTCAGCCATGTCACTGCGTTCTGATAACTGTCGATAAACGCCCGGATCTTGTCTTCTCTCTGCTCCGAAGGCTTCCAGATCTTCATGCGTATCAGCAGGCCTTCAAAAAGCAGAGCCACTTTTAACATGACCTGAGGAAAAAGCATCACTCCCAGGATTACAATGACAAGGATCACATTCAAGGACAATCCCAGCAGATAAAGCGGGAAATATTTCCCCATCTCCTCTGTAAGAGGCTGAAACCATAACAGCAGGATGCCAAACCCCATGACCACCAGAACAAACTTATATGCCACTGCCACGGTCATGAGCACCACCGTACTGTCAGATCCTCTGTTTCCGTCCTTGTTCATATAGTAAAGCTGCACCGGCTGGCCTCCGGAAGCGGACGGCGTGATGCCCGAGTAAAAAAATCCGATAAAAGAGTATTGGATGCATCGGAACAGGGAACTGCCCTTTCCCCCGCTCTTATGCGCTTTCATGGAACGCAGAAGATACCAGATCATATAGCCTTCCGCACACACGAAAAACATGGCAAGACCAACAGCAGGGATGAGATACAGCGGTGACATTTCCGCCACTGCATGAGCAATATCTGACAGGTTGCGCCCGCTGAAGAGGGCATAGAAGGTCATCAGCATGATCACGAGAAATAGCGTGATCTGGAGTGCTCGTTTCTTAGCGCTCATAATCTGTCCCCCCGCTTCCTCAGATTTCGTATATATCTATATCCCAGCTTCATGTATGCCGTGCCGGCAAATGCCGGACGCACCAGATGAAATAACGGAACTCTTTTGAGCTCAGGAGCTTTACTCACTGCGTCTGTCAGTTCCTGGAGACTCCCCTCAAATATTTTCTGCTTGTCCTTATATTCAAAGAAATCCTTTGGCGTCACAAGAGAAAAGTGTTTCTCCCATTTACAAACGCCCGCCTCTTCCAGAAGTTTTGCGATATAAGAAGAGCATGTATAATGATTTTTCTGATAGAACGGTCTGTTCAGCAGGATGAACGGCAGTCCGAGCACCGCATAATGATAGCGGAAGCGTCTCCTCATTGCCTCTCTCAGTTCCTGCTCTATAAAATCTTTCTGCTCTGCCGTGCACTCTATGCTGCACACCATGTAATCTGCATCCGGAAACGCCTGCAGGATCTTCCTTTTGTCTTCTTTTTCAAATCCCGCGATCAGAGGAATGGACGGATGCCTCCTGCCGATGCTGTACGCCTCTTCAAGATACGGATCGAGCCCCAGTACAACGTGGATATATTTCTGTTTGATCGTCCTTCGGATGAGTCCCGCGAAAAATCCTGGGGTATCGACAAACGCAATGTATATCTGTGCCATAAGTATGTATGCCTCCCTCTTCTGTCCTTTGCAGGTTCCTGTATCCGCCGGATCCTGCTGTCTTTAGATGCGCCTCCTATTGGAACTGATAGATCTTTCTGGCAAACCTGTAGCCACCTATGGTCAGTTTCCCGCCCAGTTTTCCCGGCAGATAGGTTAAACCGCTCAACGTCGAATAACGAAGCCGGTAATAAAGCGCAGAATTATACGCTTTGATGCTGTCCCACATCTCTCTTCTCTTCTGCTCCGCCTCTGCCGTCTTGATCAGGAGCAGATGGATAGAGGATATGGACAGCATGATAGAGATATTCCGTGTCATATAAGATGCCAGCTTCGGATACTTTTCCTTCACTGCCTGCAGGTCTACGCTTTTTGCCACCAGCTCTGTCACACGTATCTGCTGATCAATCCTCTTCATGAGCACTTTTTCATTGACCGACTGATCCTCCCGCCCAAGATAATAGTGATATAAGTCAAGGTCCATATAATAAATATTCTCCACATATGGAAGGGGCTGGTAGGAAAACAAATTGTCAACATAAAATGTGTGCTCCGGCAGCTTCACACCGGATTGTCTCAACACTTCCGCACGGAACATAAGTGAATGCATGATCAGATACTGGGACAGCTTAAAACGCCCGATTTCATTCCAGGTACACATATTTTCTTTCGGTAAAACATTTCTGTAATCCATCACCCGGCTCGTTCCTTCGTCCAGATGGTCATACACATAGTTGCATACAAAAAGATCCGGAAGTTTCCGGTCAGAACCCTGAGTCCCATCCGCGGAAAAATCTTTTATCCTCTGCAGAAGCTTCAGATAAGCCTCCTTGTCAAGCCAGTCATCAGAATCCACCACTTTATAATAAATCCCGCGAGCCAGCTCCAAGCCTCTGTTCACTCCGGACCCATGTCCGCCGTTTTCCTTGTGTACAGCACGGACGATATCAGGATATTTCAACTGGTATTCATCCGCAATCTCAGCCGTCCCATCCGTGGATCCGTCGTTGACCAGGATAATCTCCACGTCCCTGCCGCCTGCGAGCAGAGAATCCACGCACCGCCTCATATAACTCTCTGAATTATAGCATGGTACGGCAAACGTAATGTACTTCATAGTTTATGTCTCCTTAGTATCATAACCTGCAGTATCTCTCAGGCATCCTTCATCTTTCACAGTCCTATTGTAAAAAAATGTTCTTAAGATAACCAGAAAGTAATTCTTAAGATTTTGGAAAGATTTGTGAAACGCTGTAAAAAGAAAGGATTATTTGTTAAATCTGAGCAATGCCCTGTCCGCAGCGGACCAAAGGCCGGATATCACAAACATCACAGCACCGATGGGCACAATGATCATCACTAGAAGCGCAAGAAGGATCCAGCTAAGCGCCCTGCACATCCGTCTCTCTTTTTTCTTCTCCATTTTTATTCCTCCTGTCAGTAAATCTCTGTTTCCTGTCTTCATATCCATGGTAACAGAATCCAGAGATATACTTCCATTCAGACAGCTTACAATTCGCCTGATGCAGCTTACACTTTTGTAAGATGTATAAAATCTTTTTTAAATTTTCAACAGATGCCTTGTGAAAGGAACAAAAAAATTATAACATAAGAAAAACTTTTAAGGAAGTGGGGAAAGTCCATGAAACGCAAAAAAGATTGTTCATATATATTGGATGATGATTTTGAAGTGACTTACGAAGACGGATGGGAAGACGTCTCGTACAATGACATCGGTTATCAGCGTCAGGACAGGTACAGCGACGACGACAGCTATGCGGACCAAAGATACGACAGATACAGTGAAGACTCCCCTTCTCCACGGCGTAGGAGCAGAGGGGGTGTCCCTCTCGCCGCCCCCATCCGAAAGGGCGGGCGTGTCCTCTCCCATGCCGCGTCGGCGCTGGTCCGCTCTCTTACTGCTGTCCTTATACTGGCAACGGCAGCTTATGTGACATATACGTTCTGGCGGGCAAGCACGCCATATGGAGATATTATGGAAGCCATCCGCACACGTAAGATTTCCATGACGCTGGCAGCGTATATCTGTGTCGCCATCATTTTTCTTCTCTCTGAATTCATCGCTCTGCTCTGGTCAATGACAAGAGTGCGTGTCCGGGATGACGCCGGCTGGTGGAAAGAAGATGCCGGGCGGGGGCTCTTTTCCTTTATACTTGTATTCGCCTCCTCCTATCTGGCCTTCCTTCTGTACCGATTCCTGCCTGGATCGCCGGACATCCTGCGCGGTCTCAAAGGAGCTCTGGAGGTATACGGCTCCATGCATAATGTCCTCTTCGGACTATGTGCAGCCGGAACGGCCTCCTGCCTTGTCCGGAAATACTTTTCGCACTGATCTGCTCCAATCTGTCTGTACGCTTTCCGGTAACAGACAGTATCTTACAGATTCTTTAAGGACTCTCAATGCGGATCTTCACCAGTTGGTCTGCATGCCTGCAAAGGCTGCCGCGGTAGTTCATGCTGCGGTATCTCCGGATCTGCTGCTGCGTTCTCCCCATCTGCTCCGCCACTTGCTTCGGCGAAGCTCCATAGGAAAACAGATTAAAAGCACAGCAGTTCCGCACTGCCTCCGCGCTGTGATCATTGATCCCGGCCTTCCGGCAGTATTTTTTCATCATCCGGCTGATATACATTGTATTAAGGCGCCTGCCGCTCCTGTTATAAAAAAGACTTGGATGGATTTCTCTCAGATCCAAATATTTCATTAGGATCTCCCATGCATCTTCCGGGATATAGCACGGCTCTTCCCTGCCTGACAGCAGGACGTATCCCTCATCACCGTACATGACAAAATCTTCAGGACCGTTCAGCCCTGCGATCTCTGTAGAGGACAGTCCGGCGCGGTACAAAAGCGTCAATATCGTATATGACATCATATCTTCTGAAGCCGCTTCCAGAAGCGCATCCATTTCATCCACCGGAACTGATCTTGAAAGGGCCCTTTCTTTTTCCATGCTCTTCAGATACGGATAGAAATCATCTGTATACTCTGTTCCGTCATCCCACTCTTTCGCCGCAAACTGCAAAAAGGAATGAAGCTCCCGAAACTTTTTCGTCACAGTCAGAGGGCTTATCCGGCCATTCTCGATCTTGTTTCTCATGAATGCATAATAGCGTTCCACATCACCTCGCTTTGTATCTTTCAGGTTTTTCCCGCAGAAACGGCAGAACTCCATGATATCTGACCAATATGACGCTTCTGTTGTCTCACTCTTAAAACGTTTTTTGAATATTTCCCATAATTCTCTGTTGACAAATTCCTGCTGAACGTTTTGGCTCATCCGTCTGGCCTCCCCTGCCTTGTATGTAGCTTTTTAATTTGTTATTAGTATTATTCATACTATAACATTTTGTTTTACATTTTGCAAATGAAACAGAAAAAACTGCCTGTAACTTCACTGCGGCCTCGTTTACGAGCCACTCATGACGTACAGGCAGGCATTTTCTACAGGATACGGAGTATTACTCTGCATCAGAAACTGTCTCTTTTTTATGTGTGTGAAAATGTACCAGCCCTGTCTTTCCAAGGGCTGCCATGACTGCCGGAATCAGGACGAGCTGTATCACAATCCCCGGTACTGCGTTCAAAAACGCGCCTGCAAGGAACATCTGCATCGTAAAAGCACTGCCCGACACACCGAGCAATATCATCTGCACTGCCGCCCACACGAGCCGCCCTGCTATCATCGCCGTGATCAGCGCCCGGTAAAGAGCAAGGATACATTTCCACCGGGACAGGGCATACACAAGTCCGATCACCAGTCCGTAGGTCATAAGCTCAAATGCCATTGCGATCCCTGTCGGAAAAAGAACAGGCATGCCAAAGACAAGATACCGGAGAGGCGGAAGTACGAATCCCAGCACTGCACCGTACTGCCACCCGCAGATCAGCCCGCACAAAAGCACCGGAATGTGCATGGGGAGCATCATATTCCCGATCTGCGGAATCTGTCCTGTCAAAAAGGGCAGCACCATGCCGATCGCCAGGAACATGGCAGAAAGAGTCAGATTTTTCGTAGTCTTGCTCATATGGCTTTCTCTCCTCGTCACTCATCGAATTCAAGCACTGCAATGTGGAACTGCGGTGTTTCCTTTAATTCCTTCACAACGCCCCTTCTCGTTTTAAGGCGCTCTGCATATTTAAAATTTGCACTCATTCCCAGCGCATGCTCGATCATATAATAATAAGATGAAGGCAGCACTCCCTCTGTCACATTTACTTCCATACCGGGGTTGAGCGCCTCTGTATTCTCAATCGTAAATTCCATTTCTCTCATGCTGTTTCGTCTCCTGCTGTATGATACAGCATTTTTAACTGATATCCAGCTCCGGCGGTTCATCCAGATGCTCGGATACATATTTCCCACTCTTCTTCCTCTGACGCACACACTCTGTCAGCAGATATTCGATCTGTCCGTTGACTGAGCGGAAGTCGTCCTCTGCCCAGGCTGCTATGGCATCGTACAGCTTCGCTGAGAGTCTGAGAGGAATCTGTTTCTTTTTGTTATCTGCCATGCTGCTGATCTTCTTCCGTCCGGACCGATCAATACAAGCTGCCGGAATTCACAACCGGCTGGGCATCCCTGTTGCCGCAGAGCACGACGAGCAGATTGGATACCATTGCAGCCTTTCTCTCCTCATCCAGTTCCACCACGCTGTTTTGATTCAGTCTGTCAAGAGCCATCTCCACCATGCCGACAGCACCGTCCACGATCATCTTTCTCGCGTCAACGATGGCAGACGCCTGCTGTCTCTGGAGCATCACTGCCGCAATTTCCGGGGCGTAGGCAAGATAGGTGATCCTTGCCTCAATGATCTCGAGCCCTGCCTCTTCTACCCTGCTCTGTATCTCATCCCGGATCCTTGCCGCCACGACCTCGCTGGAGCCTCTCAGGCTTCCCTCATCCGCAATGCCGTCCCCTGTGGTATCCACGTTCGGGGCTACATCATACGGATAAATACGCACAATATTCCGAAGCGCTGTATCACACTGGAGGGAAAGATATTCTTTATAATTATCCACATGGAACACGGCTTTCGCCGTATCGACTACACGCCACATGACGGCGATCCCGATCTCCACCGGATTGCCAAGACAGTCATTGATCTTCTGCCGGTTGTTGTTCAGGGTCATGATCTTGAGTGAAATCTTCTTCCCTGCCAGATCTACTTCTGCCTTCCCTACATTCAATGCAAAAGACATGGACGGCTTTACAGTTTTATTATCTACATCCCCGCTCTGGTTCAGGTGGGTGTCAGCCGCCGGGTTTACACTGGTACAGAACGGATTGACATAATAAAATCCATCCCCCTTCAGCGTGCCCACATATTTGCCGAACAACGTGAGTACCAGAGCTTCCTGAGGCTTTAATACCTTAAGCCCGCAGTAGGGAAACCACCCGATGCACAGCCAGATAATGCTGATCACGAGCAGCGCCGCGCTTCCTCCCCGGCTGACCGTCATGCCTCCGAAGACACATCCTCCGACAGCCGCCACATAAAGCACCGTTGTGAGAAGCAGCACGAGCATACCATGCTTTTTGTTTGTCAAAACTTTTTCTTCCATGATAGATTCCTCCTTTACGACGAAATATCTATTTGATATCTTTATGATATCACTTTATATTCCAGCTGTAAAGAGGAATCCTTGATATTCTTTTTAAAAGAAATACTGCTTACCGGATAAAATTTGTCCTGCATGCCGGCTCTTTCTCCGGCAGCCCATACTCTTTCTTCCCGAGCGAAATGCTCTTCATAAGAAATGTCATGTTTCTCGCAAGGGTGCGCATTGTCTGCAGCCCTTCTCCGTCCTGATCTGCCTCTCCGGGTGTTCTGCCGTGGATGCTGTTCCAGTACTGCCCGGATGCCACCGGCATTCCGCTGATCGTAAAATATTTATTCAATTCATCAAATGTTGCCGACAGTCCTCCTCTGCGCCCTGCCACCACACTTGCCCCGACCTTCATAGTCTTGTCAAAGGGCGTGCTGTAAAAGAGCCGGTCCAGAAATGCCACCAGGGTTGCATTGGCAGATGCATAGTACACCGGGCTTGCCACTACAAGACCATCGCACTCCTCAAACTTGGGGGCAGCCTCATTTACTGCATCGCTGAAAACACATTTTCCGTTCTTTACACAAGAGCCACAGGCAATACATCCCCTTACCGCCTGGTTCCCGATATGAAAGATTTCTGTCTCGACCCCCTCCTGTTCAAATACTTTCTCCATCTCATGCAGGGCAATGTATGTATTCCCCTTTGCATGAGGGCTTCCATTGATCATCAAGACTTTCATTTTTCACTACCTCCTGTCTCACAGATATACCCGAAAACGGATACATTATTCATTTTAGAACGAATGACCGGGAATGTCAATTTCCTTAAAAACACCCTCCACCCAGAACTCGCTGCCCGTGATGCCCGCATGGAGTTCACCTCCCATTTTCACAGCCAGCTCTCTCGCAATGGAGAGGCCGAGACCGCTGGAAGTCCTGCTCCTTGCCGCGTCAGATTTATAAAACCGTTCAAACACTCTGGACACATCGATCTTTTCAGGATGTTCTACCTGATTGCTGATCCTCAGCCGGATCAGCCCTTCAGATGAAGCCAGCCGGATCTGTATCCTGTTCTTTCCGTGGTCAAGACCGTTTTTGATCACATTCTGGAGCAGTCTCTTCACCCCCTGTTCATTTCCGGTGAAATACAGCCTCTCACGGGGAATGAGGATTTCCGGGGTGATCTCTTTCTTTTCCCACTCATCATAATATGAAAACACCGTATCCTTTAGAAGCTTATTCATACAGCACTGTGACAGTTCCATCCGGTAACTGTCATTTTTCAATTTCGTGAACAAAAACAGCTCCTCCAGCATTTCTTTCAAACTTCCAATACGCTCCTCAATGACGCTGATATAGCGCTCCTGTTCCCGAGGATCATTGCTGGTCTCCAGAAGTTGGAAATAGCCGTCCAGGGATGTAAGCGGTGTGCGGATATCATGGGACAGGCTGGTATAAATGTCTGAGATCATCTTTTCTTTTTCCTGATATCTGCGCTTTTCCCGGCGGCGCATGAGCAGAAGCTCATTCAGCTCCTCCGCAAGCCGTCCCAGTCCGCCGGCCTCCATATCCGTGGTGATCAGCATGTTGGTGTCATTTCTGATCAGAAACGCAAGCTGGCGGCAGATGACTTTCACCTGCCGCTGATATTTAAATAATAAAACGGTCTGAATAAGAAAAAGTACTGTCAGTATCCCTGCAAATATCTCCATCCCGCGCCTCCTTTACCTTACACATCCCTCCGCCTGAACACACCGCAGGTCAGCGCTGTTGCAAGTGTCCCGAACACTACCGCTGTCCCGATAGAAAGCAGACTTTCCTTCACGCCCGCGTCCATGGAGAATAGAGTGATCTTTCCTGTCACTGTATGTTCGATCAGATGGAAACTGTCCGCTCCCAGCTTTTCCAGCACTTTATCAATGGCGCTGTAAACAATAACCAGCAAGTTCATGGTCAGGCAGACGCAGAGCGTCATGCTGATCACATTGGACTTTAAGATCACGGCAAACGCCATGCCGATCAGTACAAGCGCGTAGTGGAGCACGGTCTGTACGCCGACGTATGTCCAGAACTGTGCGATGTCTCCCCAGAGCAGCTTTCCAAAAAAGAGCCTCTGGCAGATTATCTGGACGATCAGGTTCATCGCCATGGTCAGAAACGTAAATACAAAGAGCGCCGCCGCTCTTGACAGGATCAGACCTGACCGATCCCGCACCTGGCCGCCGATGTTCTTGATGTAACCGCTGTTGATATCCGCAGCAGAGAACAGAACGGTAAAGATCAGCAGGAACAGCGCCACGAATTTCCCCTGGAGGTTGGCGTATATCTGATCAAACAATGTGATCTCTTCCCCGGGCTGTGTGGGAAGAACGATATCCATTCCCAGCGCGACAGCCTTCCCTTCTGTCTCTCCATCTCCGGTTTCCTGTGGCATCTCCTGAGTAAAGGATGATTCCTGTGTCACCTCCGGCTCATACTTTGACAGCTCCCATGACAGGTAGGTACTAAAAAGTATGGCAGCGGCCAGTACGATCCAGATGATATAGAGAGATTTCATGCGGAACATCCTGTACAGATCCATTTTTATCGGATTAAACATGGCTGGCACCTCCTGTCAGATTCAGAAAATAATTCTCAAGCTCCTGGCTGGTGATAGAGATACCCTTCACAGGGATTTCCGCTTTTGCCAGCGCCATATTCAGAACATCACTCTCCTCCAAGCGCTCAAAGACATGAATGTGATGTCTGTCCGTCACCTGATAGTTGGTAAAGCCCATTTCATCCAGTATGGGCAGAGCGGCCTCCGGCTGGTCCAGCGTGATCTCGATACGCTCGCTGCACCGCTTCATCAGCTCCTCTCTCGTCATCTCCTGGAGAAGGACGCCATTGTGGATAATCCCATAATCTGTGGCGATCTTGGACAGTTCCTCCAGAATGTGACTGGAAATAAGCACAGTCATGTTCCTCCGGTCACACAGCGCCTGTATGGTGTCCCTGACCTCCGCGATACCCTGAGGGTCAAGTCCATTGATGGGTTCCTCCAGCACGAGAAGATCCGGTTCTCCCACAAGCGCAAGTCCGATCCCGAGACGTTGCTTCATACCAAGGGAAAAATGCTTTGTCCGCTTCTTCCCCACATCCTTCAGCCCTACTGTGTCCAGAATATCCTCGATATATCCGCGCGTCCTGATCCCGAAAAATCTGCACTTGATCTTCAGGTTTTCATAGGCTGTCATGTTCCCATACAGCCCTGGCACTTCGATCAGGCATCCTATCCTGGAGCGCACCTCCCGCAAGTCTTTTCCCTGACGCCCGAACATGGATATATCCCCTTCTGTGGGTCTGGCAAGTCCGCTGATCATGCGCAGGCAGGTCGTCTTTCCGGCCCCGTTTCTCCCAATGAACCCATAGATCGCCCCTTTTTTGATGTGAATGTCCACATGGTCCACAGCCTTGTTCCTGCCGTACTGCTTTGTCAGGCCATGTGTCTGTAATAAGATCTCGCTCATCTTATCCGTCTCCTTTTCCCTTTTTACGGACAGTTCAGCCGGGAAATAGTTCCCGCGTCACTGCTGTATTCTTATCATAAAGGACACATCCTAATGAAACGCAAATAAAAAGTAAAAAAAGAGTAAAGTTCACGGATGCAGCCGGTATCCGATGCCCCACACAGTCTCAATATATTCCTTGGACGTGACAGCTTTTAACTTCTTTCGGATATTGCTGATGTGGACGTCCAGCGTCTTTGTCTCACCCATATAGGGCTCCTCCCAGGCATACTCAAAGATGTCTTCTTTGCTGAATACCTGTTTCGGATGCCGCAGCAGAAGCTCTAAAATGGCATATTCCTGTTTCGTCACTTTGGAAAGAGGTGTCCCCGAGACCGTGACCTGCCTCGTCGTCCGGTCCAATATAAGATCATGGCATGTAAGCCGATCTGATCCCTGCTCATTGACCGCCCGCCTGAGCTGCACCTGCACTCTTGCCACCACCTCTGGTATCTCAAAAGGTTTTGTGATGTAGTCATCTGTCCCGCCGGTGAGCACACTGACCTTATCATCCAGCTCATCCTTTGCAGTCAGTACGATCACCGGAACATCGCTCCCGGAGCGGACAGAGGCGAGCAGTTCCTCACCTGTCATCCCCGGAAGCATCAGATCCAGCAGGATCAGGTCAAATTTGTTCTCCGCCATGCCCAGCAGCATCTTTGCCTCGGTGCCGGAATAAGCCTGCACCGTACTGTATCCGGCTTTTGAGAGCGCTGTATGCAACAGCTCATTAATGTGTGTATCATCCTCTGCGATCAAAATTTTCCTCTTATTTTCCATCCGTTGTCTGTCTCCTCTGTTTCTTCTAAAAGCACAGTTTCTCCCCGCACAGAGTATAGCATGCTATGCTGCCCGGGGCAATGAAATAAGGCTTCCGATAACGTTCACATTATCGGAAGCCTTTGGGGATCAATATTTATTTCATGCTGTTTCTCAGAACTTGCCAGCCTTAGCCGCTTCCTCTACACGGGAGTTTGATAGTTGAATAACTAAAAAAATACTTGCAGGCCGCATAAAACCTGCCCTTTTTATGTCAATTTTTTAGTTTTATAGTATGTCATTTTATATTATTGTATCTTCGTACTTGTCAATTATTTTTCTTTGTCTCCAAAATTTTAAGATTTTTCCTAATGCTTCCGCGGAATAAAATAGTTGTACTGATCACTTCCGGTTACATTCACCTTTTTATCATAACAGTATTTTTATTCGTATCGAAAATTTCAATTGCAACCGGGATATCAAAACTATCATGGTGTCAGTTTTCTTTCCGATACAATTCAAGTTTTCCATTATCTTCTTCTCTCCATACTTCTTACCAAAACCAATACGGTTTTTTTACTACAACATAAATCACCAATAAAATAATTACCACAATCCCGGCTATAACCAGCACTATTAGATATACTTTCCCATCGGGCAGCTTACCTTCAGTTATCAAATATTTCCCCTCCGTGTCCAGTCGCAGGGAGGTCACATCTTTTTCATTTATAAGTTCATATACTGTAGCTATACCGGCATTGCTGGTCTTGGTAAAGGATCCTTTCTGAAGAGGCAGTTTCCGGTATGACTGTTACATCTAAAATGTGAGATGTTCCCACCTCAATTTCAGAAGGGCAGTCTCCTAAATCCAAGTCCCGAACAGTTTGCGCGTCCGTCACTGTCAGTTTAAATTTTTCTGTCACATTACCGCAACTGACCCGAATCTCTGTCACCCCTGATTTTACAGCGGTTATCCGTGCCATGCCGTTTATTGTTGCTACGCCTGTATTACTTGAAGAATACACTATTGTCTGATCTGCTGTATCAGCAGGTAGCAACGTTACGTCAAGCTATTGCTTTTCTCCTACTTTCATCTCTGACTGATAATCTCCCAGGTCTATTTCATTTACCGCTGATTCTGCCACAGACACAGTCCGAAATGGTAGCAAAGCAAATGCGCAAAGCAGAGTGCAGGCAATATATCTTCTGAATTTCTTTCGTAACATGATATTCCTCGTATATGAATTACTTATATTTTACGCCTAATTTTTCCAGCAGATAATCAAAATATGTCAGTCTGTCATAGATGATCCTGGCCTCCACGGTAATTCCATTTTCCAGATTTACCTTATCACCGCCCCTGGAGACAAGATAATCTGTTTCAGGAAGGATCCGGATTTTAAACATCTGTGAATTTCCATTTTCATTTTCGATTGTCGTTACATTACTGTCAATCTGCTGTACTGTTCCATTTATATTTCCATAAATGGTCTGGCTCAATCCACTTACCTCAATCTGTACATCATCTCCGGTATTCATTCTGGCCATATCTGCTGTACTTACGTAAGCCTCTATAATTGTATCTGCATTTTCCGGCGATATCACCGCAACAGGAGATGCCGTCTGAACACCCATTCCCTTTTTACAATCAGACAAAAGATGGAGTTTTCCCGTACTGGTGGCTTTGATCTGATATTCGTTTTGACCATTTCCTATGGCAGATAACTGAGCTTCTACATTATTTAACTGGTTTTCAATTTCTTTTTTCGCATTCTCGGCGGACTGAAGGGCAGTATAGTATAATTCAGATTTCTTTTCCTGCGCTTTTGTAAGTTCATATTCAATCTGCTCATCCGTATATCCGTATACACTGTAAGTAGTAACATCAATCTCACTTTGGGCGACCTGAGACTTGTACATCTCAAAGGTACTGTAATACAACGTATCTTCGCTGTTTCCTGCATCGAACAAATTCGTATCCTCTTTTATTGATTGAATCAACTTCTCATACTGCGCAATCTGATTTTCATAATTATTTCTGCTTCTTATCAATTGTTCTTCCTGCAGATCATAATCTGTACTTTTTACCGAAAACAGGATATCTCCTTCTGAAACCAGTTTGCCTTCTTCCATATATGATTCCTTTATCTCACCTGTGTAAGAAGACATCACATAATTGGATTCTGATCTGGTGACTGTTCCGTCCGCACGGATCATATATGCTTTGTGGGCAAACATGCTCCAGATAAAGACGCCGACTAACAGCACTGACATAATACTTACAAGGATATACCCAAATGGCGGAACATCCTTATCAAACATGATCTGACTATCACACAATATCGATCAATAAGAAATATAACAGCATTTCTCTAAATATCAAATTCTTTTTATCTGAATCACTTCCTCCGGGAAGTTTATTTTCCTGTTCGTCACCCTTTATCTTATTTCGTACTTGGTAATTATTTTTCTTTGTCTCCAAAATTTTAAGATTAAAAGTAAAAGCATTGCTAAAACTATTAAAAATGTAATCCCCGCCACCGGATTAAAATGCCCGGGAACCGCAAATATATATAACACAAGAGCGCTTATCAGTAATTGCAACGTAATCATAAGACAAAGTGCAATGGCATAACTTCTTCTCCATTTTTCATAATGTTTCCGCGGAATAAAATAGTTGTACTGATTACTGCCGGTTACATTTAACTTTTTATCAATAACAATTTTTTTATTTGTATCGAAAATTTCAATTACAACCGGAATATCAAAACTATCCTTATCCGGTAGAAAGAGTTCAATAATTGCTGTAACTAACAGCAAAAACAGATTAGTATTCTCATAGTAGGAATTATAGATGATCGTGCGTTTCCCATCTGTTCTATAAGTATAGTTTTCATTCATACAATTCATATTCGTTTCATATCAGTTTATCTTTCAAACCGTTTAATCTAACTAATTCAGACTGTGTTCACTAAAGTCAAAAGATTGTACGTATCAGTTAAAAGAAGTAACTATTTTTTGCCACCAAAAATTCCACCATTCCACAAAATTACTCCCACTGACAGCACAACGAGCAGACTTACGAAAGTTGCGATAATAACACTCATTGTTGTGTTTAAAGAACCAATAGCCCACAAAAGCATATCCACTGAAAGCACGAACAACAAGCTAACAAAAACACCCAAAATCAGCCGTAACCTATTTTTCCTATTTTTTTGTTCAACATTTGAATTTCTATCCATATTCAATCTCCTTTCAACACTTAGAGTTTCACAAACTACAGATTCCTTAAAACCAACTCTCAAAAATTCATCAACAATTTCAATTCAACCATACCAGGATTTCTCTATAAATATTGTCAAATTCCAAAATTCTATAATCACTAAATAACTATCCTGATTTTACGCAACACTGACTTTAATACCAGTACGTCTGCATTATAAAAAAGAAACAACCATTACAAGACTGAGGGATATGATGGGAACGGACTTAAAAGGAACGAACCTGCTGGGTCTGTCAAAATGCGCCTCGACTTTGGGATTTGTTACGCAGGCGGTACGTGTTGATAAAGTAGGGTTCCTTAGTAAATATACCTTACCGGCAATTAGTGTAAAATGACAACAATCTATAGTTTTGCATATAGACATACCATAGCAAGGCACACGGCGGCACAATCTGTTGCATCGTGTTGTTTTACATACGTATATCGCATTCTCAATGCACCTTTTCATTAGAATACTACAAAAATTATCTACCAAAAATCCATTTCCAAATATCTATCCCCCCACTTATTTTTCTCCTCATAAAAAATAGACCAAAAACTTACGTTTTCAATCTATCCCTCTTTCCCTTGATTTTCAATATAATTCCTACGAACGGTCGAGAAAGTCGTTGAACGGTCACGTCTGCAGCAGTACTTCCGCTATATAGTATCCATTTTCAATGCGATACTGATAACTCCCATTATATGACGCCGCCACTGCCTTCACATTTCTGATGCCAAGTCCATGTAACCTTTTATTGTTTTTTTCTGTAACCGGATACCCGTCTCGGATTGAGATTTTCTCTGAATCCGCTGTATTTTTCACCTTAATGCTCAGGAACCGTTTCCCCTGGTTTACTTCGAATATGATTTCTTTTTGTTCACGTGTGCACTGTTCTACCGCCTCTGCCGCGTTCTTAACCAGATTGGAGACAATAACGCACAGGTCCGCCCTTGAGATTCCGGTTTCCGGGTGGGCGTATCCCTTTACTTTGATCCTGCATTCTGATGCAAGCGGCGAAAGATATGTATTTAGCAGTGTATCGATAATATCATTTCCCACGTGATACCCTTTCTTGTTGATTAGGGTGATCTCATCTAAAAGTTCTCTGATATACTGCTCTTCCCCTTTGTAATCTCCCTTTTCGCAGAAGTTTTGGATCTGAAGGAGATGTGCCGTAATATCGTGCCGGAACTGCCGCGTATCCTGCTCTTTTTTCAGTAAACCTTCAAAGTACTGCTTCTGCTGTTCTCTGTACTGTTCCAGAAGATCTCTCTGCGTCTGATATTTCTCCTTTGTATTGAAATAATAGATCATCGCGTAGATGAGGACAAAAATCGCCAGTCCTTCCGCCGTGATCAGAATTACCCCTATCGACTCTTCCTTTGTTCCTATTACCTCCATTAAAATATAAGTAAAATAAGAAATCAGACCGAAAGTCAAAAACATAACTCCTGACACGATCAGCCACATACGGCCGTTCAGATACAATACGTCTTTATCCAGTTTTCTTCCCAGGAGTGCATAATAAAGCCAAAGCAGCGCTATGATACAGCCCAGACATATAATGCCGTTTTCTTTCCCTCCAAGGTCTGTTGCAACACCCAGTATAAATACAACGACATTTTCCAGTATGGACAGGGCCAGGTATGCCGTGATGCAGCACTTTACAACATTTATAAATGGAACTTCAAATATCAGATATATCGTTCCTGTAGAAAGCAAAAGCCCTGTAAAGTACAGCGATATCATGCTCCACTCTCCAAAACCCAGTGCGGTCACGCACGCAAAAATCCCCCCGCTCCATATCATCCGTTTTTTTGAGAACTCTCTTAGTTCTCTTTGAAGGATCGTATAGAAAAAGGACACATATTCGGTGATAAGTAGCAATAAAAATATGATATTTACCAGAATCACCATGCTTTCACTCACCCCCTGCCGTTTCCTGTATCAAATGCCATATACGCCTGCATCACATCGCGTCTCCGGCGCCTGGCGATGGGAATCTCTTCTCCGCTTTCAAGAAAGATCGTATCTTTCCCTACCTTTCTGATCCTCCTCAAATTTACAATATAGCTCTTATGGCAGTCGATAAAAAGGCGGCCGTCCAGTTCTTCTTTCCAGTTCTTCAGGGATTTTGTACTCTCGCAGACCTTCTCCCCGACACACACTTTCATATAGTCTCCGCATGCCTGCAGATAGTCGATCTGATACTGGCGCACCTTACATACGACTCTCCCAAATCTCAGTTCCGTTTGTGCATATCCCAGCAAAGTATCTCTGGCATCATCCAGCGCCTCCCACAGTTCGTCTGTGTCGACCGGCTTTGTCACAAATCGATATGCACCGATCTTGAAAGCGTCTTTGAACCGCTCTCTCTTCGAAGTGAGCATGATGATCCGGCACACTCTCTCCTGTTCTCTCAGCCTGTATGCCGCTTTGATTCCGTCTGTCCGCGGCATATCGATATCCAGCAGGAGGATTGGGATACTCTCCCCTGATTCCAGTAATTCTCCTGCGGAGTAAAAGTGAACCACTTCTATCGTGCATTTTCTTTCCTTTTTATAATCTTCTATACTTTTCGCGACTGCCTCATGCACATGCGTCTCATCATCGCACAGACCTATTTTTATCCGTTCATCCATTTGCCTGTTCCTCCCTACGCCAAACGGCACCTGGTAATTTATGACACACCTGCTTTCCCTTATACACCAACACTATGTTTAGTTTACCTTACCGCACCTGCATTTTCAACAAATATCTTGCATCTGTCTCACACTTTATTGAACACGAAGGGTCTGAAAGATTTGTTACAATGGCTGCTCAAACACAACTGCAAGGATGTCTGTATGGAATCTATCAGTAAATACTGGATTCCTGTCTACAACGTCTTAGAAAACGATTGTACGATTGTCCTTGCCCATCCCAAATATGTTAAGGCTATCCGTGGAAAGAAAACTGACAAGAAAGACGCCAAATGGATTGCTGACATGTTCAAGCATGATCTTGTTGCCGGAAGCTTTATGCCGCCCGCTGACATCCGCCAGCTTCGCGACCTTATGCGTTACCGTTTCAAACTGACCTGCTTTATGCCAAGCGAAAAGAATCGTTTACAGAACCGTCTCACGGTTTCCAATATCCAATTGGGAAACGTTGTCTCGGACACCTTCGGCAAATCTGCTCAGGCCATACTGGATAAACTTTTGGAAAATCCCGCAGATACTTCCTTTGACCTTGAACCTCTTGTTTTCAAAATTTTGCAGTCAGTACGATCACCCGAACATCGCTCCCGGAACAGACAAAGGCGAGCATTTCTCCCCCGGCATCCCCGGAAGCATCAGATCCAGCAGGATCAGGTCAAATTTGTTCTCTGCCATGCCCAACAGCATCTTTGCCTCGGTGCCGGAATAAGCCTGCACCGTACTGTATCCGGCTTTTGAGAGCGCTGTATGCAACAGCTCATTGATGTGTGCATTATCCTCTGCGATCAGGATTCTCCTCTTATCTTCCATATCCGTTGTCTGTCTCCTCTGTTTCTTCTAAAAGCACGGTTTCTCTCCGCACAGAGTATATCATACTATGCTGTACGGGGCAATGAAATAAGGCTTCCGATAACATTTATATTATCGGAAGCCTTTGGGAATCAATATTTATTTCATGCTGTTTCTTAGAACTTGCCTGCCTTAGCTGCTTCCTCGATGGAAACCGCAACCGCAACAGTCATACCTACCATTGGGTTATTTCCGGCGCCGATCAGCCCCATCATCTCAACGTGAGCCGGTACGGAAGATGAACCAGCGAACTGTGCATCAGAATGCATACGTCCCAGTGTGTCTGTCATACCGTAGGAAGCCGGACCTGCTGCCATGTTGTCTGGGTGAAGGGTACGTCCTGTGCCGCCGCCGGATGCGACAGAAAAATATTTCTTTCCTGCCTCTACGCACTCTTTCTTGTATGTGCCTGCCACCGGATGCTGGAAACGTGTCGGGTTCGTAGAGTTACCTGTGATGGAAACGTCAACGCCTTCCTTCCACATGATCGCAACACCCTCACGGACATCATTCGCGCCATAGCAGTTTACTTTGGAACGGAGTCCGTCAGAGTAAGCTGTACGGGAAACTTCTTTCAGTTCTCCTGTATAGTAGTCATAGTCTGTCTGAACATATGTAAATCCGTTTATTCTGGAGATGATCTTTGCAGCGTCTTTTCCAAGGCCGTTCAGGATAACGCGGAGAGGCTTCTGACGAACCTTGTTTGCCTTCTCTGCGATACCGATAGCTCCTTCTGCCGCCGCGAAGGACTCATGTCCTGCCAGGAAGCAGAAACAGTCTGTGGACTCTTCCAGAAGCATCTTTCCGAGATTTCCGTGTCCGAGCCCCACTTTACGCTGGTCAGCAACAGAGCCAGGGATACAGAATGCCTGAAGTCCTTCTCCGATGGCTGCAGCCGCGTCAGCCGCTCTTGTGCAGCCTTTCTTGATAGCGATCGCCGCTCCCGTTATGTAAGCCCAGCAAGCGTTCTCGAAGCAGATCGGCTGGATCCCTTTGATCTGATCGTAAACGTTCAGTCCGGCATCCTTTGTGATCTTCTCAGCTTCTTCCAGGGAAGCGATGCCATAACTGTTTAAAACTTCATTGATTTTATCAATTCTTCTTTCATAAGATTCAAATAAAGCCATTTATATATCCTCCTGATTATTACCTTTCTCGAGATTTTCCTTAAAGTGCGATGAGCATCACTCTTTACGCGGATCGATGATCTTCACCGCGTCATCAACACGGCCATACTGTCCTTTTGCCTTCTCCCATGCATCGTTGGGTGTATCGCCTGCTTTGATGAAGTCTGTGAATTTTCCAAGGCTTACGAACTGGTATCCGATGATCTCATTATTCTCATCAAGAGCGATACCTGTCACATAGCCCTCTGCCATCTCAAGGTAACGAGGACCTTTCGCCAATGTACCATACATTGTACCAACCTGAGAGCGAAGTCCCTTTCCAAGGTCTTCCAGACCTGCGCCGATCGGAAGTCCGTCCTCGGAAAATGCACTCTGTGTCCTTCCGTATACGATCTGAAGGAAGAGCTCTCTCATTGCTGTATTGATCGCATCACAGACAAGGTCTGTGTTCAGTGCCTCTAAGATTGTTTTTCCCGGGAGGATCTCAGATGCCATAGCTGCAGAATGTGTCATTCCTGAACATCCGATAGTCTCTACCAGCGCTTCCTGAATGATTCCGTCTTTGACATTCAGAGTCAGTTTGCAGGTTCCCTGCTGAGGCGCGCACCAGCCTACGCCGTGTGTAAGACCGGAAATATCTTTGATCTCCTTAGCCTTTACCCATTTCGCCTCTTCCGGGATCGGAGCCGGTCCGTGATTTGCGCCCTGAGCTACCGGACACATCATTTCTACTTCATGTGAATAAATCATGTTAAAACTCCTTTCAATATGTGTGATTTTCTTCGCATATGGCACACAATTCCGCACAAAAACCGACAGTCCTGTCCCTGAACCGTTGAAAACACGGACTGTCTGCACGGCACAGATCCTCCGCCACCTGCCGCGGGAAATCTATCTGTCCCATATATGGATTATTTTCGCATAAATTACATTATTCGTCAATCATCAGTTTGTCTGTTTTTTATCAATTCACCTGTGATATTCCTATTTCTCCGCTGTCCGGTCTACATTCCGCCCTCCGTGAGTACCTGCCGGTTCTTCCACACATAGTCGGCCAGAGAAATAACAGTCAGCGCCACAGCGATCCAGATCAGTATCGTGCCGATCAGGTCGAACATTCCTCCAATATCTGCGATAAGCACAATGATCATAGCCATCTGGAACACGGTCTTGAACTTGCCCCAGTAGCTCGCCGCGATCACGATGCCCGCGTCAGACGCCACAAGGCGGAATCCGCTGATGATGAACTCCCTTGCAATGATAACAATGACAATGGCTGCATCCAGCTTCCCGGATGGGATCAGGCAGATCATCGCAGAGCAGACGAGCAGCTTGTCCGCCAGCGGATCCATGAACTTTCCGAAATTTGTCACCAGATGATATTTCCGGGCGATCTTCCCATCCAGCAAGTCCGTAAGGCTGGCGACAACGAAAATCACAAGCGAGATCCATTTATTTGCAGCGCCTCCCACGTCAGTGAGCATAAAAAACACAAAAAACGGCACCATGATAATTCTTAATACTGTCAGCTTATTTGGCAAATTCATATCAATTCTCCTATCAGATCATACTCAGCCGCTCCGGTCACTTTCACCCGCGCAAAATCTCCGGAAACCAGTTCTTCATCCGTGTTGATGAAAATGAGTCCGTCTACGTTCGGCGCGTCCCGGTACGTCCGCCCCACATAGGCATTCTCATCCGCCACCTTCCCTTCGATCATCACGAGCACTTCCCTGCCTATCATATTCTGGGCATTGTCAAAGGCGATATCCTGCTGGAGCTCCATGAGCTCTGCCTGACGTTCTTTTTTGACTTCCTCGTCGATCTGATCCGGCATAACAGCGGCAGGGGTATCTTCCTCAGGCGAGTAGGTGAACACGCCCAGCCGGTCGAATTCCAGCTCATCCACAAAGCCCATCAACTCCTCATGCTGCGCTTTCGTCTCCCCAGGGAATCCGGTGATCAGCGTGGTCCGCAGGCAGATGTCCGGGATTTCTTTCCTCAGCTTGCCGACAATATCGATGAGCTCCTGCTTTGACGTCCTGCGTCCCATCCGTCTCAGGATCCCGTCATTCGCGTGCTGGATCGGCAGGTCAAGGTAATGACAGACCTTTGGCTCCTCCTTTATCACCTGGATGAGCTCGTCCGTGATCTCTTCCGGATAACAGTAGAGGATGCGGATCCATCGGATTCCGCTGATCTTACAGAGCTCTTTTATCAGCATGTGAAGCGATTTTTCTCCATACAGATCCTTTCCGTAAAGCGTCGTCTCCTGAGCTACCAGGATCAGCTCTTTCACGCCCTGTGCCGCCAGCTCTTCTGCCTCTTTCATAAGCCGTTCCATGGGGACGCTGCGGAAATTCCCCCGGATCTTCGGGATGATGCAGTAGGTGCAGTGCTTATCGCACCCTTCCGCGATCTTAAGATAGGCGAAATGCCCGCCAGTCGTCACCAGGCGCTTCGTCTCCGGCAGCGGGAGCGCGTCCGGGTCCGAGAGCATGACCGAATGCCGTCCCTCAAGCGCGGCGTCCACGGCGTCAAGGATCTGGTCATAAGCTGTCGTTCCCAGCACCTCGTCCACCTCAGGGATCTCATCTATGATCTCCTGCCTGTACCTTTCCGCAAGACATCCTGTGACGATGAGGGCCTTAGCCTGCCCGGTCTTTTTATATTCTGCCATTTCCAGGATATTCTGGATGCTTTCTTCCTTGGCGTCATGGATGAAACAGCAGGTGTTGATCACAATGATATCCGCCTGGGTCTCATCATCGGTCATCTCATATCCACGGGATGCCAGGAGTCCGAGCATGACCTCCGTGTCCACGAGATTCTTGTCGCAGCCAAGAGAGATGAATAATATCTTCATAATACGATAAATACCTCCGTTTTCAGTCTGTCAGAAAAAAGGCAGATACCACATGTGCATCTGCCCGTCCTGATCTTACTCTTCTGCATTTTCAGCCATGATCTTCAGCTGGCCTTCATTGAGTTCTTCGATGGCAATGGAAAGAGGCTTTTCTCCTTCTTTCGCGTCAACGAGCGGAAGGTCTCCGGCGATCAGCTGTCTCGCGCGCTTGGAGGTCGCCATCACGATCGAATAACGGCTGTTAACGATCTTTGTTTCTCCCTCCTCTACGTCTTTATTGACCACTTTCATCAAATCTGTGTAAGATGGATGCAGCATGTTCAATCTTCTCCTTTCAATCCTTTCAATCTTTCCAGATCTTCTTTTATCTCTTTCATAAATGCTTTGTTGCGAAAGCTTCTGTGGTGTTCTCCCTGAATGATCTCATGCATTTCTTTCACGCATGTAACCAGGTCATCGTTGACGATCAGATAATCGTAACTGTCCATACCTTCCGCCTCTTCACAGGCACGGTCCATCCTGGAGCGGATCACGTCCATTGTCTCTGTCCCTCTGCCCACGAGACGTTCTTTCAGCTCTGCGGCACTTGGCGGCGTGACGAATAAAAGCAGGGTGTCCGGAAACGCCTTCTTCACTTTCAGCGCACCCTGGATCTCAATTTCCAGAATCACGTCCTTTCCCTCTTCAAGCTTCTTCTCCACGTATTCCCGAGGCGTGCCATAGTAGTTTTCCACATATTTAGCATACTCTATCAGTTCGCCTTTGGCAATCATTTTTTCAAATTCATCCTTAGAAATGAAGAAATATTCCCTGCCGTGCTGCTCTCCTTCCCGCGGCGCCCGCGTTGTCGCCGAAACGGACAGGGCATATGCATCCGGATATCTGGAGAGAAGTTCTTTCATCAATGTTCCCTTTCCCGATCCCGAAAACCCGGATACAACAATCAAAATTCCTTTTCTGCTCATAGTTCTTTCCCCTTATAATCGGATCATTCAATATTCTGGATCTGCTCACGGATCTTCTCAATCTCTGTCTTAAGGCTGATCGCGTAATCAGATACTTCCAGGTCATTCGCCTTGGAAAGGATGGTGTTTGCCTCCCTGTTCATCTCCTGGGCGATAAAATCCAGCTTACGCCCGATCCCTTCTTTTTCTTCCAGGGTGTTCCTCATATGCTGGATGTGGCTTTTCAGCCGGACCACTTCCTCGTCCGTACAGATCTTATCCGCAAACAGGATCACTTCCGCGGCAATGCGGTTCTCCTCGATCTGTGTATCTGCCAGAAGCTCTTTCATCTTATCTTCCAGCTTCGCCCGGTATTCCGCAATGATCTGAGGGGAACGTTCCTCAACGAACCCGATCTGCTCCTCCAGGAGATCCAGTTTGGAGAGGATATCTTTCTTCAGGTTCTCTCCTTCTGTCTTCCTTGTCTCAACGAACTGTGCAAACGCTCCCTCCAGCGCTGCTTTCAACCCATTCCACAGTTCCTCTTCGTCCTCGCTCTGTTCCTCCATGGTAAAAACTTCCGGATAGCGGGAGAGCGTGGAGACACAGACGTCATTCTCAAGACCGAACTCCTCTTCCATCTGTTTTAAATATTTCAGATATTCTGCCGCCAGCGCCGCGTTATACTTCACTGACACCTGGGTCTGTGACAGATCTTCATAAGTAATGAAAATATCAATCTTTCCCCGGTTCACATAAGATTTTAAAAGCGTTCTTATGGCTGTCTCGAAGAAGTTCAGCTTCTTCGGCATCCTGATATTCACATCAAGATAACGGTGGTTGACGCTTTTTAACTCCACTGTAAATTTTCTGGATTCCTTCTGTATCTCACATCTGCCGAATCCGGTCATGCTTTTTATCATGTTTTCATCCTCTGCTGTTTTTCATTTTAGACAGCCGCTTTCCCTGGCTGCATCCGTACGATCTAAAGTATTATAACTCGTCCAGCCTCAAATGGTCAACAAATTAAATGTGTTTCATCTCTTTTATATAGGTCTTTTTTCCATTTTTTGATTATGCTATACTAATCCGTATGATAATAAAGGAGAATTATTTATGGCTTTTGACGGAATCGTCGTGGCAGACCTTGTCCACGAATTAAGAAAAGAAATATTAAACGGAAGGATCGCCCGCATCGTCCAGCCGGAAGCGGACGAGCTTTTGATCACTATCAAGACGCCGGAGGGGCAGAAACGCCTCCTGATCTGCGCGGACGCCTCCCTCCCACTGGTCTATCTGACTGACACGAACAAACCTGCGCCCATGACCGCACCTAACTTCTGCATGCTCTTGAGAAAGCATATTGGAAACGGCAGGATCATTGATATCCGCCAGCCCAAGCTGGAGCGAATCATCCAGATTACCATCGAGCATCTGAACGAGCTGGGAGACCTGTGCCAAAAACTCCTGATCGTGGAGATCATGGGAAAGCACAGCAATATCATCTTCTGTACAGAAGACGGGAAGATCATTGACAGCATCAAGCATGTGTCCGCCCAGATGAGCTCTGTGCGTGAGGTGCTCCCCGGACGGGAATATTTTGTCCCGGACACCATGCACAAAGCAGATCCCCTGGCCGTATCCCGGGAAGAATTTTTCTCCATGCTGACGGAAAAGCCAGCTCCGGCCGCAAAAGCTCTCTATACCAGCTTCACCGGCATCAGCCCTGTCACCGCGGAAGAGATCTGTTATCTCGCCGGACTGGATTCTTCTGTCCCTGTAAAGGAATATTCTGAAGATGTCCTCTTTCATCTGTATACACAGTTTGAGATCTATCTGTCTGCGGTAAAGGAAGGGCGCTTTTCTCCTGCTATCTATTATGACGGACGTGAGCCTAAGGAATTTTCCGCCCTCCCCCTCACTCATTTTTCCGGATATGCAAGACAGGAATCTTCCTCCATATCCGAAGTGCTTAAAACCTACTACTCCACCCGCAGCCAGCTCACCCGCATCCGCCAGAAATCAGCTGATCTGCGCCATATCGTGCAGACTGCGCTGGAGCGGAACCGGAAAAAATATGAGCTCCAGCTCCACCAGCTCAAAGACACAGAAGGCCGGGATAAATATAAGGTCTACGGAGAGCTTATCAATACCTACGGCTACAATGTAGCTGAAGGGGCAAAACAGATGGAAGCGCTCAACTACTATACGAATGAAACGGTCACGATCCCCCTGGATCCCACAAAGAGCCCGCAGGAAAACGCCCAGCGCTATTTTGCAAAATATAATAAGCAGAAACGGACCTTTGAGGTGCTCTCCGGGCTTTGCAAAGAGACAAAGGATGATATCTCCTACCTGGAATCCATCCAAACCTCACTGGACATCGCCGTCACCGAGGACGATCTTGCAGGGATCAAAGAGGAGCTGTCGGAATCCGGTTATATCAAAAGGAAAGCTGTCCGCAAAAAGGTCAAGATAAAAAATACACCCCTGCACTATATCTCAAGCGATGGGTATCACATGTATGTAGGGAAAAATAATCTCCAGAATGAAGAACTGACCTTCGGGTTCGCCTCAGGCAACGACTGGTGGTTCCATGCCAAACAGGCTCCCGGATCACATGTCGTCGTAAAGACAAATGGGGACGAACTGCCGGACCGAACTTTCGAGGAAGCCGGACGTCTTGCGGCATACTATTCCAGCATGCGGGGGAGTGAAAAAGTCGAGATCGACTATGTAGAGAAAAAGCATGTCAAAAAACCCAAAGGCGGTAAGCCGGGGTTCGTAGTGTACTATACAAATTATTCACTCGTCATCGACAGCGATATCCGCGGGATAAAACAGGCAGATTAGCTCCCTGCAGCGTTTTTGAAAAAGGGGCTGTGAATCCACAGCCCCTTTTAAGAAATCCTGTCCTTTGTTATCGTTTTTATTATCTTCTTCTGCGTCTTGATATTACCGCAGCCGCTGCGCCTGCTGCCATGAAGATAACTGCGGTGTATCCGGCAATCCTGCCAAGATCAGTCATATCACCACTTTTTACGGCTCTTTCATCCTTTGCTCCGCTGCCAGACGTTGAGGTATCAACTTTCTCAAAACGCGCCTCAATCACAAGATCGGACGTGACAGGCTGTGAGAAGTCATACTCCTTATCCCCTGTGTACCAGCCGATAAACTTATATCCTTCAAGCGCCGGGTCTGCCGGACGCGCGAGAAGTTGTCCATCTTCCACCATGACCGCCTGGCCGTTGATCGTTACCGTATGGTAGATCGCGCCAGGAGCAGCCGCTTCATAGACTGCTGTCAGAGCTGTGTCCGCTGATGGGATCAGTGTATATTCATATCCGGTATAGATAATGCTGCCGTCTGCGGTTCTCCATCCGAGGAAATTGTATCCTTCTCTCACAGGAGCGATGATCGTCACCTGTCCTCTGTCGTCCATCTCACTGACAGTGACTTCTACTCCGCCTTCGGCGCTAAGGGTTACTTTATACTGTGTAAATCTGGATTCAACCTCCATGTCGCCTGTGACCGGCTGCGTAAAGTCTGCCTGTGTGTCTGTTCCCACAAGATAAAAGCCATCAAAGCGGTGTCCCGGCTTTTCCGGTGTCTCGATCACCAGGGTCTCGCCATCTTTCACCTTGTACTCCGTCCCATCGACAATCACTGTATGCGTTGACTCCTGCATACTGTTTTCATAATCGGTGAGAGCTGCGTCAAGGGCCGCTGCCGCATCGGTAATCTCTCTCTGCGCCGCTGCTGCATTCCCATAAGTATTCTTCGCCAAAATGAGCGCCTGCTCCAGCGCTGCTGCCTCTGCACTGCTGTCAGATCCCGGATCATTTTCCGCGATGATCTTCTCTGCTCCGGCGATCAGTCCGCTCAGCTCCGTTCTGTCTACCTTTTCGAACACCTCAAGCTCGCTGACAGCATAGTAGGTTGTATTTCTGCTTACACCCTGTATCTTCACATACCGCGCGGTCACCGGAGTGTCCAGGGTCACCTCGCTGATGGAAGCACTGTTGTTTCTCACTTGTTCCACAGTATCCCAGCTCGTTCTGTCCATGGACACCTGAACGTCAAATCCGGTTGCCCAGTTCTGTCCCTGCCAGTTCACAACAACCTTGCTGACATCGCGCTCTTCGCCCAGGTCTACCATAAGGTAATCATTATTGCTGCTGTTAGAACTGCGCCAAAATGAATGCGGGTCTGTTGATGGTGAAATACCTGCTTCTGCATCTGTCTTGTCTCCGTCCGTCGCCTTATATGCCGGATGGTATTTCAGCGCTCCTGAATTTTGTGTAGTGATATCCGGCTGGCTGCCGTATCTCTCTGCATATGCGTTGCGGTTCAGAGCCACGTTGACTTCCGTCACTTCCGATACATCTGTACGGAGCATTTCAGGTTGCAAAGCCTTGTTATAGGCTTTGATATTCCCGATATATCCATGGAAATTTTCACCGATGGTCTCCATAGGAAATACAAATGTACTGAAATACTGGTCTGTTTCTCCCGAATCCGTCCTGTACAGCATCTTTACAAGCTCGCCGTCCACGTACAGCTTTGTATTGCGTGCAGTTCCGACGATGGTGATATTCACTCTTTTGCCGACAGGTAGCTCATAGTCAAAGGACTGGTGATAGAACATTCTGTTCAGAGACATATTGTTATTGCCGATCCCTTTTGCCAGAAGCTGTCCATCATAGCCGGAAAACAGAAGGGAATCCTCCGTGTTTCCTTCACCTGCCTGTACGTCAAAAGATATGGTATACGGATAAGAAAGGGTCTGGAGCGGCGTGGTCATAACAGTGTCTCCGTCAAATGCGATCATAGCTCCGGTGTCTGTCTCGATAATCTCTCCGCCTGTCACCTGGGCGTCATATCCGTTTCCGCTGCTGTCTTTTACTGTGATAGCTCCGTCTGACACTTCCGTCCTGCTCATATCATAATCCGCCACAACGTCTGTCTCGCTGTCGATGGACATTGCGATCTGTGTGCCCGGACCTTCCTGAAGCCGGTCAAACGTCTGCTGGTATTCAATATAATCGTCTGTCTTCTCAGAACCGCCCCATGTCTTTTCAGCGACCATTGCCACAGAGCGCAGCGCTCTCTCATGAAGGTCGGCTTCCACGACACCTTCACGGAACTCATCTCCCCAGATAGATGCCTTTGCTCCTAAAAGGAGAGGTTCGCCTGCCTCCGCCCGGATATTTCCGTTAAAGATCGTAGGATCCCAGTTCTTGTAGAGCCACTCTTCCACGATCATGTCCTTGTGATCTCTTCCCGGCGTGGTGTAGAGATAGGGCTGTGGGAAGTTAACAACGCGGAATCCCTCTTCCAGACGCGCGATCGGATCTTCCTCATAAGTCGCCCACACGTCAATGATGATATTGTCCGGTGAAATTTCCGTCTTGCCTGGGAACAGTTTCAGAGCTCCCCACATACGAGTCGTCTTCCCATAACTCTGCATCAGTTCGTCAAGGAATACGATATACTTGCGGAATGCCTCGGGATTTGACTTATCCCAGTATTCATCAACGCCTATGTTTACAGTGTCGCCGGTAAACACCGGGTCATCTCCGCCCAGATAGTCAGCATACAGGGTCTCCATGAACTTTCTCGCAGTCCGGGCCTTCTCAGCCTCTGTTGTATTCGAAGAATCGACGTCAAGGGCAAGCTGCTGTGGATCATTATTTGACTGGAGCGGTCCAAGCCAGGAAATATTGTCAGGATTTTCCTGTGCATACCGGATATAAGCATTTGAGTGGGACGGCGTGTCAAACTCGGGGATCAGCTCGATCCCGCCCGCATTTGCCATCCGTTCCAGATTTCTGTAATCCTCTTTTGAATAAACCGGATCACTGTATACTTCATTAAAATAGTCAAATTTCTCTCCTGTATATACACGGTTATCTGTCAGACTCGGAAAGGCATCACTTTCCAGCCTGTGCATGCCGTTCCATACGCTTCCGCTGGGAAGACCTTCCGGACTGTACTGGAAGTCGTCATTCAAATGGAGCTGGAACTCATTCATCTTATACCATGTAAGGATCTTGGTATAATCCTCCAGATACTGCAGACGATGTGGGATCCTTCCCACGTCAAACATTACCCCGCGGATCTCATAGTCCGGATAGTCTCTTATCACTCCGTAAGGGACATTGTCATTTCCCTCATCCTGCCAGAGGAGCTGCTCAACGGTGATCGTCCCATAAAGGCATCCCGAATATGTACTGCTGTAGATACGGATCCCCTTGTCATCCACTGTCATGAAATATCCTTCGTCCCCGACATCATAGACATCCGAACCCTGTGATTCAATATATATATCCGCCGCCGTGACATCCACCTCTGTACCGGAGACGATCTCCGGAGTCACGCCTGCAAACTCGGCAAGGTCATCCAGCATATTCTGAGCGACAGCCTGAAGTCCCACGCTGGCGGTGTCATTGATGATGATCCTTGTATCCCCGCTCAGCGTATAAGCGCCTTCATATCCGTACCATTCCTGAAGAGTGGGGATCACGGAAGGCTTCCCATTCGGATTTGCCACAGTGGGATAAAGATCCGAATACAGCCCATTCTTGGACGGTATCGTCACTGTAAAATTCTTTCTTTCCAAATCCGCATTCTCGTCTTCGGCCCCGGATACAGCGCGCACTTCTACAAGAAGCGTCACTTCAATATCTCCGATATTATGATCTGTGATAGCACCGTCGTTTGAGACAACGCCTTCCCTGTCACTGCCCACGACAGCGATCTCAAATCCTTCCGGCACTTCCGGAAGCTCGATCTGAACGCTGTCCACAGTGGGCGCCGGCAGCTCTGTGATGGATGCCATCACTTCCGCTGCGGTCTGAGGAGTCTCCACTGGCGGTACATAAGTCTGGGTACCATTGATGGTGATCTCTCTCACAGAAACTCCAGTTCCGCCCGCGTTAACATTGATCTTCTCAAAATAGAAACGCACATAGCGCTGCAAATTAACTGTACTTGTCTCATCTGCCCCAAAAGTATCGAAGACATCAGTCTGGTCGTCTATTCCCTGTGTACTTGACCTCGCAACCGATGCAACTGTTGTCCACTCCGCTGCATTCGCTGTCGCCGCAGTCTCGATCCGGTACTGAGTCGCCCATACCTTCAGATAGAAATCAATCTGTATGCGGTCTGCCACGGACTGCTCCGCCCCAAGATCGATAACAAGCCACTGAGGAGTCTGGTCTGAGTCGTCTGTAATATTATTCTCCTTCATCCTCTCGCTGGACCATCTTGTATCGTTATTGCCATCCACGGTGTTCGAGCCCACGTTCTGTGGCATTGCCGTCTCAACAGTGGATGTGCTCACACTTTTATTCAATGCGATATTTCCGGTCACAAGCTGCGTCCCCTGGATGTCAATCTCCGTGATGGACACGCCTGTCCCGCCTGCGGTATAGTTGACTTTTTCAAAATAAAAACGGACATACCGTTCCAGAGTGGCAATCCCCGGAACCTCCGTAGAATCAAACCTGTCTACACGCCCGGAGTTGTTCATATTCCCATCACGAGAGATACTATGTACGGTCCTCCATTGGGTATTATCATCATTGGTCGCCGCCGTCTGGATCTGATAGTCAGATGCCCATACATGAAGATAGAAATTGATCGTTATACTCTCCACCTGCGTTTCCGAAGCCTGGAGATCTATCGTCAGCCACTGAGCCGTCTGTGCCGTATCTGCCGCAGCGCCGTTCGGTTTCATCCTTTCGCTTGACCACCTTGTCCCCTCGTCCCCATCAACTGTGTTGGCGCCCACATTTTGCGGCATTGCCTGTTCCACAGAAGACACAGTCACCGTCTTCCCAAGCGCCACATTCTCCGGATCAAAACCATCGGCATTTACAGACTTCCCCGGAAACACAATGCTTGTAAGAATCATTGCAAGCGCCGCCAGAAAACTGATACATCGCTTTTTCATTCCTTTTTCCTCGCTTTCCCTTTTTCTTTTCCCATAACCTGTCCATTTTTGAAGCAAACATATATACTTTTAGTCTACCATTTTTGTAAAATATGTCAAACTTTTTTTGTGTTTCCAATTGATAAAATCATACTTTGCACAATTATCTGATTTTCTTTTCATCCATATAGCGCATATCGCACAATATATATCCATCTGCAAACTCTCATGAGTCATCCCCTATCATAAGTCTCCTCATATAGAAAAACAACGGGATATACCAAAGAAATACTTTCTCATGATATATCCCGCCTTATTCAGATCTCGGAACAGTTCCATATCTATCTTTCCGTCAAATCCGCTTTTATACCCGCCAGATAATCCACAAACTGCTGGGCAGTCCTTCCGGACAGCCCTCCGTGAGACAACTCCCATTTATTTGCTTCCATGAGCAGTTCTTCTTCAGGCATATCAATGCCGCTTTTTCTGGCAAGCACCCGCACAATTTCCTGGAATTCTTTTTTGTCCGGAGAGCCAAAGTAAATGGTCACTCCGAATCTCGCCACAAGGGAAAGCTTCTCCTGCACAGTGTCGTTTGTGTGCAGTTCATCATCTCTGTCTGCTTTGTCCCGGAAAGTCTCCCGGATCAGATGGCGCCGGTTGGAAGTCGCATAGATCAGTACGTTCTCAGGCTTGCGCTCCAGACCCCCCTCGATCACTGCCTTGAGATATTTATACTCAATCTCAAACTCCTCAAAAGAAAGGTCATCCATGTAGATGATAAATTTGTAATTGCGGTTCTTGATCTGAGCGATCACATCATTCAGTTCTTTGAACTGGTGCTTGTACACCTCAATCATCCGGAGCCCCTGGTCATAATACTTGTTCAGGATTGCCTTGACAGATGAAGATTTTCCAGTCCCCGCATCACCGAAGAGCAGACAGTTGTTCGCCCTGCGCCCCTGCACAAATGCCTCTGTATTGTCGATCAGCTTTTTCTTTGCAATCTCGTAACCTACAAGGTCATCCAGATGGACATGGGCAATATTTGTGATGGGCATGATCTCCACAGCCCCTCCTTCGGGATGTTCGATGCGGAACGCCTTGTGAAGTCCCAGTCTTCCCACGCCGAACTCCTTATAGAACTGAGTCATTTTTTTCTGAAAATCCACTGCGTCCGGAGCGCTGCCAAGCACTGTCGCCAGATGGCAGATCCGGTCTCTGATACGGCGGTTAAAAACCTTTCCTCCGCTGCTTCCGTTTTTATAATCCATAAGGAGGCGGATGCAGTCCGCGCTGAGATCCTTTTCCAGAGCTGTAAAATCATAGTCAAACAGCTCCTTGAAAATAGAAAAATCATGAAGGGCAATCTCATTGATACTCCCCTCTGTCTCACCGATGATCTCGCAGGAGGTGCTGTAAGCATTTTCGTCATTGACAAGCAGGAAGGTCAGATAAGTATGCCAGAGATTCCCTTCGAATCCATGGCTCACTGAGAGTTCCAGCAGTTTATTGACGCACTCAAAGAGAAGGCTTCTCAGGTCTTCCCTGTTGTAATAATCATTTCGGTGATTTTCCATGAGGAAGGTCATGTCGTTCAGAAGCTCCCCATGGTCCATGTTTTTATACAGCATCAGCTCGTTTGTCCGCATCATCTCTCATCCTTTCCGCATCTTGCCGGCGGTCTGCCATACTTTCCGCTGAATATTTTTAATAATTTCCCAGGATCTTCAGGTTCTTGGCCTCTTCCCGCAGTCCGCGGACCGCATTCTTCACCGCGGCTTCCTCCAGGTTCCCATCGAAATCCACAAAGAAACAGTATTCCCACGGTCTTCCCTTTATGGGACGGGACTCAATCTTGGACATGTTCAGATCATTATGGATAAAGTGAGAAAGAATACTGTACAGCGAGCCGCTCTGGTGGGGCAGCTCGAACCGTATGCTTATCTTCGAGGCGTTCTTCAGAAATACTTTCTGGTTCGTGACCACGATAAAGCGGGTGGAGTTATCCGCAACGTCATTGATCTCGTCTACCAGCACTTCCAGTCCGTGCACCTTTGCCGCATAGGCGCTGCACACTGCCGCCTGAGAGATATCCTGATCTTTGAGCACCTTCTTTGCCGCGATCGCTGTGTTCACCACGCTGATCTTCTGCCAGTCCGGATGATCGTCCAGGAACCGGGTTGTCTGCATCAGCGCCTCTGTCTTGGAGTAGACCCGCTGGATGTCAGACAGCTTGGCCCCTGGAAGCCCTGAGAGCGTATGCACGATAGGCAGGATCGTCTCTGCCACGATATAGTTTTCAAATTCATCCAGAAGGTCATACATTTCAATGACCGGACCTGCCGTGGAATTCTCGATCGGAAGGACCGCATAATCCGCCGCCCCTTCTTCGATCGCCTCCATGGCGTCACGGAAGGTCCGCACATGGAAACCATTCACATCCTCCCCGAAGAACTGCCGCATCGCTGCCTGTCCGTACGCTCCTTCCGTCCCCTGGAACACGACTCTGGCATTCCTTTTATCCAGATCATCGATCCGGATAAACGGAAGACGCCCCAGGGCCCCGGCCTCCACAAGCTGCTGGTACTGCAGCTTCCTGCTCATGGACATGAGCTGCTGGTAAAGCTCCTGGATTCCTTTTTTGTTAAAGTCTCCGGTCACTTTTGACGCGACTTCCGCAAGTTTGTCTCTTTCTCTCTGCCGGTCAAATACTTTTTTCCCTTCTTTTACTTTGTACTCTCCCACTTCTGCGCAGACGTCCATTCTCTTTTCGTAGAGCAGGGCAATCTGTTCGTCAATATGATCCAGTTTTTCTCTGAGTGCTTCCAGTGTCTCCATTTTTCTTCCTTCCCTTCATTCCATGCTGCACTTAATTAAATATGATACCATATTACTCCGAAAGAGTAAAATATGAATTTGATGTATCTGCCCTGGCTCAGATCCGATCCTTATGCCTGTATACGGCAAAATCCCGCATCCTGTCCGGTATGCGGGATTTTATCACTGTGATCTTTCCCCCAGATCTCATCTTGCTCCGGAGGCTTATTTTGCCCCAAGAGCAGCCATTGTGATATAGTTGTATGGCTGATTAAAATGAGGCAGGAAGAAAATATCAAGAAGTTTCAGCTTATCAATGGTCACGCCCTCCTCAATGGCAAGGGAGAACATATGGATTCCCATTGAAATATCCTCATAAGACGCGATCTGCGCGCCCACGATGCGGCGTGAGGACTTCTCATATACAATACGTACCTTCACGGACTGGTTTTCCTTAATAAACGCCGGTTTCTGAAGATCCTGGTAGTCTGTATACTCAACCTCAATACCTGCCGCCTCGGCTGCCTTCAGGTTCAGGCCTGTTGAAACCATGTTATAGCCGTAAATGCTGATCCCATTAGAACCCTGCACGCCAATGGATTCCAGGGCAGTCCCGCATGCATTGTGAGCTGCCACGATACCGCTGCGCACTGCGTTTGTCGCCAGCGCGATATATGCAGGTCCTCTCAGGGCATTGCTGTAAACCGTAGCACAGTCGCCGATGGCATAAACATCCGGCACACTGCTTTCCTGATGCAGGTTCACCAGGACCGCCCCATTAGTATGGAGCTTCAGCGCATCCTTTGCCAGCGCATTGTTGGGCACGAATCCGATCGCAAGGATGACCAGTTCCACGGCATACTCGCCCTTGTCCGTGCGGATGCTCTGCACCTTACCGTCCGAGCCCTTCAGTTCCTCCACAGCTTCACTGTAATGGAGATCAATGCCGTGTTCTCCCAGGATCCGGTCCATATCATGGGTAAACCACGGGTCATAGTATCCCGCAAGAGAAGTATCCTGCATCTCAAACAGCATAGCGTTTTTCCCGCGTCTGCGCACTGCTTCCGCGATCTCCACGCCAATGTATCCCGCGCCTACGACAGCCACGTTCCTGATGTTCGGGTCATCCAGGGCACGGTTGATTTTCTGTCCATCCTGAAACAGCTTTACAACTTCCACATTGTCAAGGTCGATACCCGGGATTTTCGGGATGATCGGGAGAGACCCTGTTGCAAGGATCAGCTTGTCATATCCTTCCGTGATCTCACTTCCGTCTTTTGTCCTTGCATACACTTTCTTGTTTGTGTAGTCAATATCCGTGACTTCTGTCTCCATGTATACTTTTGCGTGCTTTTTCTCAAAAACATCCTGAGAGCAGTAGAACAGCCCGTCCGTCCCATCAATCTGACGTCCGACCCAGAGAGCCGTACCACAGCCCAGATAACTGATATTTGAATTTCGGTCGATAATGACCACCTCATGATCCGGATAATTGTCCAGAATCGTGTTTGCCGCCGCAGTTCCGGCGTGATTTGCGCCAATTAATACAATTTTACTCATAATCTGTTTTCTCCTTTCCAATTTTCGCCGGTGTCCAAAGAACAGCCGTTTCTTTTTCCCCCGGCACCATGCTGTCTCCTAAATTTTACAATCTTGTAAATGTAAATACAAGACTTTTTTTATCCAATTAATAAAATATATCCATTAAATCCCTTTCCGCATCTTCTTCTCCGGCATAAAACAGACGGTCCCGGGAAATCCGGAACCGTCCGCCGCAAAGTCCTGTCTTATTTAAATCGTTTATTGACCCTTGCTATTGTGCTCTTTTCCTTCTGTAAACTGTCATTCCAAAGAGGATCGCACAGGATGCAAGAAGCCCTGCATACACCATCGCCATATCCGAGCTGTCCCCGGTAGTAGGAGTTCCCGAGGTATCTGCCGCTGTCTGTGTACTGCCGGCAACAGTAGTCTGTGTATTGCCCGGAGTTGTCTGTGTATCTCCGGGTGTTGTCTGTGTGTCTCCGGGAGTAGTGGTCTGTGCTGCTCTCCAGCTGATCATGATCGGAGACAATCCTGTAACGCTAAACTGGATTCCCGCATTAGTTTTCGTTACAGCAGGAATCTCAATTTCGCCGGGCTGTTTTCCGAAGTCAGCGCTTGTAATCATGTGAGCTACCGTAAAGTCATGAGTGTTCATTCCGGTACCTGCCGGATAAGGCATGGTCACCGTAAGTCCGCCGTTTGTCCCAAAGTGCTCAGGACCTGCAATGATCCATCCGCTTCCTTCGTCAACCATCAGAGTCACATTGTACAGAGACGTATTTGTCGCATCAGCGGACACGCCTGTCTGAGCGATGGATGTCTGGATCGCTGTCTGGATCTTTTCCGGTGTGTCCAGAGAAGTGTTGCCTACAAGACTATCCGGCACAGTAGTGATTCCTGACTCAAGGATCAGTTTCATGCTGTAGCCGGAAGACGATGCGGGAAGAGTTACCTCCTGTGCCTGTGAACCGAAATAGACTGCGTTCACTGTCATATCAGAGGTCACATTGGTGATGCTTCCCGGATTCCAGACCGGAGAGATCGTATCGTATCCTGCCTTTGTCGGAATCGTGGGGAACACCGTCGGAGCTAAGCTCTCGCCGTGTCCGACCATCACAGTGCCGATAGTTACTCCGTCTGCCACAAAGGTTATCGTATGTGTTAAATATTCCATAATTTCAAAAGTTACATTCCCAACAAAAGATATATTGTAGTTTGGATTCAGATCGTTTGTGAGAGTTCCCTGCGTGATCGTATATGTTCCGATCGTTTCTCCTGTTGCACGAGAAAGTTCTCCCTGAAGGGTCTCCCCAGCAACTACACTGCCTGATGTAACAGTATATGTGAGTGTCGGATCAGCCTGGCCTTCCACCTTCTTTTGTCCGGCATCCGGAGTTATGGTCACCGAACGGCGCGTGATGGTCCCGGCAACAGAGACAGTTGTCGCTGCAAGCTGATAATTGACTTCGCCTGCCGTGTTGAGAGCGATTCCTGATGCAGTGATCTGATTTGCTGTGCTTACATCAGCGCTGTTATAAGCATAGGACTGTGCTGACGCGCTTACCGTATCCCCGGGCACGACTCCTTCCAGTCCAATGCTGATCCCGCTCGGTCCATTGGTCGTCCCATCATATTCTTTTGTAGTTGTCCCATTCAGGACAGGAGTCACCGTCGCCTTACCAACCGTCACTGTGATCCGGCTGCTGACACCAGTCTGTCCTCCCACAGTCGCCTGACAATAATATGTATATGTCCCTACGCCAAGCCCTGTCGGCAAAGTATAAGAAGCTGCTGTCGCATTGGAAACAGGTGTGGCACTTCCCTGCGCATCCACCTGATACCACTGGTATGTCGCGCCTGTTCCGTCCACATTTTGTATAGCAGCCGTAAGCTGCGGAGCGCTGGTGCTGTCATATCCATAAGTTACACTCTGAGCCGTTGCGCTGACAGTTACCGTAGGAACTGTCTGTGACGGTGTGTAGCTGCTGGATGCCAGCGTGAGTATAGTATTTCCATACAGTGTGACCATTTCCGGATCATAGTTATAGGAAACGCTCAAACCACCAGCCTGGAATATATAACCGTCAGTCACACTGCCTGTTGTGCCTGCAAGGAACAATTCTCCGTTCTGTCCGGCAGTCCCTGTATCACTGTTTGTAACATCTACCAGATAATTCCGTTCCTCCAGCGTGACGATATTCCACATATGAGGACCTGCGCCGGTGCCGCCGCCCATTGGTCCTGTGACGGTATAGCTGGTCAACCCATTCAGATCGCACAGATACTGGAAGGCTTTCGCATATCCTTCACACACGACAGTGGTAGCCGGATCGTTGTCAAACACATAGATGATCTGCCACGGATCACCGTAAGCCATATTTGGTGTTGCTGCCGCAGGTGTATTATAATCTGTCAGTTCACATATCTCGTCTTTAAAAGCACTCATCTGACCATAAGGGGGAAGACCCGCATACTGAGCAGCGATCCCCTGAGCTGTACGAGCTGCATTGCTCGCCGCGGTTGCCTTGGAAGTGCTGACAGCTAAATTGCCTCCTTCCTGATACTCCACGGCAACATAAAATTCAAAAGAGAGGCGCGATATAGTTGCCTGCTGTCCGATACTGATATTATAACTCATTCTCGTACCTGCTGTTTTATCGTACCAGTACAGATCGTATGGATTATCCGCGAGCAGACTGTCAAGGAGCGTCTCAAGATTGACCTCCGTAGAAAGCAGTTGTTCCGCCTCTTCCTGTGTGGCGCCTGTGATCGGGTCCGCCAGAGTCACTGTAAATGTTGTGTTTCCGCCGTTTGCCGCGACTTCTGCGATCTTCTGGTCCAGCTGCTGATATACATCTAAAGCTCTGCCGTTAAAAATACTTTCTCCATAATTGGCAAACGCCTGCACCCCACTGTAAAACAGTGACATGCTCGGACTTCTTCTCACAGAGAGACCATCTCCGCTTCCAGATGTCGGAGAAGCTCCATATCCATAGAACTGTTCCTCCACATAACCTGCGAACAATTCATCCGAATCCGGAAGTGTACCGGGATCCGGCACATATGTCACGGTATTCTCTGTCAATATGGTTTCTTCCTGGGAAGGTTCCGCAGCATCTGCCGATACCTCCTCCTGGATGTCTTCCTGCTGTCCAGAGACTGTACCCGCATCTTCTTGTACGCCCCCAGGTGAAGCCTCTTCTGCATGGACAGCTGTCGCCTGATTTCCTATCTGAAGCAGGGACACTGTCATGATAACCGCAAGAAGCAGACTCAGGAAAGATTTTCCATTCCTCTTTTTCCTGTTCATTGTTGCTTTTTCCTCCTCGTGTTTTTGTCTGGATGTAACTTAATGATACATACTGCCCTAAAAAATAAAATTACAGCATGTATACTTGTGCTTATAATATTTTATTTTGGACAATTTGTCTACTATTTTCGTTAATTTTCGGTAAATTTTTTCCATATTTTATCTATAAAAATTACTTTTTTTCTCCTTTTTTGTCAAAATCCGCTTTTTTGGTTGTTAAACTGTTGTCTTTTGTGAAACCATCTTGTTTTCAGTCTGGTTTTGGGTTGAAAATCACTGTGTTTTATTATATGATTAAATGAAGAATTTACGGAGGTACGTTTTATCGGCATCTTTTTCTCCGTCTTGGAAAACAACTCAGATCACACGCTATATCGCCATCGGGGATAAAGCTCTCATCTCTGAAATTGCTGAAAAGTATACCCCGAATTACAATTCAAAAAGTATTCTCCAGTTTCCTCTTTTGATCGCTGTACACCGGTCAAAAGCTGTGCGGCTATTAGAGGGCTGGGTCTTTTATGACCAAAAACAGGCTTACAGGATACCAGACACATCGTATAAAGGAGGTTATTTATGAGACATTTAATGAGCCCGCTGGACTTTTCCGTGGAGGAGCTTGATAAACTTCTGGATCTCGCCCAGGATATCGAAGCGCACCGCGGGAAATACGCCCATGCATGTGAAGGCAAAAAGCTCGCCACCCTCTTCTATGAGCCGAGCACCCGCACCCGGTTAAGTCATGAGGCAGCCATGTTGAATCTTGGCGGAAGCATCATGGGATTTTCTTCTGCGGATTCCAGTTCTGCCGCAAAAGGAGAGAGTGTATCTGACACGATCCGCACGATCTCATGCTATGCAGATATCTGCGCTATGAGACACCCTAAGGAAGGAGCGCCCATGGTGGCGTGCCAGCACTCTTCTATTCCGGTCATCAATGCCGGGGACGGCGGACACCAGCATCCCACACAGACGCTGACCGACCTGCTGACTATTCGAAATCTGAAAGGCCGGCTCGGCAATATGACCATCGGTCTGTGCGGCGACTTGAAATTCGGACGCACTGTCCACTCTCTGATCAATGCCCTGGTCCGGTATGAAGGGATCAGCTTCATCCTGATCTCCCCGGAAGAGCTGCGCCTTCCGGAATATATAAGGCACGACGTACTCGACCGCAACAACATTCCTTATGAAGAGGTCGTCCGCCTTGAAGAAGCCATGCCGAACCTGGACATCCTGTACATGACCAGAGTACAGAAGGAACGCTTCTTCAACGAAGAGGATTATGTTCGCATGAAGGATTTCTACATTCTGGATAAAGCAAAAATGAAACTTGCTCCCGAGGATATGTATGTGCTCCATCCTCTTCCGAGAGTAAATGAGATTTCTGTGGAGGTCGACGACGATCCGCGCGCCGCATATTTCCGCCAGGTACAGTATGGCGTTTATGTGCGCATGGCGCTGATCCTGACGCTCCTGGATATCCACATAGGCTAAAGATAGAGTTGCATATCCGCCGCCCCGCCATTTTCATCTTTTGGCAGGACTGCGGCATCAGATTCTAAAATAGAGAGGAAACAGACGCTATGGTAAAAAATACATTAAATGTAGGACGCATTTCCGAAGGCTTTGTGCTGGATCACATCGAGGCAGGCAAGAGCATGGAAATCTATAAGTATCTTCACCTTGACAAACTGGACTGCTGTGTCGCTATCATAAAAAATGCAAAAAGCAGTAAAATGGGAAAGAAAGATATCATGAAGATCGAATGTCCCATAGATTTTATGGACCTGGATATCCTCGGCTTCATCGACCACAATATCACTGTGAACATCATCGAGGACGGCGAGATCATCTCCAAAAAACCGCTCGCTCTTCCCAAAGAGATACGGAACGTGATCAAGTGCAGGAACCCGCGATGCATCACATCCATTGAGCAGGGGCTTGACCAGATATTTGTCCTCACTGATGAGGAGAATCAGATATACCGCTGTAAATACTGTGAAGAAAAGTACCGCAGGCACTGACATGCCTGCGGTACTTTTCTGTATCAACACTCTTCCGCGATCTTAAAGATCAGTCTCTCCGTGTCCTCCCATCCAAGACACGGGTCTGTGATAGACTTTCCGTATACTCTGTTCTCATCAATCTTCTGGCATCCTTCTTCCAGATAGCTTTCGATCATGACACCCTTGATGAGGTTTTTCAGTTCAGGATTGTATTTCCTGCTGTGAAGCACCTCGCTCACGATCCGGATCTGCTCACGGTACTGTTTATCCGAATTGGAGTAATTGGCATCTATAACAGCCGCCGGATTCTTCAGCTCTCTCTCCCGATACATATCAAGCAGGCGCACAAGATCCTCATAGTGATAGTTTGGGATGCATGTACCGTACTTATCCACACCCCCTCTTAGGATCACATGGGCCAGCTCATTTCCGTCCGTAGTCACGTCCATTCCCCGGTAAATAAACGTATGGGAACTCTGCGCCGCCACAACAGAATTGAGCATCACAGAAAAATCCCCGCTTGTCGGATTCTTCATTCCTACCGGGATGTCCATGCTGCTTGCCATAAGGCGGTGCTGCTGATTCTCCACAGAGCGCGCTCCAATCGCCTCATAGGACAGGATGTCATCCAGATAGCTCCTGTTTTCCGGATAGAGCATCTCATCTGCGGCAGTCAGGCCGCTCTCCCTGATGGCGCGGATATGCAGCTTCCTTATAGCGATGATCCCTGCCAGCAGGTCCGGTGCCTGGTCCGGTTCCGGCTGGTGGAGCATTCCCTTATATCCCTCCCCTGTGGTGCGCGGCTTATTCGTATAGATGCGGGGGATAATCATAAGCCGGTCTGCGACCTTTTCATTCACTTCCGCCAGACGGTCCACATACTCACACACAGAGTCCTCGTTATCCGCGGAGCAGGGACCTACGATCACAATGAACTTGTCAGATTTTCCTGTAAAAATGTCCCGGATCTCCATATCTCTTGTCTTCTTTATATTCAATATCTCCTCTGAAAGAGGGTATTCTGCCTTCAATTCTGCCGGGAGAGGCAGCTCTGCATTGATTCTCATTCCCATTTATCCTGTATGCCTCCATAAAAATAAGTGTTAAGCAAGACGATAAGCCGGGTTATGTCGTGGACGATCATCTGTCTAGGCACAGCGTCGCCGCTGTGCTCGAGCGACCAACCTGAAGCGTGACGGGCCGCCACACTGCTTCTATCCGGTCTTGCTTCGGATGGGGTTTACATGTGCCCTCCCTGTTACCAGGAAGGCGGTAGTCTCTTACACTGCCTTTCCACCCTTACCCGGGCGGAAGCCTGAAAAGAAGCTCTTTCCTCTTCTTCTCAGGTTTCCGTCCGGGCGGTTTATTTCTGTTGCACTGGCCTTGGAGTCGCCTCCACCGGACGTTATCCGGCATCCTGCCCTGTGAAGCCCGGACTTTCCTC
>CALWQP010000014.1 GCA_944383695.1 uncultured Mediterraneibacter sp.
AACTCTCAAAAAAACGGCAGATTGGTACTTGGAGAGGACATATCTATCTTTTCAATGCAGTTTGCGGAAACTCAAGTGCTCATTCTTCTTTCTGCCCATTTCCTCATTCTGTTTTTCACCGCGTGTCCATTTACTCATTCCGCTTTTCGCTGTGTGTCCATTTTCCAGTGTATTCTTCCAGGATCGCGTTCATTTCTCCTCCCAGGAGAATAATATACATACATCCATACAGCCACAACATGATCAGGATGATCGTCGTCAGGCTGCCGTACATGCTGGAAAATCCTGTAAACACGTCCAGATAGATCGAAAAGAAAAAGGAGATCAAAAGCCATCCGCACGCTGTAAACACTGCTCCCGGAAGCTGCCTGCGCAGCGTCGTCTTTGACCCATGCCCCCGGTTAGGAAGGAATTTGTACACCAGATCCCAGAACAGAGTGAGCACGATAAGCGTCACAAAGGTCCTTATCCGCATGATAAAGTCCACCACTTTGCTCAGAAACGGGATATACTCATATACCATCACACTGATGCTGTTTCCAAATACCGAAATAATGAGGGAAAGCATGATCGCCAGCAGAAAGAGCACCGTATAGAGCGACGCTCTGATCCTCAGATAAAAGTAATTTCGCGTCTCCGTATTGGAATAAATGCAGTTCAGTCCCGATGTGACAGAAAGAACCCCTTTCCCCGCCGACCACAGAGCCACAATGATCGTGATCGGGATCACTCCCTCCGACTGGGTATAAACCTGGATCACAATGCTCCTGATCAAAAAAGAAACTGAATCAGGAAACACCTTAAGGACCGCGTTGAGCACGTCATTCATTGTCACATCCGTATACTGCACCATAGTGAGCAGAAGGAGAAAGATCGGAATCAGCGACAGCACAAAAAAATAGGCTGCCTGAGCCGCATAGACACTCGTGTGATGAGAGTTAATCGTTTTAATGATCTTAATGATCTGCTCTTTGATCCGTTTTCTCTTCCCCATACTAAAAAAGCTCTCTGAAAATTCATAATCATAATATACAGATACACCGGCCAGGATATCCTGAGGTATAAATATCAAGTGGAAAAAGCGGCCGTGCAAGACGGCCGCCTTTATCTTTCGTAGTCACCCAAAATGCCGGTCCTGTATTTTGAGTCCTAGCCGCAGCCAGGTGGGCAACCGCATCTGTTTTTCTGTCGTCCACTGCATAACGGAGGCCTGACATATTACAGAAATATAGGAATCCCTTTTAATCAAATGTAGGTTCAAAATTACAGGGTTGTCGCACATCCCAGGTTGACTTGATTATTTACTCTACAAATATTATACTCCGGTTGCATACTTTTTACAACTGATTCTTTTTTCCAGTTATTCTGTTATGCATCCTTCGTTGAACGTCACTGCAGATTTTTTTCAATTTGAGCATACCATTTTTCCGTTTCTTTCCCGACTCTGCTGTTCACATACACAGGACCTTCCACAGTGCGGATTTCCAGGACCGGACTATATTCTGTATAAATATACATGTTACATTTACCAGTCTCCTTTCCCCGGAATTTTCCTGCCAGCATATCTTTCGTATCCCCGCCGTTTATCTTTTTATAATCATCCTCAGGGAGACGCTCCAGAAGACGGATATCCTGTATCTCATCATAGCTTATAGACTCGTCCGAATAGCCTGACGTTATTTCCACGCTGTCCTGTGTCACAGCCACCTCGATCGGCGTAAACTCAAAGCGCAGCAGCATGACACTTGCCAGACCGAGGCAGACCACAGTCACAGTGATCCCGAGAGCAAGAAATATCTTTCCCGCGGGTCTTGCCATATTCGTTGTATAATTCCACGGACATACCCAGTCCTGGACGATCAGCCTCTTGTCATGAGGATTGCTGTACCAGCCATTCTTCCAGTACACATCATCATCGATGTAGAGGGGAGATTCGTCACATGCAAGAAGTTCACTTTTCTTATATCGCACATACAGCATGCCCCCGATCAAAAATAAAACCGGAACGCTTTCCAGTGCGATATAAACCGCGTAGACCCAGGTACTGATCCATTTTTCAGCGTCCATATGCTCTGCCACGAAAAGGTATGCGGCGGCATTGGCAAGACTACATCCCACTAAAGACCATGACCATGCATTTTTCTGCATGAAGTTCACTTTCAGATTTACTTCCGGGTCTTCGCTGTACACCCTGTTCCTCGTCCTGCGTATCATGACATGGAGCACGCCAAATGTCAGGCTGACTACCAGACCGCACAGAAAAAGAATCCAGCCATCTTCCGACGTCCGCAGATATTCCCGCACGCCAGGCAGAATACATGGGAGCAGGATCAGAACGGCTGACAGTACATGCCACCATGGCGTAAGCCCCATTTTCCCGGATTGAGAGCCTGCTTTCGTATCCATCGCAAGGATGCGGCTGTTTCCGCTCCCCACCCATCCTCTCTCAACTTTCAGGTCATACAGTTTCCTGTGCGTCCTGTAGACCAGCAGCACAGCGCCCGCGCACATCTCCAGAAGCCACAGACTCCATACAATGATAAACACGGATGTATACCAGAAATTCAGCAGACAGACCGCTGCGCCCGCAAGCCCATTCCACAGATAGAAACGTTTTGTCCGCTTTCTGTACCTGTCCATGAACACGCTGACTTCTTCGCTCTCCGCCGCGCTTTCAGGCATGTGGACGCCCATGAGCATTCCTTCAGAATACGTGCGTTTTCCGCCGTACACAGCGTAAATGATCCCCATTGTAAAAAGATTGACAAAAAAGAAAATCCAGAACATCATGATACATCATCCCCCTGATCCATTGTATCCCCAGTCCCCAGGCAATCTCTATCAAATGCCGCGCTGCACATCCTGACAACTCCTGATTTATCCCTCTCTGCGCCGCAGGATATCATACACATCCGGCGTCTCGCTCAGCTCTACCCACAGCACCTGCTTTGAGTGGGGCGCACTTTCCTGCTCTTCCCCATCTTCATTGAGGATGCGCTTTACTTCCACTTCCACATTATCCCCGCAGGGCTTCATGATCTCTATGGTCTCTCCCACAGAAAATTTGTTGCGCTGCCCGATCCGGCAGAGCCCGTCTTTTATCTCGCCGGCAATGCCGAGATAGGTGTATTCTTTATTGTACGTGTTGCTGTCATAAATCTGGGTGTTCTCATCCGGCTTTCCGAAGAAAAATCCTGTCGTGAACTGGCGGTAAGTACAGTTGGATATCTGGTCGAGATACCATGGCATGTTTTTCCGGTACAGTTCCGGACTCTTCTTGTAATCATCAATCGCTTTCCTGTATGTGCGCGCGACTGTCGCCACATAGAGGGCAGTCTTCATACGTCCTTCAATCTTCAGGCTGTCAATGCCCGCGTCGAGCAGCTCCGGGATATGTTCGATCATGCACAGGTCCTTGGAGTTAAAGATATATGTCCCCCGTTCATTTTCATACACCGGCATATATTCGCCCGGCCTTGTCTCCTCGACTACCGCGTATTTCCAGCGGCAGGGATGGGTACACGCCCCGCGGTTTGCATCCCGCCCTGTGAAATAATTGCTCAGCAGGCACCTCCCGGAATAGGACATGCACATCGCGCCGTGGACAAAGGTCTCGATCTCCAGGTCCGCGGGAATATTCTCCCGCAGTTCTTTCAGTTCCTCCATGGACAGCTCCCGGGCAGACACGACCCGGCTCGCACCCTGGCGGTACCAGAAATTGCAGGTCCCATAATTCGTATTATTCGCCTGGGTGCTGATGTGCCGTTCGATTTCCGGGCACACCTCTTTTGCAATGTCAAACACCCCGGGGTCCGCAATGATCAGGGCATCTGGTTTTATCTCTTTTAACTCTTCAAAATACTGACGCACTCCGGGCAGGTCATCGTTGTGCGCCAGGATATTTGCCGTGACATAGACCTTCACGTCATGGGCATGAGCAAATCCGATTCCCTCCTTCATTTCTTCCATGGAGAAATTCTTTGCCTTTGCCCTCAGGCCAAATGCCTCCCCGCCGATATATACAGCGTCCGCCCCGAAGATGACCGCTGTTTTCAACACTTCCAGGCTGCTCGCCGGGATCAGTAATTCAGGATGTCTGGCCATGTTCTGTTTCCTCCTGTCTTTGTACTTTTTTTATCTCGGAACCGCGTTCCGTCTCATTATCCTGCTTCACGCTCACCGCCACGCCGTCCCCCAGCGGGATGATGGACGTAACGATCGCGTCATTGTGCTTTAGCTCATACAGATAGTCCCTCATGCGGGCATGGATCGTCCGGTTGCGGCGCTCCACGGCGAACCGGGATTCGATCACATCCCCATCCTGCATCACATTGTCAGAAACAAGAACGCCGTCCTCCGGCAGGAGCCGAAGAGCTTCCGGCAGATAATGGATATACTGTCCCTTTGCCGCATCCATGAAAATAAGATCAAAGGGTCCTGCCAGCGTTTTCAGCACTTCCGCTGCATCCCCTTCCATAAGGGTAATCTGCTTTTCTTTCCCGGCCCGGCGGAAATTCGCCCTGGCAATGGGAATCCTTTTTTCATAATTTTCAATCGTTGTTATCCTGCACCCCTGCGGCGCATATTCACTCATCAATAACGCAGAGAAACCTACGGCAGTTCCGATTTCCAGAATGCGCATAGGTTTTTTGATCAGCAGGAGCGTCTTGAGGAAGCTCTGCATCTCCCGCCTTATGATGGGCACAGAAGCTGCAAGGGCCTCCTTCTCGATCGTCTCCAGTATTTCACTGTTTTTTGTATCAAGCGAATTGATGAAAGTAACGATACGTTCATCTACTATCATATCTTACACATCTACATCCATGATAATTGGGATCACCATGGGCTTTCTCTTTGTCTTTTTCCAGATATAGTCGTTCATCGAGTCGCGGATGACGAGCTTTATCTTGTTCCAGTCTGTGTGGCGCCCGCCCAGGCATTTGTCCAGGGCGTCTGATACAGCCTTTCTTGCGTCCTCCATGAGCTGTTCGGATTCTCTTACATAAACGAATCCGCGGGACACGATATCCGGTCCTGCAAGCAGACGGTTCGTCCTGCGTTCCAGGGTCAGGACCACGATGATGATGCCGTCCTCCGCAAGATGCTGTCTGTCCCGGAGCACGATATTTCCCACATCGCCCACGCCCAGGCCATCCACCAGGACTGTCCCTGTGTGCACCTTGTCCACGACCTTTGCGGACTCATCGTCCAGCTCCAGCACATCCCCTGACTGGATGATAAATACATTTTCCTTCGGGATGCCCAGTGATCTTGCCACCTCGGCATTTGCTTTCAGGTGGCGGTACTCGCCGTGCACCGGAATCGCATATTTCGGTTTCACAAGAGAGTAGATCAGCTTCAGTTCTTCCTGGCAGGCATGTCCGGATACATGGGTATCCTGGAAAATGACCTCAGCGCCTTTTGCGGACAGCTCATTGATCACGCGGGAGACAGATTTCTCATTTCCCGGTATCGGGTTCGAACTGAAAATGATCGTGTCATTTGGCTGGATCGTGACCTTGCGGTGCACGTCCGCCGCCATTCTGGAGAGCGCTGCCATGGACTCTCCCTGGCTTCCTGTAGTGATGAGCACCATCTTCTCCGGCGGGTAATTCTTCATCTCATCGATCTCGATCAGCGTTTTCTCCGGAAGATGAAGATATCCCAGTTCGGAGGCAATGGAGATAATGTTTACCATGCTCCGCCCTTCTACCACCACTTTTCTGTGATATTTATACGCAGAATTGATGATCTGCTGCACACGGTCCACATTGGACGCAAACGTGGCAATGATCAGACGGGTATTCTGATGTTCCGCAAAAATATGGTCAAAGGTGATTCCCACCGTCCGCTCGGACTGGGTAAATCCGCGTCTTTCCGCATTTGTACTGTCGGACATCAGCGCCAGCACACCTTTCTTTCCTATCTCCGCAAATCTCTGCAGATCAATGGCGTCTCCGAATACCGGCGTATAATCCACCTTAAAGTCTCCTGTGTGGACGACCACGCCCGCAGGGGAATAGATCGCAAGCGCTGAAGCGTCCTGGATGCTGTGGTTAGTCTTAATAAATTCAATCCTGAATTTCCCCAGATTGATAGACTGTCCGTGCTGCACGACCTTGCGCTTTGTGCCGCGCAGAAGATTGTGCTCTTTTAATTTGTTTTCAATGATACCCATAGTGAGCTTTGTCGTGTAGATCGGAAGATTAATCTCTTTTAACACATACGGCAGCGCTCCGATATGGTCCTCATGTCCGTGGGTGATGACAAAGCCTTTCACCTTGGACGCATTATCCTTTAAATATGTCACATCCGGGATCACAAGGTCGATCCCCAGCATATCATCCTCCGGGAAAGCAAGCCCGCAGTCCACAACAATAATACTGTCTTCATATTCAAAGGCAGTAATGTTCATACCGATCTGCTCCAGGCCGCCCAGCGGTATGATACGCAATTTTCCTTTTTTCTCTTTTTTCAATAAATCAACACCTCCATAATATTTATGTAACACTTTATTTCTCACTTTATTTCTCGCTTCCGGGCACAAAAAGAACAGCAGGTTCAGTGACTGCTTTTCTAATTTTTCATGCACTCTCTGCACATGCCATAAAATTTCAGTTCATGGTCCAGCACGTGAAATCCGGCAGTTTCCTCGATATGCTGTTCCAGATCATCCAGAAGGTCCGCGTCAAAAGGCATCACCTTACTGCATTTTCTGCATATGAGATGGTGATGGTTGTGCTTTGTCTCATCTTTCAGCAGATGCCCGATCTCATAGCGCACGCACCCATCATCCAGGTTGATCCTGTCTACGAGCTGCATATCCCATAGAAGCTGTAGAGTCCTGTATACTGTCGCCAGCCCGATCTCGGGATAATCTTCCGTCACAAGCTCATAGATATCCTCCGCAGTCATATGCCTGCCATTGTTCTGCTCCAGGACAGAAAGGATCAAAAGCCGCTGATGAGTCACCTTAAGCCCTTTCTCCTTCAGCCTTTTTCTGAGCAGTTCTTCTGTTTTTTTCTGTTCCATTCGTGCATCCGTGTCCTCTCAACTGTCACATTTCTATGTTTACATCCTCCAGCAGCTCTTCAAAGACTTTCGACACTGCCAGAAGTTCTGTTTCGTCTTCCACGATCTCATAGACACTGTCTCCCGGCACAGTTTTCTCCGCCTCTTTCAGAATCAGACATTCTGCGTCATCTTCCTCGGAATCCGTGACAAGTATATATGTACTGCCGTTTATTGTCGTTTCCTCAAGTACGAAGAACTCATCCTCCCCGGTGCCGTCTGCGAAAGTAAATCTTATTTTCTCCATTAAAAACGCCCCTTATCACTGTTTCACGCCTCTTCCGCCGCTCTTTCTTCCACTCTCTTCATGTGGAGAAGGTCCAGATAGCCCTGGAGAATAAACACTGCCGCGATCTGATCGATGTGTTTCTTTCGGTTCTCCCGCCTTACACTGCTCTCGATCAGAGTCCGTTCTGCCTCCACGGTGGTCAGCCGTTCATCCCACATGATGATCTCAAGCCCTGTCCTGCGATGGAGCATATCTCTGAATTCCAGCGACTTTTCAGCGCGCTCCCCAATATCATTATTCATATGCTTTGGAAAACCAAGCACGATCGTCCTCACATCGTATTTTTTGATCAGTTCCTCAATACGAGCGCAGGTGCGCCGCAGCTTGTTCTCCTCTTTCCGTTCGATCGTCTCTATTGCCTGGGCAGTAAGTCCGAGAGGGTCACTGATCGCCACTCCTACGGTCTTAGTCCCATAATCAAGCCCCATGATCCTCATAACTGATTATTCCCATGAATTGTGCTCAATATACGCTTTCAACATCTCTTCTACAAGCTCGTCCCTCTCCACCTTCATCACAAGGCTTCTCGCCCCATTATAGCTGGTAATGTAAGTGGGATCTCCTGACATGATATATCCAACGATCTGATTGACCGGATTGTATCCTTTTTCTTTCAGGGCCTTGAAAACGATCTCAAGAATATCCTTTGCGGAAATCTGCGGTCCGGGCTCTACCTGAAAGAATTGCGTGTTCCCTAAATCACTCATCCTGATGCTCCTCCTTCTGTATATACTCTTATTGTTTCCGGCGTCCGCCTGATGTGGGTGGACCGCCTTTTCCTTTGGGAAGACCCAATATCCCTATTTACAATTCTAATATAAACCCCTTTAAAATTCAATGTATAATTTGTGAGTCATTATCAATTTGAACGTTTACGATACAATTGCGGAGATTTTCCTTTGTGTCTAGTGCAATTTTAATATACTCTTTTGTATATCCGGTCTGGACGGACCTGCCACCGATCACCACATCCTCTTCGACGAGCACTTCCACCTCTTTCCCGATAAAACTGCGCTCATATGCCTCCTGCTTTCTCTCACCCAGTTCGATCATAAGGGCGCTCCTCTTTGCCTTCGTCTGCTCGTCCACCTGATCCTCCATGGCGGCCGCTTTCGTCCCTTCCCTTCTGGAATATTTAAAAATATGAGTCTCATAGAAATTGATCTTATCAACAAAATCAAAAGACTCCCTGAACTCTTCTTCTGTTTCCCCGGGGAAGCCGACGATCACGTCCGTAGTAAGAGCCGGTGCATCAAAATATTTTCTGAGGATCATGCATTTTTCATAATACTCAGCACTTGTATATCTCCGGTTCATCCGCTTCAGCGTGGCGTCGCACCCACTCTGGAGAGAGAGATGAAAATGGGGACATAGCTTCGGCAAGGCGGCAAGCTCTTTCGCAAACTCATCCGTCACAATGCCAGGCTCCAGGGACCCCAGGCGTATCCGCATGATCCCATCCGTTTCATGGACAGCGCGTATCAGATCCAGCAGATGTCTCTGCCCATCGAAATCAATGCCATAGGAACTCAGATGAATGCCTGTGAGCACGACCTCCCGGTAACCGTTCCCGGCGAGCCTCCTTACTTCTTCCGCCACATCCCGCATGTCCCTGCTGCGCACGCGCCCTCTCGCATAAGGGATGATACAGTATGTACAGAACTGATTGCATCCGTCCTGCACCTTGATATATGCCCGGGTATGTTCCCCTGTGCGGGTCAGATGCAGCGCTTCGTATTCCTCTGTCCGGTTGATGTCCTCAATCTCACATGCGGTATGCCTGTCAACGCATGCCGCAGAGCCATCCTCACGGCCTTTGCCGTGCTCATCCTCCCGGCCCTTCGCCCTGCCGGCCTCATATTCACTGAGAATCCTCACCAGATCTTTTTTATGATTGTTGCCGATAACGATATCAATGCACGGATCAGGCTCATTTCCGTCCTGTGCCTGCACATAGCATCCGGCCGCCACGACCACGGCTTCCGGATTCAGCTTTCTTGCACGGTGGAGCATCTGACGTGATTTCCTGTCCGCGATGTTGGTCACGGTGCAGGTGTTGATCACGTACACATCTGCTCCTTCTTTAAAGGGCACGATCTCATACCCCGCCTGTTCGAGCATCTCCTGCATCGCTTCTGTTTCATATGCATTTACTTTACACCCTAAATTGTGGAGTGCCGCTTTTTTCATACTGGATTACCTCTTTTTTCCTTTATGTCACTTGACTTTTCCGATAGCATCCCCTAGAATAGACATGAGGTTCGTGTCCTCATATTATTATCTGATTCAAGGAGGGTTATTTAAAATGAAAACAGTACAGATTTCATTAAACTCAATTGACAAAGTAAAATCTTTTGTAAATGAGATTACAAAGTACGACAATGACTTCGATTTAGTATCCGGAAGATATGTTATAGATGCCAAATCCATCATGGGAATCTTTAGCCTGGATCTTTCCAAGCCGATCGACCTCAACATCCATGCAGACGGAGACATCGATAGCATTCTCGCTGCGCTGGATCCTTATATCATCAAATGATCAGACAAAAGTTTTACTTATGAAAGAGCTGTCTCAATCCGAGGCAGCTCTTTTTATTATAACGAAATCCCGAAATCACTTTCCGACTGTGATCACTTCTGCTGTTTCAACCGCTGTCCTCACGAGTTCTTCTATATTTCCGGACAGATTCAGCTCTGATTTCTCGATCCGCTCCACATTCGGCTTTGTCACCGGATGCTTTGCCACAAAAATCGTACAGCAGTCCTCAAACGGCTGGATGGAGGTCTCATAAGTGTCGATTTTCTCGGAGATCTCCACGATCTCTCTCTTGTCAAATCCGATGAGCGGACGGTACACCGGAAGAGTACACACTGCATTGGTCGCTGCCAGGCTCTGCATGGTCTGGCTCGCCACCTGGCCGATACTCTCACCTGTGATCAGACCCAGGCAGCCGTCCTTTCTGGCAAAATGCTCTGCGATGCGCATCATATACCGTCGCATGATGATGGTCAGCTCATCGTGGGGGCATTTTTCATAAATCGCAAGCTGTATATCTGTGAAGTTGACAATATGAAGCTTGATCGGCCCTGCATAAGAGGATACCAGCCGGGCAAGGTCAATGACCTTCTCTTTAGCGCGCTCACTCGTGTACGGAGGAGCATGGAAATAAGTCGCCTCTATCTCTACACCTCTCTTTGCGACCATGTATCCCGCTACCGGGCTGTCGATCCCGCCTGAGAGGAGCAGCATAGCGCTTCCGTTAGTGCCCACAGGCATGCCGCCCGGGCCGGGGATGATCTCAGAATACAGATAGACCTCCTCTCGAATTTCCACGTTCAGCCGGATATCCGGATGGTGCACATCCACCTTCATCTCCGGGTATGCATCCAGCACCGCTTCACCCAGTTCACAGTTGATCTCCATGGAATTCACAGGATAACGCTTGTTCGCTCGTCTCGCCTCCACCTTGAACGTCTTGTCGCCCTCCGGATACATCTCGCCCACATAAACGACAACATCCTTTTTCAGCTCTTCAAGCTCCCTGACCGGTTTTCTCACCACAGGGCAGATGCCAACGATACCGAACACCTTTTTCAGGCTCTCGATCGTTTCCTCATAGTCATATTCACCCTCGCAGTCCACATAGACCCTGCCGTGGCATTTGTGCACAAGAAACTCTCCGTCCACATCTTTAAGGGCATACCGGATCTGACGCACAAGAGCATCCTCAAACATATAGCGGTTTTTGCCCTTTATCCCGATTTCTCCATATTTGATCAAAAATGAATGAAACGTCATGATTCTCTCCTTTTTCTGCCGCGGCCGGCGTATTTTCACACAGACATTTTCTCTTTGTGGCATCTGCACCGGACGCAGCTCCTGCCGGCGCGTCAGCGCCGTGTAAATTTCCGAAGCATCGGTATACAATTATATAGTGTTTCCAGCGTATAGTCAATTTCTTCTTTTGTGGTGAACTCGGACATGCTGAAACGCAGCGTGGCGTCCAGATATTCCCTTGGCGTTCCGATCGCTTTTAAGACGCCGCTGACTGCCGGATGATTCGACGAGCACGCCGAACCGGAAGAGACATAGATGCCCTTGTCCTCCAGCGTATGGAGAAGGACTTCGCTGCGCACTCCCGCAATACCCACACTGACGATATGGGGCGCGCTCCCCTCATCTGTCACGCCGTGTACTGTCGTATTCCCGATCTTCTCAAGCCCTTCTATAAAATGAGCTTTCAGCTCCCTCATAAGGGCTGTCTTCATCTCCAGGTCCTGGCAGACCATCCTCGACGCAAGCCCTAATCCCGCGATCCCCGGCACATTCTCCGTACCGGAACGGATATCCTTCTGCTGTCCGCCGCCGAACAGGATGGGCTGGATCTTTACGCGGCTGTCAATATAGAGAAATCCCACACCTTTCGGTCCATGGATCTTATGCCCGCTGGCTGAAAGCAGGTCAATGCCCATACGCTTGGGATAAATGCGGTATTTTCCGAATCCCTGCACCGCGTCTGTGTGAAACAGGATCGAAGAATTGTATCTCTTTACAGTCTGAGCCGCCTCCATGACAGGCTGAACCGTTCCCACCTCGTTATTTACGTACATAATGGATACGAGAATGGTCTCCGGACACAGCGCTTCCTTCAATGCGTCAAGACGGGTCCGTCCCTGCTCATCCACAGGCAGATAGGTCACCCTGAAACCTTCTTCTTCCTCCAGATATCGCATCGTATTCAGGATGGCCGGATGCTCGATGGAGGAGGTGATCAGGTGATTTCCTCTGCGTCTGTTGGCCCGGGCACATCCGATGAGCGCCAGGTTGTCGCTCTCCGTGCCGCCGGAGGTGAAAAAGATTTCCTTGGCATTGACCTTCAAAAGCTTCGCGATCGTCTCTTTCGCCTCGCGGATATAATGTTCCGCCTCCACGCCCTTTCGGTACAGGGAAGACGGATTGCCGTAATCACGGCACATCACTTTATATACCAGTTCCCCCACTTCCGGATAACACATGGTCGTGGCGGAATTGTCCAGATAAACTTCCATTGTTCCTTTCCTTTACTTTTTTCTTACTATTAAATTATGCACATGCCGGACGCCGGTTCATGCAGTCCGGCTCTCCAGGTAATACATAAGGATTGACAGTACGGCAAGCCCTGCCGTCTCTGTCCTCAGTATCCGTTTTCCCAGTGTGACCGGATGTGCTCCAGACTCTTTTGCGCGCTTTACTTCTTCTTCCTCGAATCCGCCCTCCGGTCCGATGAAAATCCCCACGGACTGCCCGGGAACGATGTCTTCCAGTACGCGCGCCGTTTCTTTCATCCCTTCTTCCAGCTCATAAGGGATGAGGATCACATCCATCTCTTCCGCCATCTTGAGGGCTTCCGTAAATGTGTGCACCATATGGACTTCCGGAACAATCCCCCGTCCGGACTGTTCTGCCGCGCCCTTGGCAATGGCCTGCCAGCGCGCCTGTTTCTTCGCGGCCTTTTTCTCATCCAGGTTCACCACAGATCGCTTTGCCGCAAAAGGAACGATGCTGTATGCACCAAGTTCCACCGCCTTCTGCACGACCCACTCCATCTTGTCTCCTTTTGGAAGCCCCTGAAACAGAACGACCCGGGAAGGCAGCTCCGTGTCAGATTCCATCTCCTTTATGATGTCAAGGACCGCTGTCTGTTCTTCGTATGCGCTGACACAGCACAGATATGTTTTTCCTATGCCGTCATTGACACGCACATCTTCCCCCGGCTTCATACGGAGCACATTTTTCATATGGTTGACGTCCGCGCCTTCCAGATATATCTTATTCTCTTTTATCTGCGATGGTCCTGCAAAAAACTGCTGCATTAGTTCTTCCTCGCTGTTACGCAGACCCACTCGCCCTGATACGTGACGTCAAGCACTTCAAGTCCTGCCGCTTTTACCGCATCGACCACAGTCTGCTCTTTATCGTCAATGATCCCGCTGGTGATATAAACTCCTCCAGGCTTTAACTGGTTTACAATGACCGGGGTCAGCTCCACAAGGACGTCTGCCAGGATGTTTGCGGCAACGATATCATAGCACTCATATCCCACCTTGTCCTGTACTTCCCTGTCATCGATGATATTCCCGATCATCACTTCATACTTTTCTTTCGGAATGCCGTTTACTTCCATATTTTCATGGGTGGCATTGATGGCGCATGGATCAAGGTCCGTACCCACGGAATATGCCGCGCCGAACTTCAGCGCCAGCATGCCCAGTATCCCGCTCCCGCATCCCACGTCAAGGATCTTTGTATCCGGCGTCACATATTTTCGTATCTGACGGATGCAGAGCTGTGTCGTATCATGCATTCCTGTTCCGAACGCGGTTCCCGGATCGATATGGATGACCAGTTTATCCTCATCCTCCGGTTTTACCTCCTCCCAGGATGGGATGATAAGGATGTCGTCCACATAGAACTGATGGAAATACTGCTTCCAATTATTCACCCAGTCCACATCCTCTGTCTCGGATTCCTCGATCAGACACTCGCCCACATCCACATAGACTGACATTTCCCTGAGTTCCCGCCGCACGTCTGAGAGAATCTTATCCTGGTCTTCCTCCGGCTCCAGATAAAAGCTCAGATAAGCCACTCCGTCATCCGCCTCCGTCTCAGGGAGGATATCCACGAACATCTGCTCCTTGTCAGACTGGGTAAGGGGAATCTTATCCTCAATCTCCACTCCCTGTATCCCCAAGTCCATGAGCATGCTGCTGACGATATCTTCTGCCTCTGTTGTTGTTTTTAACCGGAATTTATTCCATTTCATCCCTTATTCCTCCTGCTGTTCGCTTTCCTTCTGAAACCAAAGGTTCAGATCTACATTTGCATTGATGCCCGGCACTGCCCCGGTCTCGCTGTACTGCCATATCTCATAGTCGTAGGGGCACTGGGGAACATCATGGTAATCCGCATACCAGAAATCATACTCCGCCAGTTCTTCCATATCAAGGGTAAAAGCCATCCACTTCATATTGGAATAGATCATGGTATCATACCCCGCCTGCTCCACGGTGTCGCAGAACACTTTGCAGAAATTCGTAAAATCCTTTCCCGTGTTTACATCCGTGCGGGCAGTATCCCATTTGATCTCCTCTGTATCATACACTACCGGGCCAGTTATCTCATAAGGTTTTAAATGTTTCAACACAAACTCGGCTTCTTCCACCGCCTCAGCCGCGCTGACTGCCTGAGAGAAGAAATAGACGCCCACATCCAGGTCTGCATCCAGCGCGCCTTTGATGTTTTGTTCATACATGGCGTCCATGACCAGGTCGCCGGTGTCCCCATACGCGCGGTACCCGAGTCTGATAATAACAAACTCAACGCCGCTGTCTTTCACCTGCTGCCAGTCGATGTCCTCGCCCTGGAATTCTGACACATCGATCCCGAAACGGGCGGTCACTCCATTTTCCTCATCGTGAAAACTCTTGTACCCGGTCTCCTCATCTGTCTTTAGTTTGGAAAAATCATATGTACATTTGGGAACGCCGGAAAGCAAAGGCGCTTTATATTGATTTCCCTCCACATCCTGAAACGTATACTCCGTTTCTTCCGGGCTGACCTGCCCATTTTCTGTCTCCTCCGTCAGCTCCGCCCCGGTCTCCTGCGCCCGCCGGGAACAGGCGGTCAGTAAAACCACGGCGCACACCGCCAGGCAGAGCAGGACACCAGTCCTCCAAAATACCGTTTTCAATCTACTCATTGTTTTCCACCTTCATCTCATCGCCAACCCGGATCGTTCCGCCCCGGAGCACTCTGGCAAACACGCCCTCCCTGGGCATGATGCAGTCTCCCATCTTCTGGAATATCTGACATCCGTGATGGCAATCTTTTCCGATCTGCGTCAGCTCCAGTATCACGTCATTACAGCAAAGGCGCGTTCCAATCGGAAGTGACCGGAAGTCGATTCCCCGGACCACAAGGTTCTCCCCGAAAGCTCCGTCTTCCACCTCAGCGCCTCTGGCACGGAACGCTTCAATCTTGTCATAGGAAAGAAGGCTGACCTGGCGGTGCCATTTTCCGGCATGGGCGTCTCCCTGTATCCCGTGATCTTCTATAAATACGCCTTCTTTCACATTCTGTTTCTGAGTCCCCTTCGCCGGGCTTATGCAGACTGCTGTCACCTGTCCCATACTCTGATGTCATCCTCCAATCCTGGACATTTCCCTTTTTTCAAAAGAAGCTCCGTTCCCTGTATCTTCATCGCCTTCATTCCTTCTGTCCGCCCTGACGCCTGCTGCGCACGCAGCGTCAAACTGATGGCTTGCAGGTTTGGAATAGATCGCCTCTTCCATCTCTTTGCGGATCATGTTATCATCTGCGCCGTTCCTGAGAGGCGTCTTCAAGTCTGTTCCGTTTCCATACTGAAGGCATGGCTTCAGGTATCCTTCCGATGTAAGGCGCACCCGGTTACACCCACTGCAGAACCGGTGGGATACCGCACTGATAAAGCCCACATATTTTTGAAATCCGGGAAACCGAACATATGCCGCCGGACCGTTTCCCAGGCGTCCGTCATATCCTTCCGGTTCTCCGTACACCCGCTTCAATATAGAACAGATTTCTTCTCCGCTTCGCCCTGCAAACGCCTTTCCCATGCCAATGGGCATCATCTCAATAAAACGCACATCCGCTTTTCCCTCTTTTGCAAGAAATGCCAGACGGATATATTCTTTGTCTTTAGCTCCCTTCAAGGGCACACAGTTCACTTTAACCCCGAGCCCCGGGAATCCGGCCGCGGCGTCCAGACCTTCTAAAGCCTTTTCCAGATTTCCTCCCCTGGTCACTTCCCGATATCTCCCTGAATCCAGAGTGTCAATGCTAATATTGACAGAATCCAGGCCATTAGAAACTAATTCATTTATTTGTTCCTTTAAAAGTGTACCATTTGTCGTCAGTGTGACTTGCTCTATCCCAGGAACCCCCTTCAGCATCCCCAGAAGCTCCGAGAGCCCCCTCCGCACCAGGGGTTCTCCCCCGGTCAGCTTCAGCCTGGTGATTCCCAGCTCTGCGCCGATCCGGCAAAGCCTGGTAATCTCATCAAAACTGAGGATTTCTCTGTGGGGCACAAAAGGCACGCCCTCCGGAGGCATGCAGTAGACGCATCGAAGATTACAGCGGTCAGTCACAGACACCCGCATATAATCAATAGTCCTCCCAAACCGATCTCTCATTTTGCACACTCCCCAGTTCTTCCTGTCAGGATCGCAAGCCCATGGTCCAGCGTCGGGAGCACAGCCTCCAGATTCTCCCGGACTGCCTTGGGGCTGCCCGGAAGATTGATGATCAACGTCTTACCCCGGATGACCGAGACGCCCCGGCTCAGCATGGCCCTTGGAGTCACTTTAAGGGATGCGAGCCGCATTGCCTCCGCGATCCCCGGCGCATTTCTGTCCGCCGCTGCCATCGTCGCCTCGGGTGTACAGTCTCTAAGGGCGAAACCTGTTCCACCTGTTGTAAAGATTACATCCATCCCATCATCATCGCACAGTGAACATAAACATTTTTTTATTTCTTCCTTTTCGTCCGGAAGAAGCATCCTTTTTTCCACATCATAACCTGCCTCTGTTATCATCTCACAGACAAGGGGGCCGCTCTTATCCTCCCGCTCACCGGCGTATCCTTTATCGCTCAGTGTCACCACTGCCGCTTTCCATCTGTATCCTTCCATCTGCCTTGTCACGCTCCTTTTATGGGAACACCGCTGCACCGCGCAACGCTGTTCTTCCGCCTAAAGTATGTCAAGCTCCCTGCGGGTATTTCCACGTCCGTGTTTACCTGTTTTCCCGGTTCTGTGCGAATGGAGGTCATTGTGTACCTCGCCGCTTTTTCCCCCGGTCTTTTTCACAAGATAGATCTCCCTGATCTCCATGGATTTATCCATGGCCTTACACATATCATATATTGTAAGCAGCGCCACGCTCACTCCGGTCAGCGCCTCCATCTCCACCCCGGTCTTCCCGGTCACTTTCACAGTACAATTACAGTAGATGGCACTTTCCTCTTCATCCATATCAAAATCTATCTTGCAGTTCGTGACAGGCAGGATATGGCACATGGGGATCAGCTCAGAGGTACGCTTTGCACCCATGATCCCTGCCGTCGCCGCCACGCCCAGCACATCGCCCTTTCCGACTGTGCCTGCACTGACTGCATGGAATACCTCACGGCTCACAGTGATCTTTCCCGCTGCCTGCGCCTCTCGGACCGTGTCATCTTTCCCTGTCACATCTACCATGACAGCCTTTCCATTTTCATCAAAATGTGTAAATCCCATATAGAATACCTGCTTTCTTTTTCCCGCTTATTCTATCACAGTTCACGAACAGATACTATCCCAAATTTCCCTTGTCAGTACGGCAATCTGGATTTGTCTGTGGGACTGTCCACACATAAAGCATCCGAAAACAGCAGTTTATTTCAGGACATATTCGCGGCGGGCGGGGATGTGGCTCTGGTTCCGGTTCCACGATTTGGGAAAGACATAAAAGGAATGGAGCGCGGCTAAAAACAATTTCAAAGCGGACGATTCGCTTACGCTCAGGCATCCGCTTTGAAATTAACACCGTGCTCCATTCCTTTAAGTCTTTCCATCAAATCGCTCCAAGTCACCGCCGCCACATCTCCGCTCGCCGTGAAAAACTCTTGAAATGGTCTGCGGTTTTCTAAGCTCATCCAATCGGCAGTTCCCAGAAGAAAATGCAGATATTACGCACATGTCTGATCTGTCGACTCGAACTGCGAATTGTACAGTTCCGCATAAAATCCGCCTTTTTCAAGCAGCGCTTCATGTGTCCCCTGCTCCACAATATCGCCGTCTTTCATGACGAGGATCAGGTCCGCGTCGCGAATAGTAGACAGCCTGTGGGCGATTACGAAGCTGGTCCTTCCCTTCATCAGGTTATCCATGGCTTTCTGGATGAGGACCTCTGTCCTTGTATCAACGGAGCTTGTCGCCTCATCAAGAATCAGGATCTTCGGGTCTGCAAGGATCGCCCTTGCGATGGTGAGGAGCTGTTTCTGCCCCTGAGAAACGTTGGTCGCCTCTTCATTCAGCTCCATGTTATAACCGCCGGGCAGAGTCTGCACAAAGCGGTGCACATGGGCAGCCTTCGCAGCCCGGATGACTTCTTCATCCGCAGAGTCCAGCTTTCCGTATCGGATATTCTCCATAATCGTCCCGTGGAACAGCCATGTATCCTGGAGCACCATTCCGAACATTTCTCTGAGTTCACTGCGGTTAAAGTCGCGGACATCATGCCCGTCAATCTTGATCGCTCCGCTGTTCACGTCATAGAAACGCATGAGCAGCTTGATCATGGTCGTCTTGCCTGCTCCGGTCGGTCCTACGATGGCAATCTTCTGCCCCTCTTTCACCCTGGCAGAAAAGTCGTTGATAATGATCTTATCCGGGTTATAGCCGAAATGTACGTGGTCGAACTCTACGTTGCCCTGAAGACCGTCAACGGACACAGGATCCGGCACGGTCTGGTCTTCTTCCTCTTCGTCAAGAAATTCAAACACTCTCTCCGATGCCGCCGCTGTGAGCTGGAGCATATTTGTCACCTGCGCCACCTGCTGGATGGGCTGGGTGAAGTTCCTTACATACTGGATAAAGGACTGGATATCCCCGACTTCAATGGCATTCCTGATCGCGAGGAACCCTCCCAGGATCGCCACGCCCACATACCCCAGATTTCCGATGAACTGCATGACCGGCATCATCATGCCGGAGAAAAACTGTGACTTCCATGCAGAATCATAGAGCTTCCCATTTGTTTCATTAAACTCCCGGATCACATCTTCTTCTTTGTTGAAAGCTTTGATGATATTGTGCCCGCTGTATATCTCTTCCACCTGACCATTTACATTGCCGAGGTAAGCCTGCTGTCCCCGGAAATATTTCTGAGAATGCTTCATAACAAACGAAATCAGGAGTACTGATACCGGCAGGATCAGAAGCGCCACCAGCGTCATCAGCGGACTGATAGAAAGCATCATGACCAGCACACCGATCAGGGTGGTTACCGAGGTGATCATCTGCGTCGCGCTCTGGTTCAGGCTCTGTCCCAGTGTGTCCACATCGTTGGTCACACGAGAGAGCACCTCGCCCACAGGTTTTGTATCAAAATAGTTCATTGGCATCCGGTTGACTTTCTCTGAGATTTCTTTTCTCAGGCGGTAAGTTGTTTTCTGGGAAACACCTGTCATGATGATTCCCTGGATGAACGTACACAGGGCGCTGATCAGGTACAGTCCCAGGGTGATCAGCAGGATTCTTCCGATCTTCCCGAAATCCATCCCGCTGCCGCCCGACACTTTGCTCACCAGTCCGTTAAAGATTTCTGTAGTCGCTTTACCAAGGATCTTCGGGCCAACGATATTAAAGACCGTGCCGCAGATGGCAAATACTGCCACAAAAAACATATGCACCTTAAAAGCGCTCATGTAACGGATCAGTTTTTTAACCGTTCCCTTAAAGTCTTTCGCTTTTTCACCCGCCATGTTGCCTCCATGGGGGCTTCCCATACCTCTAGCCATAGCTGGGCACCTCCTCTCCTGAATATGACGTGTCTGCGGCAGAATCTTCCGCATGATCTGATTTTCCATCTGGACCGCTGAGTCCGGCGGGCTGCATTCCTGCGGCCAGCTCTGATTCTGAAAGCTGGGACGCCGCGATCTGCTGGTATACTTCGCAGCTCTTAAGCAGTTCCTTATGGGTTCCGATTCCTGCCACTCTGCCGTCATCCAGCACGATGATCTGCTCTGCATTCAGGATCGTGCTGATCCTCTGCGCTACGATCAGGACCGTGCTGTTCTTTGTACGCTTCTTCAGCGCCTTTCTCAGAGTCACATCTGTCTTAAAGTCAAGGGCTGAGAAGCTGTCGTCAAAGATAAACACTTCCGGCCGCTTTGCGATCGCCCTGGCAATGGACAGCCTCTGCTTCTGGCCGCCGGACACATTGGAACCGCCCTGTGCGATATGGCTGTGGTAACCGTCCGGCTTTGCGTCAATGAATTCTACTGCCTGCGCGATCTTGGCCGCCTCTTTCATTTCTTCCTCTCCGCCGTCCGGATTGCCGAACATGATGTTGGACGCGATATCCCCGGAGAAGAGCAGCCCCTTCTGAGGAACATATCCCAGCCGGGCCCTGAGCTCATGCTGGGCCACATCCCGGATATCCACATCGTCCAGAGTGATACGCCCCTCGGACACATCGTAGAATCGGGGGATCAGGTTCACCAGAGTGGACTTGCCGCTTCCGGTGCTTCCGATGATAGCCGTCGTCTCACCCGGTCTGGCGGTAAATGTAATGTCGTGAAGAACATTTTCATCCGCACCGGGATATTTAAAGGAAACATGGTCAAACACAAGCAGCCCTCTCTTCTCTCCTGAAAATGACTTCGGCTGCTCCGGATCGTGGATGACGGTCCTGCTGGAAAGCACTTCCTCCACGCGGTCCGCTGCAACGGCGGCCCTGGGCAGCATGATAGAGAGCATGCACAGCATCAAAAAGCCCATGATGATCTGCATTGTATACTGGATAAAAGCCATCATGTCTCCCACCTGCATCTGACCCTCTTCAATGCCGTGCGCTCCACTCCACATGATCAGGACGGAAACCCCATTCATAATCAGCATCATGACAGGCATCATAAATGTCATGGCGCGGTTCACGAACAGGTTCGTCTTTGTCAGCATTTTATTTGCATGGTCAAAGCGTTCTTCCTCATGCTTCTGCGTGCTGAACGCCCGGATGACCGACAGCCCGGTAAGGATTTCCCTCATGACTAGGTTCACCTTATCTACCAGAGTCTGAAGGCTCTTAAACTTCGGCATAGCCACCAGGAAAAGAAGAAGGATGACCAGGCCGATCAGAACGACTGCAAGGCCGATGATCCAGGACATGGACACATTTGTCTGTAATACCTGCAGAACGCCGCCGACCGCCAGGATGGGCGCATAGAGCACAATGCGCAGCAGCATGACGATGATGAGCTGGATCTGCTGGATATCATTTGTACTCCTTGTGATCAGCGATGCCGTGGAAAAATGATCAAACTCATTATTGGAGAATCCTACTACCTTGTGGAAAACTCTTCCTCTGAGGTCGCGTCCTGCTGCAGCTCCCACCCGGGAAGCCAGGAATCCCACAAGCACGCTCGCCGCCATGCCGAGAAAGGCGAGTGCTGCCATCTTTCCCCCGGTGACAAGAAGATAATGGATCTGGATGTCATTCATATCCATCCCCAGGTCTTCATATGCGGCTCCCACATAGCTGACTGCCGCCTGCTCAAGGATCGTATCCGGCAGATCTTCCATCTGTTTCTCCATCTCTTCTACGAGGACAGCTTTCTGTTCTGCCGGAAGCATCTCCAGAATGTCAAACACCGTCATATCATCTGACACCATCTGTTCCGGAAGATTTGCTTTCATCTGTTCTTCGATCTGCTTTGTCATGTCGCTGCCGGACTCGAATCCTGCCGTCAGCATCATAGGACCGTCAAGGATATCTCCCAATTCTTCCATTTGCTTTTCATCCTGTGAAACAGAATCTTTCAGAACATATGCCTCTTTCTCATAAATACTGTCATCTGTATCATACATACTCAGAACCGTCTCCTGCTCTTCTTCAGGAACGAACAGGAGCAGCTTCTCCATCTCATCTGCTGAAACTGCTTCCGGTATCTGTTCCTCGATCCCGCCCTGCTGGATGCCTACATTTACAATATCTGACGTATAGGCAGGGAGCGACAGGTCACAGTACGCCTGGATAAACAGGATCACAATGATCGCGATCAGGGACTTCCAGTGCTCTGCCGCATACTTAAATAGATTTTTCATGCCTTTTTGTTCCTTTCATAGTTGTCAAGATTTTCATCTGCCTGGATCATAAGCCGCCTGAAAAGCAGCCTCTCCTCCAGGCTCATCCCTTCGAACAGGATCTGCTCCATCCGGTCTGCCACATTTTTCACAGCCTGAATGCAGGATTTTCCTTTCTCTGTCAGGGTCAGCCTCATGACGCGCTGGTCATGCTGATCCGGCTCTCTGGCGATATACTTATTTCTCTCCATCTTCTGGATCATGGAAGTAATGGACGGAGCCGTGACATTCAGCTGTGCCGCCAGTTCTTTCTGGGACATGGAGTCCCGCTGATGGAGCATAAATAGCACGCTCGCCTGACTCCGGTTCAGGTCAAATTCCTGATACATCCCCTTTGCCGTATTCATGGCCCTGTGAGAGACCATACCTATAAGCCCCAGGACCGGAACGTTGTTCAGATCGCATTGAAACATAACTCTCCCTCCTTGTTAATTAGTTAGTCAACTAAATATTATATTAGTATTAATGCACAAAAAAGTCAATATATATATCAGTATTTCACACTTTTTTCATTGTTTTTTATAATTTATTGATTAGACCATTAATCTAATAAACGCAGATATGCCGGGTCCGCTTGTCCTGCCAAGCGACCCGGCATATTACTAGAATCGGTCTCTTCTTTCGTCTTCCTGTTTCGGACTCCGCAGATATCCGGAATCTAATGCCCTTTCATAATCCCAGTCATTGCGTCCCGGTTCATGGAGTTTGTAACTCCAGAAAAACCATCCGCTGCACGCTTCCCATGCCTCTGTCTCCCATTCCCCGATGGTCCGGTAGATATCGGCCGGGACTACCGCGGTCTCTTTCTCTTCACATTTATTGGCAACACACCACTCTCCGACGATCACCGGATGGAACTGCTCCGCCCTTTCGAGCCGTTCCCTGAACCCTTTGAGGATGGCAGCCTGATAGCTCGGAAGCCTTCTGTCCTGCATCATTGATTCCACGGTAAAGAGATACATATGCGTGTCAATGACCAGACCGGGATAATCTTCCCTGGGCATAAAATCTTCCCACTCTTCCAGACGGAACCCGTCATGGATGACCACTGTCGTCTCCGGCCCACAGTGACGGCGCACTGCCTCGTAACCTCTCAAATAGAAATCTTTCAGCACTTCCGTTGGCACTGCTGTGGAGCCTTTTGCGCGTTCCGGGTCTTTTGCCGGATACCTTTTTCCCACAAAGGACAGTATCTGCTCAGACACTGGTTCATTGAGGAGCTCGATGCCATATAAGCCTCTTCTCCCTGCATAGCGCTCTGCCAGACGTTCAATGACGGACAGAGTATAGTCAATATTTTCTTTCTTATGATGCCATTTCACAACTCCTGTCAGCCCTCCGTTATCGAATCCGTTCTGGCTGTCCGGCACCGTATGAAGATCGATCAGAATCTTCAGGCCGTATTTTTCCGCCCAGTCAAACGCCAGGTCAAGGAATCCGATACAACCCGGATATTTTTTCTGGTCGCCGAAAATATAGTGGGGAACCGGGATGCGCACCATATTCAACCCCATTGCCCGGATATGCTGAAAATCTCTTTCCTGAATAAAATAGCTTCTGTGCATATAAAGGCGCTGTTCTGCCTCCTCATAACTCAGTTCTTCGTAAAATTCTTCTTCATCCCGCGCGTCCAGCCCGCGGAACAGCTCCCGGCTCATCCATTTTTCCAGCACGAGCCAGTTTCCAAGGTTCACTCCTCTGATCTTCATCTTATCCTCCTACAATTCTTCCCCATTTGTCGCGATCACCTTCTGGTACCAGTAAAATGATTTTTTCCGCGAGCGCTTCAGGCTTCCGTTTCCTTTGTCGTCCCGGTCCACATAGATGAATCCATACCGTTTGGACAGTTCCCCTGTAGTAAATGATACCACGTCAATGCAGCCCCATACCGTGTAGCCCATCACGTCCACACCGTTCAGGAGGACCGCCTGTTCCACCGCCCTGATATGTTCCCTCAGATATGAGATGCGGTAATCATCCTCCACAACATAATCTCCCGGTTCCTCCAGAAGCTCATCATATGCTCCAAATCCGTTTTCCGCGATAAAGATCGGTTTCTCATAGCGTTCATAGAGCTGGCAGAGAGAATATCTCAGTCCCTCCGGGTCGATGGCCCATCCCCAGTCGCTGTAAGACAGATAGGGATTCTCCACAGAGCCCGGAAATCCTCTGCCGTTTCTGTCCTCTGATACAGTGTGGTCCACGACAGCGGACATATAATAGCTGATGCCGATATAATCCACACAACCTTCTCTCAGAGCCTCTTCGTCCCCCGGCTCCATTTGGATGTCAATGCCCTTTTTCTCCCACATTGTCCGCGCATAGGAGGGATAGTGTCCTCTTGCGTAGACGTCTGTAAAAAGGAAGCGCTCATGCATTGCCTCTGTCTGCGCCATCATATCCCGGGGATTACAGGTGGCCGGATAGATGGGCACCCAGGCCATCATACAGCCAATCTGGAAGTCAGGATTGATCTCATGTCCCAATTTCACAGCTCTGGCGCCCGCCACCAGTTCATGATGGACCACCTGCCACATGGTCTGTTCCCGGTTTTCTCCTTCTTCATAGAGAATTCCTGAATTCGTAAATGCATAGATCGGTCTTGCCACATCCGTCTGGTTATTGATTTCGTTAAACAGCATCCAGTACTTCACTTTATCTCTATACCGGGTGAAAACAGTCTCGCAGAATCTCAGAAAAAAATAGATCAGCTTCCGGTTTCGGAACCCGCCGTATGCTTTGACCAGATGGTAAGGGATCTCGAAATGGCTCAGTGTCACCACAGGCTCCATCCCATTTTTTCTCAGTTCATCAAACAGACTGTCATAGAATGCCAGCCCCGCCTCGCTGGGCTCTGTCTCGTCACCGTCAGGGAATATCCTTGACCAGGAGATAGAGGTGCGGAAGCATTTGAAGCCCATTTCTTTAAAGAGTGCGATATCTTCTTTATACCTGTGGTAAAAATCAATGCCGCCGTGATTCGGATAATAATATCCCTCTTCCACGCCGTCCGTGATCTTCCGCGGCACTTTGCTGCTGCCCGCCGTCATCACATCGGATGTGCTCAAGCCTCTGCCGTCCTCCCGGTATGCTCCTTCTAACTGGTGGGCGGCAACAGCACCGCCCCATAAAAATGATTCCGGCATCTTATGCTTCATTTTTCTGTCCTCCGTCCGCCTTTTTATGTATGATCATGATTTCATCGCCGCGTGCCGCCTTCTTTCCGGCCAGTATCTCAATCTCATCGAAATCGTCCGGATTTGTCACGATGACCGGCGTGATGGTGTTCAGGCCCGCTTCCTTTATCTTATCCAGATAGAATTTGCCGAGCACATCTCCGGCTTTTACCTTATCTCCTGCTTTTGCCCGGATGCCAAACGGCGCTCCGTTCAGCGTCACTGTGTCCAGTCCGATATGGATCAGGAGCTCTTCTCCGTTGATTCCTTTGATGGCGATCGCATGCTGAGTGTCGAACACAGATTCCACTGTGCCGCATACCGGAGACGCCACAACGCCTTCCTCCGGGATCACTGCCACGCCTTTTCCGAGCATTCCGGATGCAAACGTGTCGTCCGGAACTTCATTAAGAGGAACGATCCGGCCTTTCATCGGCGCGCAGACCGGACAGGTGTCCGCCTGTATGATTTCTTCTTCCTGAGAGCTCCTCAGGTAATCTCCGCCCAGGATCCACGTGGCAATGAATGACACCCCGACTGCGATCACGACCGTCAATACCGCCCACAGGATATTATATTTCTCTTCGCCAATAAACATGGCAATAGACGCAAGTCCCGGCGCCGCGTTGGCGTACGCTTTCAGGTGCATCAGGCTGGCAAAGAGCGCTCCCGCCGCGCCTCCGATAAAGCATCCGTAAAGTGGGCGTTTGTACCGGATATTCACACCGAAAAGAGCCGGCTCTGTAACTCCCATCAGGGCAGTCAGCCCCGCGGACGCCGCCTGGCTCCGCGCATCTCCGTCTTTTGCCCGGATCGCGACCGCAAATGAACTTCCCGCCTGAGACATATTGCTGGCAAGGGCGGCCGGGAACATGATCGGGTCAAATCCATAGGTGGCAAACAGCGCCACCGTAATCGGAGTGAATCCGTGATGCATTCCTGTCAGGACCAGGACCGGCATAAATGCGCCTGCGAACACCATTGTTCCAACTCTTGCCTTATTGATCAGCAAATCGAATATAGATACAAGGCCATCGCCCAGCACTGCTCCGATCGGCCCCAACACGAGCAGACCCGCGATTCCGGTGATCAGGAACACGATGAGAGGCGCGAGAAAATACCGAAGACATTTCGGCACATATTTGTACGCCAGCTTTTCTACATAAGACATCAGCCATACGATCAGGATAATAGGAATCACACTGTAAGAGTAAGACGCTGCCTTGACAGGAATCCCAAGAAAGCGGACCGTCTCTTCTCCCGTCAGCAGCGCGGTCAGGTTCGGATGCACGAGCAGTCCTGCCAGAGTGATCGCCAGACAGGGATTACACTTAAACTTCACTGCAGCAGACCAGGCCAGGAGCATGGGCAGGAAAAAGTAAGCCGCATCGGCAAGTATGGAGATGATCTGATAGGACTGGCTCGTCTCGTTTACCCCCGCCAAAGGAAGCAGCGCCAGTATTGCTTTGAGCATACCAGCCCCGGTGATCGCCGGGAGGATGGGAGTGAAAATGCCGGAAAGCGTATCCACGATCATGGCGCCGACCTTCCTCTTTTTCCCGGGCTGTTTCGCTGTGTTTTCATCAGTACCTCCTACGCCCATATTTTTCAGTTCCCTATAGGGTTCTCCTACGTCGCTTCCGATGATCACCTGATATTGTCCGCCTTTGTTTGAAATGCCGGACACGCCTTTTACACTCTGTACTTTTTTGTCATCCGCCCTGCTTTCGTCAACCAGATTGAACCGAAGCCTGGTCGCGCAGTGCGTCAACATCGCTACATTTTCTTTTCCGCCCACACCCTGCAGGATCTGTTCGGCCATTTGCCTGTAATCCATAATAAATCTCCTCTCTTCCCCGACCTGTCAGGAATGAGTCCTGTCAGCCAGAGCATCCTGTTTTTCAGCGCTGATCGTTTCTTTTGCAGTAATTATAGTAAGTAAGTTTTTGTTTGTCAGCAGTTTCGGTCATGAAAAAAACAGGCGCCCTCTTTTGAAATTTGTCACTTCAAAAAAACGTCCTGTTTTATGGTCCTTAATTTCCTGCCAATTGAAAACAGCGCTGCCTCTACGGTTCCGCCAGCCTGTTCCTCACTCGTTTCCCCAGTGTCTCGATCAGGTACACTGCCGGGACCTGGGATGAATAATCAATCCTCTCCTCACCCCTGTGCATGGAGATGTAATAGCAGAGGCTCAGGTCCGCAAGATGGGCGATGGTGCTCTGCTCTGTGTTCGTAATACTGATGATATCGCACTGCGCTTTCTTCAGGCCATTTACGATCTTCACGATCTGCTCGGATTCACCGGATACAGAGATCACCACGGCAGTCATTTTCTGCATGTCCGCCATATTCACAGGGTAGAACGGATCTGACACAGCGAGGCTGAATTTTCCAAGGTTGGTGAAATAACGCGCCCCATACTGGCAGATATTTCCGGAATTCCCCATACCCACAAAGGTGACCCGCTCCGACTTTGCGATCATGGCCGCCGCTTCCTCGATCCGTTTCTGGAATCCCGGCGCCTCAAGTCGCTCAAAAAAGGCTTTCAGCTCCGCGTAATCTTCCGGCAGTTCAGCTACTCGTTTCTGCCCGGCTTCTCCCTTTAGGCGGATCTTAAATTCCGTATACCCATCACACCCCATCTTTTTACAGAAGCGGAGTACCGTCGTGGTTGAGACATGGGCTTCTGAGGCAAACTCCCGTATCCGCATATATGGGATCGTGCTTTTGTGCTGCATCACATACTTATATACTTCCAATTCCAGTTCATTCAGACTCTGGATCTGCTCTGCTGAAAACATGGGCCGCCCCCTTTGCCATTATTATCAGAGTTCGTCAAAAGGAACTCCATCTTCATCCTCGCCCTGTCCGGATACTTCCTGCCGTTCCGTACTATTCCACTTCATCGTCCTCACATTGATGCCGTTCACCTCGATATGATCGTCCACCGGAATGACCAAACACTGCCTTCCGTCAATGACCCTGGTCGCCACAAGATCCGCCCTGTCCGGATTCACCTTGATGATCACATCCGGGGTCTCAATATTGAACTTCCTCGTCTCTGCGATATTTGCTGCCAGCAGGGAAGCTTTCTCTCCGGCATTTTCCTCAAAATTCCGCTCAAAGCTCTCCATTTTCTCGGCTTCCACACCGCTCTGCTCAAAAATCTTCTTCATCTCCGTCTTATCAAGGGCAAGCGGCTCCGGCTCTTCCTTATGCTCCTCGATCAGGTCATTAAGGGTCTCGTGGATATTGCGGACCGTCTCATAGTCTCCGTCCTCGCCCAGCGTATCCTCGATGATCATCTGGAACGTCTCCTTCTGCGTATCAGCGGACATGGGCATCTCTACTCCAAGGAGCTGGCTGATCAGCTCCGGCTGCAGGTCCTCGGATTTCTTCGTATAATACAGGATGCTGTGCAGGTCTGTGCTCCTGTCATTGAATGCAGGAAAAAGGAAGCCGTTTGCAGGCATGTCCACGATCCAGTCGCGGATGCGGTCCTGGATCCGGTTGTCTTCCGCGTTGTAGCTCAGCCCTGCCTTGGAAAGGGAAACAGGACAGATGCTCATGAGCAGGTACTCATACACTTCATCCGAAGCGTCAAACATCTCGATCCCATCCGAAGATTTCCCCGGGATATCGTACATTGCATGGATGAGGATAATATAATAATTCTCCGCATAATCGTATGTAGCGATGACTTTGTCATAAAACTCCTCCAGGAGCATATCATCTTCCAGCTTGCTGTCCCTGAGCTTCAGGAGGAATTCCTGGGTCCCTCCGGGCATCTCCGCCTCCAACGGGAACTGCAGGTTCAGCATATTTTTCCCCACTGTGCCGGACAGGGTCTTTTTAAAAATATCAAAATATTTAAACGCCTCCTCTTCCGGCAGGGAGAGGAACGCGTCCTTTGACTCCATCTTTTTTGTTTTTTCGTGGTCCACATAGCAGCCGCAGATCCGGGTGATCGCGCAGTTTGCCGGTGTGAACTGCTTTCTGATCTCAAGTATTTCTTTCTTATTCATTATTTATCTTCCTCTCTTCTCAAACGTAGTCTCATTTTACTACATTTGAAAAGAAGGCACAAGAATTCATTTGCCTTTTATGTTCTTAAGCACGGTCTTGATATCTCCATCGACACAGATGGACCGATCCTCAATCTCCTTTGGCGCATAGGCCTCCCCATAATTGACGCACGCATACACAGCCTTCGGATTCTGGCAGGTCATCTGCCAAAAGGGATATTTGATAATAACCGGGGTGTTGGCACCCACGCCCAGTTCCAGATACAGGATGTGCATGCCGTCATGGCTCCTGAGGAACTCCTGATACCGCTGCGCAGCGGCATGCCAGCCCTGGTCCTGCACAAACGTATCGTCAGCCCTCAGATTCATGCTCATCGGTTTCCCGCACTTCGGGCAGAAGGGAACAAACTCCCCCGGGATCTCCATTTTCGCTTCCGCGCCCTCCGGCAGAAACAAGATTCCCTCTCTGTCTGTCTGATAGCCCTGCGCCTCAACCATTTTTCGGACAGTCTCTTCGTTGTCATACGTATTGTCATGGCAGGGCACGGAGCACTGGAACAGCCCATAATCGCCCTGCGTATAGAACAGACGCCGCCTGTCAAAGCCCGCTTTCTGGAAGCAGTGATCCACATTTGTGGTAATGACAAAATAGTCCTTGTCCTTCACCAGAGTGTGCAGTTCGTGATACACCGGCTCAGGAGCATCCATATAACGGTTGATAAAAATATATCTGCTCCAGTATGCCCAGTGTTCTTCCAGAGTTTCATAGGGATAAAATCCCCCGGAATACATGTCCCGAAATCCGTATTTCTCATAAAAATCTCCAAAATATCGTTTAAACCGAGCTCCGTCGTACTGCATCCCCGCTGCGGCAGACAAACCTGCGCCTGCACCAATGATCACCGCATCCGCGTTTTCCAATCCGCTTTTCAGCCTTTCGGCCTGCTCCCGGAAATCCCGGGCGGCCGGTGCGCCCGCTCTTTTAAAAAACATGGAATACCACCTCATAAACCAGAATTAAACACACCTATTTTTCCGTCTGTATCAGCCAGACAGCGTTCACTTACAGTTTCATTATATCCTGGTCACATTTGTCCGTAAAGTACGCACAATTTTGTACCATAGTTACAAAAAAGTAACTGTCATGTTGCAAAGGAAAAGCCGCACACGATGCCTGCGGTATATTGATTTACCTGGCATATTACACTATAATCAGGATGTAACATTCCATTTAATACGATCATCCAGAAATATTTGACTATGAATATGAGGTGACAACTATGCTTACAAAAGAAGAATTACCCGCATGCCCAGTGGCGACCACCGTACAGCTCATCGGCAGCAAATGGAAACTGCTGATCATAAGGAATCTGCGCTCACGCCCCTGGCGGTTTAACGAACTGAAAAAGGATCTGGAGGGAATCAGCCAGAAAGTCCTGACCGACAGCCTCCGCTCCATGGAAGAGGATGGGATCATAACACGGACGGTATATCCGGAAGTGCCTCCAAGAGTGGAGTATGCCCTGTCACCCCTGGGAGAATCCATGCGTCCGATCCTTGACGCCATGGAGCAATGGGGAAACGATTATAAAAAACAACTGCAGTGATCTTCTCCGGGGTAGAGCTCTGTCTGGCGAAAAGACTTTGTGACAGGCTGGGATTGGGTCTGACGGCAGAATCTGGAGATGGAGAGTTTACAAGAATAATAAACGTATTTCTGAAAGGGACGGTACATGCAGTGGATCGGAAAATCTCTTTCCGATTCCCGCTCCACTGCCTTTTCTTATGATGCCTGCCCTGTGTGCAGGATTTCATTTGCATTCCGGATCCGCTCTTTTGTCGGCGGTTCGATCCCTGTCAACGGGTATTCATATCCCAGCTCTTTCCACTTATATTCGCCAAAAGTATGGTAAGGAAGCACCTCCACCTTTTCGACATTATTTAACGTCTTTATAAAGTCATAAAGTTTCTTAAGATATTCATCTTGGTCATTTCTCTCCGGTACCAGCACATGCCTGATCCAGACTGGCTTGCCAATCTCAGACAGATACCGCGCCATGTCCAGGATATTCTTATTTGTGTGCCCAGTCAGAATCTTATGCTGCTCATCATCGATATGCTTGATATCCACCAACAGCAGGTCCGTGTACTTCATCAGCTCATTAAACTTACCAAAGAAAGGCTCTTCTCTTGTAAAAGACGCGCCGCTTGTATCAATGGTCGTGTTGATTCCCTTTTCCTTCGCCTTCCGAAACAGCTCGATCATAAAATCCATCTGGAGCAGGGGCTCTCCCCCGCTCACCGTGATCCCGCCGCCATCCTTCCAGTATGATCTGTACCGCAGCGCCTGCTCCAAAAGCTCGTCTGCACTCTTCTGGTCCCCCACCTGTATATTCCAGGTGTCCGGGTTGTGGCAGAACTGGCACCGCATTGGACATCCGGCAAGAAAAATAACAAAACGCACGCCCGGTCCGTCAACCGAGCCGAAGCTCTCCGTAGAATGGATATATCCGTTCATATTTTCTCCTTTCGGGGACGTAGTAAAATTCGATTTGACTATGTCCCAAATCGAAAATAGCCCTGTCCCTTTTTGATCTCACCATATCCTTTTTAGTAATAATGTACGATCCCACTATTAAAAATGCATCTATTTGTTTACAACTTCATGCAATTTTCAAAAAAGGGACAGGCCTATCGCTAAAAAGGGACGTAGTCAAATTCAATTTTACTACGTCCCCAAATACAAATATTACATTCTGTCGTGGCAGGTTCTTGCTATTACGTCAAGCTGCTGCTCTCTTGTCAGGTCGATGAACTTCACCGCGTATCCGGATACACGGATCGTAAAGTTTGCATACTCTTCTTTTTCCGGATGCTCCATCGCATCGATCAGTTTCTCTGTACCAAATACGTTCACATTCAGGTGATGTGCTCCCTGATCGAAGTATCCGTCCATTACATGAACAAGATTGTTCTTGCGCTCATTGTCATCGTGTCCCAGTGCTCCCGGGCTGATCGTCTGTGTATTGGAGATTCCGTCAAGTGCCTGCTCGTACGGCAGTTTCGCAACCGAGTTAAGGGAAGCAAGAAGACCGTTCTTCTCTGCGCCGTAGGACGGGTTTGCTCCCGGTGCCAGCGGCTCGCCTGCTTTTCTTCCATCCGGAAGAGATCCTGTAGCCTTACCGTAAACCACATTGGATGTGATAGTAAGGATAGATGTTGTAGGCTCGGAATTTCTGTATGTGTGGCACTTCTTCAGCTTGCTCATGAATGTCCGGAGCAGCCATACTGCAATCTCATCGGCACGGTCATCATCATTTCCGTATTTCGGGAAATCACCTTCCACCTCATAATCAACGGCAAGTCCGTCTTCATCGCGGATCACTTTCACTTTTGCGTATTTGATCGCGCTTAAAGAGTCAACTACATGTGAGAATCCTGCGATACCTGTCGCAAAAGTACGTCTTACATTAGTATCAATAAGCGCCATCTCAGCAGCCTCATAGTAGTATTTATCATGCATGTAGTGGATCATGTTCAGTGTATCCACATACAGCTTGGACAGCCACTCCATCATCTGATCGTACTTCTCCATGACCTCGTCAAAATCAAGGTACTCGGATGTGATCGGTCTGTACAGCGGGGATACCTGCTGTTTTGTCTTCTCATCAACACCGCCGTTGATCGCGTACAGAAGGCATTTTGCAAGGTTCGCGCGGGCTCCGAAGAACTGGATCTCCTTACCTGTCTCTGTCGCAGATACGCAGCAGCAGATCGAGTAGTCATCACCCCATACCGGACGCATCACGTCGTCGTTCTCATACTGGATAGAGCTTGTCTTAACAGAAATATAAGCTGCATATTTCTTGAAGTTCTCCGGCAGGTTTGAGGAGTACAGGACTGTCAGGTTCGGCTCCGGTGACGGTCCCATGTTCTCCAGTGTGTGGAGGAAACGGTAATCGTTCTTTGTAACCATGTGACGTCCGTCCATTCCGATTCCTGCCATCTCCAGCGTTGCCCACACCGGGTCTCCTGAGAACAGTTCATTGTAGGAGGGAACTCTCGCGAACTTCACCATTCTGAACTTCATCACAATGTGATCGATAAGCTCCTGTGCCTGCTCTTCTGTCAGGATGCCCTTCTCCATATCTCTCTGGATATAGATATCCAGGAATGTAGAGATACGTCCCACACTCATCGCAGCACCGTTCTGTGTCTTGATCGCTGCAAGGTATCCAAAGTACAGCCACTGAACAGCCTCTTTCGCATTTGTTGCCGGTTTGGAAATATCATATCCGTAGACCGCTGCCATCTCTTTCATCTCTTTCAGGGCACGAATCTGATCAGCAATCTCCTCACGGAGACGGAAATCTGTTCCTTTCATTCCGTGTCTTTCGTACTCTACAAAATCAGCCTGCTTCTCCTCGATCAGGTAGTCAATACCATAGAGAGCCACACGGCGGTAGTCGCCTACGATACGGCCTCTTCCGTATGTGTCCGGAAGTCCTGTGATGATCTTATTGTGACGTGCTTTTTTCATCTCAGGTGTGTATACATCAAATACAGCCTGGTTGTGTGTCTTATGATATTTTGTAAAGATCTCATGCAGTTTTTCACTCGGTGTGTATCCGTATGTCGTACAAGCCTGCTCTGCCATGTTGATTCCGCCGTACGGCATGAACGCTCTCTTCAGCGGTTTATCTGTCTGAAGCCCTACGACCTGCTCCAGATCTTTCATTTCTTCATTGATATATCCCGGACCATATGCTGTCAGACCGGAAACAATCTCTGTCTCCATATCCAGAACGCCGCCTTTTGCACGCTCTTCTTTCTGAAGTCTGGAAAGCTCTCCCCAAAGTTTGTTTGTTGCTTCTGTAGGGTCTGCCAGGAAAGACTCATCCCCATCATACTGAGTGTAGTTGTGCTGAATGAAATCACGCACATTGACTTCATCTTTCCAGAGATGACCTTTAAAACCAGACCACTGGTCAAAATTTACCTTTGTCATTTGAAAACCTCCTCTGAAATCCTTGATCATTTGAACCATGAGCCGACATGGGATAATCTGCTTCTCCCTGCCAACTTCATGCGCTAGTATAACATCAGGTTTGTAAAAAGACAAGGTCTATAACGATAATCGTTCTCAAAAACGCCCTTGTACTTAATTTTGAACAATACAGAGGCTGTTTATACCATATATTGTATTTTCAGGGGTGAAGTACACCTGTGTCAGCAGATTGTTTTCAGGCTTTCTCCATATCTTTTATCGTTATCCGTGCACATAGAAGACAAATGCCGATCAGAACTGCCACCGCCTGATGCAGCTCATCCTGATAGGCATTGTACAGCGTCATTCCCAGGAATACCGATATACCCGAAAGCACTCACATGGACCGTTTCAGACTGTCAGTGAGGTGTGACACCCACAAGACGCTTCCGCTCTGCTCCCATATTTTTCATGAGACGGTATTCTCTGCGCAGATAAAGGCTCTGGTTTTTATAGAAATTCATCTGCAGCACCAGGTACACAAGAAGGATCGTAAGTCCCATCACTCCGTATATGCTGAGATCTCTTATCAGGTTATCGCTCATTCTCCGCACATATTCCGTATTCGAACGGTATTCCATTTCCTCTTCTGTAAAAACAGAAGCCAGTTTCTTCTCCGCTGAGTCAAAGGAGGCGTTCCAGTCCATGTCGATCATCACTTTGTTATATGCCGGTTCCTGTCCGTCTGCTTGCGCAATCTTTTCCGCCAGCTGCATGAACCCGAAGACCACATATGCCCTGTGGTATTCGTCCTCCTGAATGTCGGCCGGCGCGATCACTTCCCCCACTGTAACCGGAGTCTTGGCAGGATAGTCGATCGCGTATTTCCTCCCTCGCCCGCCGGTAATCGCTGACCGCGCTCCTGATCTCATTCATACACAGGAGCAGAAGCGCGCGCACACACGCCGACAATATGGATGCTGCTGCCCGCTTAAGGGGATGCAGTTTTCCCCGACGTCTGTAAAATTTTTCAGCGTATTCCCGCTTTTACATTTTCTCAATCTCTTTAGCTGGCGCTTTGTAACTTCGCGCGTATTCCGCACCAGAGTTTTATCCCTGGTCCGAAGCCATGTGCCTGCGATCACGAGGAACAGCACACTGAAAATGATGCCTGCCTGTACAAACGCCTCCCCCGGGTGAAACTCGTAAAAATAAGCAAGGCCCTTCCACTTCGACACGATAAAACAGATCAGCATCCCGGCCAGATGGGGAATCATCAGTGCCGCCAGTGCGAAAGGAAAAATCCCATAGACTCCTTCGAGCAGGATCATCGTCCTGATCTGGGCGCGTTCCGCCCCGATCATCCGGTACTGGTAGTACCATCTCCGCCGCTCCGCCTCGTAGGAAAGAAGCAGATAGCCGGATGCGGATGCCGCGATCAGGACCAACACCAGTTTAACCGCAAGGATCATCTCTTCTGATCCCCATACCTGACCGCTGTAGGCATTTACATTAAACTCCCACAGTCCGTCTCCATGCTGAAATGGCGCCGCAAACTCATACACATCGATATTTTCATATTTCCGGTCAAGCTGATAAAAATATGTGTTGTACGCTGCTCCGCCTACACCCTCCAGACCCTCCCGGGTCACCAGCCCTCCCGGCAGGCCGTATCCGGCCTCTGACACCCAGTTTTCGGAAAAGCTTTTCATCGTCCCCAGACAGATTCCCATAACCTCTGAATTTTCATCCAGGATGTCCCCTCCCGAGCTGCACACTCCCCATAGGTGTCATAATTGGTCTCTGTAACATACCGGTTCATTACATTCTGGAACACGCTGACAGCGCTCAAAAAAACACTGCGATAAAAGTGACAAGGGACACAGGACACAAACCTCAGTTCTCTCCGCCTTCTTACCATGCTGCGGAGTACCATTCTCCAAAACATACCCCCGCCCCACATCTCTGCTGGAAACTTATCCCTGCATTTCAGGATCCCAAGCGTATTCCTCAGTTCCTTTACATACTCCTTATTTTCCCTGCGTCCGTCCTGCTGCCTGCCGCCGCCACTTCATACCCATGTTCCACAAGCATCGCCTGTAACTGCTTCTGCAGATATTTCTCATCCTCCACTACCAATAGTTTCTTTCTTGTGCTGTATCCTGTTCTGACCGTTTCTGCCATAATCCTCTCACCCCGGTTTCTCCTCTCTCTGACAACATTAATATACTTCCAAACTGCTGGTCCCTGAAGCCCCTGGCGCTAAAAAACCGAATCTGCAGGGATTTCCCCCGCAAATCCGGTGATTCCTTTTTACTGCTTTGGAAACTGTATCTCCATCTTTGTTCCCCTGCCCGGCATACTGTCCACGCTGACCTTTGCGCCATGCAGGAGGGCTCCGTGCTTCACGATAGAAAGTCCCAGTCCGGTGCCTCCTCTTTCTTTGGAATGGCTCTTGTCCACCCGGTAGAACCGTTCAAAAATCCGCTCATGATGCTCTTTCGGGATACCGATCCCGGTATCAGCGACACTGATCCTAGGGCCGTCGAGCGTATTGCCCGCCCATATGGTCACCCGGCCGCCGTCGTTGTTATATTTGATCGCATTCTCGCATACATTGTAGATCATCTCATCCAGGATCTGGCGGATGCCGAAATATTTCACCGGTTCTCCGCTCAGCTCCATGCGGACATTCTTCTGCGACGCCTGCGGCGCGAGACGGCTTATGATCTCCCTTGTCAGATCATAGAGATCGGTCTCCTGTTTCTCAAGCTCCACAGACTCCTCATCCAGTTTGGACAGCTTGATGATATCCTCTACCAGAGTGATCAGCCGGCGCGCTTCTTTATAAATACGCTCAGAGAATACCGGAATATCCCCGGGCCGTACCATCCCATTCTTCATGATCTCCGCATAGCCGGAGATTGAGGTGAGCGGGGTCTTAAGCTCATGGGATACATTGGCGGAGAATTCCTTTCTCATGTTGGATACCGCCTCTTTTTCCTTATTCTGTTTATCCATGGCAAACAGAAGCGGATCCAGTTCCGCATAAACCGCATTTTCAAGAGGATGCTCCAGGTCCAGTTCATTGATGGGTTTGATGAGGCGGGCTGTCTGCCACTTTGCAAGGAGCATGGCTAAGAGCACCATCAGGACTGCCAGCCCGCCGATCACAGGAATGACTGCGAGCGCTGTGCTGACCAGGCTGTCCGCTGCCCTTGACACTCTCAGCACAGTCCCATCATCCAGGAGCAGGGCATAGTAATACATGTCCTCCTGCACGGTTGCAGAACGGCGCATATCCTCTCCCTCTCCGTTTTTCAGAGCTTCGCTGACTTCCTGTCTTCCGCTGTGATTCTCAAGCATGCTGCCGTCATGTCTGGAGTCATAGAGCACACTGCCGTCCTCCGCGATCCGGGTCACCCGGGTCTGAGCGTCAATATTATCCAATTCTTCTAAATACTCTGCACCGGAGATATTGACCGCCATCCGTATGTATTTGGCCTCCTGCCGGACCTCCGACCGGAGAAGAGACAGATTCTCGTTATAAAGGATCACCGACAAAATAGCGTAGAAAAGCACGAGGGTCACTGCAAGAATGACCATCATGCTCTTCTGTATCTTCTGTTCCATGCTCCAGGGGCGCTTCTTCCCCAGCTTTTTCTGAATCTTCTGCTGAATCTTCTTCACCATATTTATGCGGCTCCTCCAACTCTGTACCCTACTCCCCGGACGGTCTGGATGATCTCACCCTTTTCGCCCAGTTTCTGCCGCAAAGTCCGGATATGTACGTCTACCGTCCTTGTCTCGCCATCGAAATCATACCCCCAGATTTCTGTCAGGAGCTGATCCCGGGTCAGCACGATTCCCTGATTGCGCATCAGTTTTTCCAGCAGTTCAAACTCCTTGAGCGTGAGTGCCACCTGCTTTCCATCCACAGTGACTTCGTGCTTCTTTATGTCCATGCGGACGCCCGCCAGTTCCACGTCGATCCGGTCTTCTGCTTTGCCTGAACGCCGTAAGACCGCCTTGATCCGGGAGACAAGCTCCATCATGCCAAAAGGCTTTGTCACATAATCATCCGCTCCCGAGTCCAGCCCGACCACCTTATCATATTCTGTGCCTTTTGCGGTCACCATGATCACAGGAATCCCCTTTGTCTTGGGAGAAGATTTCAGTTTTTTCAACAGCTCCAGCCCATCATCGCCGGGAAGCATGATATCAAGCAGGATCAGCTCCGGCGTATCAAACGCCAGGGCCTCCATGAAGGCAGAACCTTCTGCAAACCCTCTGGCCTTAAGCCCGGTCGTTTCCAGCGTATATATCACAAGCTCCCGGATGTTGTCATCATCTTCCACGCAATATATCATCGTTTCGAGTTCTCCTTCGTTTTATTATCGTATTTCTTTTCGCCGTCCTCAGCTCTCATGCATGATCGCGCTGTCTTTATGCACGCCTGTGATGGAGAATTCCACCCACTCGGCGATGTTCGTTGCGTGATCACCAATACGCTCCAGATATTTTGTCACCATGATCAGGTCAAATATCGCCTTGCCGTTCTCCCCTTTCTCTTCCTTGATGAAGTTGATCATCTCATCTTTCACTTCATCAAAGTACAAGTCGATCTCGTCATCCGCTTTCATTACATCTCGGGCAAGTTCCAGATCTCTGTTCACATAAGCAGTCACACTGTTGCGCACCATTTTGCTGACCTCAACAGCCATAGTGCCGATCACCTGGATATTTTCAGCAGTTGCCGCCCATTTCTTGGAAGAAAGGATGATCTCTGCGATGTCCGCCGTCTGATCGCCGATACGCTCCATGTCTGTGATCATCTTAAGAGCCGCTGAGATCCTTCTCAGATCTTTTGCCACCGGCTGCTGCTGGAGCAGAAGCTTCAGGCACATTCTCTCAATATCTTTCTCAGACTGATCGATCTCCTCGTCCTCTGAAATGATGATCCTTGCCTGCTCCGCGCTCCCATCCTTCAAAGCCTGGGTCGCCTTTGCGATAGCTGTCTCACAGAGTTCTCCCATATGTGTAAGCTGTTCATCCAGAAGATGAAGCTGTTCATCAAATTTATTACGCATAATTTAACCAAACCTCCCTGTGATATAGTCTTCTGTTCTCTTGTCTGCCGGTATGGAGAACAATCTCTCCGTATCATTGTACTCTACGACCTCTCCAAGCAGGAAAAACGCGGTATTATCAGACACGCGCACTGCCTGCTGCATATTGTGCGTCACCATAACGATAGTATAATCTTTTTTCAGTTCCATCGCAAGGTCTTCGATCTTGGACGTAGAGAGCGGGTCAAGCGCAGACGTGGGCTCATCCATGAGGAGCACCTCCGGTTCCACGGCAAGTGCCCTGGCAATGCAGAGCCTCTGCTGCTGTCCGCCTGACATGCCGAGAGCGCTCGTCTTCAGACGGTCTTTGCACTCATCCCAGATCGCCGCATTACGCAATGACCGTTCCACAATGTCATCCAGTTTTGATTTGGAATGGATGCCGTGTGTCCTTGGTCCGAACGCGATATTGTCGTAGATGCTCATGGGGAACGGATTCGGTTTCTGGAAAACCATACCCACACGTTTCCTTAACATATTTACATCCATGCCCTTGAAGATATTCTGTCCGTCAAGGAGGATCTCACCGTCGATACGGCAGCCTTCCACAAGGTCGTTCATACGGTTGATGGACTTGAGAAGCGTCGATTTTCCACAGCCGGAAGGCCCGATAAATGCTGTGATCTTGTTGGCTTCGATTTCCAGATTCACATCCTTGAGGGCTTTAAAATCGCCGTAATACAAATCCAGATTCTTGATACTAATCTTAGACATTTTCTTTCCCTTTCCTTGATTCGGGACGTAGTGAAATCGGATTTTACTACGCCCCCTTTCACAGTTTTTTCACATTTATGCTTTTGTCAGTTTTCTCGCGATCACACTTGATAATGCGTTAAGCCCCACTACCAGGATGAGCAGGATGACCGCTGTCGCATAAGCCTTATCCATGTAGAGCCCTTCGCTTGACAGGACATACATATGAAGCGCCAGAGTACGCCCTGACCCCATTACACTGTCTGGAATCTGCGCAACAGTTCCCGATGTATACATCAACGCTGCCGTCTCACCTACGATACGTCCGATGGCCAGGATCACTCCTGCCAGGACGCCCGGGATGGCTGACGGAAGGACGATCCGGAATACGGTTCGCAGCTTGCCCGCGCCCAGTCCGAAGCTTCCTTCCCGGTAAGAATCCGGAACTGCTTTTAATGCTTCTTCTGTCGTTCTCATGATCAGCGGGAGTATCATGATCGCGATGGTGAAGGCGCCTGCCAGAAGGGAGAAGCCCCAGTCCAAAGCATTTACAAAGAACAGCATACCGAAGAGACCGTATACGATAGACGGAATACCAGAGAGCGTCTCTGTCGTCAGCCGGATGACCTCTATGAATTTATTCCCCCTTTTCGCATACTCCACAAGAAAGATTGCAGAAAAGATCCCGAAAGGGACCGCGATCAGCAGGGATAACAATGTCATAACGATCGTATTGACAAAAGCAGGCACTACCGATGCATTTTCAGAGCTGTACTCTAATGAGAAAAGAGACGGTGTGATATGCGGCAGGCCATTGATAAGAATATAGGCGATCAGGAAAATAAGTACAGCGAAAGTAATGACTGACGCCAGCATCACGAGCAGCATCAGGATAAACGAGCCCGGATGTTTTAAATAAGTTTTCAATTTATCGCCAATCGTTGTCTTATTGATCATCTGATTGCTTCTGCTCACTTCATTACTCATGATCCGCCCCCCTCTTTAACAATGCCACGCTCAGGTTGATGATCAGGATAAACACAAAGAGCACAACGCCTGTTGCGATCAACGCCTCGCGGTGCAGGCCTGTGGCATATCCCATCTCAATAACAATGTTTCCGGTCAGGGTACGGATACCATCCAGCATACTCGTCGTAATGCGGGCCTGATTTCCGACGATCATGATGACAGCCATTGTCTCGCCGATGGCACGCCCAATCCCCAGCACGATCCCTGCGATGACACCTGATTTTGCAGCCGGGATGATAACGCGGAAAATGCTTCGCTCTTTTGTTGCCCCCAGCGCCAGCGAGCCCTCATAATAGTGTGCCGGTACAGCCCGCATCGCGCTCTCTGTAGTCCCGATGATGGTCGGGAGTATCATCATTCCCAGGATCAGAGATGCGGTCAGGATACTGTTCCCGTTACCTGGTTTCTGCACGAGTCCCGCCTTGTACAGCGCAGTGCCGAACTCACGGATCAGAGGCACCACGACCACCAGTCCGAAGAAACCGTAGATGACCGAAGGAATCCCTGCAAGGAGCTCTGTCGCTGCTTTCAGCGGTTTGTAAATACACTTCGGGCAGTACATTGCCATAAATACAGAAGTCAAAATACCGATGGGCACTCCGAAAAGGATTGCACCTGCCGTCACGTACAGGCTCCCTACGATCATGGGGAGGATGCCAAACTGGTCACTGTTCGGACGCCAGATCTCTCCTGTGATAAACTTGATAAATCCGATTTCTCTCATTGCAGGGATACCATTTGCAAACAGGAAAATGCAGATGAGCGCCACCGCCAGCACGGATGCGCACGCAGCCACGAAAAATACTCCCTGCATGAATTTTTCAGTCCATGTTTTTGATTTCATTTTTTCCTCCTAATGAGCCGGGAAGACATGCTCCATATCTGCCCGGCTCATATTTTAAAAGCGGAAATCTTTTACTTAATGATTTCTCTATATGGTGTTTTCAGTCTGCGCCAATCCGCTTAGATCGCGTCCCATGTTGTTACATCACCAAGATAGATGCTCTTCACCTGATCTGCTGACAAGTCGTCTGTCGGATTGCCCTGATTTACGATGACCGCGATACCGTCTGTTGCGATCACTGTGCCCTCAAGCTCAGCAGCTTCTTCGTCCTTCAGCTCTCTGGACGCCATACCGATGTCATAGCTTCCCTCGATCGCAGATGTCATACCTGTTGTAGAATCAGATGTCTGAAGCTCGATAGATGCGTTCGGGTTTACTTCTTTATAGGCCTCAATCAGCTTCTCCATCAGTGGAGATACGGAAGAGGACCCCCCTACTACACAGCTTCCTTCCGGAGCCTCTCCTGCGTAAGCCTCTACCCCGGCTACCGGGATGTAGCCTTCGCCGGATACCACTTCCTGTCCCTCTGTACTCATGATGAACGCCATGAAGTCTTTTGCTACCGCATTGTCAGAATCCGGTTTTACTGCTACATTGAACGGTCTGGATACTTTGTATGATCCGTTCTCAATATTCTCAGCCGTTGCCTCAGCTCCGTCGATCTTAACAGCCTTTACAAGGGATTCGTCAAGAGATCCGAGAGAAATATATCCGATTGCGTACTCGTTTTCAGAAACAGTTGTCATCATAACGGATGTGCTGTTTGTTACCTGAGCATCGAGCGTTGTCATATCATTGTCATCATCGTCAACAACACCAAACAGCTCTGTGAAAGCGCCTCTTGTTCCTGAACCTTCCTCACGGGAAACAACTGTGATCGCATTTGCCGCGTCCCATTCAGAGCCTGTTCCTTCATCTGTTGGCGCGCCTCCCTGTGCGGATGTGTCGTTATTGCTTCCGCATCCTGCTGCCATTGCAGCTACCATTGATACTGCTGCCAATACTGAGATAAACTTTTTCATTTTCATTGTCTCATAATCTCCTTTTCGAATTCCGATTATTATGTACTTCGGCATCTTGCCGCTGCCGCCGGAACTGTCTTGCGTCCGTCAACGGTATTTATGATAAAAAAGGAATGTAAAATGTAAAATCAAGGTTATGTTAAATCTATGTAAAATCAAAAAAGGCTGTATTTGCAGGGTTCTCTCATATTTTCCCCACAAATACAGCTTTTTATACAAAGCACCGGACGGCCGCACATCCATATGCATATGCAATGGCCAGGAGCATTATTCTACTGTCACAGATTTCGCCAGATTCCTCGGCTTATCCACATCCAGTCCTTTTGCCACGCTGACATAATAACCCATAAGCTGCAGCGGCACGATCGCAAGGCTGGTCGTGAAATACTGTTCTGTCTTCGGAACATACACGGAGAAGTCCGCATTGTCCTCAATATTGTAATTCCCATACAAGGTCAGTCCCATCAGATAAGCTCCCCGGCTCTTCGTCTCCACCATATTGCTCAGCGTCTTCTCAAAAAGCGCCTTCTGTGTGACAACGCCAATGACAAGAGTCCCATCCTCGATCAGGCTGATCGTTCCATGTTTCAGTTCCCCTGCGGCATAAGCCTCTGAATGGATATAGCTGATCTCCTTCATCTTCAGGCTTCCTTCAAGACTAATGGCATAGTCGATACCGCGCCCGATAAAGAAGATATCCTTTGCATTGGCATACTTGCTTGCAAACCACTGGATACGCTCCTTATCGTCCAGTGTCTTCTGGATCTTCTCCGGAAGTCTCCCGAGCTCCGCAATCAGTTCGCCGTATCTGTTCTCATCAATCCGTCCCTTTGCAAACGCTGTCTGGATCGCAAGCAGATACACCGCGATCAGTTGTGTGCTGTACGCCTTTGTAGTTGCCACGGAAATCTCCGGTCCTGCATAAGTATAAAGAATAAAATCGCTTTCCCGGGCGATGCTGGACCCTACTACGTTGACGACTCCAAGGACAGGCACTCCTTTCTCCTTCGCCAGGCGCAGGGCGGCAAGACTGTCCGCTGTTTCGCCCGACTGGGATACCACGATCACCATGGAGTCCTTCATAAGCTTCGGATTTCTGTAACGGAACTCAGACGCCAGGTCCACTTCCACCGGAATATCAGCCAGGTCTTCCATCACATATTTTGCCACCACGCCTATGTGGTACGCCGAACCGCACGCAACGATATAGATCCGCTCCAGCCCCGCCAGCATCTCGCTCGTAAGCCCTACTTCGGAAAGATCGATCTGTCCGTCCTTAACATAGGCGCCGACCGTATCCTGGACTGCCTTCGGCTGCTCGTGGATCTCCTTCAGCATAAAATGCTCGTACCCGCCTTTTTCAGCAGATTCCGCATCCCACTTGATCTCCACCATATCTTTGCGTATCTCTTCCCTGTCGATATTATAGAAATGGATCTCATCCCTGCTGAGTTCGGCAACCTCCAGATTTCCTATATAAAAAACATTTCTCGTCTTATCAAGAATCGCGGGAACATCGGATGCAATGAGGCATCCCGACTCATTTTTCCCGATGATGAGCGGACTGTCCTTTCTCGCCGCAAAGAGCCTGCCCGGGCAGTCGCGGAACATCACGCCGAATGCATATGAGCCTCTGATACGCAGCATGGCGCGGGTCAGCGCTTCCAGAGGCGTCCCTGTCTTTTTATAATAATAATCGACCAGTTTTACGGCAATTTCCGTGTCTGTCTGAGAATAAAAGCTATATCCTGATCTGAGAAGCTTCTCTTTTAATTCCTGGTAATTCTCAATAATCCCATTATGCACGAGCACAACGGACATATCATCCGCACAGTGAGGATGAGCATTATTCTCTGACGGTTCTCCGTGGGTCGCCCATCGTGTGTGACCGATACCGCAGGTTCCCGGCACTGCCATTCCTCCGTCCGTTTTTTCCGAAAGGATCTTCAGTCGGCCTTTTGCTTTCACGACCTCGATCTTTCCTGACTCTTCATTACGCACAGCGATTCCCGCCGAATCATATCCTCTGTACTCCAGCTTCTCCAGTCCTGACAACAGGATCGGAGCTGCAGGCTCCTCTCCTACAAATCCTACGATTCCACACATGTAATGCGATCCTCCTTTGACTCAAAACAAAAAGGTGATAAAATCTTCCACTCTTTTTCGAAAAATCTTATCACCAATTAAAAATCATACTATTTCCTTCTATATTATTCAGGAACATGTTAACCAGCTACAGGGTCTATCATAGCATTATAGAGCAAGCCCTGTCAAGTCACGCCTTTTCCCATTTCCAGAGGACATTTTCCGTACTGTCTCAGACTTTATTTCTTCATCTTGGGTTCAAAAATAAAGGACGCTATATATCCGAAGATCAGCGCCGCTGATATCCCCACAGCGCTCGCTTTGAAGCCGCCCATGAAAATCCCGATAAATCCATTCTTATCCACGGCCTCCTTCACTCCCTGCCAGAGTACATTCCCGAAACCGAGAAGAGGCACGCTGGCCCCTGAACCCGCAAACTCCTGAAAAGGCTTGTAGATTCCGCAGAATCCCAGAACCGCTCCAGTACACACGAGCAGTACCATGACCCGCCCCGGCATCATTTTCGTCCGGTCCAGAAGGATCTGGACGACCGCGCATATCAGTCCTCCGACTACAAATGCTGTAAGATATTCCATGTCTTTTCCACCTTTCAAATCTGGTTTCTGTCCAAAATTTAATGCCTGTATTTACCGGCATGCTGGCCGTACACTTCCAGTTCCATGCACTGCCGCTAACAGTGCTCCAGTACGATCCCGTGAGCGATCCCCGGTACACTGGCGCCCTCATTGTAACTCACCGTTGACATCAATGCTCCTGTGGGAACGAACAGGACGCGCTTCCATTCCCCTTTCTCGATCTTTGGCAGTACAAAGGAAGCAAGGGTCACAGCCGCGCATCCGCAGCCGCTTCCACCTGCATGGGTGTCCTGGGTCTGTTGATCAAAGATGGTCATGCCGCAGTCAAGATGTTTCTCTCTTATGTCATACCCTTTCCCTCTGACCAGATCAAACAAGATGGACTGACCCACATACCCCAGGTCTCCTGTGATGATCCGGTCATAATCCTGCTCTGTCCTGCCCATATCCTTAAAATTCTGTACGATCGTGTCCATTGCCGCAGGCGCCATGCACGCTCCCATGTTCTGCGAATCTTTCAAGCCGTAATCCACGATCTTCCCCACGGTAACCCCCGCGATCCGGACATGGCTCTTCTCCTGTCTTGCCTGTTCCTTCCCTTCTCCTGCGCCTCCGTGGGCGGACCGGTCAATATTCTCCCTGCTGTTCCGCGCCTCGGGCACTGCCGAGCGGACGAGAAAGGCGCCACTCCCGGTCACTGTCCAGTGCGCGGACAGTGGTCTTTGGCTGGCATATCCCAGAGGGAAACGGAACTCCTTTTCCGCGCTTCCGAAATGACTGGAAGTAACGGCAAGCATATACTCCCCATAGCCTGCCGCCGCGCTCATTGCCGCAAGGGCAAGCGCCTCCCCCGATGTTGAACACGCGCCGTACAGCCCGAACAAGGGAATCTGAAGGGCTTCCACGCCCATAGAAGTGGCGATGCCCTGACGGAGCAGGTCCCCTCCGAACAGATACCGCACCTCCTCTGCCTCCACATGCGCCTTTCCCAGCGCCAGCACACAGGCTTCCTTCTGCATCGTACTCTCAGCCTCCTCCCAGGTCTGCGCCCCGAAGAGGTCATCTTCATTTGTCATGTCAAACAGTTTTCCCAGCGGGCCTTCCGCCTCTTTACTGCCAGTCACTGAAGCCGCGCTTATAAGATAGGGCGCATTCATAAATATCAGGCTCTGGCTTCCTTTTATCATCTGATCCATACTGCATCCTCACCTTTTTTCTGTCATGTGGGTATTATGTGCAGGTTTTCCATGAATATGCAGGGTATATTTTCCGAACGATTCCAGATACTAACAAAAATAGCACCGCCAATCTGACGGAACCGGGAGCAATGGCGCCGCCGTCTGATGCGGCTGAAAAGAAAGGAGATTTCCTTATGGATAAGATACAGCGCTTAAAACAGCAAAAGCAGTATGAAGACTATGTAAAACAAAAAACTCCGCAGCATAACGTCTGGCTGAACATGCTCAAAGCCTTCCTCCTGGGCGGCACGATCTGCTTCATCGGGCAGGTGATCTATCACTACTGTGAACTCAAAAATCTCAGCACAGACGACTGCAGCAGCTGGACTTCCCTGCTCCTTGTCCTGCTCAGCGTACTTCTCACCGGTACAGGAATCTATCCGCGTCTGGCAAAATGGGGCGGCGCAGGAGCTCTCGTGCCCATCACCGGATTCGCCAATTCTGTCGCCGCTCCGGCGATCGAATATAAAAAAGAAGGTCAGGTATTTGGCATCGGATGCAAGATCTTCACCATTGCCGGACCTGTGATCCTGTACGGTATATTTACAAGCTGGGGACTGGGGCTGTTGTACTGGCTGAGCACACTGATCCGGTAAACATCAGGCTTTTGCAAAATGTTATAAAATATGGGCGGAGATGGAGTTTTTGAATCCATTCCCGCCCATGCCTTTTCCTATGAGAGGAGGTAAGGCTTTGAAAGTTTCTTCCTGTATCTCTGGATAGCATCCTCCCATATTTTCCGGCACTCTCTGTCATATGTGTACACCCCATTGACTTCCTCTTCCACGTCGGACCACTGGGTATACACAGTGGCACAGAGTCCCTCCGGGATCAGTGCTTCTGCTTTCTCCATCAGCTTCCCATACGCAAGGTTCAGGGAGTCTTTGCTTTCATGGGCGCCGTATCCGTACAGATCTTCACATGCACAGTGACCTTTCTCCCGAAAAGTATAGCCGCCGATCTCCGAGAGTACATACGCCCTCTTTTTTTCTGTTCTCGCACCAAGTTTAAAGAAATAATTGTGGGCGCTGTTAAAATCACCTCCACCCTGATCGAACCAGCCGCTTGCCTGGTCGATGAGTCTGTCCGGATCACATTCTTTCGCGATGCGGGTCAGCTCTTCTGCCTGAAACTGTCCCCAGCCCTCGTTAAATATCACCCATGTACAGATACTGGGATGTGCTTTCAACAGCCGGATCGTCTCCTTCATCTCCCGGACGAATTCCTGTTTTCCCCGGGCATCGGTTCTCGCAAAAAGCCGCGCATGGCTGTCCCGGACACGGATATGTCTCCAGGAGAGCACTGTACCGAGGTAGGTCACGAACCACGGCTTGTAAGTTCCTCCGCCGTTGACCATATCCTGCCAGACCACCATGCCCATACGGTCACAGTGATAGTACCACCTCTGAGGCTCGAGCTTCAGATGCTTGCGCACCATGTTAAACCCGGTCTTTTTCATTTCTCTGATATCAAAAATAAATGCTTCATCCGACGGCGCGGTATACAGTCCATCCGGCCAGTATCCCTGATCCAGCACGCCGTTCTGGAACTGCGGCTTTCCGTTCAGGCAGATTCGCGGGATTCCCTTCTCATCCTTCTCCACCGAAAATTTCCGCATGGCAAAATAACTCTTCACCGCGTCTTTTCCTGCTTTTACATCAAAGTAATACAGCCACGGTTCTTTACAGTTCCACAGTTTTATCTCAGGCAGAGAAATCTCGATCCACGCTCCGGTCCTGCCTTCCCCAGTACAGAGGATTTCTTCCTCTGTCCCTTCTCTCTTCTGTCTCTCAGGCATATGAAACGCTTCGTCATAGATCCCGGGGCTTTTGACAGAGATTTCCACTGTCTGCGTTTCTCCCGCCTTCTCCTGTCCGGCATACACGCAGACACGGATGGTTCCTTTATCCAGATCCGGCACGGCCTCCACAGACCGGATATAATTCTCCGGCACTTCCTCCATCCAGACAGTCTGCCAGATCCCGCTCTGTGCAGTGTAGAACATTCCGCCCCGCTTCAGCTTCTGCTTGCCCCTGGCGTGATAAGAGGTATCGCTCAGATCCTTAACTGCCGCCAATAGTTCATTTTCTCCATCCTTCACTGCTTCTGTGATATCCGCCGCGAAAGGCAGATACCCGCCTGTGTGCCTCGCCACTTTCTGCCCATTCACATAAATCACACATGCCTGATCCACAGCGCCGAAGTGCAGAAGCAGTCTGCGGTCTGCTCTTCGTTCTCCTCTGCCCGGAAGAGAAAAAGTTCTCCGGTACCAGAGATATTCATCCGGCTGTAACTGCCTTGACACTCCCGAGAGCACACTCTCCGGAGAGAACGGCACAAGAATTTTTCCGTCATAGTTCTCCGGCACGCGGAATTCTTTCGTAAACGCATAGTCCCAGTACCCATTCAGATTGATATAACTGTCCCGGACCATCAGCGGTCTCGGGTATTCCGGAAGGATGCATCCCGGGTCCAGCTCTGTTCCCCATTTTGTATAAAGCTGTTTCATGATTTCTGCCTCCTGTAGTCTATGAATCTCCTTCTGCAAAACACAGCCTGTTTGTTCTCTTTCGCATTTCTCTTCCCCGGCATCTGAGCCGTACGACCGTAAATATCATGCATAGTTTACCGCAGAAACCGTTGGCATATTCCCGGTTTTCTTTATTTTTCATCGCTCCTTTTACATGATATCCCGGCCTCGTGTCCGGGTATGCAAAGCCTGAATGCCTTCTCTGCTCCATTATATAATCGGAAGGGGCAAGCAGTTCCTCACAAACCTTCAGCATCTTCTGCCTACGGCAGCCTTCCGTATAATCTGGTCACCCTCAGAATCTCTTCCACTGTCTTATCGTCAAACTGCCCTTCTTTCATACGCCACATCCAGTTTCCTCCAAGTGTAGACGGAGTATTGATGCGCGCCTCGCTTCCGAGCCCGAGATAGTCCTGCATGGGGATCACGCACAGGTCTGCGACACTGCTCATTGCCATAGAAATAAAGTCCCCGGCCAGGCTGTCCTCGTCCAGCCTCGGCTTGCACATATATTCTTTCGCAAAGGCTCTGGCATCTTTTCCCACTGCATGATACCATCCTCTTGTAGTGTCATTGTCGTGAGTACCTGTATAGACGACACAGTGCGTCGGATAAATGTGGGGGAGATAGTTGGATGACTCTCTTGCGTCAAACGCAAACTGGAGCACCTTCATGCCCGGGAATCCGCTGTCCTTCAAAAGCTCCAGCACACTTGGCGTAAGGAAGCCCAGGTCTTCTGCGATGATCGCCGGTCGTCCCAGCTTCTCTTCAATGGCGCGGAAAAGCTCCATGCCCGGGCCGGGCATCCATTCTCCGTTTATGGCTGTCTTCTCCCCATATGGGATCGAGTAATACTCATCAAAGCCGCGGAAATGATCGATCCTCACCACGTCATAGAGCTTCAGGCAGTACTCGATCCGCCGGATCCACCACTCATATCCGGTATTTTTATGATACTCCCAGTCATACAAAGGATTGCCCCACAGCTGCCCTGTGGCGGAAAATCCATCCGGCGGGCATCCCGCCACTCTTGTAGGCTCGTTGCTCTCATCAAACTGGAACATCTCCGGCGCCGCCCATGTATCCGCACTGTCAAATGCCACATAGATCGGGATATCCCCGATAATTTTCACGCCCTGCTCATTTGCGTAAACATGAAGCTTTTTCCACTGACGGTCAAACTCATACTGCTGGAACTTGTAGAAGCTGATCTCCTCTGCCAGCTCTTCCCTTGCTGCTGCCAGAGCTTCCTCCTCCCTGTTCTTAAGGGGGGCATCCCACTCATTCCAGCTTACCCCATTATTTTTATCTTTAACTGCCATATACAGACTGTAATCATCCAGCCAGAAGGCATTTTCATTTACAAACCGCTCATATGCTTCTCGTTCCTGATGGCCGCCTGCCATGCGGTCCCGGAACCGTTCATAGGCCTTTTTCAGCACCTTGAACCGTGTCTTGTAAATCTTCTCGTAATCGATATAAGTCTCCTGAGTTCCAAAGTCATATTCCCGGCACTCTGCTTCTGTCAGGAGCCCTTCCCGGACCAGTGTCTCCAGATCGATAAAATAAGGATTGCCTGCATATGTGGAGAACGACTGGTATGGGGAGTCCCCATAACCAGTTGGTCCAAGCGGCAGAATCTGCCAATAGCTCTGTCCTGCCCGTTTCAGCATATCCACGAATTGATAAGCTTCCTTTGAGAAGCATCCGATCCCATACTCTGAGGGAAGGGAAAATACAGGCAGTAAGATTCCGCTTGCTCTTTTCATCTTAGTTTTCCTCCTGAAGTTTCCAGATGTCTTTATTATACTCCTCAATAGTCCTGTCAGATGAGAAGAATCCCGCTTTCGCAATGTTGACCAGCGTCATCTTTGCCCATGATCTTCTGTCCCCATAAGCTGCCAGCGCCTTTTCTTTTGTCTCCTTATAGGAGTCAAAGTCAAGAAGGGTCATAAACCAGTCTTTATTGATAAGTTCATTTTTCAGCCTTGTCAGGTTCTCCTCACAGCCCACTTCCAGCATTTTGTCGCAGGTGATAAAGTCAACGGCAGCTTTGATCGCCGGGTTCTCCTCATAATAAGTCTTTGCCACATAGTCTGCCTTTGCATAATGCCGGATGACCTCGTCGCTGGAAGCTCCGAACACAAAGATATTGTCGTCGCCCACTGCATCGTGGATCTCCACATTTGCTCCGTCCTCAGTACCCAATGTCACCGCTCCGTTTAACATGAATTTCATGTTGCCCGTGCCGCTGGCCTCTTTGGAAGCAAGAGAAATCTGCTCGGAAATATCGCACGCCGGAATCAGCTTTCCTGCTTTTGTCACGTTGTAGTTCTCCACCATGACCACTTTCAGGTACGGGCTAACCTCCGGGTCATTGTTGATGATTTCCTGGAGACAGAGAATCAGATGGATGATATCCTTCGCGATCACATATGCAGGAGCTGCCTTTGCCCCGAAGATTGCTGTCACAGGGGCAGAGGGAGTCTTTCCCGCCTTGATTTCCAAATATTTGTCAATGATATACAGGGCGCCAAGCTGCTGGCGTTTGTACTCGTGGAGACGCTTCACCTGGATGTCAAAAATGGTATCCGGACTGATCTCAATGCCCTGGGTCTCTTTCAGGTAAGCCGCCAGCGCCTCTTTATTTTTGTGCTTGATGTCAAGCAGCTTATTCAGAATATTTTCATCTTCCTTATATGCAAGCAGTTTCTCCAACTCTGCCGCATCCTTCTTGTAGCCCTCTCCGATGGTCTCATCGAGAAGCTCTGTGAGCAGCGGATTGCAGTGCATCAGCCAGCGGCGGAATGTGATGCCGTTGGTCTTATTGTTAAACTTCTCCGGGTAAATCTTGTAAAAGTTATTGAGCTCAGAATTCTTCAGGATCTCCGTATGGAGCGCCGCGACACCGTTCACACTGAAGCCGTAATGGATATCCATATGCGCCATGTGCACTGTATCATTCCGGTCAATAATGGCAACGCTCTCATCGTCAAATTTTCTCCTCACTTTGTCATCCAGTATTTCAATGATCGGAACAAGCTGGGGAACGACTTTCTTAAGATAAAATACCGGCCATTTCTCAAGGGCTTCCGCCAGGATCGTATGGTTCGTATACGCACATGTCTTTGACACTACATCTACTGCGTCGTCCATATCCAGTCCCCGCGCCACGAGCAGACGGATCAGTTCCGGGATGACCATGGTCGGATGCGTGTCGTTGATCTGGATTACCGCATAATCCGGCAGGTCATACAAACTGCAGCCCTTTGCCACACACTCGTCAAGGATGAGCTGAGCCCCTGCGCTGACCATGAAATACTGCTGATAGATACGCAGCAGTCTTCCCTGTTCGTCGCTGTCATCCGGATAGAGGAAGAGTGTCAGGTTCTTTTTGATATCCTCTTTGTCAAAATCAATTCCGTCATGCACGATCGCCTCATCCACCGAATCCAGGTCAAAAAGATGCAGCTTATTCGTCTTGTTGTTATATCCTGTCACTTCAATATCGTACATGCGGGCATTGACTTTCAGGCCCTTGAACTCCACCGGATATGTGACATCTGTCTTTTTCAGCCAGGACTTCTCTCCCATCCACGGATTCGGTGTCTCCTTCTGGAGATGGTCCTCAAACTCCTGCTTAAAAAGTCCCAGGTGGTAGTTCAGTCCGATGCCGTCCCCGGCAAGCCCCAGTGTGGCAATGGAGTCAAGGAAACAAGCGGCCAGCCTTCCCAGACCTCCGTTTCCAAGAGACGGCTCTGCTTCTGCTTCTTCAATCTCGCAGATGTCTTTGCCATTGTTTTCCAGCATCTCTTTCACTTCCTGGTAGATGCCCAGGTTGATCATATTGTTGGAGAGCAGCTTCCCGATCAGGAATTCTGCCGAAATATAATACAGTTTCTTTTTGCTGTCTGTGCGTTCCTTCTCCGCTGCCATATCCTGCACGATGGTGAGGAGTCCGCCGTAGATCTCTTCATTGGACGCCTGGGAAACCGGCTTTCCCATATATGCTTCTAATCTTCCCTGAATCTTCATGATAATCTCCTTTCGAAACTTCATTTAACCTATGCTTAGCAGTATAATATGTTTCTGCGGATATTTCTTGCAATATTCTTCCTTTTCATTGTACAATACTATCAAATACAGCGGTAAGGAGATGCTTTTATGAATATCAGCGAATACCAGAACTACCACGAGACAAAATCCCATACCACTGCGGATTTTCCCTACAACACCTATCTCTGCTCCATCCCTCGGGATTTTCCCGGCGTGCCTCTTCACTGGCATTCTGAGGCAGAGCTGATCGTCATCAAAAAGGGGCGGGGCTTTGTATCCTCGGATTTCCAGAAAAAATCCGTCACCTCTGGGGATATCGTCCTCATCCGTCCCGGACAGCTCCATTCGATCGAGCAGGATGCTCATTATGTAATGGAGTACGAAAATATCATTTTCAGGCCTGACCTGCTCATCTCAGGCAGTGATGACCTGTGCGCCTCACAGTTTATCACGCCGTTCATGGAAGGCAGGATTCAGTCCGAGACTTTCCTGACATCCGCCCTCTCCTGGTATCAGTCCGCAGCAGAGTGTATCCGACAGATCGACCTCCTCAGCGCAACCCATCCTGAAGGATATCAGCTTGCTATCAAGGGACAGTTGCTCCAGTTCTTCTTCCTCCTTATCTCTAACCGACAGAAAAAAGAGACCGCGTCTGCCTTACAGACGAAGTCTCTTGAAAAAATGAAGACCATCCTGAAATATGTAGAAGAGCACTATGCCGAGCACATCGCCATCGATGACATGGCTGCCCTGACTTATTACAGTAAGTCCCACTTTATGAAATTTTTTAAAGCACATATGGGCGCAGGGTTTATCGAGTATCTGAATGATTACCGCCTTGCCATGTCCGAGCGTCTGCTCCGTTCTTCGGATGCTCCGGTCATCGAGATCGCGGACCTCTGCGGATTCGACAATCTGTCCTATTTCAACCGTATCTTTAAGAGGAAGTATGGGCAGTCTCCGGGGAGATGGCGCACACAGCTCTCACTTTCCAAACCCGCAGTTCGGGAAGGTGCACACGGAGCAGTTCAGGCATAACCCGCCTTCACCCAGCACGGAAAAATCCTTCACACACAGCTTCTCGCCCGCCACGATCCGGGGAAGCACCAGGTCGAAGATTGTCCGTTTCGCATACATCACACATCCGGGCAGCCCCATGACCGGAATACTGCCTATATCTTCCGGTGTCCTGTGCTTATACGCCAGCATAAACATAGCTCCCGGCAGCACCGGCGCGCCGTATGTGACCACTTCATCCGTTGCATTGCGGATGGCAAGCGGGGTCCGGTCGTCCGGATCCACGCTCATTCCGCCGGTGCATACGACCATGTCCGCCCCTTCTCTGATCCATGCACTGATCGCCTCTGTAACAATCTCTGGTTTGTCGTCACACAGTGTATTTCCCAGCACTTCCACGCCGTATTCTTCCAGTTTTCCCCTGACCACAGGAGTAAATTTATCTTCGATACGCCCATGGTACACCTCGCTCCCGGTAGTCACGATCCCGGCTTTCATCTTCCGGAATGGCATCAGCCGGAATATCGGCTCACTTCCGCAGATTTCTTTCACCCGATCCATTTTCTCTTCCTCGATCACCAGGGGAACGACCCGCATCCCCACGATCTTATCGCCTTTTCTCACCGGGAAATCTCCGTGCCGGGAAGCAAGCACCATCTGCCCCATCCCATTGACTGTATTTAATTTCTCCCGGTCAATCTTCAGAAGTCCGTCTGTCTCTGCGGTCAGTTCGATTTTCCCCTCCTTGGGCTCAGAGGCTGTCATAAACTCACCCTGACAGACATGACGGAGAATTTCCGCCGCATCGTTTTCGTGGAGCATCCCTTCCTGCTTCTCCCACACGTAGAGATGCTCCTTTCCTACAGATAGAAGCACGGGAATGTCTTCTTCCGTCACCACATGTCCCTTGCGGAAGACCGCATCCTTGACCACTCCCGGAATGATCTGGGTAATGTCATGGCAGAGCACGCTTCCGACCGCATCTTCTGTTTTGATCAGCTTCATCTGTCTTCTCCTCCGTTCTTTTGTATCATTAAATCTCGATTTCCTGCAGCTCCTTTATCCACACTGCCGCGCACGCATCACTTGGCATCCTCCAGTCGCCTCTCGGCGATAGCGCCACTGTACCGATCTTCGGTCCGTCCGGCAGGCAGGAGCGCTTGAACTGCTGGGAGAAGAATCTCCTGCAAAAAGTCTTCAGCCACTTCAGTATCGTCTCCCTGTCATAGTCTCCGGCAAATGTAGTTTCCGCCAGCCGGAATATCTTGCCCGGCTCATATCCAAAGCGGAGCATATAGTAAAGGAAGAAATCATGCAGTTCATAAGGTCCCACAAGGTCTTCAGTCTTCTGCGCGATGTCGCCGTCCTTGGGCGGGAGCAGTTCAGGGCTTACCGGAGTTTCCAGCACGTCATAGAGTACATTTTTCAGTTCCTCATCCTTTGTCTCATCTGCCGCATACTTGACAAGATGGCGGACCAGTGTCTTCGGCACAGAGGCATTGACGCCGTACATGGACATATGATCGCCATTGTAAGTCGCCCATCCGAGAGCAAGCTCCGACATGTCCCCTGTCCCGATCACCATGCCGCCTGTCTGATTCGCAATATCCATAAGAACCTGAGTGCGCTCTCTTGCCTGAGAATTTTCATAGGTCACGTCATGGTTCTCCGGGTCCTGCCCGATATCCCTGAAATGCACCTTTACCGCCTCAGCGATGGGGACCTCCCTCAGAGATGCACCTGTCTTCTTCGTCATCTCGCAGGCATTCTGGTACGTCCGGTCCGTTGTACCGAAGCAGGGCATGGTCACTGCGATGATGTCCTTCTTATCTCTTCCCAGCATATCAAAAGCCCGGGCTGTCACGAGGAGCGCCAGAGTAGAATCAAGCCCGCCGGAAATCCCCACTACAGCGGTCTTTGAATTGGTGTGGGCAAGGCGCTTTTTCAGTCCCATCGCCTGAATGGTCAGGATTTCCTCGCACCGCTCCGCACGCACTCTCTCATCGGATGGGACGAAAGGCTTCTTCGGAAATACTCTTGTAAGCTGCACTTCCTCCCTGCCGACCGTAAACGGCACGCGCATCAGCGTCCCATTTGCGTCTGCCTGGAATGTGGTATTCTTGCGGCGTTCACTTACAATGCGCTTCAGATCAAATTCAGAGTAAATGATCTCGTTCTGGTATCTTCCGGCTTCTTTTAAGACTGCTCCGTTTTCCGCAACAATATTGTGGCCGCCGAACACCACATCCGTGGTAGATTCGCCTTCACCTGCGTTTGCATATATATATCCCGCGATCAACCGGGCAGACTGACCGGCGATCAGCTCCCTCCGATAGGTATCCTTACCGATGGTCTCATCGCTGGCAGAACAATTGACAATGACAGTCGCGCCTTCGATTGCCGCCTGTATGCTGGGCGGCACAGGAGACCACACATCCTCGCAGATTTCCGCTGATACGATCAGGTCCTCCACACCGGAAGCCTCGAATAGAATCTGCGGTCCAAAGGGAATCTCTTCCCCCTCAAACAGAATGTATCCTGCATGATCCGGTCCGGGAGTAAACTGCCGCATCTCATAAAATTCCGCATAGTTCGGAAGAAAGGTCTTGGTCGTAAATCCGATGATCTTTCCCCGATTCATCGCTGCCGCCACGTTGTAGAGCTTCCCCCTGACAGGGAGCGGCGTCCCCACAAAGGCAAGGATGTCTTTGTCCGCCGTATATTCTGCGATCTGCAGAAGAGCGTGATGCGCCGCTTCGAGGAGCGCGTCCTGGGCAAACAGATCGCCGCATGTATATCCTGTCACGCACAGCTCCGGGAAAACGATTATTTTTGCTCTCATGTCGCAGGCTTTCCCGATCGCCTCGCATATTTTTTCCGTATTAAACTCCACATCCGCCACCCGGATGTCCGGCGTAGCTGCCGCAACTCTCACAAATCCATGTCTCATCTTTTCTCCACCTCTCTGTCAGGATTCTCCCGCCCTGCCGCCGGAGCGGTTATCTGCTCTTCTTCAGAAGCTCTTTCAACTCATCTACAGTATAGTTATACGCTGTATTGCAGAAATGACATTTTACTTCAATATCTTCCCCATCATCGATCATGGACTGGATATCTTTTTTGCCGATGCTGATGATCGCTTTCTCGATCCGTTCTTTCGAACAGTTGCAGTAAAACCCAGCCGGCATGGTATCCGTGATCTCCAGTTCCAGCCCTTCCAGCACCTGGGCCAGCATCTCCTCCGGCGTGTGGCCGTTGTCCAGCATGGAAGTCACGGACTGGATATTCTGGATATTGTGCTCCAGCTTATTCAGTACCTCGTCTTCGATAAACGGCATGACCTGTACGATAAATCCACCCGCACACTTTACTGTATTGTTCTTTTCCATGAGCACTCCCAGTCCCACAGAAGAAGGCACCTGCTCTGACGTGGCGAAATAGTAAGTCAGATCCTCCGCGATCTCTCCTGTCTGAAGGATCGTCTGCCCGGAATAGGGCTCTTTTAATCCCATGTCCTTGATCACAGTCATAACGCCCTGCCCCAGCGCACCACCCACATCCAGCTTGCCGTTCTTCGGGGGCAGGATCACATCCGGATCATGGACATACCCTTTTACATTTCCCCGGCTGTCGGCTGTCACTGTCAGGCCGCCAATAGGTCCGGAGCATTTGATCTGGATAGTCAGCATGTCTGTGGGATTCTTCATCATACTCCCCATCATCACCCCGCCGGTCAGAAGCCGTCCCAGGGCTGCTGTGGCCACCGGGCTCGTCCCATGGCGCTGTCTTGCCTCTTCCACAAGTTTCGTGGTCACCGCCGCAAATGCACGGATCTGGGTGTTTGCTGCCGCCGCTCTTACAATATAATCTTCCATGTTTTAATCTCCTGTCTGTGTATCCTAATCTCTGATTCCCTTCTATATCCATCAAGTGCTTATCCGGTTCAGTCTGAACATCTGCTTATCCTTATCTGTTCTATTCCGCTGTCTGCTTCCCATTCTCCCGGGCGATGACGCAGATCCGCTCGCTGGTCTCCGTGACTTCCCCCTGGGTGTCCATGTCATACGCGGCATCAAAAACAAGTCCTGCACTGTTTATCAATTCCCGGATCTCCTCCAGAGTATACCCTCTCTGGAAATGAGTCTCTCGATATTTCCGGTACAGCCCGCCCTTTTCCTCTGCGTCCGCTTCTGCCTCCCGACTCTGTCCGCTTGCCGCGCCTTCTCTGATAAAAAAGGTCAGGTCATACTCATTGATCTGCTCGTCTTCATAATAGCAGTTGTCCCATATAAAACTGCACTCTCCCCTGTCTTCCGCGATCATGCGGTCGCCCAGGACTTCCCGGTACTTGTATTCTGTATTAAAGTCAAAAAGAAAGATGCCGCCCGGATCAAGATAATTGTTTACCAGGCGGAACACCTCCCGCAGTTCTTCAGGCTCAGTGATATAGTTCACCGAATCGCACACACTCACCACTGCCCGGACTGTGCCGTACAGTTCAAACTCCCGCATGTCCTGGAGCAGATAGAGGATGTCATGTCCTGACGCCATCCGCTTTTCCATGGCAAGCTCCAGCATGTCCTCTGAGTTGTCCACCCCGATCATGTCATAGCCGTACCCCGCCAGGATTTCAGTCATCGTACCTGTGCCGCATCCCAGATCTAGCACGATACCGTCCCGCACGCCATATTTGCACAGCAGATCCTGTATATATTCTCCCCACTCTTCATAGGGAACATTGTCCATAAACGTGTCATATACTGACGCAAAACTTGTGTACGCTTCCACGATGATACCCTCCCGCACATAGAAGTTTAACATATTTTCCTGTTCTTGACACTATAAATCTGAAATTGTCATGGGAGCTCTTACGACTTGAACAAACGCAGAAAACAGCGGAGCACCTTTTCGAAAATCTTTCAGCCCGGGTGTGTAGGTGGCTGAGGTAACTTTGGAATGGAGTTTAGAAAAATAGAAATCCGGGAATATGCGTTAAGCTGGGTAATGGGATTGTCTGAGACGAAGACGAATTGCCCGTTGCCCAGCTTTGCTCTTAGCACATTTCCGGATTTCGTTATTTTTCTTATTCCAGGGAGCGGAGTCGAAGCCCCCTACACTCCGAAGCGTATTTTCATATAGGACTTGATCCCTTCCACGCACTTCGCAAATCCCATCTTCCCGCTGTTCAGGCAGAGGTCGTAGTTTCTCGCATCCGCCCATTCGTGTCCTGTGTGGTAACGGTAGAAATCGCTCCTGTACTCATCTGTCTTCTGAATGTATCTCTCCATCTCTTTTTCTGTCATGCTGTGGCGCTCCATCGCGCGTTCAAGGCAGAACTTCTTATCCGCGTGAACGAACACGCTCATCACATTAGGATAATCCTTCAGCACATAGTCCGCACATCTTCCGATAATAACGCATGACTCTTTTTCTGCCAGCTCTTTAATGATCTTTGCCTGATAATTAAACAGGTTGTCGTCTGAGGTGAAGCCTTTGTCTTCCGGAGGAAGCAGTTCCCCCTCATATGGACGGCTCAAAAGCCGGAACCATCCTGCATGCCGTACCTTCTCATCGGACATGCCAAAGAGCCGTTCATTGATGCCGCTGTCCTCCGATGCCATGCGCAGGATCTCACGGCTGTAGCAGTTGACTCCAAGCTCTTTTGCCAGCATGGCGCCGATGGTCTTCCCGCCGCTTCCATACTGCCTTGAGATGGTGATCACAATATTTTTCATAAAGATGCGCCTCCTTTACTCTCCGAGATAAGCTTTTTTAATAGAGTCATCCTCCAGAAGATCCTTTGCCTTTCCTTCAAGGACAATCTTCCCGGTCTCCAGAACATACGCCCGGTCTGCAATGGAAAGTGCCTTCTTTGCGTTCTGCTCGACAAGAAGCACGGTAGTGCCGCTCTCGCTCACAGAACGGATAATATCGAAAATCTCATTGACCATGATCGGTGAAAGCCCCATGGAAGGCTCATCCATGAGGATGATCTTCGGTCTGGACATAAGAGCGCGCCCCATTGCAAGCATCTGCTGCTCACCGCCGCTGAGTGTCCCCGCCATCTGGTTCTTTCGCTCTTCAAGACGCGGAAAGCGTTTATAAACATTTTCCAGGCTCTCCTCGATCTCACTTTTATTTTTTCTTGTATAAGCCCCCATTTTCAGGTTCTCATACACACTCAGTTCCGCAAATACGCGCCGCCCTTCCGGCACATGGGCCATACCCATGGACACAATCTTATGCGCCGGCACTTTTGTGATATCCCTTTCCTCAAACAGCACCTGTCCGCTCTTCGGTGAGAGCAGACCTGTCACCGTGTGCAGCGTTGTTGTCTTACCCGCGCCGTTGGCTCCGATAAGAGCGATAACCTCTCCTTTATCTACATGGAAGGAGATGCCCTTGATCGCCTGGATCATACCGTAATATACTTCAAGATCATTTACTTCAAGCAATGCCATAACTAACGTCTCCTCCTATTCTCCAAGATATGCCGTAATGACCTGCGGGTCATTTAAAACATCGGATGTCCCGCCCTGGGCAAGCATCTCTCCGAAATTCAGCACTGTCAGTCTTTCGCAGATGCCGCTCACCAGTTTCATATCATGCTCGATCAGAAGGATCGTCATATGGAACTCCTCGCGGACGAATCGTATCATATCCATCAGCTCGCCCGTCTCATTGGGATTCATTCCAGCCGCCGGCTCATCCAGGAGGAGGAGCTTCGGCTCTGTTGCCAGGGCCCTCGCGATTTCCAGTCTCCTCTGCTGTCCGTACGGAAGATTTGCAGCATCTATATGCGCATACTTTTCCAGGTCAAACACTTTGAGCAGCTCCATTGCCTTCTCATCCATCTCTTTCTCTACCCTGCGATATCTCGGAAGGCGTAAAATCCCTTCCACCGTAGAGTAATGATGCTTATTATGAAGTCCTGCCTTTACATTGTCCAGGACACTCAGCTTTTTAAAGAGGCGGATATTCTGAAATGTCCTTGCAATTCCCGCTTTACTGATCTCTATGGTCTTCTTTCCTGTGATATCCTTTCTGTCCAGAAGAACTTTTCCGCTGTCCGGCTTGTATACACCTGTCAGCAGGTTAAAAACTGTAGTCTTGCCTGCGCCGTTCGGTCCGATCAGACCATACAGTTCTTCTTTTTCGATCGATATGTCAAACGCATTCACTGCACGGAGACCGCCAAATGAAATGCCAAGATTTTTCACATCCAGTAATGCCATTATTGTACAGCCTCCTTTTTCCTTTTCCCGAATCTAAGATGCCGCTCTCTCCATTCGATCGCTTTCGGCGCCCAGTTAAAGAGCATCATAACGATCAGCACGACCGCGTAGATGAGCATACGGTAATCATCCAGCCCTCTGAGCAGCTCCGGCAGCAGCGTCAGGATAACAGCCGCAATAATAGAGCCTCTGATGTTTCCGATACCGCCCAGGACAACGAATACAAGGATCATGATCGACTGATTATACCCGAAGTTGTTCGTAGTCGCTGTCAGCGTGGACAGGTTATGCGCATAAAGTACGCCTGCCGCCCCCGCAAGAGCCGCGGAGATCGTAAATGCCATCAATTTGTATTTCGTAATATTGATCCCGATGGACTCTGCCGCGATCCGGTTGTCACGGATAGACATGATCGCACGCCCATCCCGGGAATTGATCAGGTTGAGCACAATAAACAATGTGATCAGGATCAGAATAAATCCGATCAGGAACGTAGCGTCTTTTGGCGTTCCCGTGATCCCCTGCGGTCCGTTCACAATGACCATGCCGTCCGGCTCCATATTCAGCGCCATTGCGTCCTTTGTTGAGAAATGGAATCCATTCGAATCCTTGCCGATATACAGGACGTTTACCAGATTCTTAATGATCTCTCCAAAAGCAAGGGTAACGATCGCAAGATAGTCTCCCTTTAAGCGGAGCACCGGTATTCCGATCAGGATACCAAATATCGCCGCCACAACGATACCGATAAGAAGAGCCAGCAGGAAACGGACAATATCGACTGTGATCACATCCCGCATGCATTTTGAAAAGAATGCGCTGGAAAACGCGCCGATACACATAAAGCCCGCATGTCCGAGACTCAGCTCGCCCAGGATACCGACTACCAGATTCAGCGATACCGCCAGGATAATATAGTAGCAGAGCGGGACCATAAGTCCTTCCAGAAGACTTGAAATACTGCCTGCACTGATCAGGACCTGCATGATGACATAAGCAGCGATAACAATGCCGTAAGTGATCAAACTGTTTTTCGTATTTTTACTCATTTTCTTCAGCATACCCGACACCTACACTTTCTCCTGAATCTTTTTGCCTAAAAGTCCTGTCGGCTTAACAAGAAGCACGATAATCAGCACTGCAAACACGATCGCATCCGCCATCAGAGAGGAAATATACGCCTTGCTGAAGATCTCGATCACACCAAGAAGAAGCCCTCCGATGAATGCTCCCGGAATCGATCCGATACCGCCAAACACAGCCGCCACGAATGCCTTGATACCCGGCATTGACCCTGTGTATGCAGACAGCGTCGGATAGGCAGAACAGTACATCACCCCGGCGACAGCCGCCAGTGCAGAACCGATCGCAAACGTCAGCGCGATCGTTCCGTTTACATTGATCCCCATCAGCTGTGCCGCCCCTTTATCTTCAGACACCGCGCGCATTGCCTGACCCGGTTTTGTCTTCTGCACAAAAAGCATCAGCACGGTCATAATGACAAGGCAGACGATGATCGTAACGATCGTCTCTCCTGAGATATTTAATTTGCCATCTGCAAGAGATATGCCTTTCCATTTGATCACAGACTGGAATGTCTTTGCATTCTCTCCAAATACAAGGAGTGCAATGTTCTGGAGCAGGTAGCTGACTCCGATAGCCGTGATCAGCACCGCCAGCGACGAGGACGCGTTGCGCAGAGGTTTATAGGCAATCCTCTCGATCACGATACCGAGCGCAGTACACACACAGACTGCCATCGCCACGCTGACGACCGGAGAAACCCCTGCCTGAGTCATCGCGATAAAGGCTGTGTACGCACCAACCATAATAACATCTCCATGGGCAAAATTCAGCATCTTTGCGATACCGTATACCATGGTATATCCAAGGGCAATGATCGCATACACGCTTCCCAGGCTCAATCCGTTGATTAAATACGATATAAAGCTCATACTCATCCCTTCCATTTCTATTATCTTATTGTTGAAATTACCTCGATTATATCACAGGGGTATGGGGGATAGCAATAAAAAAATCGAGTGTGCTCGGTTTTTGAAATAACTGCATTCGGCATAACTGTTCCTCCCGCTGAATATTCCCTGAGTTTCTCTGCTTTTGCAAGAATATCATACAACAGATCATTTACGTCGTAACAGTAAAAATGCCCCGGACTTTTCTACAGTCACCCGCCGCAGTTCATCCGAAGCATCTTGATCGACTCATTTTAGCAGCGTTTCATACATAAACCGCTTCACCGCTCTCTGAAGCAGCACCCACGCCAGCAGCGCGCACAACACGCTCAGTCCCAGCAGTATCCATACATTCAGGAGCATCACGCCCGCAAACTGTCCTACCACCACCAGGATCACCGGTATGATGAGGAAGACCGCACTCTGCTGGGATTCTTCCACACTCTGCGCCTTGGCGGAGTTCCTCACGATCAAAGTCACAGCGATCAGCGAGACCGCTGGGGAGAGCAGGAACAGAACAACAGACCAGCCTGCGCCCGGAAGGAGCGGGCTTCCCATCAGAAAGAATGACTCGAATTCCAGAACTGCCACCATCGCCGCAAACGAGACCAGGGACACCAGCATACTCAGCAGGAAAGATGCCAGCACCTTTGCCCGGAATATCTCCTTCACAGACAGCGGACAGTACAAAAGTGTCTCCAGGGTATATTTTTCCTTCTCGCCCACAAAAGCGCTCGCCGCCATGACGGATGCTGTCATGATCGGAATCATCAGAAAGAAAGCCGGAAGAATATTGTTAAAGATCATCCCTGCAATGGTCAGCTCCACGCTCCCTGTGCGGGCGGACTTGGGCAGAAGTTCCAAAAGCGCCATAACGTCAGGATCATCCGTGGCAAAGTGAACTGCACAGATGAAAATAGACGGGAGAACAACCGTCAGCATCAGAGGGATGATCCATAGCACAGAGAAAAGTCTCCGGTTGGATGTAATCTCCCGGATATCCTTTTTAATAATCGCCTTCATTCCGGTGTTCATCGCTATTCCTCCCTTCCCGCCGCGGTCAGCGCGAAATAAATTTCTTCCAGGTCCGGCTGTTTTGCCTCCACCTTATAGATGTCTCCGCGGGCTGCCGCGATACGGCGGATGATCTCTGGGATCTCCTCTTCTGAGCGGATCGAAGTCTCATACTCCTGCGCTCCTCGATCAGCCCGTACCGGGTGTAGATCTCCTGAGCGTATCAGAGCTGATGGGTGCAGAGAAACACAGTGATTCCACTATTCCTTGCCATCCCCTGGATGTACGGACGCTTATCGGCGTATTCCAGACATTGATCTACGACGGCGCCACTGTGATCGTCATTGAGCACGAACTGGACGTGATCCGCAATGCAGATTATGTCATCGACATGGGTCCCGTCGGCGGAGAGGCAGGTGGACGCATCGTGGCGGCCGGGACGCCGGATGATATCCGTAAGTCATCGGAAAGTATTATAAGAAAGTTTCTATAAAAATTTTATCATTGCAAATAAAACATGATGATCATCCGTACTATTTCGAGAAAAACCTGAAAAACGCTGTCTGCAACCACCGGTTGACAGATTTTCAAGCCCGCTTGGTGGCATGCACACGCTGATTCTGCTATGATAAAGCCACTGAAACGTACTGCGCATACGAACAGATCAACAACAATCAAATACAGGAGGGAAAATAAATGATCTTAGCAGATAAAATAGCAGAATTGAGAAAAAAGAACGGCTGGTCCCAAGAAGAACTGGCCGGGCAACTCGGCGTATCCAGACAGTCTGTATCCAAATGGGAAAGCGCATCTTCCATTCCGGATCTTGATAAAATATTAAAGATGAGTGATATTTTCGGCGTCAGTACCGATTATCTTCTGAAGGATTCCGATGAACCGGAGGAAGAGACTCTCACGCACGCTGCCCCCAGCGCTGTTTCTGATTCCGGCAATGACAATTATATAAGGACAGTTTCTCTGGAAGAGGCAAATACATTTATGGATATTGTGCAGGATATGGCCGCAAAAGTCGCGACGGGAGTTTCTATATGTATCCTTTCTCCCATTCTGCTGATCCTTCTCGGCGGACTTTCTGACCAGGAGGGCGGTCACGTAATCCCGGAAGCTCTGGCAGCTTCAGTCGGCCTTACCGTATTATTAGTGATGGTGGCCGGTGCGGTGGCGCTTTTCATCTGGTACGGGAGGAAAACAGAGCGCTTTGAATATCTGGAAAAGGAACCCGTTGAACTGGCCTACGGCGTGACGGGCGTAGTTGAAAAACGAAAAAAAGCATATGAACCCTCTCACGGCATCTCCCTGGTCATCGGCGTGGGACTTTGTATCCTCAGCGCGATTCCGGTGTTTGTGCTGGGCGTCCTTGATGAAGATGGGATGCTTGCCATTTACGGAGTTGTATTCTGTCTGATGATCGTGTCGGCCGGCGTTTTCTTTCTGGTACGTACCTGTATGATATTCGGCTCTTTTCAGAAGCTCCTGGAAGAAGGAGATTACAGCCGTGCCAAGAAAACGGCTGAAAAGAGAAATGAAGTTATCAGCACCGTATACTGGTGTGTTGTCACAGCTGTTTACCTCGGATGGAGCTTCTATACTATGGAATGGCAGCGCACCTGGATCATCTGGCCCTGTGCAGCAGTTCTGTTCGGCGCAGTGCTCGGCATCAGCAGTATGATACGTAATAATAAGGCGTAAAAAGGGGCTGCCGCATCAGTGTGATATGCTCCCTTCTAGGTAGACAAGTGAAATAACAAAAACTTGTCACTTAGGAGGGAGTATATTTTATGTCTGA
>CALWQP010000015.1 GCA_944383695.1 uncultured Mediterraneibacter sp.
TAGTTTTATAGTTTATCAAAAAGTGACATTATCTCAAGAGAATCCTAAGGTGACATTATCATAAGTGAATAACACAGCCATCCCTGATATTTGTATTTTTTCTCCTGATTTGATATAATGCTCCCTGATAAGGAGGTATGTGATCATGGACTATAGACCAAAAGGTGTCTGTTCACAGCAGATTCATTTTGACATCGCAGACAATAAAGTAACCAATGTATCTTTTCGCGGCGGATGCAACGGAAACTTACAGGGAATTTCCCGCCTGATCGAAGGCATGGATGTGAACGAGGCGATTTCTCGTATTGAGGGAATTAAGTGCGGGTTCAAGGGGACTTCGTGCCCTGACCAGCTCGCACAGGCATTAAAAGAGGCAGTCGGGAAGTAATTCCCGCTGCCTTTTTATATACTCTCCTCTATTCTTCAATAACCACTTCTCCTGTCATCCTATGGGTAGATGTGTTCTCTTTTCTAATTTCATCCGCTAATTCTTGAATCATATCTGCATCCTCTTCAAGAATCTCCGCTATTTCTTCTGCTGCCATTCCCTTTTCCAACTTTTTCTTAGTTATTTCCTTCAATTTGCCGCGGGCGCCTCGCCGCAGGGCACTTCTCATCTGAGTGTTATAATCTCTTACGGCTTTTTCTCTCGCCTCATAATCCAAACGTTTTAACTGGTCCGCGCTGAGCTTCTGCAGTTCTTCATATGCGATTCCGATATATTCATTCGCCTTTGCCACATCTTCGAACTCCTCTCTGCTCTTCCCGCCGAAAAACCGCATCCATGAAATAATATCTTCCTCGCCCTGCATCTTTTGCGGCAGCTTTTTAAGCTCAAGAATCTGGATTTCCATAAGATCTGTATACTTTTTTCCGGTCTTTTCATCACAGAAACTAATCCTGCGGCAGCACACGTCGTCATCAGTGAAATGAATAAAATCCAGAATACTCACGTGAATACATTTTTTCAGTTCCTCGTAAGAGTCCCCCTTTTTTAGCTGACCAGTAAATGTCTTTCCCAAATAAAAGAGAACCCTTGCATCTCAGTAGTCAAAGTATACCACCTGCATCTCCATATCAATCTGCGTTCCGTCTTGAAGAAGGATCAGAGCATCCAATATTCCAAGCTTGTCATTCCCATATTCCCGTTTTAATGTGGTGGGAAGAAGTTTCGTCTTACTGATCTCGTCCGGACTGCGCCTCAATAATGCGGCGATAAATCCTTTTCTCACATCAGGATTATCCATAAGATTTTTAAAGCAGATATCCACGGTGGGAAGCATTATAAAATTGTTATTTGTTTTTTCCATATAATATCCTTTCCTGTAAAAGTAAGTTAAACTCTTTGATCTGCAGGAAGGATTTGTTCTTATACCTATTTTAACACAACGTTTCTGCGTATGGAAGGCATAGCTTAAATCCCTGCAAAACATTATTTCTGAATCTGTTTTAATTGTTCCAGAATCTGTTTTGTGTTGCTTTTGATTGAAAATTTCCCATGAACATGGGATAATCAGGTTTAATAAATAGAAATAAGATGTCATTGTTTGAAAGAACAGTGATATAATATATAAGAAAAAATCTCCCTTAAGCCCTGAGAGCAGCCGCCGTATGTAGCGCCCTTGATTTGTGGTGTTTCTCGGAACAGGTTTCTCAAATCTTTAATCTGATTTTTTATAGTTTCCGTGGCGTGCACCGGCGGCTGCTCTCAGAACTTAAGGGAGGGTGCTATTAAATTATATGCGGGTTAGTTGATAAATATGCCGTTAGTCACGGAGGCTGTTTCTTCGTAGGGATATTCGTCCCCAGCAATATGATGTGCCCTTACTCTGTAATAGTATCCACCTTCAACATATACTGTTCTTGCAGTAGACATATAGATATCATTTTCCACTTGTTCTACCCAGGAAGCCACCTGCCCCCACTCATCTACTTCTTCAAGATATTGATCAACGAATACCAGCGTTGCGATATGCTTTACTTCTTTATTGGCTGTAGTTGAGGCGTATGCATATACCTTGCCGCGTCCTGCTTTGGATATCGTGCAATCCCCAGTCATCAAATATACACCTCTTGCTTTGCCATCAGTACTATAACCGGTGGAACTATCTTCTGTTGTTAAATACGATCCATCCACCATCTTTATCTCTGTCTCTGAGGCTTCTGTTGGATTCACAGACACTGTTACTATCATACAGCAAACTGCCAAGCTACTTAAAATTGATAAAATACGCTTTTTCATCTTTTGCCCTCTTGAATATTACTTAAGATATGTTCCCTATGTTAAGTAAACAATCAAGCTTCGAAAAACTTACGCGTTTAATATAAAATAAATAAATTTTTTATAATTTTGTCAAATTCCTCTTTTTCTATGATTCCCATAAGCTGATATTGCGCATCTGCATACTCAAATTCTCCTACATATCTGATTTCTTTTGACTCCTCTATCTCATATGCTTTTATTTTAACAACTATCCCTCCTATGGATTCCAACTGATATTTATCAACTAATCTATCTGTTGTAATCTGCCCAAGAGAAGAATCTTCATCATTCATATACATCATATATCTGATGACTTGTCCATCACAGTCATATAATAAAGTTGCCTTTCTTTGATCTTTATCTATCTCATATTCTCTTAAATATGTTTTCGAAGGCATATATGCCATTCTAACAGTTGATATTCCCAGTTCAGTTCCTATTTCTTTATATATGTGTACCTCATCAAGATCCTCCGTCTTCTGTGAATCCATTTTTTCCACATCAATATAAGACAGCTTCTCATCCCCCGCAATCCTGTCCCACAGCACCTTCCAATATGACTTACTTCCCACACTTGTCATCACGCTCCCGAATACGAGGATAAACACAGCCGCCAGCGCCATGACGACATAGCGCTTCTTCTTTTTGCGATATACTTTCTTTGACCGCTTGTCATATTCGTAGTCCTGTATTTTATTAAAGAGAGCAGTTTCCATCTCTTCAGACACAGTAATATCATCAAGGTCTTTCCTGTCCTTGACTTCTTTTTCTATCCTTCTGGCTTCTTTGTCGATTTCTTCTTTCAGTGATAATTTTTTAAGTTCTTTCATTCTCTGCACCTTTTTTCTGTCCTATATTTTTCCTTGACATTTCACCAAATAAGGTTAAGATGAAATTAGCTTTAGCCGTGCATTACTACATTTTCTGGAGGTTGCTTTATGAAACGAATCATCCTGACCGGCGGCGGCACCGCCGGACATGTTACTCCTAATATCGCCCTGATTCCCAGACTCAGAGAGCTGGGGTATGACATTCAATATATCGGCTCTTATAACGGCATTGAAAAGGATCTTATCGAACCTTTCGGCATTCCTTATCATGGGATATCTTCGGGCAAACTGCGCCGCTATTTCAGCGTACAGAATTTTACAGATCCCTTTCGTGTGGTCAAAGGCTTCGGAGAAGCCCGCAAACTGATCAAAGATTTAAATCCTGATGTAATTTTCTCAAAAGGCGGTTTCGTATCTGTACCTGTCGTCCTCGCCGGAAAGCGGTGCAAAATCCCGGTTATCATCCATGAATCCGATATGACAGCTGGTCTTGCGAACAAGATCGCGATTCCTTCTGCGTCAAAAGTATGCTGCAATTTCCCAGAGACTCTTGACTCTCTTCCACAGGGAAAAGCTGTCCTCACAGGGTCTCCTATCCGTCAGGAGCTTCTTTCGGGAAATAAGATCGCAGCCCTAGATCTGTGTGGATTCACAGCAGATAAGCCTGTCATCCTTGTGATAGGCGGAAGCCTTGGATCTGTTGTGGTCAACAATGCCGTGCGCCAGAGTCTTCCTGCACTTCTAAAGGACTTCCAGATCATCCATCTGTGCGGAAAAGGCAAGACAGACGACTCTCTGAAGGATACAAAGGGCTACTGCCAGTTTGAATATGTCAAAAACGAGCTTCGGGATATCTTTGCTCTTGCTGATATCGTGATCTCCAGGGCAGGAGCAAATGCGATCTGCGAGCTGCTGGCTCTCAGAATACCGAATCTTCTCATACCGCTCTCCGCAAAGGCAAGCCGGGGCGACCAGCTCCTGAATGCGCGTTCGTTTGAACGCCAGGGCTTCAGCATGGTCCTCGAAGAAGAAGAACTCTCCGAAGAGACTCTTGTACCGGCAGTCCATTCACTCTACGAAAACCGTGGAACTTTCATTGATTCCATGAGAGGCTCGGGACAGCAGGACTCCATTCATACGATCATTTCCCTGATCGAGGAGGCCGCTTCTTCAAAATAAAACTTCTTTTCCGTGAACAGGTATCTCCGGGATACCTGTTCATTTTTTCCGGTTTATTCTTCCCTATTTATACTCTCCGGCTTATCTCTTCATATTCCACACCATACGTTTTCCTCATCCAGACTTTCGCCCTGTGCAGGATGCTGTGAAGAACGTTCAGCCGGACACCCATCATTTCAGCTACTCTCTCCTGAGGAATATCCATGTAATAAGCGAGCAGAACTGCGTCGTGCCATCTTGGGTTTTTCTCCATCAGAGCTGAAAGTATACGGTCATTAAGTTCTTCCGTATCTGCTGTATGCTCCTGTTCTAAATAACTGTCTTCTATACTTTCCGTGGACAGCGTATTGTTCAGGCCGTTCTCTTCATCATCGATTGAGACCATACCCTCATTTTTCTTCTTGTAATTTATCGCTGCATTCTTGGCGACCGTATATAACCATGAAGCGGCCTTTTCTCTTTTGAAATCTTCAAATCCTATGTACAGTTTAAGAAACGTATCCTGAGTTATGTCTTCTGCCGCATCGTAATTGTTGCCTGAATAAATGTATGCCACTTTCAGGACGAGATTCTTATACTTCTCATAAATCTCGTTAAATTCACGATTACCTGTCAACATAATTTCTCCGGTCTATTTCATTTTATCCAATATTTCGTTTTTATCTGCATCCGTGAGCTCTCCCATATGCCAGCCGAGCCCGACCTTGTCCCCTTTGTACCTGGGAATCATGTGCATATGGAAGTGAAATACTGTCTGGCCTGCACACTCTTCATTGTTCTGCACGATATTATATCCGTCGCAGCCAAGCACATCTGTCATCTTTGTGACCATCTTCTTTGCCAGCATCATCGCTTTTCCGGCAACAGCTTCGTTGATGTCATACAGATTTCTGTAATGTTCCTTTGGAATGATCAGGGCATGTCCTTTTGACGCGGGACCCAGATCAAGGATCACTCGGAAATCGTCATCCTCAAAAAGTGTTGCGGAAGGAATCTCGCCTGCCGCGATCTTACAGAAAATACAGTCTTTCTCTCTCATTTGTTTTTCCTCTTTTCCACAGAATATTTCTGATTGTAGTATATCCCATTTTCTGGAAAAAGAGAAGAAGTTTATCAGAACCTCTTTTTTCCCGTCTATTTGCCCCCTGGCTGTCGAAAGGTGTCGCATTGATTCTGTTGAACACCTGGGGATGACATGCTAGACTAAATGATAATAAATGACCAACCGCCGGATCGTAACAGAAAGGGAGGAATTTCCTGTGTTCACCAACATAGATATTAATAAAATGAACCGTCTTATGGAAGAAAATAAGGACGTGAAACAGATCATCTCTCAGCTTCTTGAAAACCATCATACTACCGTATCTATGATCGCGCATGAGATACGCAATCCCCTGACCCTTGTATCTTCATCTCTCCAGATCATGGAGAAACAGCACCCTGAGGTCAAAGAATTCAACAACTGGGATCAGACTATGGAAGATATACAGTTCATGTGCAGCCTGTTAAACGATCTTTCTTCTTTTAATAACAGTTCAACGCTCCATCATTCTGTGTTTTCTATTGAACAGCTGATCAAAAATATTGCTGTCTCTTTTGCCATCTCTCTTGATGCGGATGGCTCGGACATCGAGTTTACTTCCCGGATCGTGCCAGGCATGGGCGATTTTACCGGGGATAAGATTAAACTTGAAGAAGTGCTGCTCAATCTGCTTCGTAATGCAAGAGAAGCTGTTGGCGAAAATGGACGCATCTCACTTACTGCCGAACGGCTGAAAGACGCAGTGATCATCCGCTGCCAGGATAATGGCTGCGGCATCCCGGAAAACATCATAGACACAATATTTGATCCCTTTGTGACCTATAAGGAAAACGGCACCGGGCTTGGGCTTTCATCGTCCAAACAGATCGTAGAAGCACATGGCGGCAGCATATGCGCAGAGTCTTCTCCTGAAACAGGCACCGTCTTTACGGTCACGCTTCCGGCCTGATATACGGACCATGGGCATTCTTCCTGCGGTAGAGGATGACCGCTATGACAAATCCGCTGATCAGTCCGCCTATATGCGCCCAGTTATCCACACCGCTGCTGGTCAGCCCAAAATACAGGCTGAGCATGACCATGACCAGCATTCCTCTGCCGGACAGCCGTCCCAGCATTCCTCTGTTTGCGATCACTACATATAGCAGCGCTCCCATAAGCCCGAATATCGCTCCCGAAGCTCCTGCGGACACAGCATATGTTTCTGCAGATATGCCATGGTACAAGGAGAGGAGATTGCCTCCGATCCCACTGACCAGATAGATGAGCAGAATTCGTATTTTCCCGATCTCTAATTCCAGATTCCAGCCGAGCGCCCCGAGCAGGACCATGTTGTTGAGCAGATGGCTGATGCCAAAATGCAGGAACATACTGGTAAATATGCGGTAAAACTCATGTCCCTGTGTCACCATGGGCTCATACATTGCTCCGTGCTGAAGCAGAAATGCAGCGTCTTCTGTATCTCCAAACAAAGATAAGAAAAGAAATACTGCGATATTGATAACGATCAATGCAACGGTACAAATAGCTTCTGGTTTTTGTCTCACACTAAATCCTCTTTTCTTATTTTATGGTCTTTCTATTATAAATGCCCTTCAGTTTCCTGTCCATCTATTTCGGTGATCAGGTCATCCCACCTCCCCCAACGCCCATTCTTTATCCTTCGAACCGCCTTTCTCAGAGGACCGCAGCGTGGACCATCCTCCCTGACGCTCTCACTATCCGGTCTTTTTCGTTCATGGCTTTTCCATTCATAATTTTTCCGCTCTTCATCATCCGTACAGAATACGGCGCTGTCCGGCAGCCCGCCGTATCTTTCGCTGCCTGCTTTTCCTTCTTTATAATGTCCTTCTCTTCCGCATTCTTCTTTACGGTATTCATCCCTGCGATATCCTTCCATGATTTTTTTCAGGTCATAATTCTCCTTAAGCGTCTCTTTATGAAGCCTGTATACAAGTAAAATTCCTTCTGTGTCCTGATAATCCAGTTTTTTTACAAAATACTCTGTCATTTCATGGAAGGATGCACTGAGACTTTTTTTCTTTTCCTGATCCCGGACCGGAAGATAACAGAACCGGTATGTCCTATCTTTTATAAAAATCAGCTCCGGCATGAGCAGTATGCGATCCGGATCAAGCAGATGATTCTTTACGGTATCTGTCATTTCCATAAATTGTATTGTAAAGCGTTCGATATCTTCTTTTTTCATCTCCTGTCTGCTGTACCGCTTCTCCATGCTCACTGCATCCCCAGGATAAAATGTGTATCTGCTCTGCCCATCGCGTCCGCTTCCGGTCACTTTCAGAAGGGAACAGATGTTATTGTGGCTAAGCATGCGCATCTGATAGTCCTCTTCATAAGGCATCTCCATGTCGACATGAACTGCTGTTCGCTCCCATTCATTTTCATATGTAATCTTCACGTAATCCACCTCATTTGTCTGATACGTCTCTCAGGTCTTATGATCCGTGCTTTCTGGCATATTTCTAATTTCATGAAAGACCGCTGTGCCGATACTGACACTTTGATTTCTTTTTCTGTTTTGTCAACAGATACCTTGGCTTCTGTCATATAGATCAGCTTTCCTTCTGTGCGTTCTCTGAAAAATGCTTCCAGATCATATCCTTCTGTTTTTCCGCGCTCTGCCTGTGCTCCGAGCAATGCTGTCTCTCCGGCCGCTCCATTGATGACCGCCTTATCATGGTAGTAAAACACCACGTGTATGATAAGCACGAACAATCCCAGGAATATCGGCATGATATATGACATTTCTATGACAGAACTTCCTTTCATATATCTTCTCCGGTATCTTCTCTGGATTTTTCCCTGCTTAATATGTGCCAATGAACATCCCTCCTATATATGCCGCCGCCAGAAACGGCACAAACGGAAATGAAGATTTCCTGCTGAACCTGCGGCGTATCATCAAAAAAACTGAAAATACCGCAGCCATGGAGAATGCTGCCATAAGCAGATAAAGTATCTCCCAGAATCCGATAAATATTCCCGTGATCAGGATCAGGATACTGTCTCCATATCCGAACGCTTCCCCTGTCACCTTACTAATAATAAGGAACAAAACTCCTACTCCGCCTCCTGCTGCCAGGATCACTGCCGGAATCTCTCTCCCGCATAAAATGCCTGCTGCTGCAAGGAATCCTCCTGAAAGAAGCAGGGTTAATGGAAGCTTTTTCCACTTTATATCCATAACTGCCAGAATGACTATATAAACAGCAAATATGATCTGACACAAAATCCATCCGTTTTTTATGACGGCCCCTGCCGCGTTTTCTATTGTGAACATCTGGAACATCCTCCCATTCCTGTGACTTGTGACCTCTTTACCGCGTGTATCGTGCGTTTAAGTCCGCTGCAGTTCAGTGAATTATGATATTTGTCGCCTGTCTGTGTAATGTATACGCCTCCCATTGCAGAGCCAAAAGCGCACTTTTCACAGGCATGATATTTCCCGCCGCTCTCATTACGCAGCTTGGGCAGTTCATTATAAAGAACAGATCGGATCGAAAGATGCAGATATGTGCACTGGTAATCTTCATGATAGACCGCCCCGGTATCTGTCACATAGACGATATCTGCATCATGACTGCCTTCTCTGCCGCTCATATATCCTGTCCATGCGCTGATCCTGAATGTTTCCTCCAGTTTTGCCGAGGGATTTCCGAATACAGGAACCGGCGTCTGTACCCGGTATGTTACTTTAATATTTATCTCTCCTGTATCTGGAGACACATAAGAGCCGCTGCAGGAGATTCCATCTTTCCCTCCCTTTAATATGCTTCTGGCTATCCGGTCCTCGCCGATCAGCGACAGGATATCTGACTTGAGTTTCCATGTATTGAGTACCGGAATGACGGATGTATCCTCTGCCGCGCTTTTCGCCGCATTATGAGCGGCATTGATCATGCTGATCCTGATGCTCTGTATTTCTATGAGCCAGATCAGACAGAGAACAGCGAAAAGGAAAATGGGGATTCCGAACGCCGCCTCTATGGTAATACTGGCATTTTTTGTTATCTCCGGTGCAGATGCCCTTTCTGATTTCATTAGGGATTGTACTTCTTTATTCGATTGTATTCTCATCGCAGCCGATTTTCCTTTCTTGTAGAGACACAGTTTACTAGTGGTAACTTCCGCCTGAGGGATGGCGGAGCAGAAAGAAAGGGCATCTGCACCGGAGATAAGCTTTAGAAACATTCTGCTACTCATAACCAAAAGCAACAGGGTATGTATAAGTCAGATCCCCTAAAATGACGGCGGTATTTTTTATTTTCAGCTTTGTAACGCAGTGGTCTGCCTTAAAAAAGTCCATTCCATGCTGAACCGCCAGGTTTTCTTCCATTCGGTCCAATGCTCTCATGGCTGTGTCTTCCTGATCTGCCAGAAAGAGAAACGCCCTCAGATAATCTTCATATGATATACCGTCCGTGGTGTTTTTCTCTTCGGACTGCGCTGTGCTGCTTCCCGGTATAAACAGTTCTGACAGGGATACCTGCCAGTTTTCATCTGTCTTTATCAGCGGGACGCTTTTTCCCGACAGTAATGTGCGTATATCCGCGGCGCTTTCACTTGCCGCCCATGCAATAAGAAGGAGTTGTTTTACGATTTCTGTCCCTTCAGGAATCAGAAGGAGCAATGATATCGTGACCGCAAGCACCTCCGCTTCCGCCTGCTTTCCTGAACTTTTGAGAAGAAAAGCATAATTAAGCGCCAGCCGCACAAAGAACAGCTTTATGAGCACAGACTCCAGATTTTCTTTATCGGAAGGTTTTCCCGAAAGAATATATTCTGCTTCATAGGCAAGAGAACGGCCTTTTTCTTCTGATGGAGATTCTTCTGCCTTTTCCTCACCTGCCGGGCTGACTGCAGAAGCATTTGTAAAGTTCTGGAGGATATATTCATTAAAAAGCAGTCTTTCTTCGATTCCATCCATTCCTGCGCGCGATGGAAAACTTCCCCTGCCGGTATTAAGGGCTCTGCGGGACGTCTGTGTTTCGGGGCTGATCTTCCGTCCGGACAATTCCATGTCCCGGGGCATCACGACGGATAGTATGCCGGATTTTTCTATCTGGTCAAGGCAGGTAACAGGGGTTTCTCCGACTGCTTCTTCAACGTCAGCCTCCGGCTCTGTTTTTGCTCCTTCTTTTAGTTCTTCAAACTGGTCTTTAAGCTGACTCTCCTCATCACGTATCTTCTCTCCCTGAATTCTCTGTTCTTCCCACTCTGCCGTCAGCCCGGTAAAATCCCGGATCATCCCTATCCCATAGCGCTCTTCCATATATGCGGTCACCTGTTCACGGAATGCCTGTCCATGATTGTCCGTTAAAAATTGTATATCCGTAATCTCATGGTCAATGTGTGCGTTTTCGTAATAATGCATTCTCCCGGTCAGCCTGTCCTCTGTAAAGTCACCTGTCCCATAGCTTCCCTCTATTGCGAATACATGATATTCTTCCAGCAGCTTTTTCTGATATTCTCCAAATATGGAAAACACAGCCCGGTCCGTCTCTAGGCGGCTTAAATTTTTTGACGTATGGATAACTGTTATCTCTATGAGTCCCAGTATAAAAGACACGACGAGTATAAATACCAAGCTGAGAAATACCGTAATATCTGCTCTCTTCATATCAAATGCCGGAACTCTCCGAGGTAACCTTGTCAAAGATCGTATTAATAAGGTTGATAAGCTGGGTTTTAAATATCAGAAGAAGCGCTATGACAATGACAAGGATCAGCACGAGTTCAATCACAGTGATTCCGGAAACATATCTGCCGCCGATAAAAAAGCTGCTGGCCTTCTCTTTCATAGATACTGCCTTTTTCTTTATATTTGTTATCATCATTTTCATATACTATTCTCTCCCTTTCCTTACTCCGGCTTTTCTGTTTCTGCCGGAATTTAAACTTTGTTTCTAAATCCTTATCGAGAAAAACGCGGGGACGATCACGATCGCAAAGACGATGAGCAGCATGAGGAACAAGGGTATCACAAGCTTTGTGCCTGCCTCTTCCCCCAGTTTTTTCGCCAGGTTTTTTCTCTCCTCAAATGCTTCTTCCGCTTCCCTTCCCAAAAGATCCGTCAATCCTTTTGAGCCTTTTCTTAGATTTTGTGAAAGCATTGTCCCAAACTTTCTGTAAAGGGGTATCCCGCATCTTGCGCCGTAATTTTCATATGCTTCTCCCTCCGGTATCCCGCCCCGGATCTGATACATCGAACGGACCATTTCTTCGTATGCTTTTCTTTTCTCTTTTTCCCTGTCTTTTCCCCTGCTATTCTTCTCATAATCCTGCGCGATACAGAACCACGCCCCCCGGAGCGTCATACCTGCGCGGATATACAGATTGAATTTATTGATGATCTGTGGATAATCAATCTTCATCTGGCGGGCCGCTTTCTTCCCCTCTTCCTTCTTTCTCTGTGAATCAGATACAAATAACAAGCACGAAACGCCCAGCCCAAGTACCAGTATTGCAAATGCTCTTGTCTCTGTTTCGTATTTCCACTGTACCTTTTTTCCGTCTATCCGTTCCGGCAGTATGAGATAATCCTTTGTTTTTGTCTTTTCATCTGACCGGGCCACTTCTTCCTGAAGCGCTCTGAGCGTCTGTTCTTCTTCCTCCAATATGGGAGCGAGAACATTTGCATAGAATTCATGGACCGCCCGCTCTTCTCCATAACTTAAGACCGCTGTCATCCTGACCTGTGCTCCTTTGTCTGTCAGTGCGTCTTCCCGCAGATTTCCCCGGATGTCCATGACATCATATTTATCCAGCTCCCAGGATACCTGAATCTCTTTCCCCGGTATCTCAGTGATCAGGTCAAGGTCAGAACGTACTTCATCCAGGCTTTTATTCTGTCCCAGTATCAACTGTTCCAGCTCTTCTCCGGCATGGACAAACGCCTCTTGAATCTCCGATGCATCATATTCTCTTCCTCCCACTGGTATCTCTATCGTCGTCTCTTCTCCCGCATCCCCAATGCGCACCTTCATTTTCCGGACTATATCTTCATTGTTCTGCGCTCTTTTTATGATTTTCTCTCCTTGCGCGTTTGTCATAACGCTTCCGGTATTGTCCGATATGTAAAGGCAGACTGAGAATAAAACCGCCGCTGCCGCTGCAATGCCGGCTTTCATGCAGGCAGGATTTTCTTTAAATTTTCTTTTTATCTTCCTTCCTGTATCTCCCATTATTTATACCTCAATGCGGATGATCCGTCTCCCGAAGCTGTAAGCCCCCATGTACACACAGATGCAGATGCTCATGATGACCGCGCCTGTTATATTTCCATACAGTACGCTCAAAAATTCTGTAAATGTGAGTTTCATGTATAAGATGATCGCAAACGGCACCGCGCACATGATGTCAAACTCCAGTTTTTTTGCCGCCAGCATTGTCTGGATTTCTTTTTCTGTATCGATTTTCTCACTGATGATCTTCACCGCATTTCTTATGATAGATATACTGTCCCCTCCGCTTTTCTTTGCGGCGGAAAACACGTTGACAAAGTTTTTCACATCCTCCTGCCCTGTACGTTCTGCAAGGCCAGAGAGCACATCCTCTGCCGTCATATTCATATCGAGCTGATGCGTCATCCTCTCATACTCTCTTCTGATCCTTGTGTTCTCCGTGTACAGCGGCGCAATATCTCTTCCTGCTTCCCGGATTGCATTCTCCACAGAATATCCTGCTTTGAGCACCGACGCCACTGCCTGTATGCTGTCTCTGAACTGCTGCATGAACTCCTGCTCTTTTTTCTTCGATATATCTTCATACCAGTCTTTTATATACAGCATCCATATTGGAAATAAAAACGGTGCCGGCAGAAGGGAATCGTAAAATACATACAGCATCAGCATGACAACTCCTGTTGCCCTGGCCATTCCTGTAACATATTCATACTTCCTGATATCCTGCTGCCAGGAGTTTTTCCTTATTTTTGAGTTCGTTAACCTTCACAATGCATCCTTTAATTTTTTCATTGTCCATTCCCTCCTCTCTGAATTCATACAGAGTCCTTGTCAACATCCTGTCCCCGCTGTACCCAAGTATCTCTTCGATCTGGATGACTTTCCTGGTTTTGTCCCTGAGACGTCCCAGATGGATGATAATGTCAAGCGCAGACGCGATCTGTCTCTGGATTGCCTGGAGCGGAAGCTCGATCCCCATCATCATCATTGTTTCGAGACGGTGCAGCATATCCGAAGGATTATTGGCATGTCCGGTGGACATGGAGCCGCTGTGTCCATTCAGCATGGCTGAAGATATCATGTCCACTGTCTCTTCTCCTCTTACCTCGCCCACGATGATCCGGTCAGGTCTCATCCTGAGGGCGGACCGTATCAGATCCCGGATGGTCACGGTGCCTTCGCCTTCCAGATTCGGTCCGCGTGCCTCCAGCCGTACCAGATTGGCCACCCCCTGTATCTGAAGTTCCGCATTGTCCTCAATGGTGATAATACGTTCTTCTTTTGGGATATAATCGGACATCGCATTTAAAAACGTCGTCTTTCCTGCGCCTGTTCCGCCGCTTACAAAAATGTTGTATTTGGAGCGCACCAGCTTTTCGATGAATTTCGCCGCTTCTTCTGTCAGGCTTTCCATGCGGATGAGCTGTCTCATTGTGATCGCCTCTGACGGAAATTTTCTTATAGTCATGACCGGTCCGTTCACCGCAACAGGTTTGAGTACAACATTGACGCGTGATCCGTCTTTCAGACGCGCATCTACAATGGGACACGTCTCGTTTACATACCGGTTCGCCTCTCCCGCAATCTGCTGGATGACATCACACAGACGTTCCTCCGAGATAAAATGTCTGTCCGTCTGATAAATTCTCCCTCTCTTTTCATAAAAAATATTGTCTGTCCCATTTACCATGATTTCCGTGATTTCATTATCTTCTATCAGATCCTGGAGGATATCCAGCCTGCGGAATGCGTTGAAAAGTTCTCTGCTTATCTTCAATTTTTCTCCCAGTGAGAGAAATTCCCTTCTGCCTTCCTCCTCGAGAACACATCGTATGATTTCCTGAAGTTCTTCTTCTCCCATCTCCTTTGTCATGTCCATCCTGAGCATGACTTTCTCGTATAACAGTTCTGTCCTCGTCATTGTACGACCTCGATCTTTCCTGTCTGATTTCTACTCCTTCCTACCTGCCTTTTTACAGTACGCCTTAAAATATCCGTATATCCCGCTGCCCTCAGATTATTTTCATACTGCTCCAACTTTGCCTCCGCCGCTCCCTCACAGATATACGGAGTATAGATTCTGTCGCATTTTCTGAGGATATCGTAGAGACCTTGGATCGCATCGCCAAGATCAAGCAGGATTACCTCATAAATGCATTTTTCAAGAATCATGTCCAGGAGGCTGATCCATTCCTCTCTTCTGACGGACCGCACATCCTGTTCATTTTTCATCGGCAGGATATAATCCATTCCGCCCTTCTGTAATGTCATGGCAGCCAGCTTAAGACCACAGTCTTCTTTTTCCTCTTTTAGAAAATAGAAGAGATCCCCAATATCCTTCTCCGCTCCATCCTGAAAATAATAATTTCCGCCCGAATACCCTTCCATATTGAGATAAAGGACAGGAACCTGTTTTGCCATCTTCTGACCGAGCCGGATGGCAAACTTTGTCTTTCCGATCCTGTGTATCGGTGAATATACCCCTATCAGTCCCCTGATATGAGGTTTGCTCCTGACATGAGGCTCATTTCTGGCATGAGACTCACTCCTGACACGAGGCTCGTCTCTGATATGACTTTCCCCCTGCCTTTTATGTCTGTGTCCGATCCTCCTGCAGATGTCCCCGATGATTCCCTCCGCAGACTGATAGCGAAATAAAAACATATTCCCTGATCCATCTTTTCTGTCAGGGATTCCTGTAAGAATAAATACGTTTTCTGCTCCTGTTCTTTCCACCGCCTCTTTTCCATACTCTTCGCCAATAAGGAGCACCTGAACATGGTATTGTTCTGTAAATTCCTTCATCTTCTCAATGTCGCAAAAAAGGTGAAACTGATACTCGCCTTCAAACTGCCCGGCAAGTATCTTGAAAAGATGCCCTGCATAATCCTGCTGTACATCACAGATCACAAAATTTTCTGACCCGCTCTTTCTTTTTTCTTCTGACATAATCTGAATTTTGCTGCGGAGTCTTGCAGCTCGAATAAAGAAATATGACAAACGGACTTCTCTCTGTCCATTATTTTGATGCACATATCTTCCCTCAAAGACATGTGTTTCAGCATTTGATTTCCTGCTGTGTAAGACGCATTATAAACGGCGGATTTCATTTTGTCCATAACAAAATTTCAATCCGCCGATTTTTGTAAAAACTCTACAAAATTTGATAGCACATGATTCCATAAAGAAGCCCAACCCCAGGAATACCAAGGGTTCCGGATGTCAAAAAGGAAACCGCGTTCAGTCCCACATTAATTGAAGAATCAGGTGGGATGACAAACTGGTTGATGAAAAAGATCAGCGCCATCCCCACCGCTGCGCGTATAAAAAAATTTATGACCGCCGACATAATCTTCTTTCCCAAAACCACCGCTTCCTTTCAAGACTTGTGTTTTATTTTATTCGGCAGAAAAACCATTTATTCCCTGTATGACCATTTCCGAAATCCCAAACTGAAAAAAACTGCCAGCCATGTGAAATGTATAACATATGGGTGGCAGTTTTACTTTTTGTAAATTTAAAAATTTCTTTTCATATTTTATTCTTGAATTGTTTCATCATTTACTTCTTCTGAAATTTCTATTTGTTCTCCATCAATCTCAGCAGAAGCTTTTCTTACTTTCGCGACACTAGCAACTTTTTCATGATCAGGTAAATTTATAAGTTTCACACCAGAAGTTATCCTTCCATATTGGGAAATATCCGAGCACTTCATCCTTATCACGATTCCTTCTGTGTTGATGATCATGATCTCACTGTCTTCATCCACAGCCTTCATGCCTACTACATTTCCAGTCTTCTCTGTAATCTTATAACATTTCACACCTTTTCCGCCGCGGTTCTGTACAGTGAATTCGTCCATGCCCGTGCGCTTGCCCATTCCCTTTTCAGATACGATCAAAAGGTCTTTTCCCTGGCTGCTCATCTGCATTCCGATGACCACATCATTATCTCCCAGGTTCATGCCACGCACTCCCATGGAGACCCTTCCTGTAGAACGGACGTCCGTCTCTTTGAACCGGATACACTGTCCGTATTTTGTAACGAGCAGAATATCCTGCTGGTCGTCTGTCACTTTTACTTCGATCAGTCTGTCCTCTTCTCTCAGAACAATGGCCGCAAGTCCGGTCTTTCTGACATTTGCGTATTCGCGGATTGGGGTTTTCTTCACAAGCCCCTTTTCTGTCGCCATGAAGAGATATTTTCCTTCTTCATACTCGTAGATCGGGATCATTGCCGTAATCTTCTCCTCCGGCATGAGCTGGAGCAGATTGATGATGGCAGTTCCTCTTGCGGTCCTTCCCGCCTCCGGTATTTCATAGCCCTTCAGCCTGTATACGCGGCCGGTATTTGTAAAGAACATAATGTAATGGTGCGTTGTTGTCACAAACAATTCACGGATATAATCCTCTTCCAGCGTCTGCATTCCCTTGATCCCTTTTCCGCCCCGCTTCTGGCTGCTGAAGGTATCCATGCTCATCCGCTTGATATATCCCAGATTCGTCATTGTAATGACTACATTTTCCCTGGGAATCAGATCTTCCATCGAAATATCGAATTCATCATATCCGATGCGGGTCCTTCTCTCATCTCCGTATTTGTCAGAGATAACAAGGATTTCTTTTCTTATCACGCCAAGCAGGAGTTTCCGGTCTGCGAGGATTGCCTTGTATTCTTCAATCTTCTTCATCAGCTCCGCGTATTCTGCTTCCAGCTTCTCTCGTTCCAGACCTGTCAGCGCTCTCAGACGCATGTCCACGATCGCCTGTGCCTGCACGTCCGAAAGTTCAAAGCGTTCCATCAATTCCGTCTTTGCGATCTGCACGGTCTTTGACCCACGGATGATTTTTATCACTTCATCGATATTATCCAGAGCAATGAGCAGTCCCTTTAATATATGGGCGCGCTCTTCTGCTTTATTCAGGTCATATTTGGTCCTTCTTGTAACGACCTCTTCCTGATGCTGAAGATAATATTTCAGCATGTCCAGAATATTCATGACCTTTGGCTCATTGTTGACAAGTGCCAGCATGATGACGCCAAACGTATCCTGGAGCTGTGTGTGCTTATAGAGCTGATTTAAGATTACGTTCGGATTTACATCGCGGCGGAGTTCAATACATATCCGCATACCCTCGCGGCTGGACTGGTCGCTTAGATCGGTGATCCCATCGACTTTTTTATCCTTTACCAGCTCCGCAATCTTCTCGATCAGCCTTGCTTTATTTACCATGTACGGCAGCTCAGTCACGATGATCCTGTTCTTTCCGTTCTGCATGGGTTCGATATTCGTGATGGCGCGGACTCTGATCTTTCCGCGTCCTGCGCGGTAAGCTTCCTCGATGCCTCTTGTTCCGAGGATTTCAGCTCCTGTGGGAAAATCCGGCCCTTTAATGATCTGAAGGATATCTTCGAGGGTTGTCTCTCCGTTTTCATCAATCTGGTCGTCAATGATCTTGACGACTGCGCCTATTACTTCCTTCAGATTATGGGGTGGAATATTCGTCGCCATACCCACCGCGATGCCTGACGTTCCGTTTACAAGAAGATTCGGAAATCTGGACGGAAGCACAACAGGTTCTTTCTCTGTCTCGTCAAAGTTCGGCGAAAAATCAACGGTATCTTTATTGATGTCCGCTGTCATTTCCATAGATATCTTACTGAGGCGCGCTTCGGTATAACGCATTGCCGCAGCTCCGTCGCCGTCCACGGACCCGAAATTTCCGTGTCCGTCTACGAGCGGATATCTAGTAGACCACTCCTGCGCGAGATTGACCAAAGCTCCATAGATCGAGCTGTCACCGTGTGGATGATATTTACCCATCGTATCACCGACGATACGCGCGCATTTACGATGCGGTTTGTCGGGTCCGTTATTCAGTTCGATCATGGAATAAAGGATTCTTCTCTGCACAGGCTTCAGCCCATCCCTTACATCGGGAAGGGCACGCGAAGCGATAACGCTCATCGCGTAGTCAATGTAGGAAGTCTCCATTGTTTTTTTCAAGTCGACCTCATGGACTTTGTCAAAAATATTATCTTCCATCATTTATCTCCTTTTTATAAAGTGGATGAACTCGGCTTTACAAGCGCTAGATATCCAGGTTTCTTACGTATTTTGCGTTTTCTTCGATAAATTCTCGTCTTGGTTCTACTTTATCGCCCATCAGGGTCGTGAATGTAAGATCGAGTTCTGAAGATGTTTCTTCGTCCATGGTCACCCGGAGCAGCACCCTGTGCTCGGGATCCATCGTCGTATCCCAAAGCTGTTCTGCATCCATCTCTCCCAGACCCTTATATCTCTGTATCTTATTATTACTGTCTCTTCCTACTTCGATAAGAATCTGGTTCAGCTCTTCATCGCTGTATGCATACCATACCTTTTTATTCTTTTCCAGCTTATACAGCGGCGGCTGTGCCAGATACACATATCCTTCCCTGATCAGGTCAGGCATAAAACGGTAGAGGAAAGTCAATAATAATGTACTGATATGAGCGCCGTCCACATCGGCATCTGTCATAATGATGATCTTGTGATATCTCAGCTTGGAAATATCAAAATCTTCATGAATCCCTGTGCCGAAGGCCGTGATCATTGCCTTGATCTCTGCATTTCCATAGATCTTGTCCAGCCTTGCCTTCTCCACATTCAGGATTTTCCCCCTTAGAGGAAGGATTGCCTGGGTTGCCCGGTCTCTCGCAGTCTTTGCAGAGCCGCCTGCGGAATCCCCCTCTACGATATAAATCTCGCAGTTCGCGGGGTCTTTATCCGAACAGTCCGCAAGTTTTCCGGGAAGGGAAGAGCCTTCAAGAGCCGACTTTCTTCTTGTCAGATCCCTTGCTTTTCTCGCGGCTTCTCTCGCTCTCTGGGCCATCACGGATTTTTCAACTGTGAGCTTTGCCACATTTGGATTCTGCTCAAGGAATATCTCAAGCTGTGTGCTGAGGACGCTGCTGACAGCTCCTCTTGCTTCGCTGTTTCCTAATTTCTGCTTTGTCTGTCCCTCAAACTGCGGGTCTTCAATCTTTACACTGATGATCGCAGTCAGACCTTCCCTGATATCTTCACCCGCAAGTTTTTCATTTTCTTTTATAAGTTTATTCTTTTTTGCATAATCATTAAACGTCTTTGTCAACGCGCTCCTGAAGCCTTCAACATGCGTTCCTCCTTCAGGAGTTGTAATATTATTTACAAAACCGTACGTGTTTTCACTGTAGGAATCATTGTGCTGCAGAGCGATTTCAACAGCCACTCCGTCCTTCATTCCTTCGCAATAAATGATCTGATCATACAGAGGAGTCTTGCTGCGGTTTAAGTAAGTAACAAACTCCTTGATACCGCCTTCATAGTGGAAAACATGCTCGCGCAGTTCCTCTCCTCTCCAGTCTCTGAGCACGATGCGCAGACCTTTTGTAAGGAATGCCATTTCGCGGAAACGCTGCTTCAGTGTGTCGTAATCAAATACAGTATCATCAAAAATATCGGCGTCCGGGAAGAAAGTGACCTTTGTTCCCGTCCGTTCCGGCTCGCATTCTCCTACGACTTTCAGCTTATAAATGACCTTTCCTCTCTCATAGCGTTGCTTATAGACCTGTCCTTCGTTATAGATTTCGACTTCCAGCCATTCGGAGAGCGCGTTTACAACAGATGCACCTACTCCGTGCAGGCCGCCGGATACTTTGTACCCCCCACCGCCGAATTTTCCGCCGGCATGAAGAACAGTGAACACGACTTCGACCGCGGGCAAACCTGCCTTATGGTTGATCCCCACCGGGATTCCCCTTCCGTTGTCGCTTACTGTGACAGAATTATCCTTGTTGATATCAACCTGGATTTCATCACAGTAGCCGGCAAGCGCCTCGTCCACCGAATTGTCCACGATCTCGTATACCAGATGATGAAGCCCTCTTGTGGAAGTGCTGCCGATATACATACCCGGCCTTTTTCTTACCGCTTCCAGACCTTCCAGTATCTGGATCTGATCCGCTCCATATTCAGCGTCAAATTCTGTACTTGATGCACCCATTTAATAACCTCCTAATTTGCATTTGCTGCATGCCCGTTTTTGATGTGAAATATCTTATTGATAGAAAATCTGTGATTTACAAATTCATCCAGCCCGGTACATGTGATTATCGTCTGTATATCATGAATACTGTCCAGTAAATAGTTTTGCCGATGTTTGTCCAGTTCAGACAGGACATCGTCCAGTAAAAGGACCGGAGTATCATTTATCAACCTTTTCACCAGTTCAATTTCCGAAAGTTTCAGCGAAAGCGCTGCTGTTCTCTGCTGTCCCTGAGAACCGAATTTTCTGACATCGATCCCCTGTTCTGTAGTAAAGCATATATCGTCCCTGTGCGGTCCGACCGTGGTGCTCTTCATCCGGATGTCTCTGTCCCTGTATTTTGCCAGAGCATTTTCCAGAGGTATGTTGCCGATGGAGGATTCGTATGACAGAGTAATGCGCTCTTTCTTCCCAGTCAATTTATAATGTATATCAGAAATTATTTCATTTACTTGTCCTATAAATTCTTTTCTTCTCTCCAGTATTTTTGTCCCATAGGAAACAAGCTGCATGTCCCATATGTCCAGAGTTTCCATAAGATTTTTCTGTCCGTATATATCTTTCAGCAGGGAATTTCTCTGATTAATGATTCGATTATAATTTGAAAGATTGCTGAGATATATTTTATCGAGCTGGGATAATTCCAGGTCGATAAATCTTCTTCTCCCTGCCGGCCCTTCTTTTATGATATTAAGGTCCTCAGGAGAAAAGAAAACGAAATACACGATACCAAACAGCTCGCTTGCCCGCCTGATAGGGACTTTATCGATCGCGATGCCCTTTGGGCTGTTCTTTTTCAGATGCATGTCAATCTGAAAATTTATCCCTTTTTTTTCAATCGTTGTCTCTATGTGGGATTCATCATATCCGAACTGTATGATATCCCTGTCTTTTGTCCCTCTGTGAGATTTGGTCGTTCCGGACAGATAGACAGCCTCGAGGATATTCGTCTTTCCCTGTGCATTATCCCCATACAGAATGTTCGTGTTCGGATCAAATTTCATATCCAGCAGGTCATAATTTCTGTAATTTTTAAGCTTTAGAGATTTGATTACCATAACTTTCCCATCTAATCTATTTTACACTTTTTCGGGGGTTTTTTCAACTCTTCATCCCACTTCAAGCTCTTTTCCGTCATAGGACACAGTATCACCTTTATACAGCTTTCTGCCTCTGCGCGTCTCTGTCTCTCCGTTGACGCTGACCAGTCCTTCCTGAATGACCTCTTTCGCTTCTGCCCCGGTCTCCACAAGGCCGACTGCTTTTAAGACCTGTCCGAGCCGGATGAATTCTTCTCCGGCTCTCAACTGAAAATGCTCCATTTTCTTCTCCTTATTTTTCAGATATCCTGCAAACTATTCTCTGGCTCAGAAAATCATTCCGTGACCATTTCCTTTATACCGCAGCATTAAAGTTAACAGGAAGAATCAGATAAATATATCTCTGCTCCTCGTCCTTGATAAAACACGGAGCCTTTGCATTCATGAAATACAGATCCACTTCCTCATCGTCAATAACGCGGAGAGCGTCGATAAGAAATTTCGGATTAAATCCGATCAGAAGATCCTTGCCTTCTTTCATACAGAAGATCTCCTCATCCATAGAACCGATCTGAGACTTGATCTTAAATTCCATGGATTCATCCTTGATATCAATGATGATTGGTTTCTTATCCCCTTCTTTTATCAGCAGGGTTGCACGGTCGATACAGTCAAGCAGCTCCCGCTTATTTATCCTGACTTTTGTTTCATAATCGCTTGACAGCATCTGATCGATCCGGAAATATTCTCCCTCAATCAGCCTGGATACGACCACGGTCCTGTCAAATTCAAACACAATATGGTTCTTTGTAAACGAGATATCCACATCCGCACCTGCTTCTCCGCCGATGATCTTGCTGATTTCCTGGAGTGTCTTTCCCGGAACGATCACTTTTTTCGGAGAATAAGAATATTTCAGCTCGATCTTGCGGATAGAAATCCTGTGTCCGTCAAGAGACACCACTTTCAGGATATTTTCACCAATCTCAAAAAGTTCTCCTGTCATCATCTTGTTCGTGTCGCTGTCCGCAATAGAGAATATCGTCTGACGGATCACTTCTTTTAACGTAAATTCGGAAACTGTGATAAAGTCGTCTTTTTCAACAACAGGAAGATAAGAAAAATCATCTCCCGGCTGTGCAGCAATATTAAATTTTGCCTTTTCGCATGTAATAAGCGCCTGATTTTCGCCCTGTGTTTCTATCACGATCTCACTGTCGGGAAGTTTTCTGACGATTTCAGAGAAAATCCTCGCATTCAGCGCGATGATTCCTCTTTCTATGATTTCTCCATCAATTGAAGTTTCAATGCCGAGTTCCATATCATTTGCTGTCAGTCTGATGATATCCGTTGACGCATCGATAAGGATACATTCAAGGATAGGCATCGTTGTCTTAGATGGAACTGCTTTTGATACAATGCTGACTCCTTTTGCCAGATTTGATTTTGTACATATGATCTTCATGTGATAAAAACTCCTTTCTTTGTTACAGCTCTGATAATCCTGATGTGTGAAAAATTCGGCTGGAAGTGCATCTATGTATTTTGATATAAAAGCAATTCCGCATTCGTCTTATTAGGGGCTGTGAATAAGTTAATAACTGCTTGAAAGCCCGCTGAAATAAAGGATAGTTCCTTTGGATAACTGTGTAGGTTTTATCGGGAAGGAATGAAGAAAGTGTAGGGAAAGATTTTTGGAAAGAAACTCTGTAAAAAAGATTCCTTCCGTTTTCTGTTCCTTGTTCCACATGTATTCCACACAGTTATCAATAATTAAATGGGATTTATCTTCTTCATAATGATGTTGACTGTATTATGAAGAGCTTCATCTGTCTTTATCTCAGCCTCGATTTTTTTGATTCCGTGTGTGACAGAGGCATGGTCCTTTCCGCCTAGAAATGCGCCAATCGCCTTTAATGATGTATCTGTCATAACACGGCAGAGATACATTACGATCTGGCGGGGAAGGACGATCTCTGCGTTTCTCTTTTTCCCCTTAAGATCAGAGATCGGAACATTGAAGTGTTCTGACACAATATCAAGTATGAGCTCCGGCGTAACTGCCCTGTTGTCATCGGGAGATATCATATCCTTTAACGCCTCAGCCGCGAGAGGGATATCGATGGGCTTATTTTCAAGGTTGGAAAGTGCGATTAGTTTGTTCAGAGATCCTTCAAGCTCACGGATATTTGACTTGATATTATTGGCGATGTACTGCATGACATCATCCGGTATATGATATCGTTCCAGTCCGTCCAGTTCTTCTTTCTTTCTTAATATAGCCATCCTTGTCTCATAGTCAGGAGACGAAATGTCCGCGATCAGTCCCCACTCGAACCTGGTCCTTAAACGTGCTTCCAGTGTCTCGATATCCTTGGGAGGCTTGTCACTTGATATGATGATCTGCTTTCCCGATACATGTAGATGGTTAAATGTATGGAAAAATTCCTCCTGTGTACTTTCTTTTCCTATGATAAACTGAATGTCATCGATGAGCAGCACATCATTGTTTCTGTATTTTTCGCGGAACTTCGTCATCGCAAGCTCACTGCCTGTCTTACCTGCCTTCAGCGCTTCGATCAGCTCGTTTGTAAATGTCTCGCTTGTCACGTAGAGCACATTTTTTGAAGGATCGTTTTCAAGAATGAAATGTGCGATGGAATGCATAAGATGCGTTTTTCCAAGTCCCACTCCTCCGTAGATAAAAAGCGGATTATATGCTTCGCCCGGAGATTCCGCCACTGCAAGTGACGCAGCATGCGCGAAGCTGTTGTTGCTTCCTACCACAAAAGTATCAAACGTATATTTCGAATTTAAATTTGCTTTCTCAAAGACTGCGTTTGCCTTGCTTTTCTTTATGATGCTTTCTTTCTTTTCCTGGATCACTGTCTGGTTGTCAGTGACAAATGCAACCTCATATTCTATCCCTGTTACTTCTGCAATGCAGACTTTGAAAGGGAGAAGATATTTTTCTTCAATATGCTCCAGACTTGCGCGCAGTTTTACAAGGATGTATACAGTATCATCCTTTACTTCGTACACAGTGAGCGGAGCGATCCACGTATTATATGAAATGTTTGATGAGCAGTATTCAAGCTTCATCTTATTTAATATATGGTCCCAATTTTGTTCTACAATGTTCATCAAAAGTAACTCCTAATCAATAGAATAGAGAGATATCAAGGCACAATCTCTCTACTACATATTACATCAAAAACAAGCCTGAATCAACGAAAATAATATGTGTATAACTTTATCAACGGTTTTAACACCTTAAAAATATAAAGTAAGGTGATAAAATATTTTTTATCTACATTTTATTTCTTAGTTATCCAGTACTTATACACAAGTTATTCACATGATTTTTTTATTTTTCCTCATTGTGTGGATAAATATTGATAAATATTTGGATGGAAACCCTTGATTTTGCTTGACTTATGCGCGTTTTTTAACTATAATTAAGAGCAGTGTCTTTTGGGAAAAGGACGCGGAAAGAATTTGTTCATCATTGTGAATACTTTAATTATAAAGTATGTCAGTATAAAGGGAGGTGTATTCAGGATGAAGATGACATTTCAGCCGAAGAAAAGATCAAGATCTAAGGTTCATGGTTTCAGAGCCAGAATGAGCACAGCAGGCGGAAGAAAAGTATTGGCTGCCAGAAGAGCAAAAGGAAGAAAACAGTTATCAGCTTAAGGCCGCATATATGTGGCCTTTTCTTCTATACATTTCTATTCATCATTAGTTAATAAAGAATAAAAAGGAAGAAGAAACGGATGAGATTTTCCGAATCTTTAAAGAAAAAAAGAGATTTTCAGACGGTTTATAATAAAGGCAGGTCCTTTGCAAACACTTATCTTGTTATGTATGCGATGGATAATGGGCTTGAGAAGAACAGGCTGGGAATTTCAGTCAGTAAAAAGGTAGGAAACAGCGTTGTAAGACACCGCCTGACGCGGTTGATCAGAGAAAGTTACAGACTGTCAGAAGAACATTTCCGATGTGGGACCGATATGATAGTAATAGCAAGATCAAGTGCAAAGGGAAAAGATTATCACGATATTGAGAGCGCACTTATCCACCTCGGGAAGCTTCATAAAATATATAAATAAGACTGCTTTCGCAGTTATAAAAAGGAAGTGGCGCGGATGAAACGGATCCTGTTATGGATGATCCGGTTTTACAGAAAAAATTTATCCGGTCTGAAAGGATACAGTACATGTAAATATTATCCCACTTGTTCACAATATGGGCTTGAGGCGATTGAAAAATACGGTGCTTTAAAGGGCGGAGCCCTGGCTGTCTGGAGGATACTGCGCTGCAATCCATTTTCAAAAGGCGGATATGATCCGGTACCTTAAGGAGGACAAGTAATGGAAATTTATGGGATTTTAGCTGTTGGAGGAGGCATTTACGATCTTCCGGTCATAAAGCAGATATCATGGGTGCTTGGCCAGGTCATGAATGGACTTTATAATGTGCTGAGTATGATAGGGATCGAAAATATCGGTGTCAGCATCATCATATTTACGATCATCGTATATACACTCTTAATGCCTCTTACGATCAAACAGCAGAAATTTTCCAAGATGCAGGCAGTCATGCAGCCTGAACTTCAGAAGATTCAGAAAAAATACGCAAATAAAAGAGACCAGGTCTCCATGCAGAAGCAGCAGGAAGAGATGAATATGGTCTATGAAAAGTACGGCGTTAAGATGTCTAGCGGGTGTCTGCCGTCTCTTATGCAGATCGTGATCCTGTTCGGACTTTATCCGGTCGTACAGTATGTACCTGAATATGTGACAAAGGTAAGAAGCGTATATATGCCTCTTGTTGAAAAAATCCAATCCATATCAGGATATGAGGATATAATCTCAGAAGTCGGAAAATCAGCAGTAGCAAATATCTCTGCTTTCGATCTTACGAGCAAAAGCGAGCTGGCAACTGTATTATACAAATTTCAGTCTTCCACATGGGACGCTCTTTCAGATGCTCTTGCAGATAAGATTCCCCAGGTGGAAAATACAATCACGAACACAGTAAGCCAGGTGTCAGATCTGAACTATTTCCTTGGCATCGATATTGGAGCTCACCCATGGGAACTGCTGACAAACGCGCTTGCAGCGGCATCTGTGATCGGAGTCATCCTGGCGGTGATCATACCTGTTCTCGCAGGTATCACACAGTTTATCAGTGTGAAGCTTTCACAGATGGGAGCATCAGGAGCAGTGCTTCAGGATTCTGATAATCCGATGGCAAGTTCCATGAAGACAATGACATATACCATGCCTCTGATCTCTGTTGTATTTGGTTTCACTCTTCCCGCAGGTCTCGGACTTTACTGGGTGGCGAGTGCAGCAGTGCGAAGCGTACAGCAGCTTATAGTAAATAAGTATCTGAAGAATAAGAGCGTGGAAGACATCATTGAGGAGAACCGGAAAAAGGCTCAGAAGAAGAGGGAAAAGAAAGGTACTTCTGCTGAAGAGATTAACAGGATGGCAACAAAGAGTACTAGAAACGTAGGAGTTTCAACTGCGAAAAAAGAGACTGTTGATCCAGATAAAGAAGAGAAGATAAAGAGAGCACAGGAACTTGCGGGAAATGCAAAACCGGGCAGTCTTACTTCAAAGGCCAATCTTGTGGCGCGCTATAACAGCGGGAATAAGACAGAAGAGGATGTCAAAGAAAATACAGAAGATAAGACGGAGAGCAAAAGAGGAAAAAAGAAAAAGTAAGTTGTCTGTCCCAGAGCAGGTCACGGTGACAAACTGCATATGAGAAAGGAAGGAATCGGGATGAAAGGTAGTATCAGAGTATCGGCAAAAACACTGGATGACGCGATCACGGAAGCATTGGTCCAGCTCGGAGTCACAAGCGACAGACTGGAATATAATGTGATTGAAAAAGGAAGCTCAGGATTCCTTGGTATCGGTATGAAACAGGCGGTCATCGAAGCGTGGAAAAAAGAAGAAAAGAAAGAAGAGTCTGTAAAAGCGCCAGTTAAAGAGGATATTTCTCAAACAACTGAAGAACCGGCCAAAAAAGAAGAACGTAAAAAAGAGGAAGTAATAAAAGAGACCGCAAAGTCAAAGAAAGAAAACCAGGCAATATCATCCAAAGAGATAAAAGCAGAAAGAGAAGAAAAAGAGAAAGCACCTGTAAAAGAACAGCCGGAGCTTGCCAAAGTAGAAGAGCAGACTATCCATGCTGTGGAGCAGTTTGTAAATGACACGTTAAAGGCAATGGATATGGAAGTTGAAGTTACTTCTTCTGTTGATGAAGACGGAGCTCTTTGCATTGATATGAAGGGTGATCACATGGGAATCCTCATCGGAAAAAGAGGACAGACTCTGGATTCTCTCCAATACCTGGCAAACCGTGTGGCAAACAAGCACCAGGCAGGATATGTGAGAGTGAAGCTGGATACGGAAGACTACCGCGCAAGAAGAGAAGAGACGCTCAGGCATCTTGCGAAGAATATTGCACACAAGGTAAAAAGAAACAGAAGACCTGTTGTGCTTGAGCCGATGAATCCGTATGAGAGAAGGATCATCCACTCTGCTCTGCAGTCCGATCCTTATGTGACGACTCACAGTGAGGGTGAGGACCCCTACAGAAAGGTAGTTGTCACATTGAAAAGATAATCTTACTTTGAAATAAAAGGACGTTTGACGCTTCACAGATATTTTCGTGAAGAATGAAACGTCCTTTTTTAGAGTGATATTTTGGAAATAATAGAATGGAGTTTATGCCGGAATGAAAAAGGAAACGATCGCCGCGGTCTCTACAGGGATGACAAATTCAGGAATCGGGATCGTGCGAATCAGCGGGAAGGATGCATTTTCCATTGCTGACAGTATATATAAGGGAAAGAAAAAAATAACAGATGCAGAAAGCCATACCATCCACTATGGGCATATAACTGACGGAGAAGAGACGGTGGATGAAGTACTTGTTATGGTGATGAAGGGGCCTCATACTTTTACAGGAGAAGACACCGTTGAAATCAATTGTCACGGCGGTACGTTTGTAGTAAAGAGGGTGCTTGAAACCGTCCTGAAGCATGGCGCCCGCGCGGCAGAGCCCGGAGAATTTACGAAAAGAGCATTTTTAAACGGAAAGTTAGATTTGTCCCAGGCAGAGGCTGTCATTGATGTCATCAATTCTGAGAACGAGTATGCGCTTCAGAGTTCTATTAGTCAATTAAAAGGAAGTATAAAATATAAAATATCAGATATAAGAAATAAAATAATATACCAGACTGCGTTTATTGAATCGGCTCTTGATGACCCGGAACATATCGATATAGATGGGTACAGTGAGACGCTGAAAAAAGCAGCAGAGGCGATCATCAGGGAACTTAAGGAACTGATAAGTTCCTCTGATAATGGAAGAGTCATTAAGGAAGGGATCAATACCGTCATAGTAGGAAAGCCAAATGCGGGAAAATCTTCTCTCCTGAATGTACTCTCAGGACATGAACGTGCCATCGTCACAGATATCGAAGGAACGACAAGAGATATCCTCGAGGAGCATATCCGCCTGGGCGACCTGAGCCTGAATGTGATCGATACTGCAGGAATCCGGCAGACTGACGATGTGATAGAGAAGATTGGCGTGGATCGGGCAAAAGAATACGCGGAGAATGCGGATCTGATCATCTATGTGGTAGATGCTTCCAGGGATCTGGATGAAAATGACGAGAAGATAATCCGGCTCGTGAGGAAAAAGAAAACAGTCATACTTCTCAATAAATCCGATCTCGATACAGTTGTTGATGAAGAAATGATATTGAAACAACTGTACGGCGAGATCAGCGGAAGTATGGATGAAAATATAGATATAAATAAAAATATCGATAAAAAAATTCCTGTTATTCCTGTATCCGCAAAAGAAGAAAAAGGAATTAAAGTATTAGAAAAGAAACTAAAAGAAATGTTTGTAAATGGAAAAATTTCTTTTAATGACCAGATATATATTTCCAACGCAAGGCAAAAGATCGCTTTGACCGATGCGGAGAAAAGTATGCAAAAGGTAGTGGAAAGCATCGAAGCAGGGATGCCGGAGGACTTTTATTCTATTGACCTTATGGACGCGTATGAGGCACTTGGAAATATAACAGGAGAATCAGTAGGAGAAGATTTGATCAATGAAATATTCAGTAAATTCTGTATGGGAAAATAAAGACGGATATGAGATTGCCGTCATCGGCGCAGGACATGCAGGCTGTGAAGCTGCTCTTGCTTCAGCCAGGCTCGGATTTCGGACGGTAATGTTTACTGTCAGCGTGGACAGCATCGCGCTCATGCCCTGCAATCCGAATATCGGCGGCAGTTCCAAAGGCCATCTTGTCCGGGAAGTGGATGCCCTGGGAGGCGAGATGGGAAAAGTGATCGATCGGACATTTATCCAGTCAAAAATGCTCAATCAGTCAAAAGGACCCGCAGTTCACTCCCTTCGCGCGCAGGCGGATAAGGCGGATTACAGCAGGGAAATGAGGAAGGTGCTGGAGGCCCAGGAAAATCTGGATATCCGGCAGATGGAGATCACGGATATCCTGACGGAAGACGGAAGAGTAACCGGCGTGCAGGCCTATTCAGGCTGTATTTACCCCTGTAAGGCGGTTGTACTTTGTACAGGAACATATTTAAAGGCAAGATGCATTTACGGCGATGTGAGCACAAATACAGGCCCTAACGGCCTGCAGAGCGCCAATTATCTGACGGACAGTCTAAAAGCGCTTGGCATCAAAATGTATCGCTTCAAAACAGGCACTCCGGCGCGGATTGACAGAAATTCCATTGATTTCAGTAAAATGGAAGAACAGAAGGGCGATGAGACAGTCGTTCCCTTTTCTTTTACAACAGATCCGAAAGACGTACAGATCGATCAGATATCCTGCTGGCTGACTTATACAAATGAGAAGACGCACAAAATCATAAGAGACAATCTGGATCGTTCCCCGCTCTTTTCCGGAGCGATCGAGGGAACAGGACCCAGATACTGCCCCTCGATCGAAGATAAAGTAGTAAAATTCCCGGATAAGGACAGACATCAGGTATTTATCGAACCAGAAGGAGTCCATACAAATGAAATGTATATAGGCGGCATGTCCAGCTCTCTTCCGGAGGATGTGCAGTATCAGATGTACCGCAGTGTGACGGGGCTGGAGCATGCAAAGATCGTAAGAAACGCATATGCCATTGAATATGACTGCATTGACGCCAGACAGCTCAAAAGCACTCTGGAATTCAAGAACATAGGAGGGCTGTTCAGCGGCGGTCAGTTTAACGGCAGTTCAGGATATGAAGAGGCTGCCGCGCAGGGGCTCATTGCGGGGATCAATGCGGCGCGAAAGCTCCAGGGAAAAGAAGGGATCATCATTGACCGATCTCAGGGATATATCGGTGTACTGATCGATGACCTTGTGACAAAGGAAAGCAGAGAACCGTACCGCATGATGACCTCCAGGGCGGAATACAGGCTGCTTTTGCGCCAGGATAATGCTGATCTGCGGCTGACCGGGATTGGATATGAAGTGGGACTGATAGAAGAAGAACGTTATCAAAGACTTATAGAAAAAGAGAAGATGATAGAAGCAGAGAGAAAACGTGTGGAGCATACCAATATAGGGACGTCGTCAAAAGTTCAGGAAGTATTGGAAAAATACGGAAGCACTCCATTAAATTCAGGAACTACACTCGTAGAACTTATCCGCCGACCGGAACTCTCATACGAAAAACTGGAGGAAATCGATGAAAACAGACCGGAGCTCCCTCAAGATGTGAGAGAACAGGTGGATATCAATATCAAATACGATGGTTATATAAGGCGTCAGATGCGGCAGGTAGAGCAGTTCAGAAAACTGGAAAACAAAAATATCCCTGAAAATATCAATTATGATGAAATACAGAGTCTCCGGATAGAAGCAAAGCAGAAGCTGAACCAGATACGGCCTGCATCTATTGGACAAGCATCCCGCATATCCGGGGTATCACCGGCTGATATTTCTGTTCTGCTCGTGTATCTGAAATAATTGTCAGAATATTCATCTGAAAGGGACCTGACTCCCTCACAAAATATTAATGAAAGTACAGGTAATGATATGGATAAATTTGATACAGAGTTAAATAAACTGGGAATCACTCTTACATCCAGGCAAAAGGAACAGTTTGACCGTTACTATGAACTGCTTGCAGAGTGGAATAAGGTTATGAATCTCACAGGAATAACAGACTATGATGAGGTGAACCTGAAGCATTTTACAGATAGTCTTACAATTGTAAGAGTTAAAAATATGGCGGAGATATCAACTTTGATCGATATTGGGACAGGAGCAGGTTTCCCTGGTATCCCTATTAAAATCGTATATCCTCATATAAAGGTAGTTCTGCTGGATTCTTTGAATAAACGTCTGAAATTTTTAAATACTGTGATTGATGAGCTTAGTCTTGAATCAGTAGAAACGCTGCACGGAAGAGCAGAAGACCATGCGAGAAATATAAAATACAGGGAGAAATTTGATCTCTGTGTTTCAAGGGCGGTTGCAAATCTTTCTACTCTAAGTGAATATTGTCTTCCGTTTGTAAAAAGGAATGGAACATTTGTATCATATAAGAGCGGAACTTCAGACGAAGAAATCATGCATGCGGAAAAAGCGGTTGATATTCTCGGAGGAAAAATTGTAAAAATCGATAAATTTACGCTGCCGGATACGGATATGGGACGGGCGCTTGTGAAGATCGAAAAGGTGAGGAATACACCGGGAAAATATCCGAGAAAAGCAGGCGTACCGGGGAAAGAACCGTTGTGAATCTGTATTAATCTATAGGGGAAGTAGATGATAAGGTATCCGAAAACTGCAGTGGAGATTGCACAACATATATTTAGGGATGGAGATATGTAGCTCGGTTTCATTCCGAAATTCACATGTCCCCATCCATAAATTTGCGCTGAATATGTCTTAGACATTCTGCTCTATTGTTTTTTGTTTTACTTAATCATATCTCCCGAAACATCAAGGTTTCCTCTAGTCTTCTTCCGAAAAGAGAATCTGTATTTGTTCTAGGAATTCTTCTGGCTTTTCTACATGAGGCAGCTGTTTTGCTTCATTTATCTCCACAATTTCAATCGAAGGCAGCTGGTTTTGGTACTGACTTGCCGACAACACGTTTAGTGGATTAGAACTTCCTGCAATGATGAAAATGCTGTTGTTAAGTTTACTCAGGCAGCATAGTATATTTGCGTTTGTAAATCTTGATTTTTTACATGCATAAAGATATTTTGAATGTGCTTTATCCTTGTGAGAGGATTCAAAGCATGTTAATATATCTTTTTCATCAATTTTGTTATGATCGTAGAAATAGGAGGAAGCAAATCTTTGGAAAATTGTCCTCTTATTAACATTCATATTATAAATAAATGTACCTATTATAGGTGTGAACAGGAGATATTTAATGGTTTTCGTGCGCTTTGTTGGGATTTTTGCAAGTGACACAAGATTTTGAGGATTGATCATTGCAACTCTGTTAATAATAGTGTCATCATTTGCACATGCCATCAATACAAAAGGTGATGAGTCACCCGATACGATCACATCTGCTTTTTTGCCAATAATATGTTTGATAAAGTCTGTAATCAATTGTACATATAAGAAGTTTGTATATGTAAGTATAGGATGATCGGAACATCCGCATCCAAGCAGATCAACAGTATATACGGTATATGACTTTGCAAGTTGTGATTCTATTCTTTTCCATTCATGGGATGAAGAACAGACATCAAGATCGTGTATAAGAAGAAGAGGAGACCCGGAACCTTGCTTTTTATAAGCAATTTTTCCAAAGCGCCACTCATAATATTCAAAACCATCTTTATTAAGAACGTCTTCTGCGGTCGCTATATAATTAAATAGTCTGTTTATAACATGCATAGTCCCAAGTGTTGTACCAATGAAAGCAGCCGCAAAACCCAGTTTTTTCTTCCAACCCAATATTAATTACCCTCCTTTAAGATTTATCATTAATATTATACTACATGGTTATAATCAATTCAAGAACAGGTGAAAATCTTGAAAATGGCAAGAGGATCAGAAGTTGATATAATATAATGTTTCACGTGAAACATTAAAAAGAATAAAAAGAGAAAATGTTTCATGTGAAACATTTAAAGAATAATAAAAAATGTGTTTCACGTGAAACATTATATGGATTAATAAAAGGAAAAGTGATATAATAAAAAGGTATCTGAAAAAGAGGTTTTGAGAGGAAACAAAAATGGGGAGAATCATTGCAATTGCCAATCAAAAAGGAGGCGTAGGAAAGACTACAACTGCCATTAATCTTTCCGCATCTCTTGCGAGTATGAATAAGAAGGTCCTTGCTCTCGATATGGATCCTCAGGGAAATATGACGAGCGGATTAGGAGTGGATAAGGATGAGGCGGAAAAGACAGTTTACGATCTGATTATAGGAAATGCGGGAATAGATGAATGTATTTGTAAAGAAGCGCTGGAAAATCTTGATGTACTTCCTTCAAATATTAATCTCTCAGCGGCAGAGATAGAACTGATCGGTGTTGAGAATAAGGAATATATCCTCAGGGGCGAAGTTGAAAAAATCAAGGATAATTATGATTTTATTGTGATTGACTGCCCGCCAGCTCTCAGTATGCTTACGATAAACGCAATGACAACTGCCGATTCCGTTATTGTTCCGATTCAGTGTGAGTATTATGCGCTGGAAGGATTAAGTCAGCTGATCCATACGATTGAGCTTGTTCAGGAAAGACTGAATCCTGATCTTGAGATAGAAGGCGTCGTATTTACTATGTACGATGCAAGAACTAATCTGTCATTGCAGGTAGTAGAAAATGTAAAGGACAACCTGAATCAAAACATTTACAAGACGATCATTCCCAGAAACATCAGACTGGCAGAAGCTCCAAGCTATGGAATGCCAATCAATCTGTATGATCCAAAATCAACGGGCGCGGAGAGTTACATGCTATTGGCGGAAGAAGTTATTAATAAAGGAGAAGATTAAATATGGCAGTGAAAAGAAACGGACTGGGGAAGGGACTGGATAGTTTGATCCCGGATAAAAAAGTAAAACCAGCGGCTTCAGAAAAAAGTGAGAGTAAAACTAAAAAAGAAGAAAATGCAAATAAAACCGGTGAAATCATGGTAAAAATCAACGAAGTTGAGCCAAACCGGGAGCAGCCGAGAAAAGATTTTGATGAAGACGCTCTTATGGAACTGGCTGATTCTATTAAACAGTTCGGAATCCTTCAGCCCCTTCTTGTACAGAAAAAAAAGAATTACTATGAAATCATAGCCGGCGAACGCAGATGGAGGGCTGCAAAACTGGCAGGCGTTAAAGAAGTTCCGATCATCGTAAAAAATTATACGGAGCAGGAAATTGTTGAAATTTCTCTTATAGAAAATATTCAGAGAGAAAATCTGAATCCCATTGAAGAGGCAATGGCTTATAAGCGTCTACTTGAAGAGTTTAATCTGAAACAGGATGAAGTTGCTGAAAGAGTATCTAAGAGCAGAACTGCTGTTACTAATTCTATGAGACTTCTCAAGCTGAGCGAAAGAGTACAGCAGATGATAGTGGACGATATGATCAGCACCGGCCACGCAAGAGCTCTTCTGGCAATTGATGACGAAGAACAGCAATATATGCTTGCAAACAAAATATTTGATGAAAAGCTTAGTGTAAGAGAAACAGAAAAACTGGTCAAAGAGCTGAAAAACCCAAAAAAAGAAGCTAAAAAAACAATAATAGAACACACGTTTGTATACAATAACCTGGAAGAGCAGATGAAAAATGTTATCGGAACAAAAGTAAGCGTGAGTCCAAAGGCGAATGGAAAGGGAAAAATAGAGATAGAATATTATTCAGAGGAAGAGCTGGAAAGGATTTATGATCTGATCATGTCGATACGAGCAAAGTAAATACGGATAAAATAAGTCTGTACGAAAAAAGTTCGGTCAAAGAAGAAGTGATATGGGTCAACACAGGGGAGATATATAATGAAAAGGAGATGCACAACAAATGAGCGGAATATTGGAAAGTCTAGGAATAGATCCGTTTTACGTATTTATTGTCCTGTTTATCATGCAGATCATACTGATCGTACTGTTAGTGCTCTTAAATGATAAATATAAGAGACTGCAGAAGACATATTCAGTTTTTATGCGAGGCAAGAACGGAAAAAGCATTGAAAAAAATATTTTAAAAAAGTTCGAAGAGCTGGATGAAATCTCTGCTCTGATAAAAGTCAATGAAAAAGAAATCGAAGAAATCAGAAAAAAGATGGAGCGCCATTATCAGAAATCAGGCATTGTAAAATACGATGCATTTCATGAAATGGGAGGCAATCTGAGCTTCGCATTGACTATGCTGGACGAGAATGACAATGGATGGATCTTCAACGCAATGCACAGCAGAGAAGGCTGTTATACCTATATTAAAGAAATCGTAAGAGGCCAGAGCTATATCGAACTGTCCGAAGAAGAAAGACAGTGCCTTGAAAAAACGATGTACCAAGAAGAATATGATATAAAAGATATAGAAAAATAAAGAAAATGAGAGGATAAAAAAAGTGTTAGACATCAAATTTTTAAGAACCAACCCGGAAGTAGTAAAGCAGAACATCAAAAATAAATTTCAGGATGAAAAACTTCCTCTGGTGGATGAAGTCATCGAACTGGATAAGAGAAACCGTGAGATCAAGCAGGAAGTGGAAGCGCTCCGGGCTGAAAAAAACAAGGCGTCCAAACAGATCGGGGCAATGATGGCTCAGAAAAAGCTGGAGGAAGCAGAAGCGCTTAAGAAAAAAGTGGCGGAGAGCGCAGGCCGGATCGATGAACTGTCTGTGGAAGAAAAAGATGTGGAAGAAAAAATCAAAAAAATCATGATGACGATCCCGAATATTATCGACCCATCTGTGCCCATCGGAAAAGATGACAGTGAAAACGTAGAACTTGAAAGATTTGGGGAGCCTGTGGTACCGGAATTTGAAATTCCATATCACACGGAAATCATGGAGTCTTTCAATGGGATCGATCTTGACAGTGCGAGAAAGGTCGCAGGAAATGGATTTTATTATCTCATGGGTGATATTGCGCGGCTTCATTCCGCTGTGATCGCATATGCGAGAGATTTTATGATAAACAGAGGATTCATATACTGTATTCCACCATTTATGATCCGCAGCAATGTGGTGACAGGCGTCATGAGTTTTGCGGAGATGGATGCAATGATGTACAAGATCGAAGGCGAAGACCTGTATCTGATCGGTACGAGCGAGCACTCCATGATCGGAAAATTTATCAACACACAGCTCACAGAAGAACAGCTGCCACAGACTCTGACAAGCTATTCTCCGTGTTTTCGCAAAGAAAAAGGAGCGCATGGGATAGAAGAGAGAGGTGTGTACAGGATACATCAGTTTGAAAAGCAGGAAATGATTGTTGTATGTAAACCGGAAGAGAGCATGGAATGGTACGATAAGCTGTGGAAAAATACAGTTGACCTTTTCCGGACCATGGATATTCCGGTAAGAACCCTGGAGTGCTGCTCAGGAGATCTTGCTGACCTGAAGGTGAAATCCGTTGATGTAGAGGCATGGTCCCCGCGTCAGAAAAAATATTTTGAAGTAGGAAGCTGCTCCAATCTGGGAGATGCACAGGCAAGAAGACTCGGAATCCGGGTAAAAGGCGAGAACGGAAGCTACTTCGCGCATACACTGAATAATACAGTGGTAGCTCCGCCGAGAATGCTTATCGCATTTCTGGAGAATAATCTTGAGGAAGACGGATCTGTCAGGATTCCCGAGGCATTAAGGCCGTATATGGGAGGAAATGATAAGATCATTCCTAATAAATAACTGAGGATATAAAAGCAGATGCATCAATATTTGAAAGCAGTCGGATTTGACAATATCAAGACGAGAAACGACTTAAAAGAGCTAATGGAAGATGTAGAGGCGGGCTTTACGCATCAGACGATCGTTTCTTACCGGCCCGGCGAGGACTTCTGCGAGCTGCGTAAAGAGTACGGACAGTGCATCGGCATTTCTCTGTGCGGTGAACTGGATGAAGGAGATAACTTTCAGCCGGATTACTATTTTCCCTATTTTGAAGGCAGCGGGATCAGCACCTATGCGGAAATCGCAGTAGAACGCAAAATAGAAAAAGAACAATATGTCGGTATGTGTGAGGATTCTAAGATTGGCATCAGCCTCATATTCACCCTTCAGAATGGGATCGAGTATATGCGGGAACGACAGGCGGGATTTGCGTCAGATATCACTACATCGGTCACTTTATCCGGTCTGGCACTGTCAGGGATGATCCTCCTTCCCGTCATAAAGGATGAAAGGCAGCTGAAAAGCGAGCAGGAGGCGTCTGACAACAGGAAAATGCTTCTTAACGCGGCGAGGAACGGAGACCAGACGGCAATCGAGACGCTGACCCTGGACGACATTGACATCTATTCGCAGGTGTCGCGCCGCCTGGTAAATGAAGACGTATTTTCTATTGTGGATACCTATTTCATGCCGTATGGCGTGGAATGCGATCTGTATTCTATCATGGGGGAGATACTGGCAGTAAGACACAGAACGAACGCAATGACAGGAGCGGAGCTCTATCAGATGAAACTGAATGTAAATGAAATGCAGTTTGATGTATGTGTCCCGGCGGAAGAAGTAATGGGCGAGCCGGAGATCGGGCGCAGATTTAAGGGGACCATATGGCTGCAAGGGTATATCAATTTCTAAGATATAGTTTCCCGGAGTGTCAGCTTCTCAAAATACAGAACTTCCATGAAACGAGCAAAAAGGGTTGAGAAAACAGAAAAAACATGGTATATTATTAGATGTGTCTGGCGAAGGCACACTTATAATATGTGTCGATATAGCTCAGCAGGATAGAGCGACCGCCTCCTAAGCGGTAGGTCGGAGGTTCGAATCCTCTTATCGACGGAAATGAAAGACGCTGGAAATTTTGAATTTTCAAGGTTTCCGGTGTTTTCTTTTTTACTGGTTTCATAGCAAGATCATAAAAGAATCCGGATTCCTGCAAATTACACAAAATATTGAACTGAAAATAGTCAGAAAAACGAAAACATATTTCTTGTAAGTGATTTCCACCAGATTTATAATATAGAATATATAAATGCGTGACTTTCGAGTATTTTAATCGAAGCAATGTATCAATGTATATAAAAGAAAAAGGAAAGTGGTAGACAACATGACCATCAAAGAGATCGCCCGGCTCGCCGGTGTATCCAGCGCCGCCGTATCAAGGTATTTAAACGGCGGATACGTCAGCGAAGAGAAGCGGGCACAGATTAAAAAAGTGATCGAAGAGACAGGATACCACCCGTCTGCCCAGGCAAGGACACTGCGGACAAAACGCGCCAGCCTGATCGGTGTAGTCGTTCCGAAGATCAATTCCGAAAGTATCAGCCGCATCACAGAAGGAATTGGGAAGGTACTTTCAGCAAGAGGATATCAGATGCTGTTAGCCAGCACGGATAACAATGCCAGGAAGGAAATCGAATATCTGCATCTGTTTGAAAAATATCCTGTGGACGGTATCATTCTGATCGGAACCATGATCACTGGCGAGCACAGAAAATTCCTTAAGAATGCACAGGTTCCCATCGTGGTGACAGGGCAGTACACGAAATACGCCAACTGCATCTACCATGACGACTATGGAGCGGGCAAAGCAATGGGCAGACTGGCGGCATCTCTAAGCCACGGCCATGTGGCGTATATCGGAGTCACGAGAGAGGACAAGGCTGCCGGGGCGGCAAGGGAGGATGGGTTCCGCGCCGGGATGAAGGCTGGAGGGGCAGAACTGGAAGAGGAGTATGTACGCATTTCAGAGTTCCGGACTGATTCCGGCTATGACGCCGCAATGTCGCTGCTGGAGGAGGAAAATGACATCGACGTCATTTCCTGTGCCACGGACACGATCGCCGCAGGTGCGATAAAAGCGCTCCACATTATCGAAAAGAGTGGAGGGGGAACTGACAGTCTCCGGAAGGTCACGGTCACGGGCTTCGGAGACAACCAGCTGCTGAAGGCGGCCTCCGGAGGCATACCGACCGTGCATTTTGGATATAAAACAAGCGGCATCCGCAGCGCAGAGCTCCTTTTGGATGTGATAGAGAGGGGAGAGAAAATTCCGGTGGAGATGAAGCTCGGATTCCGTCTGGTGGACGGTGACAGCAGCGAAGGAAAGGAACATGAGGAAGAACAGAAATAGTGCACAAAATCTCATATTAAATATCAGTAAAAATGCCATCTTTACAAATGGCATTTTTTTTCTTATGATTTATACAAATATGTGAAATCGATTTCATAAAAATCGATTTTAAAAGAGAAGTTTGCTTTTATATAAAGGGAAGGAGAGATAATATGGATTACAGGAAAACAGCGCAAGATATCCTGGACCAAGTCGGTGGGAGCGAGAATATCGTATCCGCCGCCCACTGCGCGACAAGACTCCGCCTTGTCATCGCGGACAACAGCAGGGCACATAAAGAAGACATCGAGAATATTGACGGAGTGAAGGGCGTGTTTGAGGCGTCAGGGCAGCTACAGATCATACTCGGTACAGGCACGGTGAACAAAGTATTCGATGAGTTCATCTCCATTGCGGGAATTACCGCAAGCACCAAGGCGGAGGCAAAAGAGGCGGCCGCGCAGAAGCAGAATATCTTCATGCGGGCGATCAAGCTCCTGGGCGATATCTTTGTTCCGATCATCCCTGCCATTGTGGCAAGCGGTTTTCTCATGGGTATCATGAACTCCCTGGATTTCATGATCAACAACGGTTTTATCAACATGGATACGAGCAGTTCCATCTATGTATTTGCGAATCTGTTCAGCAACACCGCGTATACATTCCTGCAGATACTGATTGCTTTCTCAGCGGCAAAGGCATTCGGCGCCAATCCGTATCTGGGCGCTGTCATCGGTATGATCATGATCAACCCGGCGCTGCAGAATGCGTATACCGTGGCAACAGAGGGCGTACAGCAGACGCAGCCCGTATTCTTCGGGCTCTATGACATCGATATGGTGGGATACCAGGGACACGTCATCCCTGTTGTCATCGCGGTGTGGGTGCTCTCGGTGATCGAGAAGAAGCTGCACAAGATCGTTCCGGAGGTGCTGGACCTCTTTGTGACACCTCTGGTCAGCGTGTTTGTCACCGGATACCTCACCCTTTCCATTATAGGCCCGGTCTTTGTGTGGGCTGAGAACGCTGTACTTTATGGGATTCAATGGCTGCTCACCCTTCCGCTCGGAATCGGAAGCCTCATCATGGGAGGGCTGTATGCGCCGACCGTGGTGACGGGTATCCATCAGATGTATACAGCCATCGATATCGGACAGATCGCCCAGTACGGCGTAACATACTGGCTCCCGCTGGCAAGCGCGGCTAATGTGGCACAGGGAGCGGCAGCTCTGGCAGTAGCGCTCAAATCAAAAGACAAAAAGATCAAATCACTGGCACTTCCTTCCTCTTTGAGCGCGTTTATGGGAATCACGGAACCGGCCATCTTCGGTGTAAACTTAAGATTCTTCAGGCCCTTTATCGCAGGGTGTATCGGCGGCGGATGCGGAGCGCTGTATGCTTCCCTCGTACATCTCGGAGCAAAGGGGACGGGAGTGACAGGCATCTTCGGCATCCTGCTCTGCCTTGAACAGCCGGTACAGTATGTGATCGAGATGGCTATTGCTGTAGGCGTCGCGTTTGTGATATCCTTCATCATCTATAAAGACCAGAAACCGAAAGCAGAGGCGGCAGACATTGAAGGAGGAGCAGGATCAGCAACGGCAGATGGAGCGGCACAGCCCACAGAGAAAGAGGAGACTGCAGGGGAAGACATCAACAGTCCGGTAAAAGGAAAAATCCTCCCGCTCTCAGAAGTCAGCGACGAGACCTTTGCCTCCGAGATGCTGGGAACGACAGTCGCGGTGGAACCGGAAGACGGCAACATCACAGCCCCCTGCGACGGAGAGGTCACCAATGTATTTGATACCGGGCATGCGGTATGCATTGCCACAAAGAGCGGCGGAGAACTCCTGATACACATCGGTGTGGATACTGTAAAGCTTGGCGGAAAAGGATTCACCAGAAAAGTGGAGGACGGCGATCAGATCCGTGCCGGGGATGTGCTGGTCGAAGCTGACCTAGACACGATCCGGGCAGCAGGATATCCGGTGACGACCATGGTCATTCTCACAAATGCAGATCAGTATTCTGAAGTGCTTAAGACAGAGCCCGGACCTGTGGAAAATAATATGGCAATTATGAAACTTAAAAAATAGATTAGAAACTTTAGGAGAAGAAGTATGAATGCATTGACCAGGGATTTGATAAGACTTACACAAAATGCGGAAAAGTGGGCGGCTACAGACGGACGTTTTCGCCAGAAGATCCATCTGATGCCTCCTGTGGGGTGGCTCAACGACCCAAATGGGCTCTGTTGGTTCCGGGGAGAGTACCATGCATTTTTCCAATACTCTCCTTTTGACGCAGAGGGCGGAGTCAAAATGTGGGGGCACTACACGAGCAGAGATATGGTTGACTGGAAATATCAGGGCGCGGCGCTCTACCCGGACCAGCCATTTGACTGTCATGGCGTGTACTCCGGTTCCGCATTCATTGAGGACGGCGAGATGTATCTGTATTATACCGGAAATGTTAAACTGGAAGATAAAGAAGACTATGATTATATAACTACAGGCCGGGAGTCAAATACCATTCTGGTGACGAGCAGGGATGGCAAAACTTTTGGGACAAAACTGGAACTTATGAGAAATACAGATTATCCGGCTGATCTGACCCTTCATGTCAGGGATCCTAAAGTATGGAAATATCAGGGAATCTACTACATGATACAGGGAGCGCGTACGACGGCTGATACAGGCCAGGCTCTGATATTCCGGTCGTCAGACAGGATAAACTGGGAGTTGCATAACCGTGTTGAGACGGAAGACCCCTTCGGATATATGTGGGAATGCCCGGATTATTATGAGGCAGGCGGAATGAAACTCCTCTCAGCCTCCGTGCAGGGACTCAAAGGCGGAGAGTGGGAGGACAGAAATGTATACCAGTCAGGATATTTCCTCATAGAGGGGGATATACTTGACAAGTACAGGCTGTCAGAATACAGGCTGTGGGACTACGGATTTGATTATTATGCCCCGCAGAGCTTTGAGACAGTAGACGGAAGGCGCATCCAGATCGGATGGATGGGAATGCCGGACTGCGACGAGTATACGAATCTGACCATAAGAGATGGATGGCAGCACTGCTTCACATTCCCCCGGGAGGTCTATGTGAAAGATGGAGTCGTGCGCCAGCGTCCGGTCCGGGAACTGGAAGAAAGAGAGCGCCTCATCAGGACAGAACATATGCGCCCGGGTTCAGATGCCTTCGAGGTGAAAGATTGTGAGGTATATGACCTGATGGTGAAGGATATCCGCGAAAATAAATTCCGTGCCGTACTCGGAGAAGAACTGGTACTGCAATACAGGGACGGAAGATTTGAGATGCGGTTCACAGATCAGGATAAAGGGGCGGTGTCCGCGGGGCGCGGCATCAGGTACGTTCACCTGGAACGGCTGGAAGAAATAAGAGTCCTGACGGACGTATCTTCGGTGGAAGTATTCATCAATGACGGAGAGTATGTATTTTCCACACGATACTATCCAGAGAAAGCCCATGTCTGCGTGGAAGCGGAAGGCGCTGAAATCAAATTTAATATAATATTAACTTCATAATCAAGAAGCTTCATACAGATTCTGCCGTGCTGAACTGTCAGCCCGGCAGAATTTTATATAAAACATACAAAAACCAGGCGGTATTCTCCCGAAAATCCCATCAAAATTAGAGATATATACAAATTTATATTACTAATCATAAAAAAATAGGAAATAATTCACATAAATGTTACAATATAACATAGTAATTGCATAATGGCACTACTCTCTTTAAAAATAAGGAGTTGCTAACCGACCTATAAAGGGAGTACTGTAATTATCCAAAATATGAAGGGATTGGAGGAAAAGGACGAAAGTAAGATAGATTGTCCGAAAAAGGGATGAAGAAAAGGAAGAAAAGAAATTTGAAGAGAAAGGGAACGGAAGTGATTGCCGCAGCGCTTGCGGCGGGAATGCTCATCCCATCCGTGGCGTTTGCGGCAGGGCCGGTCGTCAAAGTGGCTTCAGACTCAAGCGTACAGATGAGTTCAGATCCGGAAGTTGTGTATGTAAATAATTATGAAGGTACGACGCGTTCAGAGAGCTTCAATGACAACTGGAAGTTTTATCTTGGCGACGCATCGGGCGCAGATGCCCCGGAGTTCGACGACTCGGGCTGGAGGCAAGTGAACCTGCCCCATGATTACAGCATTGAGCAGCAATACTCCCAGTCCATGGAAGCGGAAAGCGGTTATCTTCCCGGAGGGACAGGATGGTACAGAAAGAACTTTACGCTGGATGAGAGTGCTGCGGGCAAACAGATCCGCATTGATTTTGGCGGCGTCTACATGAACTCGACCGTGTGGATAAATGGCATACAGGTGGGTACACATCCATACGGGTATACACCGTTTTCATTTGATATTACGGAACATGTAAAAATCGGCGAGGAAAACGTAATCACAGTAAAAGTCGATCATCAGACCCCTTCCAGTCGCTGGTACTCGGGAAGCGGAATTTACAGAAGTGTGGATCTGACGATTACGAATCCTGTCCATGTAGATCTGTATGGAACGAAGATCGAGACGCCGGATTTGGAGACAGAGCAGGGAAGTGCTGTAACTACAAACATTACCACTACTGTTGCAAATGATTCTGAGCAGAATCAGAGCGTGACACTGCGGCATACTGTATTTAACAAAGGCGGAGATGCTGAAACGAATATTGGTATGTTTGAAAGTACATCTGTGGATGTGACAGCAGGAAGTACAGAGGTGATCGAAGCGTCAGGTACTGTGACCAGCCCCACGCTGTGGAGTACCAAAAATCCTGCCCTTTATACCGTTAGAACGGAAGTGATAGTAGACGGGCAGATAGTTGATACATATGATACGGACTATGGATTTCGCTACTTCGAATTTGATGCAGATACTGGTTTCTCATTAAACGGAGAAAATATGAAGCTCAAAGGTGTGTGTATGCACCACGATCAGGGCGCTCTCGGCGCGGAAGCGTGGGAGAGGGCGATGGAACGCCAGGTAGAGATCTTAAAAGAGATGGGGTGTAACTCTATCCGTGTGACCCATAACCCGGCATCGGACGAGTTCATTGAGATATGTAATGAACAGGGGATCCTTGTTATTGACGAAACGTTTGACGGCTGGATGTACCCCAAGAACGGAAACTCAAATGACTATTCTGTGTGGTTTAACAGGACGATCGGCTCAGAAAACCAAATTATTGGCGCCCAAGAGAATATGACATGGGCACAATTTGATCTGACTGCAACGGTCAAGAGGGGATGGAATGCACCGTCCATTATCATGTGGTCCCTCGGAAACGAGATCCAGGAAGGTACAGCCTATGAATTGAATGAGACATACAGGTCAAAACAGGCAGAACTCATTGCATGGACAACAGCGCTTGACGACACCAGACCGGTAACTAGAGGTGACAATCGGATCAAAGGAAATACTTCGGGAATGACAGTTACAATGATGGATGAACTGTCAGATGCAGGCGGCACTGCGGGAATGAATTACAATAATGGTTCTCAGTACGATATACAGCATGTACGGCACCCGGATTGGTATATCTACGGTGCGGAGACAGCTTCTTCCGTTAATAGCCGGGGAGTTTATGACAAACTTGGCAATGGGAACCAGCAGGCACCCTCAGACCAAAAACTCACTTCATACGACAACTCACGCGTTGGATGGGGAGCCCTTGCAAGCAGCGCATGGTATGATGTGATCCAGCGGGACTTTGTGGCAGGCGAATATGTGTGGACTGGCTTTGACTATATCGGTGAACCTACTCCGTGGAATGGTACCGGATCAGGCAAGCAGGGCACATGGCCATCACCGAAGAACTCTTATTTCGGCATTATTGATACGGCAGGATTCCCCAAAGACAGTTATTACTTCTACCAGAGCCAGTGGAACGATGAAGTGCGGACACTTCATATTCTCCCGGCATGGAATGAAAACGTGGTAGCAAAAGATAACAGCGGACAGGTTCCGGTCGTTGTGTATACAGATGCAGATAAAGTAGAACTGTACTTTACCTCTGCGGACACGGGAGAGAGGCGGCTCATTGGTGAAAAAGAGTTCACTGAGATCAGATCAAACGACGGGAACTATACTTATAAATTTTACGAGGGAGAAGATGCTAATACAGAAGCTCATAAGAACCTGTACTTTACATGGAACGTCACATATGAGGCTGGAACGATAGAAGCTGTTGCATATGATAAAACAGAGAACGGGTATACTAAAATCGCAGACACAGAAGGGCGCTCCTATGTCACGACCACAGGCGATGAAAAGAAATTGTCTGCATCCGCAGACCGCAGCGAAATCTCTGCGGACGGTGCTGACCTGACTTATATCACAGTTGATGTAACAGATGAAAATGGGAATACCGTTCCCGATGCTGTCAACAATGTGAAGTTCGAGGTAGAAGGCGAAGGGAAACTGGTCGGAGTTGACAACGGCAGGCAGGATGACCATCAGTCCTATCAGGACGATAACAGAAACGCATTCAGTGGAAAAGTACTTGCCATCGTTCAGTCTACAAAAAATGCCGGAAGGATTAAAGTAACTGCAAGTGCGGAGGGGCTGGAGCCTTCAACAGTAGAGATCCGCACAACACCAGTGTCAGACGAATCAGGGAGAGTGACATTAAATTACTATGAGTTGTCCAGATTCTACTATGTAAAGACTGGAAATATGCCACAGCTTCCGGCAATAGTAAAAGCGGCATACTCTGACGGAACTACAAAAGACGTGGGAGTTACTTGGGAAAGCATCCCGGAAGAGCTGACCATGCAGACCGGAGCTTTTCTGGTAACCGGGACAACGGCAGAAGGAGATAAGCTTTCCGTAACAGTCAATATGATCGATGAAGTAGCTGCGTTGCTTAATTACTCCACCACAGTACCAGTGGGACAGCCTCCGGTACTGCCTGACTCGAGACCGGCTGTCCTTCAAAACGGCGATGTTATCAGTGCGTCCTTCCCGGTGGCATGGGACGAACCAGAGGGAAGCTATGAAACCGAGGGCGTGGTAACTGTAAATGGAGTGGCAAATGTGCTTGGCAAGGATATTGAAGTTTCCGCCAGCATTCGCGTCCAGGAACAGACAGTTACTATCGGAAGCAATGTGGCCGGCAGCGCCCACTTAAGTCAGGACGTACCGCAGGAACAGCAATCTGATACACTTGACGCGATCAAGGATGGAAGTCTGGGAATCAGCGATAACATGAGCGGCGGGGCAAACCCAAGTGTGTGGAGCAACTGGGGAAGTAGGACAACTGATCCTGAATCGGAGATCACATTCAGCTTTGATACACAGCAGAGGATTGGGCAAATTATCGTTTATTTTGCAAGAGATAACTCTTCTATGACGTTCCCATCTGCCGGAACAACAGAACTCTACATCTCAGAGACTGGTGATGATGAAAGCTGGGTGAAGCTGGATGCAACGGAAACGATCGCATCAAGTGAAAGCCCGACCAGAGTAAAAGCATATACTTATTCATTTGCTCCGACAACAGCTACATATATAAAACTTCGTGTAGTAAATGCAAAGCAAACAGGCAACACGGTTCCATGTACCGGGATCACAGAGGTTCAGATCAACGAATGGACAGGAACGTACACAACAAATTCAACGGCAGCGCTTACAGCATTAAATGTGAACGGCCTGACTGTCAGTGAAAGCAATCTGGAAGCAGGGGTTTTCAATACAGAAGCAACGGTGATCGACAGTGTGGACTACGAACCGGCAGACAATGCAGCCGTAACTTACATCCCGCCGTATAATAATGTGGCGACATTGATCATCGAGTCAGAAGATCACAGTAAGAGAAATACATTTGTGATCAACCTTGGAGCAGATTTGTCTAATGCCGGAAGTGCGGAAGACGACAGCAGAGATTATGACTATACACAGATGGCAGCCCAGGCGGGGAGTCAATATGAGGGCACATCCTCAACAGATGGTACAGCAGACTGGGCAATCGATGGAAAAATGGGTACATGGTGGCATACAAATTATCCGGGAGCAACCCCACTAGAAAACCGCTGGCTTACATTGACTTTGAATGAGACGCAGACAATCGACGGATATCGTTACTATTCCAGAGGCGGTCAAGCCAATGGGCGTGTGGGGCAGTACAAGATCGAAGTGAGTCTGAACGGAACAGAATGGACCACTGTGGCCGAAGGCGAATGGAGCAATACAGAGGGCTGGAAGCTGGCAGAATTTAGCCCGATACAAGCGCAGCATATCAGATTAACAGGCGTTACGACATATGGAGCAGGCAATCAGGCGAATCAGTTCATGACGGCTGCAGAGGTGCGAATAAGACTTGCGGAGAACCTGACAGATATCAGTAAAGCGGCAGTGTCGATTCCCAATAAGGAAGTGTCTATCGTTGATGGAGACCATCCGGTAATACTGACAGCAGACGAAATCACCGTAACACTTGGTGATGCGGTTCTCAGATATGGTGTGGACTACACGATAACGTATGAAAACAACACAAGTACAGGAACCGCAACGGCAACGATTACAGGGCTGGGACAATATGGATATACAGGAAGCGTTAGTGCAGACTTTACCATCACATTGAGAGATCCGGCGCTGGAGAGCATTTCCATAAAGGTGCCATGTAGGACGAACTATACAGAAGGCGAAACACTTGACCCTTCGGGACTTGTGCTAGAATTGACATACGATGACGGAACCATACAAGAAGTCGCATATACAGGAAATGAGACAGCGTTCGACTTCTCTCCGAACTTGAGCACTGTGCTTACGACCGCACATGAGGGCACAGCAGTTACAGTCACATACGCAGGAATGACGACACAGTTTACGATTCGGGTAAATGATACGGCTACTCCTGACCCGGAACAGCCGGTGACAAATACGACTGTATCAGCACAGCCTGTAAAAACATCATACACAGCAGGTGAAACATTCGATCCGACAGGGCTCACACTCACGCTGACCTATGCGGACGGCACAACAAGAACAGTCGTTTACTCGGCAGCGACCGCAAGTGGATTTACATTCGATCCTCCCCTTGGAACACCGCTGACAGCTTCCGACACATCCATCAGGGTAACTTACGGAGGCGCATCAGCTACAATAAATATTTCCACGGCGGCAAACACAGGAGGCACAAATCCAGGAACATCCACACCTGTAACACCGACGGATCCACCCGCAAATGCAAGTCAGAGCGTAAGTCAGGCTGTGGAAACAGGAGACACGGCAAAGGTAGCGCTGTTAACAGCGTCCGCTATATTTGCCGGTGTTGCGGCGATCATCACATTTTTGTGGAGAAAGAGACCAACACGCTAATATCATGGAGCAGGACAGAGGAAATCTTCTGTCCTGCTGATGTACAAAAAGCACACAGGGAAAGAGATTTGAGATGAGAAAGGAGAAATATTGGAATGAGAAAAAAGGCAAAAGGGCTCGCATTGCTTATGGCCGGGGCTGTCATCATTCCGTCCTTTGCTGGGACTGGGGCGCAGGTCTATGCAGCGGATGAAATATGGATCAGTGATGAAGCGCTGAGTGATAATAACACAGAAGCTCCAGCACCGGATAAAGTCGTGCCAAACAAGAATCAGTTCGACTATCAGAAAGAAGAGCTTGCGGCATTTGTCCACTTTGGTCCCAATACCTTTAACAATATTGAGTGGGGCGAGAATTATGGGGACAGAGCGCCGGATGATATTTTCACACTGGAGAAGGACTTTGATGAAAACACTCTTGTAAAAGCGCTGCATGATGCAGGGTTTAAGAAAGTAATTGTCACGGCAAAACATCATGACGGTTTCTGCATCTGGGACAGTGAGTATACAGAGTATGATGTTGCTGCCACCAGCTATCAGAACGCAGAAGGACAGAAGGATATTCTCGCCGAGATCTCTGCGGCATGTACAGAATATGGTCTGGAGATGGGGCTTTACCTGTCCCCATGGGATATCCATGATGAAAGTTACGGATATTATGACGAAGCTGGAAACAGCCTGCTAAAATCAAATGGACAGCCGCTTGACGGTCTGACATGGGATGACGTAGAAGAAAGAGATGTGCATGATTATAATGATTATTACAATAATCAGCTTGAGGAAATACTTGGAAACCCCAAATATGGGAATAATGGACACTTTGTGGAAGTGTGGATGGATGGTGCGAAAGGCAGCGGTGCCAGCGCACAGAATTATGACTTTGAGAGATGGTTCAACACGATCCAGAAGCATGAAGGTGTGGAAGCGGGATATCCTGCAGACTGTATGCTGTTTGGCGCTGAGGCATATACGACTGTGCGCTGGATCGGAAATGAGGACGGCATAGCAGGAAAAAATACATGGTCAAAATCCACTGTTAACTATGCGAATAACACCATAAACAGCAATCAAATTACCGAAAATGGGAAACGCGTAACAGTGGGATTTGAAGAAGGAAACCAGTGGACAGTTCCTGAAGCAGATGCGCGCATCACATCCGGATGGTTCTGGGGAAACTCCAAAAAGACACCAAAGACCATAGAAGCGCTCGGGAATATGTATTTTAATTCCGTGGGGCACAACTCGCCGCTCCTTCTCAATGTACCGCCAAATAATCAGGGAACGGTGGACGAAGAAATTCTTAAGAGGGTAGAAGAGTTCGGACAGAACATTGAGGATACATTCCGGACTAATATGGCAGCAGACACTGGTTCCTCTGTGCAGGCGTCCAACGTGAGGGGCAGTGACCTTACATATGCTCCCGGGACAACAGTGGATGGGAACGATCTGACATATTGGAGCACAGAGGATGAAACGAACAGAGGAAGTCTTTTGATCGACCTTGGAAGGACTCGGCTGTTTGATGTTGTCTCCATTGAGGAAGCGATTCAGCATGGTCAAAGGATCAATGAATATACTGTGGAGTACAGAAACGGAAATTCCGGGGCATGGCAGACACTGGATACCGGCGAAACGATTGGTGCCAAAAGACTGATCCGCACAGGCGCTGTTAGGGCTTCACAGATTAAAATAACAGTTTCCACACCGGAAGGAAAAGTTCCGATGATCAGTGAGATCGGCGTTTATAAAGCCAGTGAGGGGTTTGAACTCTCTGGCGGGGTTCCGGTCGATCTGGAGCTAATCGACAACACGGATAAAGCAACTACGGACGGCTCTTATTTTTCCTACACGGATGGAACGTGGAAACAGCAGACAGGGATCGAATATATTAACAATACAAATATGTGGGCAAATCCGAGTGCAGAGTTTACCGTGCATTTTACGGGAACGCAGATATATCTGCTCGGAACAAAGGATCCCAACCATGGAACTGCCCGGATTTATATCGACGACACCCCGGTTGGGACCATTGACACTCATGCAGACACACGTTCCCTCGGGCAGGTAATCTTTGCGTCGGACACGCTTTCTGACAGTGCCCATACTTTGCGGTTGGTCGTTGAGAATAAAGCCATCGGAGTGGAAGCAGCGGCAGTTTTAAATAATGGCGGCGCAGGCATGTTTGAGATTGAACAGTCGTCTTACACGATGAATGAAGAATCTAATATGCAGATTACGGTCAACCGTGTGGGAGGAAGCGCCGGGGAAGTTAGCGTTCTCGTGAGTAACGAACCGGGGAGCGCTGTCCAGGGAGACATGGATCCTGATCAGCAGACAAGGATTACTTTTGCCGCGGGAGAGACGACAAAAACAGCTACGATCAGTACCCAGAGAAATACGAACATAACGGGAGACCTGTATTTTACCGTCACACTGACAGATCCCACAGGGGGCGCAGTGCTCGGCTTTAACGATAATGCAAGAGTTACGATCATTGACACAGAGTCCAGTACTGCGGAAGCGTTAAACAGCCTGATAGAAGATGCGGAATCCCGGAAGCCGGACTGGTATGTCAGTGGCTGGCAAGCGGCCATGTCTGCGCTGGCAGCCGGAAAAGCTGTTGCGGGAGATGAAAACGCCACACTGGAGCAGATCACACAGGCGACTGCAAATCTCAGAGATGCTCTTGAAAGCCTTACGGCAAGAGAGAGATACACGGAAGAAGACCCGTTTGTATTCCCGTGGAGGAACGGAAGCTCAGCTGTGCTGGAAGCAGAGTTTGCCTCAGTCCTTGAGGATGACCCGAGCAACAATGGCAGGGGACCGTGGCCACTTGGCGTTTCAAGCGGAGACTGGGCGAGCAATGGGAAGTATATCAATGCGCTGAACAATGGCGATGTTATCAAATATTATTATACAGCCGAAAAAGCGGGTACCTACAACGTAACAGTTTATTACAGGAGCGGCTCAAATAACAACGCCCTTTCGTGGAGCAGTGAGCCGGGAGGAAATATCACGGCAAACACCCAGTCTGCGGGAGCGGCAAACACAAATTCAACACACAGCAGAACGTTTATAATGGAAGTAAACGAGACCGGACCCGGAATGCTGGTGTTTACCGCTCCATCTGGAAATTCACCGCAGATCGACTACTTTGAGATCACTCCTGCTGACATAAGCCTTGCAGAGTATACAGCAAGCGCAAGTGCCGGAGCGGGCGGGGCAATTAGCAATCCGGGAGATACAATTCTCTCAGAAGGGGATAGCATAACCTACGAGATTACGCCGGAAGACGGATACGAAATCGTAGACGTGAAAGTAAACGGTGTGTCTGTGGGACCGCAGACCAGCTACACGATATCCGACATCAGCAATAATGTCACGATAGAAGCAACCTTCTTATTAAAAAATTATACACAGGCAAACCGATTCCCGTTTCCTACCGGAACGGAAGCGGTTACACTGGAAGCAGAGCACTTTATTTTGAACAATACCGGCGCAGCGGATGAGAGATGGAAACTCGAGGTCGCAGAAGGGACATGGGCAAGCGGAGGAAAGTTTGTAAATTCTTTAAATACCGGTGATACGATCAGCCTTCCCTTTACTGCTCAGGCGGGTATCTATGAAGTGACCGTCACATATAGAAGCGGCTCAAACAACAATTTTCTCTCGTGGAACAGCGACCCGGAGGATATGATCACTGCGGGAACTGCACAGGCAGGACATGACAGCGCTTCCCAGACAAGGACGTCGACATTCAATGTGACAGTTACGGAAACCGGGAACGGTATGTGGATATTTACAGGACCTTCGGGCAACTCACCTCAGCTTGACAAGTTTGAGATCCGCTTAGTTGAGCAGACCGGTCCCACTGTGGATAAGAGCGCTCTGGAGCAGCTGATCAGAGAAGCAGAAGCTCTGGAAGGGATGGCGGATACACATACTCCGGAATCACTGGAAGTCCTGCGGACAGCTATAGCAGCGGCACAGTCAGTGTTTGAGGACCCGGGCGCAACAGAAACTCAGGTTACAGAGCAGATTGCAGCGCTTCAGACAGCCATTGACAGCCTGGAGCCAATCGAAACTCCGACCGATACATTTACCATTACGGTCACAGCCAATGCAGGCGGTACAGTGGCCCCCTCCGGCATAGTCAGCATACAGAGCGGGGGAAGTCAGATAATCACCATCACACCTGATTCAGGATATGCTGTGAGCGATGTTCTTGTAAACGGAGCAAGCATAGGGGCTGTTACAGAGTACTTGTTTGAGAACGTGACGGGCAACTGCACGATCGCAGTCACATTTACGGAGGAAACCGTAACTCCGACTCCGGAGACAACGGACAAAACACGGCTGGGGATAACACTGTCCGAGGCAAATATAGTCCTTACACAGGGCGGGCGGTATACATCACAGTCATTGGCGGCATATCAGGCGGCAGTGAACGCTGCTGCGGCAGTGTATGCGAATCCCGGTGCGACTCAGGCTGAGATTGATGCCGCGACCCAGTCAGTGCTGGCCGCAAGAAATCTTCTTTTGCCCACAGCGAGCACGTCCCAGACAGGCACCGGAAATGCCGGACACTCCGGGACAACATCAGGAGACAAGACGGACAGTGCAAACAGCGCGGTCCCCACAGGCGATTCATCTGGTATTATGATCTGGGTTTCTATACTGGTAGCAGCATTTGGCGCATCTGGAGCAGTGCTGATCATCAGAAAGAATAAAAATAAAGCGGGGGATTGAAAATGAGAGAACAAGGAAAGAGGCTGCGGCGTATAGGCGCATGGGCGCTTGTAGCCGCCATGATAATCGGTATCGCACTGCCGACATCACCGTCAAAGGTGGAGGCGGCACAACCCGAGAATCTGGCGATCGGTGCAACGGCCAGAGCCAGCGAAGCAGAGACAGCAGATTATACTGCGGACAAAGCAATCGATGGGATCGTCAACAGGGAGGAGCAAAAACCTCAGTCCCGCTGGGCAACAAATACACACAGCGACAGCGCAGCACAGTGGCTGGAGGTGGATCTTGGCTCAGTAAAAACGTTCCAGTCCTTTGTGATCGCATGGGAGCGCACCAATATCACAAGCTATAAGATCCAGATTTCTGCGACAGGCGGAAGCGGAGCAGCAGACTGGAAAGACATTTATGAAAAAGAGGGAAGCGGACAGATTTCAGATATCAATGAGAACATCCACCTTGCAGAACCGGTGGAGGCGCGGTATGTGCGCCTCTATGTGGACGGATATGATCTGAATCCCGGGAACTGGCAGTCGGTGTCTGTTTATGAGTTCCAGATTTATGAGGATGAAATCCCATTCGATCTGGTTCCTAGCGAGAACTATTGTCTGGAAGGAACGGCAGAAGCCAGCGACTTTGAGGAAACTTCAGGCAACCCGGGAAGCCAGAACGCCGCCAAAGCCATTGACGGCGATATGACCACCCGCTGGGCAACAAATAATTCTGGGAATGGGACGACAGCACGCACGCTGACAGTCACTCTGCCCGCGTCACAGCGCGTCCAGTATTTCAAGATCAACTGGGAAAAGACAAACATCATCAACTATACCATAGATGTAAGCTCCAGTGACAGCGGAGACTTTCACACAGTCTATACAAACAGCCGGCAGATCACAGACACACAGCAGGTAATCTCCCTGGAAGCTCCTGTGTGGGCAAAGAAGCTCCGGCTGAACGTGACCGGATATAACGAGGCAGTGTCAAGCTGGTGGAATGTATCTGTCAAGGAATTTGAGGCATATGCCACAGATCCCGGTTCTATATCTGCGGACTCCACAGTACAGGAGGTGGCAGATCTTCTGAGCGCTCCGGTCGCAAATGATGAGGGGACCGCGCTTGTAATCCCGGAGACACCGGATGGATTTACCGTAGAATTTCTTGCGGATTATGAACAGATCGTGGGAAAGGACGGCGGTATCTACAAACCGCTGACACAGACGACGGTCAAGGGCATCTATAAAGTGACAAAGGACGGCGAATCAGCGGAAGGCACTGCGGAGCACACGGTTACCATACCGGGACAGCACAGTGATCCCGGGACAAACGAGAAACCAACCGTAATCCCCGAACTTGCCGAGTGGTACGGCGGAACAGAAGTAGGAAACTTTACTGTGGGAGGTAGGATTCTTGTATCCGCCTCTGCATCAGATTTCCTGACCGCGGCTCAGGCTCTGAAAGAGGATTATGCGGCAGAGCTGGGCACGGAGATGACAGTGGAGACCGGAGATGACCCGCAGACCGGCGACATTTACTTTGTAACAGAGAGCGCAAGCGGTCTCGGGGAAGAAGGCTACATCATGGATATTGGCGATCATGTGACCGTGAAGGCGGAGGCGCAGACCGGTGCTTACTGGGCGACACGCTCCATACTCCAGATCGCAGAATTAAATAATGGCACAATGCCAAAAGGCACTGCCAGGGATTATCCCAAATACGAAGTGCGCGGCTTCATGCTTGATGTAGCGCGTAAACCGATCTCCATGGAAACACTGGAGAACATTGTGAAGGAGATGGCATATTACAAGATGAACGAGTTCCATGTTCATCTCAATGATAACCTGATCTTCTATGAGGATTATGCGTCAGCCGCTACTGCAAGAGATCTGGCATACACAGGGTTCCGCCTGGAGTCGGACATTGTGGAGGGAGGAAACGAAGGGCTTAACAAGGCAGACCTGACAAACAAAGATTTATATTATACAAAGGAGGAGTTCCGCTCCTTTATCTTGGAATGCCGGAGCATGGGCGTGAACATCACACCCGAGTTTGACACTCCGGGACATTCCGGGGCTTTTACAAAGGTGCGCCCGGATCTGATGCTGCAAAATGTCATTTCAGGCGCGGCAAACAGAGCGGGAGAGCAGTTTGACCTCTCCACAGAGAAATACGATGGCAGCCTTGCTTTTGTAAAAAGCCTGTGGGATGAATACCTGACAGAGGATATGTTTGATCAGACCATGACAGTTCATATTGGAACAGACGAGTATTACGGAGATAAGAACCGTTTTAGGATATTCTCTGACGACCTCATTGAATATGTGCAGAGCAAAGGCTATACAGTGCGCCTGTGGGGAAGCCTTTCTCAGATGCCGGGAGATGCCCCTGTTCGTAGTGAGGGCGTGCAGATGAATGTGTGGAATACGACATGGGCGATCCCCCAGGATATGTACAGGGCAGGATTTGAACTTATCAATACGATCGATGGAAGCCTGTACATGGTACCATCGGCAGGTTACTACTATGACTATCTGAACACCCAGAGTTTATATAATAACTGGACACCGAACAACTTCGGCGGAACAGTGATCCCGGCAGGTTCTGAGCAGATGCTCGGAAGTACCTACGCCATCTGGAATGACAGTGTTGACACAAGAGCAAACGGAATCTCAGAGATCGATATCTACGACCGTTTTGCAGATGCTGTTCCTACCATGGCAAGCAAGAACTGGGGAGAGGGTGCGGATCTGTCCTATGCGGACATGCGGTCAGTTACCAGCCAGTTGGGCGATGCGGCCAACAGCAATCCGTATCACAAAGCAGAGGCGGATGCGGACGGCAAGTATTTATCTTATGAGTTTGACGATGCCACAGATTCTTCCGGCAGCGGAAGGGACCTGAAGACCCCTGTTAACGCAGAGATCACGGGAGGAAGCCTGAACCTCAAAGGAGGAGAAAGCTATGTGACAACGCCGATTGATAAGCTGGCATCAGGCAATACCCTTGAGTTTGATATCACTTTGGAAAGTGCCCCCGAGGCGGGAGACATCCTGTTCGAGGCGGACAATGAAGGAAACAATGGCGATTATGTCCACGACATCCGTATCATGGATGACGGAAGGCTGGGCTTCAGGAGAGAGCTTTACGATTATTACTTTGACTACACCATTCCGGTTGGCGAGAAGGTACACCTTGCGATTTCCACGGAAGGGACAAAGACAACACTGTTTGTGGACGGCGAATCCTATGCTGCAGCAGGTGTATACCGGAACAGACAGACCGACGGCGAGATCAGAAAAGAAAACATAACGATCGCCACGCTACTATTGCCGCTTCAGCGCATCGGCTCCAAGACCAATGCGATTGCGGCGGTTATCGATAATGTGGAGGTGTTATCCGGCGCATATGTGGATGAAACGATAATTGACAGCGCCAGCTTTGAGGTGTACAGTGATAATGAAAACCCGCTCGCAGGCAGTGAAGGACCTGTAAGGCTTGCCTTTGACGGGGATACGTCAACATTCTGGCACACCAATTATACTCCGTACCAGGCTTTGCCGGCGACTGTTGAGATCAACATGAACGATGTATATACGATCAACAAGTTCTCATACCTGCCACGGCAGACCGGAACAAATGGGATTATCACCGAGTACTCACTGTATTATAAGACAGCAGAGCAGGACGAGTGGGTTCCCCTTGCGGAGAATCAGACCTGGGTACAGGATGCTTCCCAGAAGTCAGTCAGATTCGACTCAGTGGAAGCACAGTATCTGAAGTTCGTGGCTCATAACGGCGCTGCACAGGGAGACAGGGCATTTGCTTCCGCAGCGGAATTTATGGTCCACAAAGTGCTCGAGACACCTGCTCCGGAACCGACAACATATACTGTGACCATCGACGGAACCGTCTACACGGTCAATGAAGGAGAGGTTCTTACAGTTGAGACCCCTGCAAAGCCAGGACACAGCTTTGACGGGTTCTACCTTGCAGGAACAGATACGGCAGTTGACTTTACACAGCCGGTCACAGGCAGCATGGACGTGGAGTCCAGATTTACCCAGTATACAGTGACAGCCGTAACGCCAGGAGAAGTGCAGGTGACTGTGGGGCAGATGGATGCCAACGGCCAGGTGACTGTGACAGCCCCGGCCAGGGAAGGGTATAACTTCCTTGGCTGGATGGTAAACGGCGCGATCGTTTATGACCAGCTTTCCTATACCTTCGTGCCGACGGCAAACACCCAGATTGAGCCGGTGTACGAGGCAGTGGCGCCAGGGACCACATACTATAACGTAACGATCAATGGCACCACAGTACAGGTTGCGGCAGGCTCCACCGTTGCACGTCCGGTAGACCCGGTGCAGCCGGGATACCGATTCCTTGGCTGGTATGTGGGAAACACGGTATACGACTTTACCCAGCCGGTAACATCAGATCTTGTGATCGAGGCGCGGTTTGAAAGAGTGAATACTCAGGACCAAACCGGAAGCGGCACAGATCCTGCTGTGAATGCTGGTACAGCAGTAAAGACCGGTGATCCATCGGACTTTGCGCCATGGATGGGATGCCTTGTGATAAGCGCTTTGGCAGTTATGGCGCTTAAGAGGAAAAGAACAGATTAATAATTAATAAAGGAGGTAATCCTCTGAAAATAAATAGGGAAGAACTCCTCTGAAAAGAATTTGAAACATGCGCGAATGCATGGTACAATAACAGCGTCAGTGTACAAGGGACATCTCTCCCCGGTATACTGGCGTTGTTTCATACAGACGCACACGGACAGGAAACCGCAGGCGGGGAAAGATTTGTTGACCGTATTGTGGAGCTGTGTGAAAGAGTCCTTGCCTTTATTTGGCTGACCAAAGAGCAGAAACCTAAGCGGGACGCTTTTTATGAGTTTAAAGGGAAAAAGCTGACTGGGTATATAAAAAATTCATGCTGTATGCAATTGGAAGAGATATCATGAAATACCACCGATTCCTACACCATGAAATCGAGAAATATGAAGAGGAAAAGGAGCAGAAAACAGCTTAGACAAGAGGGCGCTTTCTTCGAAGCCAAACAAGGGGTTTTCGCGTCCTAAAATAAGACCTGATAAGAGAAGGAGACGCTCCCGCAGAGATTCAAAGCTTTGAGAAAGACTGAATTTTACGGGAGTGTCTCCTCCTTAAGTGTCAGGGGGCAAAAGTCGGTATTATCCGACGGCCCCTTTTCTATATCTTGCAACGTCCGGAACAATCATCTATAATAATAAAAGTTTATGACGCGACATCAGACAGCAATCGGAGGATGAGATGAGAAACTATATAAAGCGCGCCGCAGCCGCGGTTCTGACCGGGATTATGACGGTCATACTGGCGGGGAACGTACTGGCGGATGAAACAACGGCTTTTGAAGAAGCCCTGCAGGCGTCCTATGATATCGTGCCGGATACGAACAATATCCAGGGCTGGCCTCAGGGACCGCATGTGTATGGCGGTTCGGCCATCGTAATGGATATGAACAGCGGGGCGGTGCTCTATGGCAAGAAGGTGGATGACCGGCATTATCCGGCAAGTATTACAAAGATTCTGACAGCGCTGGTGGCGCTGGAGAATTCGAAGCTGAACGATGAGGTGTATTTTTCTGAGGACAGCGTGTCTTTTCTTGAGTATGGAGACGCCAGTATCGGGATGACGCCAGGGGAGATACTGAGTATGAACGACGCCTTATACGGAATGCTGCTGGCTTCTGCAAATGAGGTTTCCTATGCTATTGCGGAGAGCGTAGGAAAGCTGATGGGTGGGGACTATAATACATTTATCCAGGAAATGAATGACCGTGCTGCGCAGCTAGGGTGTACCGGCTCACACTGGACGAATGCAAACGGGCTCCACAATGAGCAGCATTATACGACAGCCCATGATATGGCGCTGATCGCGTCCGCTGTCTATCAGTTCGAGGAATTCCGTACGGTCATGCAGGCATTGAATTATACAATCGGACCGACGAATCTTGTAGGAGAATCGCGTACGTTTCAGCAGAATCATAAGATGCTGTGGGAGGGCGGGTACTATTACTACGAGTATTGTACCGGCGGGAAGACGGGATATACGGATCAGTCCAGGACAACGCTGGTCACAATGGCTGACAACGGAAATATGCAGCTTGTGGCAGTCTTGCTTCAAGACGATGGAGATGTATATGTGGATACAAGGGCAATGTTTGATTATGCGTTTTCCAATTTTTCCAAGGTGTCCCTGCATGGACAGCCTAAAGCTGAGGGGGTAAGCGCTTATGAAGACGATGCAGCCTATGTGGTGCTGCCTGCGGGTATTGATTTTTCATCGCTTGAGAGTGAGATAACAATTACGGATAAAATGGAGGGAACGGGGAAAGTTACCTACTTTTACGAAGGGCAGAACGTGGGAAGCGCGGAAGTGACCCTGACGCCAGAATATGTAAAGGAGCAGACAGGGTATGATATCACTCCCCAGATAGTGAAAAAAGACAGCCTTCCGGCAGATGAACCGGCGCAGGTGGAAACCGGGCTTCCTCTTGTGGTAAAAATCCTGATCGGCTTGGGAGCTGCAATTGTGGTACTGGCGGTCTTTTTCTGCGCGGCGGTCAGATATGCCCTTGTAAAGAAAAGAAGACGCCGTATGGCGATGGCAAGGAGACGCCGGAATGGAAGGACGGCGCATAAATATACCGGGAACTATACCCGCAGGTATTCCGGAACCCGGCATCCTTCCGGAGCGCGCCGGGACCGATATGCCGCGGGAGCGGATCCGTATTCTTCCGGGCGGAAACGCAGGAGATAAACAGAATAGAGCGGACATTCAGAGATACTGCCTTCGGTAATCCGTGGGCAGTATTTTCATGATGTCCTTAAAGGCAGCCGAAAATTTGCTCTGGCTCTCATAACCCACCTCTGAGGCGACAGATGATATACTCTGATCAGTATTGCGAAGAAGCTCCGCCGCTTTCATGATCCGGTACTGCTTCATGTATGACGCGACAGGCATCCCGTAGACGGATTTGAAGACGCTTTTGAGCGCGGCTGTATTGATCAGGTACTGGCGAGATAGCTCCTCGATGGTATGCCGTTTTTTCAGGTCAGATGTTATCACGTCATGGATCCGGCGTATGGTGTCGGCCTGTTCAGAGTGGAAGGAGTTAAACACTGTATTTTCCGCCGGTCCGGTCATGCTCAGAAAGAGCAGCAGCTCCTGGCATTTCAGCTTGAGATAAGGGCGTTTCATTTTTTCGGGCAAAACGTATACCTCTGAGAAAATATGACCGATCCGCGAGCTGGCAGGCAGGGCGGCAGTCTCTTTTGTCCCGCAGAAGGAGCGGCACAGGGCGCAGACGTCTAATTCCGCATCGCTGAGCGGCTCGGGCAGGGTGTCCTTCAGGACGGAGAGATCGAGGGAAATAGTCAGCCCTTCATAATAGCCAAGTGGCAAAGTGATCTCGGAGTCCGCGCACTTATCCGTGGCGTGGAAAGACAGATCGCCGCTTCCGAAATACAGGCTCAGACCGCCTTTCATTTTCCAGCCGATACGTCCATGGCAGCAGTGATCGATGGAGAGGACACAATTTTTGTGATCGTGGTGAAAGCGGAACCGGTCGCCGAGAAAATAATTATAGGAAAGTTCGATTCCCGGATACAGCATATAGGTTTCAGTTTTTAATTTTGTGTCAGCGGGAAGGGCAGCGTCAGAGAAGTCCCTGATACAGACATCCCCGGAAAGAGGGTGGCGTATCATCAGGAATTTCCCCGACGGGACATCGCGCAGATGCTCCCGGATCCCACAGGAAGGATCTTTCTCCATAGGAAAACCTCCGTTTCATAAAAACTTATCATGGAAGAACATATAGTTCATCGAAAAATCAGGCGTGCTGTTCGGGGCAGGTGACCCGTCCCAGCTTTTCGATTGTGTGGTGCAGTACCCGGGCAAGCTCTGTATCCGCGGTCCGATAGTACATTTCTTTTCCCTCGCGCCTGCTCACGATCAGCCCGCTGCTCTTTAAAAGGCGGAGATGGTGGGACACAGCCGGGCTTGTCATATTGACAATGGCAGCAATATTGAGCACGCATTCTTCGCAGTGGCACAAAAGCCAGAAAATACGCAGCCTGCTTGGGTCTCCAAGCTGCTTCATCGCTTCAGACACACCGGCGATCTCATCCTCGCCGGGCATGTTTTTCATGATCTCTTCTTCATTATGATAGCCATGGTCATGGGGCAGCTTCTTGTTATCCATGCAGGACCCTCCTTTGCGTTTGATGTACGATTCTTAGCGTTGTTTCAGGCAGATTGCTCCAATTGGGAATTTTTTTCGCCCAAATGGAAAAATGCTCGGTCTTTCTATTGACTTATTATACAATCTGGATTACATTATAGTCAACAATTAAATAATTGTTTAATCGAAAACATATAACGCCGGATACCGGTAGAAAATAAGGAGAGAATGATATGAAAAAGAGCTATAAGATCGACGTGGACTGTGCAAACTGTGCAAATAAAATGGAACAGGCCGCAAAGGAGACGGCAGGCGTAAAAGATGCGGTCGTAAACTTCATGACCTTAAAGATGAATGTGGAATTTGAAGAGGGTCAGGATGCAAAGACAGTCATGCAGGAGGTAAGGAAAAACTGCAAAAGGGTAGAAGATGACTGCGAGATCTTTCTGTAGGATAGATTTTCTGGTATATGATAAATGTTCCGGTAATTATTCCGGAAAAGACAGAACATTTCCCCGGGATCGCGTTAGATCCCGGGATTAAATATGAAATACAAGTAAACAATTAAGCACATATTTAATTGTAAAAATGAGCAAACGGAAGGAATGAGCTTATGACAAAGAAACAGAAAAAAATGTTGATCAGGATTCTGGCTGCTGCGGCGCTGCTGATAGGATTTAATTTTCTGCCATTAGGCGGACTGCTGAGGTTTATCCTCTATCTGATCCCATATCTGGTGATTGGCTATGACATTCTGATCAAGGCATTTAAAGGAATCAGGAACCGCCAGCCATTTGACGAGAGCCTCCTGATGTCGATCGCCACGATCGGTGCAATTGCGATTGCGATATACAACGAAGTGGTTAATCATGAAGCCGGGGATTATGTAGAGGCGATCGCTGTTATGCTGTTCTATCAGATCGGAGAGTGGTTTCAGAGCTACGCGGTAGGGAAAAGCCGCAGGAATATCAGTGATCTGATGGATATCCGTCCGGATTATGCAAATATCGAAACAGACGGAAAACTTGAACAGATCGATCCGGATGAAGTGGAGATTGGCTCTGTGATCGTGGTGCAGCCGGGTGAGAAAGTCCCCATCGATGGTATTGTAACGGAAGGAACGTCCACCCTTAACACAAGCGCGCTAACAGGGGAGAGCCTGCCCAGAGATGCACAGGAGGGGGACGAGATTATCAGCGGATGCATCAATATGACCGGAGTTCTAAAGATACGGACCACGAAAGAGTTCGGGGAGTCCACGGTGTCAAAGATCCTGGATCTGGTGGAAAACGCAAGTTCCAGAAAATCAAAATCCGAAGACTTTATTACCAAATTTGCACGGGTTTATACCCCGACAGTTGTTTACAGTGCCATCGCGCTCGCAATTCTTCCTCCGCTTGTGCGGATGTTCGGTATGGGGATTCCGGCAGAGTGGGACACCTGGATCTACCGCGCGCTTACATTTCTTGTCATCAGCTGTCCATGTGCACTGGTGATCAGTATTCCCTTAAGCTTCTTCGCGGGAATCGGCGGGGCGAGCAATTCGGGAGTGCTTGTGAAAGGTTCCAATTATCTGGAAACATTATCTCAGATAAAATGTGTCGTATTTGATAAGACAGGTACATTGACACAGGGTGTATTCGAGGTAAATGAGGTGCACCATAACGAGATGGACAAGGAGCGGTTTTTGGAATACGCGGCGCTGGCCGAGAGCGCCTCTTCCCATCCGATCAGCAAGAGCCTGCAGAGGGCATACGGAAAGGAGATTGATCGAAGCCGGGTAACGGAGGTTAAAGAAATCAGCGGAAACGGTGTGACAGCGAAAGTAGACGGCATCGATGTGGCAGCAGGAAATTCAAAGCTGATGGACAGACTGGGGGTCAAATGGATTGACTGTCATGATGCGGGAACGATCATCCATATGGCGGTAGACGGACGATATGCCGGACATATCGTGATCTCCGACATTGAGAAGCCTCATGCAAAAGAGGCAATTCATGCACTGAAGAAAGCAGGCGTGGAGAAGATCGTCATGCTCACCGGCGATTCCAGAAAAGCGGCCGAACATGTGGCGGCAGACTTGGGAATTGACGAAACACACGCAGAACTATTACCTGCTGACAAGGTATCCGAAGTAGAAGAACTGCTGAAAAAGAATACCGGTAAAGGGAAACTGGCATTCGTGGGAGACGGTATCAATGACGCTCCGGTGCTCTCCCGCGCGGATATCGGTATCGCCATGGGAGCTATGGGATCGGACGCAGCCATCGAAGCGGCAGATGTCGTTCTGATGGATGATGATCCGCTGAAGATATCCAAGGCAATCCGGATCTCGAGAAAATGTCTCCGCATAGTGTATGAAAACATCTGGTTTGCTATCGGCATCAAGGTAATCTTCCTCGCGCTCGGAGCAGTCGGTATCGCCAACATGTGGCTCGCTATTTTTGCGGATGTGGGAGTCATGATCATCGCAGTGCTCAATGCGATCCGGACACTGTTTGTAAAGAAGCTGTAAAAAGGACAGGGTAAAAATTGACTTCACTATATGCATCTGATATATTGGCAATAGGCAAGTGATATTGTAGTGTCATATGTACACGATCTGAAAACCCCGGAGCGGCATCTCCGGGGTTTTTGACTTTTATTTTCCCGAGCGGGGATAATATATGAAAAAAGAAAAACAGGAGGTATTCGCATGAAAGAACGTGTAAGAGACTACATGACATATCTGGAGCAGGAGGAGCGAAGCGCAGCTACCCGCCGACAGTACCGGAGAGACATCTTCCGTTTTCTGGAATATATCGGGGAAGGGATGCTCACAAGAGAGGCGGTTCTCGCCTACAAGGAAGCCCTTCAGGAAAAGTGCCTGGCCACCACTGTGAATGCAAAACTGGCGGCGTTAAACGGATTCTTCCGCTTTCTGGGAAGAGAAGACCTTCGGGTCCGGCGGTTGAGAGTACAGAAACGACCCTTTCTCTCCCGGGAGAAAGAGCTGACTAAAGCAGACTACCTGAGACTTTTAAGAGCAGCGCGCAACACAGAGAACCGGAGGCTTCTGATGATTCTGGAGACGATCTGCGGCACCGGAATCCGGGTGTCGGAACTGCGCTTCATAACGGCGGATGCAGTGCAGAAAGGGGAGGCGGTCATACGGCTTAAAGGAAAGACCCGGGTCATCCTCATCGGGGGGAAATTAAGAAAAGCCCTCAAAGATTATCTCCGCAGAAACGGCATCGAATCCGGTCCGGTATTCATTACAAAAAACGGTAATCCCCTGGACCGATCTAATATCTGGAAGATGATGAAATCCCTGTGTAAAGGTGCAGGCGTGGCCCGGCAGAAAGTATTTCCTCACAACCTGCGTCACCTGTTCGCCCGGTGCTTCTACAAGATCGACAAGGACATCGCCAGGCTGGCGGACATCCTGGGGCACAGCAGTATAGACACCACAAGGATCTATACCATGTCCACGGATCGGGAACCGCGGCGGCATATGGATGCCCTGGGGCTGGTACTATAGGGGGAAAATAAAAAAGCCACATAACTGCCGTTATGTGGTATACCGAACGAATGATTTACATAGATGATCATCGTCTACATTATATATGAGCTGACATATTTTTGCAAGAGATTAATAGAAATTTTTTTATTCCGGGGATTTTAATTTCAACTTGAAGTATTTTTTTTGATTAAAAAAATCACACAAAAGACTTGAAGTTACTGGACTTG
>CALWQP010000016.1 GCA_944383695.1 uncultured Mediterraneibacter sp.
GTAGATAGGGCAGGGGTGGAAGTACAGTAATGTATGGAGCTGACTGCTACTAATCGGTCGAGGGCTTGACCAAAAAGCAAGAAAGCGGGACGGACAGGAAATGGACAGACCAGAGTGAGCTTGCTCACGGAGGGATGTACAGAGACTGGACGGAACATTTGCGAAGCAAAAGGCATCGAATGACGAGCGGAGCGAGTCATGAGATGACCGCTGACGCAGCACCGCTTATCTACAACGCATGGTCAAAAGATTCATCATAAAATGTCAGCATGTGTGCAGTTTTGAAGGTACAACCTTCATGATCCTCCTTAGCTCAGTCGGTAGAGCATGCGGCTGTTAACCGCAGTGTCGTTGGTTCGAGTCCAACAGGGGGAGTTAGGGCATGAAGCCTGAACAAAAGAGATTGGCTCCATGGTCAAGTGGTTAAGACACCGCCCTTTCACGGCGGTAACAGGGGTTCAAATCCCCTTGGAGTCACTTCCCTTAACGGGAAACATACAATTCCATAAGTGAAGAAATGAGATTTTCTGTGGCTTGATTCAGACCAGACATTTGGTGTATAATAGCAATTAGATAATTTACACGCCGATGTGGCTCAATTGGCAGAGCAGCTGATTTGTAATCAGCAGGTTATCGGTTCGAGTCCGATCATCGGCTTTGTTCCTTCGGGAACAGATTATTTTTGGACCTTTAGCTCAGTTGGTTAGAGCAACCGGCTCATAACCGGTCGGTCCTGGGTTCGAGTCCCCGAAGGTCCATTTATGCCGACTGCCAAGTTCGCGCTGTATATTCACTGCGCGCGTCGGCATGTATCGCACATAAGCGTCAAAAGAACAGACGCTGAGTGCTCAGCGCAAGGCCCAGTAGCTCAGTTGGTTAGAGCGCCGCCCTGTCACGGCGGAGGTCGAGAGTTCGAGTCTCTTCTGGGTCGTTTCTCTCATCAGATGGTGGGGGAGAATAATTTTATATCAGCCGCAGTGGCGGAACTGGCAGACGCCCGGGACTTAAAATCCCGTGGGTAGTGATACCCGTACCGGTTCGATTCCGGTCTGCGGCATTAGTTAAAAGTGAGAGAAACGTTGAATTTGCAGCGTTTCTCTTATTTTTTGCTCCAAAATGATTGAACACTTAATGATGAAATTCCCAGTTTTTGAAATATCTTTAAATATAGATTTTATTTGTAATTTGGTACAAGAAAAATGTATTTTAGACATTAAAGAATTTAGTTTTATAAAGGGCTATGATATAACTGTTGAGAAGGTGATGAAATGAAAATAACAGCAGAACAAGATTTATCCTGTAGTGAAATAGAAATCATTGTCAGATACCCTCGAAAGGGGTATCAAGTTAATCGTATTGTTGACTTTTTGCAGTCACTCAATATGCAGATAAAGTGCGATATTGATAATACAGAACGAATGATAAATGTTTCGGACATCTATTACATAGAAAGTGTTGATAAAAAGACTTTTGTATATCTCGAAAAAGACGTGTATCATACGGACTTTCGATTATATCAGCTAAAGGATAAATTGAAGGGATCAGGATTTGTCCAAATAAGTAAGTCATGCATTTTAAACATCAATACCTTGGAAAGTATCAAACCACTTTTCAATAGCAGGATGGAAGCAACTTTAAAGAATGGAGAAAAGGTTTATATCAACCGGAATTATTTAAATGGAGTAAAAGAAATGCTGAGAGGAGATGAAAAAATATGAGAAAATTTGCTGTAAATATTTTCTCAACAACTGGGATTTCTTTAATTTTGCTTTCGATTATAGCGTTATTTTTCCAAGCAAAATGTATTTATATCCAAACCGTTTTTCAAGTTTTAGGAGCAAATATAGTTATACATTTGGGGTTTGTTTTTTTGAATAAATCAGAAATAAAACATACCATACTTGAAATATTTTTACATATCATGTTGATAATAATTACGCTGTTCATATGTGGTTTGATCTTTCGGTGGTTTACAAGTACACCGATATGGATTCTTGTTATCATGGGTATTGTCATATATATTGTTTCGGTTATTTTAAACGTACTTTACATGGGACAAGAAGCACGAGAGATCAATATATTGATTAAAAAGAGAAACGACAAAAAAGAATAAGGAATCTAATGATTGCTATATGGAGAAAACGTATATGTTACATAAAAAAGAAAGAGTAATCCTCGTTGTTATTTTGATTTATGTTTTATGTTTCGTTTTCAGGGTTTTGGAATATTTTATATTGCGAACGGACGAAACGTTTTTGGGGGAGGCTTTTGTACATAAGCTGACTGGTATTATAATTCTTTTTATTGCAGCAAAATATTACGATTTTAAATTGGAGAAGATAGGATTTGCCCAAAATAAAATAAGGTATAATCTTCTAAGAGGTTTTGTATTTGGCTTAAATGTATTTGTACCCGCTTACTTGGCTGAAATTTCAGTTGCTGTAATGCAAGGAAAATTTGAAACCCTTGACTTATATGTAAGTGCTTATTCTTTAAATGGCACTATCGGCAATCAGACAGGATTGTTTTTCTTTGTTATCTGTTTGGTTGGGAATATGATCAATGTTATCATGGAAGAAGGTGTTTTTAGAGGATTATTTCAAAAAATATTTGAAAAAAAGTATTCCTTTATCATATCTGCTGTGATCGCATCCGGCTTATTCGGACTATGGCACATTATGTCTCCTTTCAGAAGCTTTTATGACGGTACGATAAGCTGTAAGGGTTTTGCCGCAAATGCGGTATTGTTGGTTTTCACGTCAAGTTTTGTAGGTTTTAAATTTGCGTTGATGACAAAATTGACCGGCAGCTTATATATGGCAATGGGAGATCATTTCATAAATAATCTGATCACAAATATGCTTCATGTTGTGACAAGTACAGGCGCAGACGAATTTATGGTTATAAGAATAGCTATTGCACAGACAATATCTTTTGCAGCCATTTTAGTCTGGTATATTTTTGCTCAATGCAAGCAATCGCAGATCAGTAAGTTAAAAAACTAAAACAGCAAAGACAGCCGAACCGGTCAACGGTCAAGATAAACGACGTATGGAAAGTATGGAGGACTTTATAAAAGGAATCCATCCAGTTCCGACATGGTACATAGTAATGGAAGAAAATAGAATCATGCATGTTGTGCTACGGAAAAGAAAGGAATTCCCCCTTGTAGATACTGGGTTTGAAGCATTAGGCTATAAGTGGTGGGGAAATTTTATTAGAGAAAAGGAGCTCTTTCCCATGCCATTTCTAACATCTTAAGAGCGCTTTCTGATTCTCTAATCTGTTTCCGCCTCACATTTGCCAGGCGCCACTCTCGCCGGGATCGTGCGTATCCTTGTAAAGAAATAAACATATTTGAAAATGATGAGAAAGACGATGAACAGCCTTCCGTAAATATTGGGCATCGCGAGCATGGCGAGGATCAGCATTGCCGATGCCGGGATGAGCAGGGAGAATTTTGTCTTTAACGTCATCGCCCGGTTTGTGACAAAATCTTCCAGGTGCTTTTCATAGAGCTTTGTGCCGGTAAACCATTTGTGAAATCGGTCAGAACCTTTGGCGAGGCAAAAGGATGCCAGAAGTAAAAATGGCGTTGTGGGAAGTACCGGAAGGACCACGCCGATCATTCCGACGCCCATGGACAGGAAGCCGGCAGCAAGCCAGATGATTCTTAAAATAGAACGTTTTTTCACGGAAAATCCTCCTGTTCTCCAAACAAGTTAGTTACAACTAATTACAGGTTATGCTCATTATAATCGGCGGACGAGGCGCTTGTCAACTGAATTATTTTCTCGTTAATGCACATGTTTTCTCAATTGCTCTTGACAAATTTTTTAGGGATAATTAATGTAGTTGATGCTGGATAGTTACAACTAACTTGATGGGTCAGGGCATACTGCATGGATGCCTTGTTTAATTATGCTGTTCATCAGCAAGGGGGAATTTTATGTCTGACAAGTTTGAGAGTTTGAAGATCCGGATACTGGTCAGCTTCATTACACTGTCAAAGGAAAGCTGTACAGTCACCGGACTGGCAAGGCTTCATGGAATCGAAAAGTACTCTGTCAGTCGGGCAATCAGCGCTTTGGAAAAAGAAGGACTGCTGACCCGGGGCGAAAACCGGACGATGGGGCTGACAGGAAAGGGTAATGCCGAGGCAAGGCGTTACGCCGGACTTCTGGAAGCCGCGCAGAGCTGTCTTATCCATGAAGGCGTACCGCCTTCGGACGCGAGACAGGACGCCATGGCGGTCGTGCAGGGCTGTTCGGACAGTCTCCTTTCCAGAATACAGGAGCTGGGCGAAAAGAGGCGTATCAGGCGGGAGCTTGGCATGAGGAAAGCCATGACAGGGACCGCGTTTTGCCGAAAGCTTAGAGATGGAAGCTATATGATGCCCTTTGCCATATATTGTGGGAAAGCACAGGGGAAAGAATTGTTTTCAGCAATGGACGCAGGTTTCGAGCATCCCTGTGAGCTGCATGTGGCAGGCGGAAGCGGGCACATTTATTTGAGGAGCGTACCCATGTACATAAAACCGCCGGGCGGAGATAGAAAAATGCGGGGAAAGATTGCATCTGTGTACTATTTCGATGGTGAAGCATACCGTGAGGCGGGCAGGAGCGGCGATTTTTTCCACTTCCCCGCCGGGGAAATGCAGATGGTCAGCGTGGGCGGAGGAAAGGAACAGATGCTGCACGGAAGTATTTCCTTGAAAATCGCGTGTTCCACGGCGGGCGTCCAGATGCCGGAGGAAGAGGTGGTAATGGCTGTGTTTTTTGGATAACAGACCGGTGGAGAGTGCAGAGATATGGGATGAGGCAATCTGAGTTGCAGTGATGCAACACGGAAACACCAGTGATATCAGGGAAAGAAAGAGCAGAAATCCGGTTCTGCCTGCAAGTGGTTGCAAATGTGCAACAAAAACAGGGCTGTTCGGACGGTAAGACATGTGCTATAGTTGGTCTGTCTGAAAGAGCACTCAACAAAGAGTGTTTTTTTAAACATCATTAGTTAGTTAAAACTAATAAAAATAAGTCTGTACAAACCGAAAGGAAAAGGGAAATAGGAAGGAGAAGGTAAAATGTTTACAAAAAGATTGAGGCAAGCTGTGTCAGCAGCTCTGGCTGTGGCAATGGTTTTCGGTACAAATGTGATAATGGCGTCTGCATCAGCAGGGAATCTGACTCCAGGGAGCACCTATACGGTGTCGGTCAGCATGACCTCGGCAGCTCCGCTGCCCCCAGTCCAGACAGCGTTTGCGACTGCCCTTGGCGATAGTGTGCAGGTAGAAGTAGATGAGCTGGGAAATATGACTGCGGTTGCTCACAGCCAGCGAATGACAATTAATCTTGGAGGCTCGTACTATGCGAATATCAGGACTTTTGATACAGCCGGGGTAGAGGTAGTCTCCACAAGACAGGGGCAGTACTCCACTACTTTCGGGAATCCATCAGCAGTTGAAACGATCACGGTTCCGGACGAGGTGAGGATTCCTCTGGCAGACAGCTCAGGCACTTATGAACTGACAGTGACAGTTGATTTTATGGACGCTTTCTTAGGAGGGGGACAGCCGTATGCGACTGTTGTCACCATGACGCTGGATCTGGCAAAGGCTGTCCAGGTAATTGATTACAGCGGGCTTGAGACTGCGATCGGGCAGGCGAAGTCTCTTCCGGAGATAAATTATACACCGGACACCTGGGCGAACCTCCAGACCGCGCTTGAGGCCGCTCAGGCTGCGCTGACGTCAGGAGATCAGACAACAGTAAACAACAGTCTGGCCGCGTTAAACGAGGCCATCGCGGCGCTGGAATACAAAGGGGCAGACTACACGGCTGTAAATGCCGCGATTGCAAAGATACCTGCGGATCTGAGCATTTATACGGATGAAACAGCTCAGGCAGTACGCGACGCTCAGAATGCGGTCATAGACGGTCTGGACATTTCCAGACAGGATGAGGTAAATGCCTTTGCTCAGGCCATCGAGGATGCGGTTGCGGCCCTGGTATTAAAGGACACCACCGGAGGAAATACAGGTACTCCGGGCGGAGACCAGAATACAGGGAATACAGGCAATGCAGGAAATACAGGGAACAGCGGCGCGGGACAGACAGTCCTTGACAGGAACAACCTGCAGGACGGTATCTATGAGGTTCAGGCATATCTCTGGAACGCTTCGTCCGACCGTGCCTCTATGGCGGCGGATTCCATGAAAAACACCACAAGGATCGTTGTGTCAAACGGCGTCGCGACCATGTATATTTACACGCAGCCCATGACCCTTGGAACCATTACGGCAAGCCTGCAGACGCTCCGGGTGGAGAACGGAAGTGGAGGTTTTGCGGACGCGGCTGTTCAGACGAGGAGTGCGGATGGGAATCCCACAAGCTTCTCCTTTGCCCTTCCTCACAGAGAAGAATACATTAACGTAAAGGTGAACCCGATGGTGGCGATGATGGGCAATCAGGAACTGGATGCCAGGATCAAAGTCGATTACAGCACGCTGACAGCAGTGTCCTCGACCACCAATCTGGCGGCACAGCCTTCCGGCGGGAGCGGAGCTCCCTCTGCCAGCTCTCCGAAGACAGGGGACATGACAGAGACAGGCGTGGCTCCGTGGCTGTGCATGATGGGCGCTGCGCTGGCGGTTGTTGCGCTCTATGGGAAAAAGAAAGGGATGCAGAGGTAAAAGTATGGGAAATAAAATGTTGAAAAACATGGTCACAACTCTCCTTGGAGCAGTTTTGTCTGCCGCTGTCGTTTTGACAGCGGCATTCCCGGTTTCCGCCCTTGACGATGGCACATACACAGTTGAGAGAACTGTTTCTTACGCCAACCCCGAGACCGGGCAGACAGTTGACGGCGGAACAAATATCGCGCTGGGAGACAGTATGGCACAGAGTATCGTAGATACCACTGTGCAGATTGAGCAGACAGGCGGAAAGATATATGTGACTGTCGGGCTGGGACTGATGTCGAATATTTCCAGCGTGACCTTCACCTTACAGCAGGAGGACGGAAGCTACGCGGAAGTTCCCTATGAGATTGTGGGGAGCTGTACCAGGCTTGATGACCTGTGCAACCACTATCGGTTTGAGATGACAGATTTAAACGCGCTTATCAGTCCCATCATCTATGTGGACCCCATGGGCAGAGACGTGCAGTTCTTTATCCGGCTTGACACATCTGCCCTTGACCTTGGCTCAGACAGTCAGGATGGTGCGGACAGTGCCGGGCAGACAGATTCTGCAGACGACACCGTGCCCGATACCTCGGAATCAACAGAGACTCAGACCGCTGCTCAGCAGCTCGAGGAGGCGGAGGGGCTCAGCGGAGCGTCTGACAATGAAGAGGGAGACACCGCTGGAAACGCGGGCTTTCCTGCCTGGGGGAGCGCGGTCATCGCGGTCGCTGTCCTGGCAGCCGCGGGCGTTGTTTACGTTGTGCTCAGAAGGAGGAAGTGATTCCAATGAAAAGAATGAGATTTGTCTCGACCCTCTGCCTTCTGGCAGTGATGCTCGCCGGGTGCGTGGACCAGCACCCGGAGCGTCAGACCGGGAACACGGCGGAGGAGACAAGGATCGTGGCAACGTCAGTGGCTGCCTGCGAGATACTGGAGCAGCTGGGGATTGAAAGTGAGAAAGTGGTAGGAGTGCCTTCCACCACTGCTTATACTGTGCCTGAGATTTATCAGGGCGCCGAAGAAGTGGGCTCTCCGATGGCTCCGGACATGGAGATTGTATCCTCCTTAAATCCCACCATCATCCTGTCCCCCAATTCTCTCGAGGGAGATCTGGAAACCCAGTACGACAATGCCGGGCTCAACAGCGCCTTTTTGAACCTGAAAAGCACGGTTGGTATGTACAAGTCCATCCAGGAACTGGGGGAATTGTTCGGGAAAGAAGAAAGGGCACAAGAACTCACAGACGAGTTTCTGGCTTACATGGAGGAATACGAGAGCGCCGACAGGGAGGGGGAGACTCCCCGGGTGCTCATCCTGATGGGGCTTCCGGGCTCCTATGTGGTCGCCACGGAGAGCAGCTATGCGGGAAGCCTGGTAAAGCTGGCCGGCGGCGTCAATATTTACGGTGACGGAGACGGCACGGACTTCCTGAACGTAAACGCGGAAGACATGCTGCAGAGAGACCCTGACATTATCCTGAGGACCTCTCATGCCATGCCGGAACAGGTCATGGCAATGTTCCGGGATGAGTTTGCCGACAACGATATCTGGCAGCATTTTCGGGCAGTGCAGGAAGGAAAGGTCTATGACCTGGATAACAATAAATTCGGCATGAGCGCCAACTTCCGATACAAAGAGGCGCTGGAAGAATTAATACCCATGCTTTACAGCGGGTGAGGATTGGCACAAGGAGGTACTGTAAATTGAAAAGCACGAAACGAAAAGTTCTCTCTTTTGCCCTCACGATCGCGGGGCTTGTCCTGCTGTTTTTGCTCGCGGTGAATACAGGCGGGCTCAAAGTCGGATTCCGGGAGCTGCTGGAAGGGCTGTTCGTGTCATACAACGAAAACGTGGCTACAATATATGACCTGCGCTTCCCCCGCATATTTATCGCGATGCTGGGCGGGGCGGCGCTCGCGGTGTCCGGCGTCCTGCTCCAGGCAGTGATGAAAAATCCCCTGGCAGACCCCGGAATCATCGGCATCAGCTCAGGCGCCAGTCTGACGGCAGTGTTCATGACCGCGTTTTTTCCATCCCTGTATTTCATTACGCCCATGTTTGCCTTTCTCGGAGGGATCGCCGCCTGCATCATCGTGTACAGCCTTTCCTGGAAGGAGGGACTGCAGCCTCTTCGCATGATCCTTGTGGGCGTCGCGGTAAATGCTGTCTTTACAGGACTGATGTCAGCATTTAACTCAGCGACAGGAAGTGAATATTCGGGAGCGGCAAGTATTGTAAACGCGAACATCTCCCTGAAGACGTGGGACGACGTTCAGATGCTCGTGGGATATGTGGCTGCCGGCCTCATCCTTGCGGTCCTTGTGTTGCGGCTGTGCAATCTCCTGGCGCTGGAGGACAGGACGGTCCGCTCTCTGGGCGTGGATGTGACAGGCGCAAGGACAGGCGTCTCATTGATTGCCGTGATGCTGGCGTCCATCTCTACTGCGGTCATCGGGACGATCAGCTTCCTTGCCCTCATTGTGCCCCACATTGCCAGAATACTGGTGGGCAGCGACCACAAAGTCCTGATTCCGTATTCGGCTGTCCTTGGAGCCTTCGTCCTCCTGCTGGCAGATACGGTTGGCAGGGTAGTCGCGGCGCCGTATGAGATCAGCTCATCGGTGATCCTGTCATGTGTGGGAGGACCGTTCTTTATATTCTTGCTAAGGAGGGCGCAGAAAACCTATGGAGGATAAATACGTTTATCATGTAGAGGACCTTGACTTTGCGTATGGAAAGCACAAGGTTTTGGATAAGATCAGCTTTACCATTGCTCCGGGCAGGATCACCACGCTGATCGGGGCAAACGGCTGCGGGAAGAGTACGCTGTTTTATCTTCTGACGAAAAATTTAAGGCCGGACGGCGGCGCTCTGATGTTCAGAGGGAGGGAGCTGGGGAGCATAAGGCTCAGAGATTTTGCGAAAGAGGCGGCGATCGTCCATCAGTACAACGTGGCCCCGGCGGACATATCCGTGGAGAAGCTGGTAGGCTATGGGCGTTCTCCGTATCATTCTATGGGACGGACAAAGGATCCGGACATTGATGAGGAGAAGATACGGTGGGCCATGGAGACTACAAATGTGTTCAAATACAGAGACCGCCCCATGGGCGAACTCTCAGGCGGGCAGAAGCAGAGGGTATGGCTTGCCATGGCTCTGGCCCAGGATACAAAGATTTTGTTCCTGGATGAGCCGACGACCTACCTGGACATCCGGTATCAGCTCCAGATATTAAAGCTGACAAGACGGCTGAACAGAGAGTTCGGCATCACTGTCATCATGGTCCTGCATGACTTAAACCAGGCGCTGTATTACAGCGATGAGATACTTGCCATGAAGGATGGGAAGATAACGGCGCAGGGAGCGCCCGGGGAAGTGGTGACAGAGCAGGTGCTCAAGGAAGTATATGAGGTGGATCTCAGGCTGGGGGAAATGGATGGGAAACCCTTCCTCCTCCCTGTCTGATAAGCCGGACAGTGAAACGATAAAGGAGATGGGCAATGTGGGCCTCGTCTCCTTTATTTTATGAAATTTATGAAAAACATGGGGACGCTGCCTGCATGGCGCGGAAGGATGTCGAAAGTTGTTACAAAGTTATTAAGAAATATGTATTGACAAATCAGCGTCACATGATATACTTTGATAGTCAAAGTATTTAGAGGCGAAAGCAGCTTTGGCAGATATGGAGAACAGTAAATGATAGGAAAAGTATATGGAACTGGCTCGTATGTGCCGCCCCATGTGATGGACAATGACGATCTGTCCAGGATGGTGGACACGAGCGATGAGTGGATAAGAGAGAGGACCGGTATCAGCAGACGGCACATTGCAAAAGCAGAGACCACCTCTTATATGGCAGGAGAAGCGGCATGGAAAGCTGTGGAGCAAAGCAGGATTGCTCCCGCAGAGATCGATCTGATCCTTGTGGCAACCTCCTCCTCTGAGACAATCTTTCCGTGCACCGCCTGCGAGGTGCAAAAACGGATCGGGGCCGTGAATGCGGCAGGCTATGACCTGAATGCGGCGTGTACAGGTTTTGTGCACGCGTTCAACACGGCACAGGCATACATAAGCGCCGGGATATACCGGACAGTCCTGGTGGTCGGCGCGGAGAGCATGAGCAATATGATCGACTGGTCAGACAGAGGGACATGCATCCTCTTTGGAGACGGAGCCGGAGCTGTACTCCTCCGGGGGGAAGAAGGCGGGAAGGCCTTTATGGCAGCCCATTCCGACGGAGAAAAAAGCCAGGCCCTGACCAGCTTGAGCCGGCATCGCCGGGACTGGGAGAAGGAGACGGACGGCGCGTCCTATGTCCGTATGGACGGTCAGGGCGTGTTTAAGTTCGCGGTGCGCAAAGTGCCGGAAATCATTGAGGAAGTGCTGGACCAGGCACATATGGAGCTGGATGAGGTGGATTATTTTGTCCTGCATCAGGCAAACAGAAGAATCATAGAGGCAGTGGCAAAGCGCCTCAATACAGATTTGTCCAGGTTCCCCATGAACCTGGAGGAATATGCCAATACATCCGCGGCGACCATCCCCATCCTTCTTGATGAGATGAATGAAAAGGAGCTGCTCCAGAGAGGGCAGAAAGTGCTGATGGCCGGATTCGGCGCAGGACTCACATGGGGGGCCTGTCTGTTCGAGTGGTAGGACCGGTGTCAGGTGTGGTAATCCCCGGCTTGGCCGGATTACAAATATACGTCTGAAAAGACGGAAGTGTTCCCGGAGAGGAACACAGAGATCTAAAACAGAGAAATTAAAAAAAGAAAGGAAAAGAAACCATGTTAGAAAAAGTCAAATCAATCGTAGCAGAATCATTAAACGCAGACGCGGCAGAGCTTACAGAGGCAACTTCCTTTAAAGACGATCTGGGCGCGGATTCCCTGGATTTATTTGAGATGGTAATGGCTTTTGAGGAGGAGTTTGAAGTGGAGATTCCTTCTGAGGACCTGGAGCAGATCGCAACGATCGGCGATGTTGTGAAATATCTGGAAGCACACAAATAAGACGGACTTATATTTTAGAGATTTAGAGAAAGAAAGGTTGTAGAGTATGAAGACAAAAGTAACCGAATTATTAGGAATTGAATATCCGATCATTCAGGGAGGAATGGCATGGGTTGCTGAATATCATCTCGCAGCCGCCGTATCCGAAGCCGGCGGTCTCGGGCTGATCGGCGCAGCGAGCGCGCCGGCTGACTGGGTGCGTGACCAGATCAGGGAAGCAAAGAAGCTTACTGACAAACCATTTGGAGTAAATATCATGCTCATGAGTCCGTATGCGGACGATGTGGCAGAAGTGATCGTGGAGGAAGGGGTGAAGGTCGTTACGACCGGAGCTGGTTCTCCGGAGAAATATATGAAGATGTGGAAGGAAGCCGGAGTAAAGGTGATCCCGGTCGTTGCGTCTGTCGCTCTCGCAAAACGTATGGAGAGATGCGGCGCTGACGCGCTGGTGGCTGAGGGGACAGAGGCCGGCGGACACATCGGTGAGAATACGACAATGGTACTTGTACCGCAGGTCGTGGATGCAGTGAATGTTCCGGTCATCGCAGCAGGCGGTATCGCTGACGGCAGAGGGATCGCGGCGGCGTTCATGCTGGGCGCGCAGGGCGTGCAGATGGGAACTCACTTTGTAGTTACGAAAGAATCTCAGGTTCATGAAAATTATAAGGATATGATCATCAAGGCAAGGGACATTGATTCCAGAGTCACAGGAAGGTCTACCGGACATCCGGTGAGAGCTCTGAGGAATCAGATGACCAAAGAATACTTACAGAAAGAGCAGGAGGGCGCTTCTTTTGAAGAACTGGAACTCCTCACACTTGGCGGTTTGAGAAAAGCTGTCGTAGAAGGCGATGTGAAGACAGGAAGCGTGATGGCAGGACAGATCGCGGGCATGGTAAAAGAGAAAATGTCATGTCATGACCTGATCCAGAAGCTGGTGAAGGAGACAGACGACCTGATCGGAGGAAAAGGATTCTATGAGTAAGATCGCATTTATGTTCCCGGGACAGGGAGCTCAGAAAGCCGGGATGGGCAGGGATTTTTATGAACAGAGTGAAACAGCAAGGAACGTCATCGACAAGGCGTCAGACCTGCTGGATATAGATATGAAAGCGTTGTGCTTTGAAGAAAATGACAAACTGGACCAGACAGAGTACACACAGGCAGCCCTTGTGACTGTATGTCTGGCAATGGAACATGTACTGAGAGAGCGTGGGCTGAAAGCCGACGTGACAGCCGGCCTAAGTCTCGGAGAATACTGTGCCATCGCGTCAGCAGGCGGAATGACCACAGAAGACGCGATCACTACGGTAAGAAAGCGCGGCATCCTCATGCAGAACGCAGTGCCGGGCGGGAAAGGTTCCATGGCGGCCGTGCTGGGCATGACCGGAGAAGCCATTGAGAACGTGCTCCAGGGCATTGACGGCGTGACCGTCGCCAACTATAACTGCCCCGGACAGATTGTCATCACCGGATGGAAGGAAAGCGTGGAAAAGGCTTCAGAGGCTCTGAAAGAAGCAGGGGCAAAACGCGTGATGCCTTTGAACGTGAGCGGACCGTTTCATTCCCCCATGCTGAAAGAAGCCGGGGAGGAGCTGGGAAGGGTTCTTGAACATGTAGAGCTCTCTCCGCTTGAAATCCCATATGTGACAAATGTGACAGCAGAGTATGTGACAGACATCAGCGGGACAAAGGCTCTTCTCGCGGAGCAGGTGGCGTCTTCCGTGCGCTGGCAGCAGAGTGTGGAGAAGATGATCGCGGACGGCGTGGACACATTTGTTGAAATCGGGCCGGGAAAAACGCTGGCAGGATTCATGAGAAAGATCAGCCGCGATGTGAAGGTTTACAACGTGGGTACATGGGAAGACGTAGATAAGGTGGTAAGTGAATTATGTTAAATGGAAAAGTTGCAGTAGTAACAGGCGCTTCCCGGGGTATCGGGAGAGCGGTGGCACTCAGGCTGGCGGCAGAGGGCGCTGCGGTCGTCATCAATTACAATGGGTCAAAGGAACGCGCGGAGGAAGTGAAAAAGGAAATCGAGGAAGCAGGCGGAAAGGCAGAAATCCGTCAGTGCAATGTCTCTGATTATGCTGCGTGTGAGGAAATGTTCAAGGAGATCATCACCGAATTTGGAAGTGTTGACATCCTTGTAAACAATGCGGGTATCACAAGGGACGGACTGCTTATGAAGATGTCTGAGGAAGACTATGATGCAGTGCTGGATACAAACCTGAAGGGAACCTTCAACTGTATCCGTTTTGTGGCAAGACAGATGATCAAACAGAGAGGCGGACGCATCATCAATATGTCTTCTGTATCCGGCGTCCTCGGCAATGCGGGACAGGCAAACTACTCCGCGTCAAAGGCAGGCGTGATCGGACTGACAAAGTCCGCGGCAAGAGAGCTTGCAGCCAGGGGGATCACAGTCAACGCTGTGGCGCCCGGTTTTATCAATACAGAGATGACAGAAGTGCTGTCCGATAAGGTGAAGGAAGGCGCTGTGGCACAGATTCCGCTGGGCAGATTCGGAGAGGCAGAAGATATCGCAAATGCAGTGGCATTCCTGGCGTCAGACGAGGCACGGTACATTACAGGACAAGTGCTGGGCGTAGACGGCGGAATGGCGATGTAGGAGGTTTTGATATGAAGAGAAGAGTTGTGGTTACTGGGCTTGGAGCTGTGACGCCGATCGGAAATACGGTGGATGAGTTTTGGGCAGGAATTAAGGAAGGCAAGGTCGGCATCGGACCGATCACGAAGTTTGACGCGTCTGAGTTTAAGGTGCAGATCGCGGCTGAGGTGAAGGATTTCGTGGCAAAGGAGCGCATGGACTTTAAGGCGGCGAAGAGGATGGAGCTGTTCTCACAGTATGCGGTGGCTGCGGCGAAAGAAGCGTTCGAGGACGCGGGTATGGACATGGAGAAGGAAGATGCGTACCGCGTGGGTGTCATTGTCGGTTCCGGTATCGGAAGTCTGCAGTGTGTGGAGACGAACTATGAGAAAATCCTGACAAAGGGACCGAATAAGGTGAATCCGCTGATGGTTCCGCTCATGATATCCAACATGGCGGCAGGAAATATATCCATCCACCTTGGTCTGAAGGGAAAATGTACAAATGTGGTGACAGCCTGTGCTTCCGGCACCCACTGTATCGGAGATGCGTTCCGAGCCATCCAGTACGGAGATGCGGATGTGATGGTGGCGGGCGGTACAGAATCTTCTGTGTGCCCCACAGGTATCGCGGGCTTTACGGCTCTGACCGCGCTGTCCACGACAAATGACCCGAAATGTGCTTCCCGGCCGTTTGATAAGGACAGAGACGGATTTGTCCTCGGCGAGGGAGCAGGCATCGTGGTCCTGGAGGAACTGGAGCATGCGAAGGCAAGAGGCGCGAAGATCTATGCAGAGCTGGTGGGTTATGGCGCGACCGGAGACGCGTACCACATCACTTCACCGTCAGAAGACGGAGAAGGCGCGGGAATGGCGATGAAGCTGGCTATGCAGGAGGCGGGCGCGGCTCCGGAGCAGATCGACTATGTCAATGCCCACGGCACAAGCACCCACCACAATGACCTCTTTGAGACAAAGGCCATCAAGTTTGCCCTCGGCGACGCGGCAAAGGATGTTGTAGTGAATTCTACCAAGTCTATGATCGGTCATCTGCTTGGGGCAGCAGGCGGCGTTGAATTTGTTGTATGCGTAAAGAGCATTGAAGACGGATTCATCCACCAGACAATGGGAACAGAGAACGTGGACCCGGAGTGCGACCTGAACTATGCAGTAGGCGCTCCGGTGGAGAGGGACGTGAACTATGTGCTCACCAACTCCCTCGGGTTCGGCGGGCACAATGCGACACTGCTGTTAAAGAAATATGAAGGGTAAGAGGTGTGCGGAATGAAAGTAGAACAGGTATTAGAACTGGTCAAAGCTGTTTCAGAGTCAGATCTTACAGAGTTTAAATATGAGGAAGACGGCGTAAAGCTTTCGCTGAAAAAGACATGTGACAGGATTGTACAGGTACAGGCTCCGGCGGCACCGCTGGCAGCGCCCATGATGCCCCCGGCTGTTCCGGGAGCGGCTCCGGCAGTGATGCCTCCGGTTGTTCCGGGAGCAGCTCCGGGGTCTGCAGCATCGGCGCCGGGAGGAGTTTCTGCGGCTGAGGCGGCGGACAATGGAAATACGGAGAATGCACTGGCAGGGAAGGTTGTCAAGTCACCGCTCGTAGGTACATTTTATGCGGCTCCGGCTGAAGATGCAGAGCCTTTTGTAAAAGTAGGCGACAGCGTAAAAGAGGGGCAGGTGCTTGCCATTGTTGAGGCGATGAAGCTGATGAATGAGATCGAGAGCGATTTCACAGGCACGGTGAAAGAAATCCTTGTTGAGAACGGCGAGGCAGTGGAGTATGGACAGCCTTTGTTCGTTATAAGCTAGTACAGGAAAGGTGCATGGTATTATGAACAGTTTAAATGTTGAACAGATTCAGGAAATCATTCCCCACAGACATCCGTTCCTCCTGATCGATAAGGTCGAGGACTATGTGCCGGGGGAATATGCGGTGGGATATAAAGCAGTGACATACCGCGAAGATTTCTTCAAGGGACATTTTCCGCAGAAGGCGGTGATGCCGGGAGTGCTCATCCTTGAGGCGCTCGCCCAGACAGGAGCAGTGGCGATTTTGAGCATGCCCGAGAATGAAGGGAAGATCGCGTTTTTTGGCGGTGTACAGAAATGCCGTTTTAAAGGAATGGTCTTCCCCGGAGACACACTGAAACTGGAAACCAGGATCATCAAGAGCAAGGGTCCGGTCGGAGTGGGCCAGGCGACGGCTTATGTTGACGGAAAGGTAGTTGTCAGCGCGGAGTTGACATTCATGGTAGGAGAGTAGCATAGAAATGATTGGAAAAGTATTGATCGCAAACCGCGGGGAGATCGCTGTCAGGATTATCCGCGCGTGCCGCGAGATGGGGATAGAGACTGTCGCGGTATATTCAGAGGCGGACCGGGAAGCGCTGCACACGCAGCTTGCGGATGAGGCAGTCTGTATCGGGCCTGCGCCCTCTTCAGAGAGTTATCTGAACATGCACAACATTATCAGCGCAACGTTGATATCAGGGGCGGACGCGATCCATCCGGGTTTTGGGTTTTTGTCGGAGAACAGTAAGTTTGCGGAGCTTTGCGAACAGTGCAATATTACGTTTATCGGTCCCAGATCGGAAGTCATCCAGAGCCTGGGCAATAAGTCCGAGGCGAGAAATACGATGATAAATGCGGGCGTTCCGGTCATACCGGGGAGCAAGGAGCCTGTCTTCGACGCAGAGACCGGAGCAAATACCGCGGCAGAGATCGGGTATCCGGTAATTGTCAAGGCGGCGCTCGGCGGCGGCGGAAAAGGGATGCGCGTGGCTGAGACGCCGGAAGAATTTACGAACAGCTTTAACACAGCGCAGAAGGAAGCGCAGATGGCGTTCGGGGACGACACGATGTACATTGAACATTTCGTGCAGCATCCGCGTCATATCGAGTTTCAGATCCTTGCGGACGAGCACGGCAATGTGATCCACCTGGGCGAGCGTGACTGTTCTGTCCAGAGAAACCATCAGAAGATGATCGAGGAGTCTCCGTCTGCCGCGCTGAACCCGGAGCTTCGCCGGAAGATGGGAGAGGCGGCTGTGAAGGCGGCAAAGGCAGCTCATTATACCAATGCCGGGACCATAGAGTTCCTGCTGGAGAAGAATGGGAATTTCTATTTTATGGAGATGAATACCAGGATCCAGGTAGAGCATCCGGTGACAGAATGGGTGACAGGGATTGACCTCATCAAGGAGCAGATCCGGATTGCGGATGGGCAGACTTTAAGTTACAGGCAGGAAGACGTCCATATCACAGGACATGCCATTGAGTGCAGGATCAATGCAGAGAATCCGGCAAAGAACTTCCGTCCCTCGCCGGGAACGATCACAGACATGTACCTTCCGGGCGGAAAGGGCGTGCGGATCGACGCAGCGATTTACAGCGGCTATACAGTGCCGCCCTACTATGATTCTATGCTGGCGAAGCTCATCGTCCACGCAAAGAACCGCAGCGAGGCGATCAAGAAGATGCGGAGCGCCCTGGGCGAAGTGATCATTGAAGGAATCGATACGAATGTAGATTACCAGTATGAAATCCTGAACCATCCGGATTTCATAAGCGGGAATATTGATATTGAATTTATAGAAAATATGTGAATTGTCAGATAATGGCGGCAAAAGGGGTCAGGCCCCTCCTGAGAGGGGCCTGACCCCTTTCAGAAAACAGCTGATACCTTCAGGAGGTTTAAACGCATATGAAGTTAAAAGATATGTTTAAGAAAACCAATAACAGGTCTCATTATATATCACTGAAGACCGGCAGGCCGGAAGTCCCGGCAGGTCTGCTGCGCAAGTGCAACAAATGCGGCGCGGCGATCATTGCGGAGGATGTGAAGAAGGGATATTATATCTGTCCGAAATGTCACGGATACTTCCGCATCCATGCATACCGCCGGATCGAAATGCTGGCAGATGAAGGTTCATTTGAAGAGTGGGATAAAGACATGGAATTTGTCAATCCTCTGGACTTCAGGGGATATGAGGAAAAGGTTGCCCGCCTGAAGGAACAGACGAACTTAAATGAAGCGGTTGTGACCGGAAAGGTCATGATCAACGGCAATCCTGCAGTGGTGGGAGTCTGCGACGGAAGATTTATGATGGCGAGCATGGGCCACATCGTGGGTGAGAAGATCACGAGGGCAGTTGAAAGAGCTACAGCGGAGAAACTCCCGGTCATTATCTTTACCTGTTCCGGAGGGGCGAGGATGCAGGAAGGTATCGTCTCCCTGATGCAGATGGCGAAGACGTCTGCGGCCCTGAAGAGGCACAGCGACGCGGGTCAGCTCTATATCTCCGTGCTGACGGACCCTACAACAGGAGGGGTGACGGCGAGTTTTGCCATGCTCGGCGATATTATACTGGCAGAGCCCAAGGCGCTGGTCGGGTTTGCCGGACCGCGCGTCATCGAACAGACCATTGGCCAGAAGCTTCCGAAAGGATTCCAGCGTTCAGAATTCCTCCTTGATCATGGATTCGTGGACCGGATCGTGGAGAGGGAGGAAATGAAGGGCGTGCTCACTCAGATCCTGGAGATGCACAGCGGCAAAACGGCTTCTTGTGCTGCATCTGATACATCTGCGGGAGAAGCTGTGGGATCAAATATCAAGAAAGACCTTACGGCATGGGAGAGAGTCCAGCTTTCCAGGAAAAAGGACCGGCCTGTGGGAACAGACTATATTAAAAATCTGTTTACGGATTTTATGGAGTTCCACGGAGACCGTTATTTTAAGGACGATCATGCAGTCGTGGGCGGCATCGCATATTTTCACGGCATGCCTGTGACAGTGATCGCCCAGGCAAAAGGAAAGACGACAAAGGAAAATCTGGACAGGAATTTCTCCATGCCTTCACCGGACGGGTATAGAAAGGCGCTCCGGCTGATGAAGCAGGCAGAAAAATTCGGGCGTCCGGTCATCTGTTTTGTGGACACCCCGGGAGCCTTCTGCGGGCTTGAAGCGGAAGAAAGAGGCCAGGGAGAAGCGATCGCAAGAAATCTGTTTGAGCTTTCCGGGCTGAAAGTCCCGGTCCTCTCTATTGTGATCGGGGAAGGCGGAAGCGGCGGAGCCCTGGCAATGGCTGTGGCAGATGAAGTCTGGATGCTGGAGAACTCCATTTATTCTGTTCTGTCGCCGGAAGGATTTGCAAGCATCCTCTGGAAAGACAGCAAGCGTGCCAGCGAGGCGGCTGAGGTCATGAAGCTGACCGCCCAGGACCTGGAACGCCTTGGCATTGTGGAGCAGGTGATCGGTGAGCCGGAGGAATTCAGTGAAGCAAATCTGGACTCTGTATGCAGGGACATGGACAGAAGAATTGAGGCGTTCCTTGAAAAATACTGTGCCATGGACATGGGGGATTTGACAGCAAATCGGTATGCCAGATTCCGCAGAATATGATATCTGGCAGGAAATAGCTGTCAGACAGGAGTTATTCAGCACATAAGAAATGTGAGGACAGACATGAAAAATATAAGAATTGGTGAAAAAATCACTCGAATCCCCCTCATCCAGGGCGGAATGGGAGTGGGAGTCAGTCTTGGAAGACTGGCGGGAACAGTGGCGCGGGAAGGTGGCATCGGCATCATTTCCAGCGCCCAGATCGGATACCGGGAGGAAGACTTTGACAGGGCGCCCGCAGAGGCCAATCTCAGAGCCATTGAGAGCGAAATGCGACGGGCAAGGAAAATCTCTCCCGAGGGAATCATAGGTTTCAATATAATGACTGCCCTGAAAGAACATGCGGATCATGTGAAAGCAGCCGTCAGGGCAGGGGCGGACATCATCATTTCGGGAGCAGGGCTTCCCACGGAACTGCCTGCCCTGACAGAAGGAAGCAGGACGAAGATCGCGCCCATCGTTTCCACTGACAAATCGGCAAATGTTATCCTGAAGTACTGGGACAAAAAATATAAGAGAACGGCAGACCTTGTCGTGATCGAAGGACCGGAGGCAGGAGGCCATCTCGGGTTCAGGAGGGAAGAACTGGAAGAGTATACCCGGGAATCCTACGGACAGGAGATACAGAAGATCATTGCCACGGTAAAGAAGTATGCAGAAAAATATGATACAGAGATACCGGTCGTAGTGGCCGGAGGGATCTATGACAGCAGCGACGTAAAACGAGTCATGGCCCTGGGGGCGGACGGCGTGCAGGTGGCGACCCGGTTTGTTACCACAGAGGAGTGCGATGCGGATATCCGTTACAAGGAAGCTTACATCAATGCTTCAAAAGAGGATATTATGATCGTAAAGAGCCCGGTCGGCATGCCGGGGCGGGCAATCCTGAATCCGCTGATGAAACAGGTGGCGGAAGGATGGAAAATCCCGCACAGTCCATGCCACAGATGTCTTGTAAAATGCAGTCCGGCAGAGATTCCATACTGCATTACAGACTGTCTTATCGAGGCTGTAAAGGGAAATGTGGAGAGAGGACTTTTGTTCTGCGGGGCAAATGCGTGGAAAGCGAAGAAGATCGATACAGTCAGAGAAGCGGTACAGGAACTGTTTGCCTGACAGAAAGGAGAGGGAATATGAACCCGCGTGAAACCATCAATGATATTCTGGTCAATTTGTTTAATGAAATATGGAAATTGGAAGAAGATGCCATCATAACCGAAGAGTTCAAGGATATTACAAACAATGATATGCATATTATAGAAGCGGTTGGGCTCTCGGGTGAGAATACGATGTCGATGGTAGCGAAAAAGATGGGAATCACGGCGGGCTCTCTCACGACTGCGGTAAACGGTCTTGTCAATAAAAAATACGTGACGCGCCAGAGAAGTGAACAGGACAGACGGGTTATTTTTCTCAGGCTTACAGAAAAAGGCGTCAGGGCATATGAACACCATCAGGAATATCACCGCCGGATGACAGACGCAGTGATCGGCACACTGAAAGAGGACGAGATACCGATCCTTGTAAAAACGCTGAAAGGGTTATCGGAATTTTTCAGAGGATATAAAAAAATTTGACCTTTTTGCTAAAATGATGTACAATCCCTTTGGAACTTTGAGGATTGGGTTGAATATGAGTGCACTGACATCCATACAGATGCCAATGCCGAAATACTTGGTTGTATGATTTTAGGAGGGAGCAAGTATGGCATTAAAGAAAACAAATTCAACAAAAGCAGCAGCGAAAAAAGAGACCACAGTAAAAGCCGAACCGGCAAAAGCAGCAGAGAAAGCAGTGAAGGCAGAAGCTGCAAAGGCCATCGAGACAAAGAAAGACACAACGAAAAAGCTTGAGACAAAAGCAGCAGTCTTAGTAGATACACCAGCAGCAAAGACAGAAGAAAAGACGGCTGCAAAGAAAGCGCCGGCAAAGAAAACGGCGGCGAGAAAACCGGCAGTAAAAAAAGCGTCGGCAAAGAAAGCAGAACTGAAAACAGAGATGTTCCTTCAGTTTGCAGGAAAAGAGTACACAGAAAAAGAAATCTTTCAGAAAGTAAAAGGCATCTGGACAAAAGTCCTGAAGAACAAAGTAGGCGACATGAAAGATGTCAAGATCTATCTGAAACCGGAAGAGTCTGCAGCGTACTATGTAGTAAACGGCGACACGACAGGAAAGGTAGAACTGTAAGGTTTAAAGATATACATAAGATAAAACAGGCTCCTCTCTGTATCAGGAAAGTTTCCCATGGGAAATTTCGTGTGCAGAGGGGATTTTTCTTTCTGCATATTGTGCTATAATGAGACAGAAGCAGAGTGTTGCAGATTCAGTGGAATGGCAGCGCTCTGAAAAATGATAAAGCAGGAAACGGAGACGATCGCGGTGGACGAAAAAATGAGGGAAGAAAAGGAACGGCTGGAACAGCAGATCGGGTTTATCACGGAAGTCGATAAGGTGAAAAATATTTTCCGCCAGACTTATCTCGCATACGGAAACCGGAAGGAAAATGACGCCGAACATTCCTGGCATCTGGCGCTTTCGGCGGTCCTTCTGAAAGAGCATATGAAGGAAGAAGTGCATCTGGAAAAGGTGATGATCATGGTCCTGATCCATGACCTTGTGGAAATTGACGCCGGAGATACTTACGCGTATGACGAGGCGGGAGCCGCCACAAAAAGAGAGCGGGAAGTAAAGGCGGCGGACCGTATCTTCGGGCTTCTCCCGGAGGACCAGGGGCGTTATTTCCGTGCTCTGTGGGATGAGTTCGAGGAGTATGAGACAGCGGACGCAAAATATGCCCATCTTCTGGACAATTTCCAGCCGCTGCTCCTCAATGATGCGTCGGAAGGAAAAAGCTGGGCAGAACATGGCGTGCACAAATCTCAGGTCTGTAAGCGCAATGCCCATATCCGGGAGACATCAGAGCTGGTGTGGGAGAAGATGCTGGAGATCATGGATAAGCACGTGGGGAAGGGGAATTTAAATGCAGATTGAGCATATTGCAATGTATGTAAATGATTTAGAGGGCGCAAGGGATTTTTTTGTAAAATACTTTAAGGCGGTTTCAAATGACGGTTATCACAATAAAAACACAGGATTTCGCTCCTATTTTCTGTCATTTTACGAAGGGTCAAGGCTGGAGATCATGAACAGGCCCGGCATGGAAGACGCAGAAAAAGCGCCTGCCCGGACTGGTTATATCCATATCGCATTCAGCGTCGGGAGCAGGGAAAAGGTTGATGAGATGACGGCGCGGTTTCAAAGGGATGGGTTCGAGGTGACCAGCGGCCCCCGCACGACAGGAGACGGATATTATGAAAGCTGCATCATCGGCCTGGAAGGAAACCAGATAGAGATAACGGTCTGATGGAAATAACAGTCTGACAGATAAGATTTAAGTCGCTGAAAGGGTGGTTTCGAATGTTTGAGAAAGAAACAGAACAGTTACAGAAGATTATTGATGAGAGCAGGCGCATCGTGTTTTTCGGAGGGGCCGGAGTTTCTACGGAGAGCGGGATACCGGATTTCCGCAGTGCGGACGGCATCTACCATCAGAAATATAAATATTCCCCGGAACAGGTCGTAAGCCACAGCTTTTTTCTGAAGTACCCGGAAGCGTTTTATGAGTTTTACAGGGATAAAATGATGGCGCTGGACGCAAAACCAAATCCTGCGCATATGAAACTGGCAGATATGGAAAACGCAGGAAAACTCACAGCAGTAGTGACTCAGAACATCGACGGTCTTCATCAGGCTGCGGGAAGCCGGAATGTATTTGAACTTCATGGGAGCATCCACAGGAATTACTGTATGAAGTGTGGGAAATTTTATGATGCCCGCTATGTAAAGGAGTACAATGGTGTCCCGGGATGTGAATGCGGCGGGATGATCAGGCCGGATGTGGTGCTCTATGAAGAGGGGCTGGATCAGGATACCATACAGGGCGCTGTCCGCGCAATCGCCCAGGCGGACACCCTGATCATTGGCGGCACATCCCTGGTCGTGTACCCGGCGGCAGGGTTTATCGACTATTTCAGGGGGAAACATCTGGTGGTGATCAACAAGTCCGAGACCGCCAGGGCCGTCCAGGCGGAGCTGACCATCGCCGCGCCCATAGGAAAAATAATGGAAAAGCTCAGAGTATAATACAAAACATCTGAGCCTCTATATTACAAGCAGAAAGTATAGATTAAATCTGCAATAATAAGGATGAGCAGGACCAGGCTGACTGTATAAAGTGTCTTGTCAGACATTTTTGCGGTCAGTTTTTTAAATAAAGGCTGGAGGCCATATAGGAATACCATGCCCCCGATGCCGAAACGGATGCTGGGATTCAGAGCGATGCGCCCCTCAAAGTTAAAGGCAAAACGCCGATAGTCCCACAGCCATTCCCCATGCGTAAATTCCATGATATAGGTTGCCGCCAGTTCGACAACGGTAGTGATGAGCACGATCCCGATGAAGACAAGAACAGGCGTGACCGGAATCTTTCCAAGGCAGATTCTTTTTTTCTGAAGGCTGCTCAGTGAGAAGATGAGAATGAGTGCCCCAAAACCATATATAACGCAGTAAGGGCCGAAGAGGACGCCTCTGTTGGAAAATCCCCACCGGTATACGACAACTTCCAGGAATACTTCGTAAATCCAGCCGATGACGGAATACATCATAAAGTAAAGAAAATATTCGGCAAACTTTTTTTGTACGTTCTGCTTCATTTTATCTCTCCCATCTCCCCGATGCCCCGCAGGGGAGCACCAGTCCTGATCCTGTCACAGGCAGCCCGATCTCCTGGGATTCCACATGCCCGCCCCAGGGCTTTAACTCCGTTGCGATCATGTAGGTCAGAACCGCAGGGGCGAGCCCTGTGGTGTAGGAATTCACAAGGAAAAACAGGGCATCATTTGAGAGGATCTTTGTGCACAGTTTGATAAGCGGATGGATCATATCTTCAATCTTCCATATCTCGCCTTTCGGTCCCCTTCCGTAAGATGGCGGGTCCATGATGACGGCATCGTAGGTGTTGCCGCGGCGTATCTCGCGCTCTACAAACTTTACGCAGTCATCTACCAGCCAGCGGATGGGCGCGTCTTTCAGGCCGGAAGAAACAGCGTTCTCCTTCGCCCAGCCCACCATGCCTTTGGAGGCGTCCACGTGGGTGACCTGAGCTCCTGCGGCAGCCGCCGCAAGGGTAGCTCCGCCTGTGTAGGCAAAAAGGTTCAGCACTTTGACCGGACGTCCCGCGTGACGGATCTTTTCAGATAACCAGTCCCAGTTTGTGGCCTGTTCCGGAAAGAGTCCGGTATGTTTGAAGCTGAATGGCTTCAGATTAAATGTAAGTGTCCCATAGTGAATCTGCCACTGCTGGGGCAGATGGAAGAACTCCCACTCCCCGCCTCCCTTTTTGCTGCGGTGGTAGTGTCCGTTCATTTTCTTCCAGCCATCATGTTTTTTTGGAGTGTTCCAGATGACCTGCGGGTCCGGACGTACGAGGAGATAATCACCCCAGCGTTCCAGCTTCTCTCCTTTTGAGCAGTCTATGACTTCATAATCTTTCCAGTTGTCAGCGATCCACATAGATTAAGGTTCCTTTCTGTAAATATCCCGGGGCTTGGTTCCCGAACAGATTTGATATACATTCATCTGATTATAGCACAGAAAGAAATTGTGGAGAAGAGGGAAGGATGATATAATGTGGATTGTGACGTATGATATCGGTCTGCCGAAAATAAATGGCGAAGATTCCAGGGGCAGAGTGTGAAAATACAAGGAGGTATGATGATAAAAGCAATATTTTTTGATGTAGACGGCACTTTAGTATCCCATACAAAAAACGAGGTTCCGGAAAGCACCAGAACGGCGCTGAATAAACTGAAGGAGAAAAACATCAAATGTGTTGTCGCTACCGGAAGACATATGCTGGAGCTGGCCGCGCTGCCTGTCAGAGATATTGATTTTGACGGATATATCACACTGAACGGGCAGCTTTGCCTGGATGACAGGCGCTCCGTCATCGGCGGCACTCCGATCACCGGGACAGACAAAGACAGGATTATCCGGCTTTTTGAAGAAAAGAAGATTCCGCTCGTGCTGGTAGAGAAGGATGCAATGTATATTAATTTTGTGAACCCGCAGGTGGAACAGGCACAGAAAGAAATCTCTACAAAAATCCCTGCACAGGGCAGCTATACAGGAAACGAAATATATCAGGCGGTCGCTTATGTTGAGAAAGAAGAAGGAGACCTGCTCAAAGACTATCTGCCGGACTGCAAGATAACACGGTGGAATGACCGCGCTGTCGATATTATTTCATGTTACGGAGGGAAAAGCTCCGGCATAAAGCAGTATCTTGAAAAAAATAATATCCGTAAACAGGAGACCATGTCGTTCGGAGACGGAGAAAATGATATCGAAATGCTGGAATTTACCAATATCGGAATCGCGATGGGAAACTCCGATGACGTGGTGAAAAAAAGCGCGGACTATGTAACAGCCAGTGTAGATGAAGAAGGAATAGAAAAAGCATTGGAACATTACAAAGTTATTTAATAAATCCGGAGCTGCCGGAGAGAATTTTTCGGACAGATATGGAAAATGATAAAGGAGGAACAAATTTATGATTACAGTAAACGCAATGGGCGATATCTGCCCGATCCCTGTGGTAAAGACAAAGAAAGCGATGGACGCTCTGCCCGGTCCTGATCAGATCGAAGTCCTGGTGGACAATGAGACGGCAATGCGAAATGTCATGAAGCTGGCAAAGAATTCCGGAGCACAGGCTGAACAGGAGCAGCTTGGAGAAAGGGAGTATCGTGTGCTCATCACTGTGGGAGAAAATGAGGTGAAGAGCAGCGCTCCGTCAGCAGCCCCGGGAGCAGCTTCTGTTCCGGTGACAGTTACGGATGCGGCAGACGATCTGAAAGGTATGCTGGACTGCCCCACGTGCGTTGGCACAGTGATCGCCGTGGGCTCTGACCGGATGGGCGACGGCAGTGACGAGTTGGGACATATCCTGATGAAGAGTTATATCTTTGCGGTGACGCAGCTTGACATGCTCCCGGATAAAATGCTCTTCTACAATGGAGGCGCCAGACTGACCGTTGAGGGTTCTGAGTGCCTTAATGACCTGAAAACCCTGGAAGAGCATGGCGTGGAGCTCATGACCTGCGGGACATGTCTGGACTATTATGGGATCAAGGATAAGCTGGCGGTCGGAAGCGTGACGAATATGTACAGCATCGCAGAGATTCTGCAGGACGCGATGAGCGTGATCCGTCCGTAGCGGAAGCGGCTGGCAGAGAGAAGCAAGTAAAAGCACACAGATAAAACAAGAAAGGCAGATCGGGAAGAGCAATATGGATGGGAGGATAATGGATATGAGTGGAAATACGCCTTTGTCGGATGAAATACGTCTGACACAGTTTGCGAAACACGGAGGATGCGCGGCGAAGATCGGGCCTGATACCTTATCCAGAGTGTTGGAGCGGCTGCCAAAGTTCAGCGATCCGTCCCTGCTTGTCGGGTTTGAGACGTCAGACGACGCGGCGGTCTATAAGGTGACGGATGACATTGCGGTGATACAGACTTTGGACTTTTTCACTCCGGTAGTGGATGACCCTTATACCTTCGGGCAGGTGGCGGCAGCCAACGCTCTGAGCGATGTATATGCAATGGGAGGAGAACCGAAGATCGCCCTCAATATCGTTGAATTTCCCGGTGAACTGGACCCGGATATCCTGGGGGAGATCCTCCGCGGCGGGGCTGACAAAGTACATGAAGCCGGGGCAGTGCTCGTGGGCGGACATTCCATTCAGGATGATGTACCCAAATACGGACTTGCGGTTACAGGATTCGTCCATCCTGACAAAATCTATAAGAACTATGGATGCCGGGAGGGCGATGTGCTGCTCCTGACGAAGCAGATCGGGAGCGGCATTGTGAATACGGCGGTAAAGGCGCAGATGGCGTCGGAAGAATCCGCCCGGGAAGCGATCCGGGTGATGACCACACTGAACAGGAAGGCGAAGGAGACTGCGCGGAAATACAGCATTCATGCGTGTACGGATGTGACCGGATTCGGACTTCTCGGGCACTGTTCCGAGATGGCGTCAGCCAGCGGGGCACAGATACAGATCAATGTGGAGGATGTGGCCTATATGCAGGGGGCAAAGGAATATGCGCGGATGGGGCTGGTTCCCGGCGGGGCATACCGGAACCGGAAGCATGTGGAGCCGCTTTTGGATGCGGGAGACCTGGATGAGGTCTGGCTGGACCTTCTGTGCGACCCGCAGACTTCCGGCGGGCTTCTCCTTGCTGTGCCGGAGGCGGAGGCAGGGAGTATCCTGAGAGAATTCGCGCAGGCAGAGATGGTAACCGAAGTGTCCGTTGTCGGAAGAGTGGAAAAAAGCGGATGTGAGAAGGGGCGCATCTGCCTCAGAAAGTAACGCAGAAAGGACAGGTGCAGATGAATCTGAAACAGCTTGAGGCGTTTGTAAAGGTGGCGGAGACAAAGAGCTTTTCTGCCGCTGCGAAGCAGCTCTATCTTACACAGCCTACGGTAAGCGCCCATATCTCTTCTCTGGAAAAGGAACTGAATGCGTGTCTGCTGGTGAGAAGTACAAAGGAAGTCGCCCTTTCAGAGGAGGGCAAGGAACTCTATGCCTATGCGGAGCAGATACTTGAACTGGAACAGAAGATCAGGGAGAGGTTCGGGCTGGACGCGGGAAACCGGGGCAGCGTGCTCCGCATTGCGGCGTCGACAATCCCCTCCCAGTATCTTCTTCCGGGCATCATGGCAGCTTTTCGTGAGGAGTATCCGGGGGAGCAGCTTAAAGTGCTGGAGACGGACAGCGCGGGCGTAGTGGATATGATCCTGTCCCACAAGGCGGATGTGGGGTTTACAGGAACGGTTTTGGAGAGAGGAAGCTGTACCTACCTGCCCTTTTATGAGGACGAGCTGGTCATCATCACCCCTGCATCGGAACGTTTTATGAGAAGAAAGGGCGGAGATATTTCTTCCTGGATAAGGGAAGAGCCTCTCATCCTGCGGGAAGAAGGTTCCGGCACGAGGAAAGAGACGGCGAGGATCCTGTCACGGATGGAGATCGATATGGGAGAGTTCCGCATCGCGGCTGTCATGGAGAACCAGGAGACCATCAAGCGTTCCGTCAGGAGCGGGATGGGGATATCGATCCTGTCCCGGCTTGCGGCAGAGGATGATGTGCGCGCAGGGAAGCTTTTGGAATTCCCCCTGGGAGAAGAGGGAGGAAGCCGGTCGGTCAATCTCGTAGTTGATGCTGCTTATCCGGTCCTCCCCGCAGCGGACAAGCTCATCCGGAAGGTGAAAGAGCTGTATCAGACTGGAGATGACTTTATTTATAGATAATATCTATAAGCAAAGAAGAGTTATCGCGGTTTTCAATTAGACTGGCTGATCAGGGCGGTTTATACTTTTATCAGCGGAACTATCGCAGGAAAAGAGCGTTTTGCGGGTCATACAGTGGAAGGAAGCGGAAAAGGTCCTATGATTTATTTGGATAATGCGGCAACTACGATACACAAACCGGAAGAGGTCAAGGCGGCTGTAATGGCCGCCTTTGATACGTTAGGAAATGCGGGAAGAGGGGCGTCCGCCCCCTCGCTGGATGCCTCCAGGGTGATCTATGAAACGAGGGAGAAGCTGGCCCGTTTATTTCACACAGGCGACCCAAGGCGGATCGTGTTTACGGCAAACTCGACGGAGAGCCTGAACATCGCGCTGAAAGGTCTGTTCTCGGAAGGGGAGCATGTGATCACTACAGTGCTGGAGCACAATTCCGTACTGCGCCCTCTCTATGAGTGCAGGGAGAGAGGCGTTGAGCTTACCATACTTGGATGTGACGGAAAAGGAAATATTTCGTATGCGGAGATGGAATCCGCAGTCAGAGGGAACACAAAGGCTGTCGTCTGTACGCATGCATCAAACCTTACCGGGAATATGACCGGGTTGGAGAGGGTGGGGGCCATTGCAAAAAAGCATGGTCTGCTTCTGGTCGTTGACGCATCACAGACTGCCGGAGTCTGTCCCATTGACGTGGAGAGGATGCAGATCGATGTGCTCTGCTTCACCGGGCATAAGAGCCTTCTGGGTCCCCAGGGGACCGGAGGAATGTATGTCAGAGAAGGCGTGCGCATCCGCCCACTGCTGTCAGGCGGCAGCGGGATCGATACATATAATGAAGCGCACCCCGAAGAGATGCCCACGGCGCTGGAAGCAGGGACTCTGAACGGACACGGCATCGCCGGACTGGGCGCCGCGCTGTCCTGGATCGAAAAGACCGGCATGGACCGGATCAGGCAGAGGGAACTGTCCCTGATGAGGAGATTTTACGAGGGCGTCTCCTGCATACCCGGAGTCATGGTGTACGGAGATTTTGAGACAGATGAGAGAACTCCCATCGTATCCCTGAACATTCTGGACTATGATTCCTCTGAGGTCAGTGATGAGCTCAGTATGGTGTATGGCATCATCACGCGTCCGGGAGCGCACTGCGCGCCTCTGATGCACAGGTCGCTGGGGACTGTAGAGCAGGGAGCGGTGCGGTTCAGCTTTTCTTACTACAATACCGAAGAAGAAGTGGATCTTGCGATAAACGCTGTGAGAGTACTGGCGTATGGCTAAGGGCATACGCCTTGGAAAAGCAGCAGTCATTATCTATATTGCAGTCTGCTTTCTAATCGCGTTTTTAAATACGAGAAAGGAAGAAAAGTAGAGGAAAAAGGCAGTTATGCGTGAAAAAGAGCTGAGACTTGTGGTGACATTTCATACGACGGCTGACGCCATGGCCATGGAGAAAGCCTGCCGGACAATGGGAGTTCCGGGCAGGCTGATCCCTGTGCCGCGTTCCATATCTGCGGGATGCGGACTTGCCTGGTGCGCGCCGCTTACAGCGGAGGAGGATATCCGCGCGGTCATGGAAGCTCACAGGATTGCGGCGGAAGGCCTGCACGAATGCATGGTGCGTGTGTAGCCGGATCTGGCACAGATGCCGGGCAATAGAAGCGAGCGCAGGGCAAGCCGCAGTCCCCGCGCGGCAGAAAGAAGTGCAGGACAAGCACAAAACTCTGTCACATTTATAACACAGAACTTTCACACAATACTGGTACCCTTTAAGACGTGCTTAAACGCCTGTCAATCTCATACAATGAGAGCAGGCGGCGCGTCTTTTTCTTTTTGTGGGACGCGGAGGCAACGATAAGTTTTAGGAGGGGAACTGCCTTGATCGAAGTAAGGAATCTGGTAAAGAAATATGGCGATCATCTGGCCGTGGACCATCTGGACTTCAAGATTGAAGCGGGGCGCATCTACGGCTTTTTGGGTCCTAACGGAGCGGGGAAGTCCACGACCATGAATATCATGACCGGGTATCTCGGAGCCACAGAGGGCGAAGTCATCATCAACGGACATGATATTTTAAAAGAGCCTGAGGAGGCGAAACGGAATATCGGGTATCTGCCGGAACAGCCGCCGCTGTACATGGATATGACTGTGCGGGAATACCTGGAGTTTGCCGCTGAACTGAAAGGCATCAAGAAGAAACACCGCGCCGGAGAAATCGCAGAGGTTGAGGATCTGGTCAAGATCAAAGATGTGGAGAAACGGCTCATCAAAAATCTCTCAAAAGGCTACAGACAAAGGGTAGGGCTTGCACAGGCCGTCCTCGGGTTTCCGGAAATCATCATACTGGATGAACCCAGCGTGGGCCTTGACCCGAAACAGATCATTGAAATCCGTGAGCTGATACGAAAGCTGTCGAAAAATCATACAGTCATCCTAAGCTCGCATATCCTCGCTGAGGTGAGGGAAGTGTGCGACTATATCATTATCATTTCCAAAGGAAAGCTGATGGCGAGCGATACTCCGGAAAACCTGGAGCGGATGCTCGGACAGCACAATGTTGTGGAGATCGAGGCAAAGACTTCGCCTTCAGAGGTGCGCAGGATTTTGAAAAACGTACCAGGCATTGAAGCGATCGAGATCCAGTCGGTCGGAGATGAGATGACAAAGGGCAGTATCCGGGAGAAACACGGTGAGGATATCAGGGAGAATGTATTCCGCGCCTTTGCAGCGGCCGGAAGCCCGCTGCTGACACTGAAAGTCTCCGGCACGAGCCTGGAGGATGTGTTCATGGAGCTGACCCAGAGAGATACAGTCCCGGCAGCTTTTGCAAAGAAGAGCGGCCAGACAGCAGGAGAGGGGGAGGATAAAGATGCTGGCGATCTATAAAAGAGAATTAAAGTCTTACTTCCAGTCCATGACAGGTCCGGTATTTGTGGCGTTTCTCATCGCGTTTACCGGGATCTATTTTATGGCGTATAACATGACGGCAGGATATCCCTATTTTTCTTATACATTGTCAGGGTCTCTCATTGTATTTCTCGTGGGGATTCCTCTCATTACCATGCGGAGCTTTTCAGAAGAGCGCAAAAACAAAACCGATCAGATGCTCCTTACAGCTCCGGTGAGCCTGGGAAAAGTGGTCCTTGGAAAATATCTTGCCATGGCGACAGTGATCGCCATACCAAATATTGTATTCTGCGTGTTCCCGCTCATCATAAAATCTCAGGGGACAGCATACCTAACGGTGGATTACATATCCATCGGAGTATTTTTCCTGCTCGGGTGCGTGTATGCCGCCATCGGAATGTTCCTCTCCGCACTGACTGAGAGCCAGATCATTGCGTTTATCAGCACATTCGGCATCCTTCTGGTGCTGTATCTGTGGGACGGAATCCTGTCCATGCTGCCAAGTTCGGCAATCAGCGGACTGATAGGCGTGCTCATCCTGATAACGATCGCGGCGGTCTACGTCTGGCATATGACAGACAATCCTGTTCTGTCCGGCGGGATCGAGATCGTGGGAGTGCTTGCGGGCGTCGCAGTCTATGTGGTGAAATCCGAGGTGTATGAAAACCTTCTATCAAACCTCCTGGGAAGGCTGGCACTTGCAAATGTATTTACAGACATTACGTCCAACAGTATCGTGGATGTGACCGGGATCGCGCTGTATTTGTCAGTCGTGATCGTATTTGTATTCCTTACGGTACAGGCGATACAGAAAAGACGCTGGAGTTAGGAGGACCGGGCTGTGAAAAAAATAAAAAATATAAAAAATCTATTTCGTGCGGCAGGGACAAGGCACGGCGCATACAGCGTAGGGCTGACCGTCCTGGTGCTGGCAGTAGTGATCGTATTTAACCTGGTCGTGGGACAGATACCGGAAGCGTTCCGCAATATCGATGTGAGCAGCACGAAGATTTACGAGATTTCAGACACTACGACGGACCTGCTGGATGGTCTGGATAAAGATGTGGATATGAAGGTGCTTGCAGTCAGAGACGAGACAGATGACAGGATCACGACATTTATAAGCAAATATGCGGCTCTGTCGGGAAAGATCCATGTAGAGTGGATCGATCCGGTCCTGCATCCGTCAGCGCTGACCGAGTATGATACAACGGAAAATACGATCGTCATTTCCTGCGAAGAAACAGGAAAGACGACGACAGTTGCTTTTACCGATATCCTTGTTATGGATGAATATTCATATTATTACTATGGGACTGCTTCTTACACAGAATTTGACGGTGAAGGGCAGCTTACCAGCGCGGTCAATTATGTGACTAATGATGTGGAACGGACGATCTATCAGACAGCAGGACATGGGGAAAGCAGTCTGTCAGCTACGGTCACGGATCTGATGGAAAAGAGCAGTTATACTCTGTCAGAAGTGAATCTGCTGATGACGACTTCCATACCGGAGGACTGCGATCTGCTGTTCATGTATGCGCCCACATTGGATCTGTCCCAGGATGAGGCGCAGATGCTTGCGGATTACCTGGGCGCCGGAGGGAAGCTCATGGTACTGCTGGGGGACACCAGCCTTGCAGAGCTTACGAATCTGTCAGGAGTCCTCAGCACATATGGGATAACACCGGCAGAGGGATATATTGCGGATCCTTCGAGATGCTATCAGAACAATCCTTACTATATATTCCCGGAGCTCACCGTGTCGGGAGATCTGGCGGAGGGTATCTCATCCCAGATGGTACTTCTGACGAATACCCATGGGATGACTCAGGCTGATCCGGAGCGGGATACTATCACTGTGACTCCGTTTATGTCGTCCTCGGAGCAGTCCTACGCGGTGACGGAGGAGACCCAGGAGCAGGGCTCTTATGTGCTGGGCGCGGTGGCGACAGAGACGGTCAGCGCGGCAGATGATTCAGAAGGTGATACTTCAGACAGCGGCATCGAGGAGACTGATGCTTCAGACAGCGGCACAGAGACGACCGACACCTCAGACACCGGGGAAGAGCTGGAAAGCCGTCTGACTGTCATCTCAGCAGCGAGCCTGATCGATCCGGCCATCACAGACACCTTTACCCAGCTGGAGAATACGCAGGTGTTCATGAATGCGGTCAGCGCCAATTTCGAGGGCGTGCAGAATCTTTCCATCGAGGCGAAGAGTCTGAGCGTGGAATATAATACAGTGCAGCACGGCGGACTGCTCAGCCTGTTGATGATCTTTGGCATACCGGCAGTGATCCTGATAGGCGGATTCGCTGTATGGTTCAGGAGGAGAAAAGCATGATGAAGAAAAAGAGAGGGCTTTTCATTCTGGCAGGCGTCCTTGTGGCACTGCTGGCAGTCTATTTCGGACTGCAGGCATGGAATAAGAGTCAGGAAGAAAAGGAACAGAAGGAGAATGAAGCGGCGGTCGTACATGTGACAGAGACAGCCCCGGAGAATATTATTTCCATGAGCTTTGACGTTGGGAACGGAGAGATGGAATTTGTAAAAGAGGATGGCACATGGTATTATGCGTCGGACAGGGATTTCCCGCTGGCGCAGAGCTATCCTGAGGACATGGCATCAGCCCTGGGAGGCATTACTGCGGACCGGGAGCTGGAAGGCGGCGACTCCATGGCTGATTATGGACTGGAGGAACCTGTTTATACGCTGAGTTATACAGACACGGGCGGAAGCACCACGGAGCTGTATTTCGGAAACATGACCGGAGATTATTACTATGTGACTGTGGGCGATGCCGGCAAGGTCTATACAGTGGCGTCCACAGTGATCGATTCCCTGAACCATACACTTGAGGATATGGCGCAGCTGGATGAATACCCCAGCATAGGCAGCGGCAATCTCGTGAGAGAAGTGATCACTCAGAATGGGGAGACGACGACTTATGACAGCGGGAATGAGGACCAGGCAGAAGACGTTACGGCAGTGGCGGGAGGTCTCGGCGCGGTTACACTCTCAGAAGCGGCGGACTATTCTGTGGCAGATGAAGATCTGGCGGGATTCGGGCTGGATGAAGGCGCTCGCACTACCGTAGAGGCCACCTATACTGAGGACGAAGAAGAAAAAGTGCTGACACTGTATATCGGAAACGAGGACGGAGACGGCAACCGGTATATGATGATAAACGATTCTCGTATCGTGTACCTGATATCAGATGAAATCTGCAATAATATCCTGAATCTATAATTTAATTGAATTTTAATTGACTTTACCCGGAAAACAGAGGAAAATATATCCCAGATTTGAATGCGAAAAGGATGGATAAATAATGAAAGAAAAATTCATACGTTTTATGCAGGGAAGATACGGAGTTGACCAGCTCTCTAAATTCCTCCTTCTCTTAGGGCTTATTGCTGTAGTCATATCCTCGATGTTTATGAACAATGTCGTGGGGGTGATCTTTTACATACTGGGATGGGCGCTGGTCGTCTGCTGTTATTTCCGGGTATTTTCCAGAAATGTGCAGAAACGTTATGCGGAGAACCAGGCTTTTCTTGCTAAGACATACCGCGTCCGCAGTTTCTTCCAGAGGCAGAAAAATATCTGGCAGCAGCGCAGAGTGTATCATATCTATACATGTCCGTCATGTAAGCAGAAAATCCGGATTCCGAGAGGAAAGGGCAGGATCGAGGTGCGCTGCCCGAAATGCGGAGCCACGTTTATCAAAAAGAGCTGATGCGCAGAAGCGGTTTCTGCTGAGGCGGCGGATATTATATGGCGATATTATATTTCTAGTGTAAAATAAGGCGGGGGCGCCCGGGAGTTATAAAATATCTCCCGGCACACCCGCTGTAATATCGGTTTCTTTTTTACATGCTTCTAAAGTTATATGTCTCTAAAATCATAAGCTTCTAAAATCAGAACCGGAAATCTCTCCGGTTATCCTGCTGGATAAGGCGCAGGTTCTCAAGGACAACTGCCCTTGCCTTTTCATTCGGCACGTTCAGTACTTCTTTATCGATCAGTTTATCCCCGATTGCCTTCGTCTCAGGGGACGCATAATCCATCAGATACTCTTTTAATGTCATCAGGGCGTTGGGATGGCAGCAGTTCTGGATCTGTCCGCTCTTGCACAGGGACATGAAACGGTCTCCGGTGCGTCCTTCACGGTAGCATGCAGTACAGAAGCTGGGAATATAGTCCATCTCCATGAGCCAGCGCACCACTTCGTCAAGGGTGCGGTTGTCGCTGACGTCGAACTGTTCGGATTTCTTATCTTCCGGTTCCGGCTCATAATAGCCGCCTACGCTTGTCCTTGAGCCGCCGCTGATCTGGGAGACGCCCAGGTGCAGGACGCGCTCGCGTGTCTTCTGGTTTTCTCTTGTAGAGATGATCATGCCTGTGTACGGAACGGAGATGCGGATGCAGGCAACGATCTTTGCAAAGGTATCGTCATCAATTCCATTGTCAAAGTCATCCGGGTTGATGTCATCCGCATGTTTCAGCCGGGGTACGCTGATCGTGTGCGGTCCCACGCCGAACGCAGCCTCCAGGTGCTCTGCATGCATGAGCAGCCCTGCGAATTCGTAACGGTATTTGTCCAGACCGAAGAGCACGCCTAAGCCTACGTCATCGATGCCGCCTTCCATGGCCCGGTCCATTGCCTCTGTGTGATAGTTATAGTCATGTTTCGGCCCTGTGGGATGGAGCTGGAGATAGCTCTCCTTGTGGTACGTTTCCTGGAACAGGATGTATGTTCCGATCCCCGCCTCCTTTAACAGACGGTAGTTGTCAACGGTCGTTGCCGCGATATTGATGTTCACGCGGCGGATCGCGCCATTTTTGTGCTTGATGCTGTAAATGGTCTCGATGGATTTCAAGTAGTAATCCATTGTGTTGCGGACCGGATCCTCCCCGGCTTCCAGCGCGAGACGCTTGTGTCCCATATCCTGAAGCGCGATGACTTCCCGGCGGATGTCTTCCTGGGAGAGCTGCTTCCTGGGGATGTGCTTATTCTTTGCATGGTATGGACAGTAAGTACAGCCGTTGATACAGTAGTTGGACAGGTAGAGCGGCGCGAACATAACGATACGGTTTCCGTAGAAATCTTTTTTGATCTGTTCCGCCAGCTTATAGATCTCCTGGTTCTTTTCTTCGACCGGACAGGCGAGGAGCACGGAGGCTTCCCTGTGGGAGAGGCCTTTGCGCTTTTTAGCCTTTTCGATGATAGAGTCAATGAGCTGTAGGTTCTCCTTGTTCTCATCCGCGTAAGCCAGTGTGTCCAGGATTTCTTGGTGGTTGATAAAATCATCCGCGCATTTTGAATTTACATCGTACATTGTATGTATTCCTCCTTTTCGGTGTGTTATCTGTTCAGTGAATCGCCCCGAGCTACGGTGACGTGATATCCGATCGACTCCATCCGTGAATTCAGATCCTTCAGGCTTTCCGCCGCTTCACTCCCTGTACAGAGTTTGTTGTCATACAGCAGATATTTCTCCCTGAACTGAGCGGGGGAGAGGTTCGGCATCACCACGTTTGCCCCGGCAAGTATGCCCTGTTCTCTTCCATTCGGGGTAATGGAGCCCAGCGCTGTCGTGGATGGCAGCAGGACTTTCGGGAGCAGGAGGCGGATCAGGCCCAGCATGAAAAGCGTCAGTTCCGGGGTTCCGGCTTTTTTGTCTGAAAAAGGCGTGTCGTGATGGGGGATAAAGGGGCCGATCCCGACCATCTGGGGATTCAGTTTTGTCAGGAACAGCATGTCATCTGCAAGGTTTTCTGGTGTCTGGAAGGGAGAGCCTACCATGAATCCGGTGCCCACCTGGTAGCCCAGTTCCTTCAAGTCCCACAGACATTTCTGACGGTGCTCCGCGCTCAGAGAGGGGGGATGGAGCATGCCGTAATGCCTGCTGTCATAGGTCTCGTGCCGGAGCAGGTAGCGGTCTGCGCCTGCTTCCCGCAGGATGCGGTAACTCTCCCGGGAACGCTCCCCCGCAGAGAGAGTGATGGCACAGTCCGTCCATCCGGAACGGATAGAGGCCACGATGTCTGCCAGCCGCTCATCTGTGTACCATCCGTCCTCGCCGCCCTGGAGCACAAAGGTGCGAAAGCCCAGCTCATATCCTTGGGCGCAGCACTCAAGAATATCTTCTTTGGACAGCCTGTAACGGTCTGCATTGTGATTGCCTTTTCTGATGCCGCAGTAATAGCAGTCGTTTTTGCAGTAGTTGGTAAACTCGATGAGTCCCCGGATGTACACATCATGTCCATAATGGCGGATGCGGATTTCCCGTGCACGCTCCAGGAGATACCCGGCAGTCTCGGGGGTCCTGTTCCGGATAAGTTCTGTCCACTCCTCCCGGGTCAGGGAGCGGTCCTGTTCCAGTTTGTCGATGAGCTTCGTACTCATATGTTTTTCCCATAAATCGTCTTCGTGCTCACTCCGGGCAGCATCCCCAGTTTGCCCGAAAGTGCGCTGATGACGTTATTTGGTGCATCCAGCGCCACGCTGATGACGTGGATGCCTTTTTCCCGGTAGGGAATCCCCATTCTGCCGATGACATATTCTCCGTACTGGCTCAGCAGATGGTTCAGCTCATCCACGGAATCTCTGGATTCCAGAATGATGCCGATCAGTGCGATCCTGTTTTCCATAAGCAGTCCTCCTAAAATTAAACCAACAAAAAAGCGCCTCACAGGCGCAGTCCTATCAAAACAAAAGAGAGAAATCCCCTTTTATCTGTACAGTATTTGCGCCTTGCTGCTCAGGGAGCCCGCTGCGGCGGACGGCCTTTGCAGTCAGAACGAATGTCTGTTCAAAGTATAACATGCCGGGAGAAAATATACAATCAAATGTTTAAAAATACTTATGGCAATGCACCCTTAGGGATGCATTGCCTCGTGTTCTTTTTTGATTTCGGCAAAACAGTCCGGCGCGGTCCACTCGCTGTTCGTGGGCGTGAGGATCGCCTTGTAGGGGAAGGGGCCTGCTCCGCATTTTCTCAAAGCGGCGAGCGCCTGATTGAGCCGGTTGTCGTCGAGGAAGCAGAAGACGAGCATGGAGTCCGGCAGTTCCGGACCGTCGTATGTGCCCTCGGCAGGGGGCATTTCTTTCATGCCTGCAAGGACGCCGAGAGGCTGGTTATAGTTTTCGCGTGAGACTCTTTTCAAACGAACCCGCAGAGGGAACAGCGCCATCTCGAGTTTCAAGAGCCTGTCCTTTTCCGGGGGATTGAAAAGTAAGATCGTTTCTTTCATATCATAAATTCTCCTGATTCGTATTTGTATTCCGCAGAGATACCCCACAGGGGCAATCCCTGTTTTCGGGTAAGCCGTGCGGCTGATACTATCTCTCATTGTAGTGCAGAAAAGAGGAAAAGGGAAGGGCTTATGACGCAAAAATAAAAATGCCTCAAAGTAAAGGCAGGAAAAATGAAACTGAAGCGGGAAAAATGAAACACAGAAGACAGACACGCGCGGGGAAAAAAATCATATGATGAAAGTGAAAGATACTGTCGTTGGAGGAGAAAAATATGAGGCTCTGTGAATTAAGGGACAAGGAAGTCATCAATATCTGCAGCGGCAGACGGCTGGGATGCATTGTGGACGTGGAGATCAATGCCTGCAGCGGCGAGGTGGAGGCGGTCATTATTCCCGGGCCGGGTAAAATCTGCGGTTTCCTCGGCACGGACTGCGAGTATGTGATCCCTTTTGCCTGCATCCGCAAGATCGGGCCGGATATCGTGATCGTTGAGATTCAGGAAGAAAAGTTTTTGCAAAAATTTTAGCGATTGTGTATAATGAACGCAGACAGAAGAACAAGACTGATGTGAATGCAGAGAAAGGCGGAAAAAATATATGAGATGTCCTTATTGCGGCAACCCGGATACCCGAGTCATAGATTCCAGACCGGCGGAGGATAAGAGTTCTATCCGCAGGCGGCGTTCCTGTGATGAATGCGGGAGAAGATTTACGACATATGAAAAAGTGGAGACCATCCCGCTGATCGTGATAAAGAAGGATAACAACCGCGAGCAGTATGAACGGTCCAAGATCGAGCACGGTGTATTGAGCGCGTGTTATAAGCGTCCTGTCCCTGCGGAAGCGATCCAGAAGACCATAGATGCCATTGAACTGGAGATATTCAACCGCGAGGAGAAAGAGATACCGAGCAGCGTCATCGGAGAAATCGTCATGGAGAAACTGAAAGGTCTCGATCCGGTGGCATACGTCAGGTTTGCATCTGTTTACAGAGAATTTAAAGATGCAAATACATTTATGGACGAGCTTAAGAAATTTCTGCAGTAAAGAGGACACAGCGTGATATCTTTGCGCGGATGCAGTTGTAGAAAGAAACGAAATCAGCTATTCTTTTATTATGCAGGCAGAGCTGATTTCGTTTTTTGTATTCAGGAGGAAAAATGCGTACTTATAAACTGACCATCGCCTATGACGGTACCCGCTACCAGGGGTGGCAGCGGCAGAGTAATACAGACCGGACGATCCAGGGAATCCTTGAACGCGTCATTGGTGAACAGATTGGACATACAGTCGAGATAAACGGCTCCGGCAGGACGGATGCGGGCGTCCATGCAAAAGGGCAGACTGCCAGCATCGTCCTGACAGGGCAGCCGGAAGATGGGTTCTTTACGGAGAAGGTTAATCGATTCCTCCCGGAAGATATCCGCATTCTGAATGCGCAGCTTGTGAAAAACGGATTTCACGCCCGCAAAAGCGCTGTGGGGAAGGTGTATGAATATCACATTGACACCGCAGAGAAGCCGGATGTGTTTACAAGGCGTTACTGCTATCATTTTCCCCATGAACTGGATTTAAGGCAGATGCGCGAAGCGGCGGAATATCTGATCGGAACTCACGAGTTTCAGGCGTATACGGATAAAAAGGATGAGAACTCCACAAGGCGGACGATTTGTGATATAATGGTCAGCGGACAAGGCAGCAGGGTGACTGTCGAATACAAGGGGACCGGATTTCTTTATCACATGGTCCGCATTCTCACAGGCACACTGCTTGAATCGGGGACACATCAGCGTACGGCGCAGAGCGTGCGTGACGCGCTCCGGTCAAAAGACAGGGAACAGGCAGGGTTCCTCGCTCCGGCGAGAGGCCTGTTTCTGAAAGAAGTGTGGTACAGATAAAGACAAGGCAGAAGAGGGATTGGCCCGGGAATCGGGCATAAGGAGGAAATGGATGAAACTGATATCTTGGAATGTAAATGGAATCCGGGCATGCGTGCAGAAAGGATTTCTTGATTTTTTTAAAGAGGCGGATGCGGATATCTTCTGTATCCAGGAGACAAAAATGCAGGAAGGACAGCTCACGCTGGAGCTTCCGGGCTATCACCAGTACTGGAATTATGCCGTGAAAAAAGGATATTCCGGCACAGCGGTATTTACAAAGCAGGAGCCTCTCTCAGTGGCTTACGGTATCGGCATGGAAGAACACGACCAGGAGGGACGTGTCATTACCTGTGAATTTGAAGATTTCTATTTTGTCACTGTATATACGCCGAACTCTCAGAACGAGCTGGCAAGGCTGGACTACCGGATGAAATGGGAGGATGATTTCAGGGCATACTTAAAGAAACTGGAAGAGACAAAACCGGTCATCGTGACAGGGGACATGAATGTGGCCCATGAAGAGATCGACCTGAAGAACCCGAAGACAAACCGGAAAAACGCCGGATTTACAGATGAGGAGCGGCAGAAGTTTACAGAGCTTCTGGATGCGGGGTTCATCGACACGTTCCGGTATTTTTATCCTGACCAGGAGGGCATCTACTCCTGGTGGTCTTACCGGTTCAGCGCGCGCGCCAAGAACGCGGGGTGGCGCATTGACTATTTCTGCGTGTCGGAGTGCCTGAAGGACAGGCTTGCAGACGCAAAGATACTGACAGATATCATGGGTTCTGACCACTGCCCGTTGGAACTGGACCTGAAATAGAGATTCAGACAATGCAAGGAGGATGATCTGAAATGACAAAGATCGATATTATCTCCGGTTTCCTTGGAGCCGGAAAAACAACGCTGATAAAAAAACTGCTCTCAGAGGCATTTGCAGGGGAGCAGGTCGTACTGATAGAGAATGAATTCGGGGAGATCGGGATTGACGGAGGATTCCTGAAAGAAGCCGGGATCGAGATCCGGGAGATGAATTCTGGCTGTATCTGCTGCTCTCTTGTGGGAGATTTCGGAAAATCATTAAAAGAAGTGGTGGACACTTATCATCCGGACCGCATTCTCATCGAGCCGTCGGGAGTGGGCAAGCTTTCGGACGTGATCAAAGCGGTACAGGATGTGCAGGGAGAGATCGATGCTCAGCTCAACAGCTTTTCTACTGTTGTGGATGTGACAAAGTGCAGGATTTACCGGAAGAACTTCGGGGAATTTTTCAGCAACCAGATCGAGTATGCGGGCGCAGTGATCTTAAGCCGTACGGACAAGGCAAAGCCGGAGAAAGTGGAGGAGAGTGTGGCTCTTCTGCGTGAACTCAATGCAAAAGCGCCGTTTATCACCACGCCGATCGCCCAGCTTCCGGGAAAGAAAATACTGGAAACGATGGAATCCAGTATGTCCCTTGAAGAAGAACTGCTCTCTGAGGTCATCTGCCCGGAGTGCGGACATCATCACGGACACGGCGGATGCTGCGGCAGCGGCCATGAGCATGACCATCATCACGAACACGGCGGATGCTGTGGACACGGCCATGAACATGACCATCACGACCACGAGCATCACCACCATCACGGACACGGCGGATGCTGTGGTCACGGCCATGAACATCACGATCATGACCACGAAGGTCATCATGCAGACGAAGTGTTTACAAGCTGGGGGCGTGAGACAATCCGCACTTACACAAAAGAGCAGATTGCCGATATCCTGAAGACGCTGGAAGAGGACAGCGCTTACGGCAATGTGCTCCGGGCGAAAGGAATGGTCGCCGGAGCGGACGGCGAATGGATTTATTTTGACATGGTTCCGGAAGAGCATGAAGTGCGTGCCGGGGCGCCGGAATATACAGGGCGCATCTGCGTGATCGGCGCAGAGCTGAACGAAGAGAAGCTGGCAGGGCTTTTTGGGCTGGCATGAGTCGGGAGAGAACGGATATGAATGAAACAAATGTAATGGTCTATCTTATGACCGGGTTTCTGGACAGCGGCAAGACCCAGTTTCTTACTTTTACATTAAAGCAGGACTATTTTCAGATTGATGGGAAGACGCTTCTTATTCTCTGTGAAGAGGGAGAAGAGGAGTACGATCCCATGGAAATGCTCAAATATGGCGTAGTCATAGAGCGCGTGGAAGACCAGGAAGAGCTGACCGAAGAGTGGCTGGAAGAAATGAACAAAAAGCATGAGCCGGAGCGTGTCGTCGTGGAGTACAACGGCATGTGGAAGGTCAGTGATTTTGAGAATCTGAAGCTCCCGCGGGGATGGGAGATCGAGCAGAAGCTTACCACGGTGGACGCCAGCACGTTCCAGATGTATCTGACCAATCTGAAACCGCTTTTCGTGGAAATGGTCAGAAACGCGGAGCTCGTACTGTTCAACCGCTGCGAAGATATCAAGCCCCTTGCGGGCTACCGCAGGAGCGTAAAAGTAGTAAGCCCCCGGGCGGAAGTGATCTTCGAGGATGAAAACGGCGAGGTGGAAAATATTTTCGAGGATGATGTGCCTTATGACCTGAAAGCGCCGGTAGTTGAAATCGCAAAAGAGGATTACGGTATCTGGTATGTGGATATGATGGAGCATCCGGACCGATATAAAGGTAAAGTTGTGGAGTTTACTGCAAAGGTTGTTAAGCCCAGGGCATTTCCGTCCAAGGTCTTCCTTCCGGGACGGATGGCAATGACCTGCTGTGCGGATGACACCACATTTCTGGGTTATGTGTGTAAAAGTCCTTATGCCCCAAAGCTCAAACCGGGAGACTGGATAAAAATCAGAGCAAAGGTCGGGTTTGCAAAGGTATCTGTATACCGGGGCGAAGGCCCGGTTCTGGAGGCAGAACACATAGAGCTGGCAGACCCCATTGAAGAACTGGTGTATTTCAATTAAAGAAACGCCTGCCGTGCGGAAGACAGCACGGCAGGCTGTATTATAGGAGGTATTTGTAGATGGACAGGAAATATGATGTGATCGCTATGGGTGAACTGCTGATCGATTTTACGATGAATGGTCATAGCGGGCAGGGAAACAATCTCTTCGAGGCATGTCCCGGCGGAGCTCCCTGCAATGTACTGGCTCTCCTGAATAAAATGGGGAAAAAGACGGCATTTGTCGGAAAGGTGGGCAGGGACCAGTTCGGCACTCTTCTTAAAGATACGATAACGGAGGCGGGAATCGATGCATCCCGGCTCGTTGTGGATGAAAATGTGAATACAACGCTTGCGTTTGTACATACTTTTTCGGATGGGGACAGGGAATTTTCTTTTTACCGCAATCCGGGAGCAGATATGATGCTCTGTGAAGACGAGGTGGATGCCGGGTTCATCGGGCAGGCGGCTATTTTTCACTTCGGTACGCTCTCCATGACCCATGATGGGGTGAGAGCTGCCACAAAGAAAGCGGTCAAAGCGGCAAAGGAAGGGGGATGCCTGATTTCCTTTGACCCCAATCTCAGACCGCCTCTGTGGAGTTCCCTTGACCTTGCAAAGGAGCAGATGGAATATGGGTTCAGTGTGTGCGACATCCTGAAGATTTCTGACAATGAGATACAGTTCTTTTCCGGGAAGGATGACTACGATGAGGGCATCGCATACCTCCAGGAGAAATATCATATCCCGCTTATCCTTCTTACGATGGGGAAACATGGAAGCCGTGCATACTATAAGGGGATGCGTGTGGAATGCGCGGGATTTTCAGTAGAGACGATAGAGACTACAGGCGCGGGAGATACCTTTGGAGGCAGTTCCCTTAATTATATTTTGGAGCATGATTTTAACAGGCTTACAGAGGAGCAGCTCAAAGAGATGCTCACATTCGCCAATGCCTCGGCAGCCATCGTGACCACGAGAAAAGGCGCGATCAAGGCAATGCCTACACGGGAAGAGGTGAACCGGCTCATAGAGCAGTGAAAAATCAATCTTTTCTGCCGGAGGCTTACTTTAGTCAAGCGGGAGAAGATGGAGCCCCACTGGGCGAACATCTCCTCCCGCTGTTACAAAGCCATCCGGTTCTGATTCCTCCACTCCCTGGGAGAGGAGCCATATACATTTTTGAATGCACGCGAAAAATGAAGCTGATTTGGATATCCGACTGCGTTTCCGATATCTCCGATGGAGAGCTGGGTCAGTTTTAAGAGTTCGGCGGCTTTTACCATACGGTAGCTCAAAAGAAACTCCTGAGGAGATTTCCCCACGGCTTCTTTAAAGATACGGCCGAAATAAGTTCGGTTCAATCCACAGAATTCAGCAATTCCTTCTACGGATATATCATTTTGAAAATTTTGTTCGATATAATTCAACGCTTCCTTAATATAAAAATCCCGGACCTTGCCGGTGGCTGACAGCTTCATAGAGGCAGCGGACCGGGACAGATAGTCTATGAAAAGATAAAGATGTCCGATCAAATGAAAGGGAGATTCATTGCTGTGTTCCGCCATATAGAGCATTTCATCTTTCATAAGTTCTCTGAGTTCTTTTGAAGAAGCGTGATACACCGGATGATCGGGAGTGAGTCCGGCAAGTTCGACGATTTCTTTCGCGCGCAGCCCATCAAATTCAATCCATGCATATTCCCACGGCAGATGAGGATCAGCGATGTAAGTGTTGATCTGGCGGGGGAAAATCATGAATCCCTGACCGCTTCTGATCTGATATTCGTGTGTCTGGCCTTTTGAATCGTCAGCCATCAGCAGTCCTGTTCCTGAGAGGACATAGTGGAACAGATAGTGGTTTCTTGCTGCAGGGCCAAAAGAGTGTGCCGGCGCACACTGTTCTTTGCCAAACTGGTATAATCCGAGGTCGACAAAATTTGCATTTGGAAATACGGAAAACAATAAATCACTCATGATCATCACCCCATACTGATTCTGGTTTAATACAGTCATTATAACTCGAAATATACCAAAATGCGACCACACTTTATCTAATCGGCTTATAAGTTGAATATTGGTATAAAACAAAAAATATAAGGATATTTTTAGATGCATTTTGGGATGTTATAATGGCTTCACAAGGCAAAAGTCTGAAAGGAAGGAGCTGGAGTGATTATGAAAAGGAAAAATGCGATCAGCATGGCTCTGGCAGTGACCATACTGACAGCAGCCACCCTTCCGGGATGCGGTGCGGAAGAAAACTCAGGGAAAACGGAGATTGAAATCCTCCAGTACAAACCAGAGGCAGCATCGTATTTCGATAAGGTGGAGGAGGAATTTAATGCGTCTCATGATGACATTCATCTGACCATCAGTTCTCCCAATGACGCGAGTACGATCATGAGGACGAGGTTCGTAAGGAACGATTATCCTGACATTATCGGCATAGGAGGGGATATCAATTATTCCTATTATGTCGATGCGGATATTCTTGCTGATGTTTCCGATTATCCGGGGCTGGCTGACATCAAGGATTCTTATGTGGACATTTTGGAAGCGCTGGAGATCACACCCAAAGAAGGTACATATGGAGTGCCCTATGCGGCAAATGCGGCGGGTATCCTGTACAACAAAGATATGTTTGAAGAGCATGGATGGGAAATCCCGGAAACATGGGGCGAGCTGATCGATCTCTGTGAGGAAATCCAGTCAGAGGGCATCCTGCCGTTCTATTTCGGATTCCGCGATACATGGACCTGCCTGGCACCGTGGAACTCCCTGGCGGTAGCTCTTGCCCCTGCTGATACATGTAAGCAGGTGAACGCAGGCGAAACCACGTTCACAGACGAGTACCGGGAGACAGCGGAGAAATGTCTGGAACTGGTAAGCTACGGACCGGAGGATCCTTTCGCATACGGTTACAATGACGCGTGTACCGCATTTGCCAATGGCGAGTCTGCAATGTATCCCATCGGGAGCTATGCAGTGCCTCAGATTCTCTCGGTAAATCCGGAGATGAACATTGATTCCTTCGTGACTCCAGGAAATGACGATGTGTCGAAGAATACTCTGAACTCAGGCGTTGACCTGATGTTTGCGGTGACTGAGGCGTGTGAGAATAAGGATGCGGCTTACGAGGTGCTGGATTTCCTGCTGGAATATGAGAATGTCCAGGCTTATATCGATGCGCAGAACGCGGTTCCGTGCAAAGAGGGGAGCTTTGAGCTTGCGCCTATGCTGGACGGTATGACACCCTTTATCGAGTCCGGAAACATGACAGACTATCAGGACCACTACTATCCGTCTGAAATGGCAGTGGACGCGCAGATCCAGACCTTTCTGATCAATAAGGATGTAGATGAATTCCTTGCCAGATTTGACAAAGACTGGCAGAGGTATAACAGGGATATCATCCGTGAGGTCCAGGAATATAACGAAGAACACGGAACTGACAAGTAGGAAAGGAGTGGTCGGATCATGAAACGAGCAAATGACAGCAGGCGGACCTATATGCTGATCACCATACCGATTCTGGCACTGTTTGTCTGCTTTAATACGATACCGCTGATCCGCGGTGTGATATATAGTTTTACGAATTTTAAAGGCTTTGGCACTTATGACTTTGTGGGATTCCGCAATTATATAGATCTGTTCACAGATCCAAGGATCGGCGGCTCTTACTGGTTCACCATCAAGCTCGCTGTAGTGGCAACTATTGTGACGAATGTGATCAGCCTTCTCCTCGCCCTCGGACTGAACAGCAGGATTAAAGGAAAGACGTTCCTGCGCGCGGCATATTTCATACCGAACGTGCTCGGGGCGCTGGTAGTGGGCTATATCTTCCAGTATTTCTTTACATACATCCTTCCGGGGCTGGGCAGACTGCTCAGCAGCGATGCGCTCAGTTCCAGCATGCTCTCGAATCGAAGCACAGCGTGGATTGCCATTATGATCGTATGTGCATGGCAGTCGATCGCCATGAACACGATCATCTATATCTCCGGTCTCCAGACTGTGCCGGAGGATGTGTACGAGGCGGGAGATCTTGACGGCGCTACCGGATGGAAGAAATTCAGACACCTGACATTCCCTCTGATCATTCCGTTTTTTACCATCAATATGGTCCTTTGTGTGAAAAATTTCCTTATGGTATTCGACCAGATCATGGCAATGACAAAGGGCGGGCCGGAGCAAAGTACGGAATCCATTTCCTATCTGATCTACAATAATGGACTGTCAGGAGGAAGCTTCGGCTATCAGAGTGCCAACGCGGTTGTCTTTTTCATTGTGATCGTGGTGATTTCCGTGGCACAGATGTCAATATCAAGTAAGAAGGAGGAACAGTTATAATGTATGAAAAGATGAAAGCAAGAGTAAACTGGCCTGTTACGATCCTTCTGTTTATCGGACTGCTTACAGTAGCATTCCCGCTTTATATGACCATCGTGATCGCGTTCAAGCAGCCTTCTGAGATGACGAACAGCATTTCCGGGATCTTGTCCCTGCCGGAATCCTGGAGCTTCAGCAACTTCGCGCAGGCAATGGAACTGACGGATTTCTGGCGTTCCCTGGGAAACAGTCTGCTGGTGACGGTCACGACTGTCGTACTGTGTATAGTGCTTCATTCTCTGATGGGATATGCGATAGGGAGAAATAAGGCGCACAGCAAAGTGTACAATGGAATCTATCTTTTTATCGTAAGCGGTATGTTCGTTCCGTTTGCCATCCTGATGATGCCTCTTGCGAAACAGACTGCGGAGATGCATCTTGACAATTGGGCTGGTGTTATCCTGTTGTACGTGGTGTTCTATATGCCCATGAACCTCCTGCTGTACACAGGGTATCTGGTCAATATCCCCATTGCGCTGGAAGAAGCGGCGAGAGTGGATGGGGCAAGCACATGGCGCACCTTCTGGAGCATCATCTTTCCCATAATGAAGCCCATGCATGCGACAGTTGCAGTTATTACAGCTCTTGCGGTGTGGAATGATGTCATGACGCCACTGATCATCATGTCAGGCAAGGGTCAGAACACGCTGCCCCTGGCGCAGCTGACATTTCAGACGCAGTTCGGAACAAACTATAACCTGGCATTTGCATCCTATCTGCTGGCATTGATCCCCATCATCATCTTTTATGTGATCTGCCAGAAACAGATCATCAATGGGGTTGTAAACGGCGCTGTTAAGTAAGTGAAGCAGGAGGCATATCCTGCAAAGGCGGGGAGTGTGTGCGGCGAAGTACATATACCCGCCTTTTACATCAGAATAATAAAAGATCAGGAGAAACTTAGATATGAGCATAGTATATGATAAAGCGCAGAAGACGCTTACGCTACACACAAAGAACACGACTTATCAGATGCAGATAGACAGATATGGCTTTCTGCTGCACCTATACTATGGAAAACGTGCAGACGGATGCATGGATTATCTGCTCACATTTTATGACAGAGGCTTCTCGGGAAATCCTTATGACGCCGGGAAGGATAAGACCTATTCCATGGATGCCCTTCCGCAGGAATTTCCGTCCCTTGGCACTGGAGATTACCGGACGCCGGCTTGTATCATCAAAAATACGGACCGAACTTACAGCAGCGACTTCCGCTATGTGAGCCACAGTATCAGAGAGGGGAAATATTCCCTCAAAGGACTTCCCGCGGTATATGCTGATGACAGTGTGGCGCAGACGCTGGAAGTGGTGCTGGAGGACCGGGTGTCAAAAGTCCGGGCAGTGCTGCTCTACGGCGTTCTGCCGGAATATGACGTGATCACCCGCAGTGTGAAGATTGTAAATGCAAGTGCCGGGCATATCTCTGTCAAGAAGCTGGCTCCAGCGTGTCTGGATATGGTGAGCGGTGAATATGATTTTATCACCTTCTACGGACGTCATGCAATGGAGCGAAACTACCAGAGGCTCCCGGTAGGCCACGGCGTGTCTAAAATCGGGAGTCTCCGAGGCACATCAAGCCACCAGTACAATCCGGCTGTAATTCTGGCAGAGCGGGAGACTACAGAGGAGGCGGGCGGATGTTACGCCATGTCGTTTGTCTACAGCGGGGGGTTTCAGAGTGAGGCGGGAATGGATCAGTACTGTCAGACAAGAGTGCTCATGGGCTTGTGTGAAGAACAGTTTGCATACCCGCTTGAACCAGATGAGGAGTTTCAGGCGCCGGAGGTGATACTGAGCTATTCTTCGGAAGGTCTGGGCCGTCTCTCCCAGAATCTGCACCGCTGTATGCGCGCTCATCTGTGCAGGGGCAAGTATAAAGAGACAGTGCGCCCTGTCCTTTTGAACAGCTGGGAGGCGTTCTATTTTGACTTTACCGGGGACGCCCTTTTAAAACTGGCGGAACAGGCGGCGGCCCTGGGTATCGAGATGTTCGTCATGGATGACGGCTGGTTCGGCAATCGGGACAGTGAGCTGAGAGGTTTGGGAGACTGGGAAGTCAACGAAGAGAAGCTTGGCTGCACCCTTGGAGAGCTGAGCGGAAAAATCAATGCCATGGGACTGAAGTTCGGCATCTGGATCGAGCCGGAAATGGTCAACGAGGACAGTGAGCTGTACCGGGAACATCCGGACTGGGCATTTGTCATACCCGGACGCAGACCGAACCGCTCCAGACACCAGCTTGTCCTTGATTTCTCAAGAAAAGAAGTTGTAGATTATATTTACGAGAAGATATGCGCTGTTTTAGACCAGGGCAATGTGGAATATATCAAATGGGATATGAACCGGAGCATTGCGGATGTATACTCCGCTACCGGGGACAGCCAGGGCAGAGTCCTTTATGATTATGTGCTGGGACTGTATGATTTTCTGGAGCGGATCGTGCAGCGCTATCCGGATATCCTGATCGAGGGATGCAGCGGCGGGGGAGGACGGTTTGACGCAGGGATGCTCTATTATACGCCCCAGATCTGGTGCAGTGACAACACGGATGCCATCGACCGGCTGGAAATCCAGTATGGCACATCCTTTATCTACCCGGTATCCTCCGTGGGCTCTCATGTGTCTGCATCGCCAAACCATCAGACCGGAAGGGTCACATCAATGAAGACCCGAGGTGTGGCAGCGACGGCAGGAACCTTCGGATATGAGCTGAATCTCAATGAACTGAGTGATGAGGAGAAAGAGGAAATCCGCGGTCAGATCAAAGAGTACAAAAAGCATGCGCGTCTGGTCCAGCAGGGCTTGTATTACCGTCTGACAAATCCTCAGTCAGCAGATACCGGAGCGTGGGAATTTGTCTCCGAAGATGGAAGAGAGGCTCTTGTCCAGGCTGTCACGATAAAGCAGCATGCAAATATGGAGGTGTCGTATATCAAGCCCCGGGGACTTCGGGAGAATACAGTGTACCGCGAGACGGAAAGTGGCAGGAAGTACAACAGCACTGCTCTGATGGAGGCGGGCATACCTGTCCCGGTAGAGCAGGGCGAATACAGGGCTTACCAGTGGCATTTTGTGCTGGAAGATGAAAATGGCAGAAAATAAATGAAGGGAATCGGTCGCAGCAGACAGCAGGAAGCGGAGGATAAGACCAATGGCACAAAAAAGGGGAAGGAGAAAAGAGAATACAGGAGCAGGAAAACAGCGGACAGCGCCAGGCGGCGTATCAGCCCTTCGTATAAAGACTGAGAGCGATCAGGTGTTTGAAAAGAGGCTGAACCGTCATCACGACGAATTGAGGTGGCTCTATATGGAACTGTACGGAAATGCGGATATGTTCGCTGAGCTGTGCGGTCAGATGAAGCATTATTATGATTTGAGAAAAGAGAGCCTGAAGGTTCTTGACGCAAAGCGGGAAAAGGAAGGCAAATGGTACCGAAAAAGAGACATGCTCGGCATGATGATGTACATTGACAATTTTGCGGGGAATCTGGAAGGCGTACTGGAGAAGCTGCCCTACCTCGAGAAATGCAATGTGAACTGCATCCACCTGATGCCCTTTCTGGATTCGCCAAAAGGGCGCTCTGACGGCGGATACGCGGTTGCCGACTTCCGCCGGGTGAGACCGGAGCTGGGAACTATGGAAGAACTGGCAGAGCTGGCGGAAAAGTGCCATGAAAAGGGCATCAGCCTGTGCATGGATTTTGTCATGAACCACACGTCTGAGGACCACGAGTGGGCAGTGAAAGCACGCCAGGGAGATGGGGAGTACATGAGCCGTTACTTTTTCTATGCGGACCCATCCATCCCCCGGGAATATGAAAAGACCGTGCCCCAGGTGTTCCCTGCCACCGCGCCGGGGAATTTCACTTACCTGCCGGACATAGGACACTATGTGCTGACCACGTTTTATCCGTATCAGTGGGACTTGAACTACCGTAATCCAAGGGTGTTCAATGAGATGATGTACAACTTCCTTTATCTGGCAAACCAGGGAATGGACATTATCCGTATCGACGCGGTCCCGTACATCTGGAAGGAGCTGGGGACAGACTGTCGGAATTTAAAGCAGGTACATACCATTGTCCGCATGATGCGGATGGTCGGGGAGATCGTGTGTCCGGGCATCGTACTGCTGGGGGAAGTGGTCATGGAACCGGAGAAGGTGGCGCCCTATTTTGGAACGGTGGAAAAGCCGGAATGCCACATGCTCTACAATGTGACCACAATGGCAGCCACATGGCATACCGTGGCGACAAGAGACGTCCGTCTTTTGAGAAAGCAGATTAATATTGTATGTTCGCTCCCAAAGGAGTATACTTTTCTTAACTACCTGCGCTGCCATGACGATATCGGCTGGGGACTGGACTATGGAACGCTCAGAGAGTGGGGGATGAAAGAGGTTCCCCATAAAAAATACCTGAATGACTATTTTCAGGGAAAGACAGAGGGAAGCGTCAGCCGGGGAGAACTGTATAACGAAGACCCGGTCACCGGAGACGCCAGATTCTGTGGCACTACCGCTTCCATGTGCGGCGTTGAGAGCGCGGGCTTTGAACAGGATGACGCGAAGCTGGAGCGGGCGGTCAGGAAGGACATTATGCTGCACGCCTATATGTTCACCCAGTCAGGCATCCCGATGCTGTACAGTGGGGATGAGATCGGTCAGGTGAACGACTATTCTTACAAAGACGACCCGGATAAGGCAGTGGATTCCCGATATATCCACAGAGGGAAGTTCTGCTGGGACCTGGTGACACATATCAGGGATAAGAAAAGCGTTCCGGGCAGGATCTTCAGCGGGCTGGATGCCCTCGAGAAAATCCGGGGCAGAGAGGCTGTATTTCACGCAGACGCACAGGTGTACACGAAAGATTACAGCGACCATTCTATCCTATGGATTGTCCGCAGAGAGCAGGGGGAGGAACTCCACGCGGTCTTTAATTTCAGCGGTGAAGAAAAGACCATCTGGATGCCGGAAAAGGCAGTGTATACAAATCTGGTCACAGGCGATGTCGGAGAGACTGAGACTGTAGAACTGTCCGGGTGGGATTTTGTGTGGATGAAGCGGGCGTGAGGACCTGAAAGGAAGAATATAAATGCGTATTTTGATTGCGGAGGATGACCAGAAATTATTAAAAAGTCTTGTATATATCTTTGAGAACGATCACTATGTGGTGGACGGAGTCGGCAATGGGAAGGATGCACTGGACTATGCCATGACAGGAGAGTACGACGGGCTTGTTCTCGATATCATGATGCCCGGAGCAGATGGGCTTGAAATCCTGAAGAAGCTGCGTCAGGCAGGCATCACGACACCGGCTCTGTTTCTCACGGCGCGGACCGAGGTGTACCAGAGAGTAGAGGGACTGGACGCCGGGGCGGACGATTATCTGTCCAAGCCCTTCTCCACCCCGGAGCTGCTGGCGCGCGTCCGCGCAATGCTCAGGCGCAAAGATAATTTCACGCCGGACATCCTGACCTTTCATAACACAGTGCTCAACCGCTCTACATACGAACTGATTTTTGAGGAGAGGGCGCAGATCCTGAGCGGAAAGGAATTTCAGGTCATGGAAGTCTTCATGCAAAAGCCCGGGGTGATCGTCCCCACGGAAGAGTTCATGACACATATCTGGGGCTGGAACACAAGTGTGGACACGAGCGTTGTATGGGTCCACATATCGAATATACGACGGAAGATCGAGAAGGTCAAAGCGCCGGTGAAGATACGGTTTATCCGGAATGCCGGATATGTTCTGGAGGCGGACGAATGATATACAAACTGCAGAGAAAATTTATTCTGATCAGTGGGATTTCCCTTGTGGTCGTGTTCGGGATCATCTTTGCCGTTATCTGCGTGATGAATGTTTCTTCCACCACCCGGGAGATGGACAGGCTGACGGATGTCATTGCCTCCCACGACGGTACGTTTCCCAGGCCGGATGCGCAGAGACCCACCCCGGAAGAGCGCGAACAGAGAGTCTCCTTTGGTCTGGGGAGAGGAGCCCCTTTAAACCGGGAAGCGCCCTTTACTACGCGCTATTTTACCGTCTGGTTTGAAAGCGGGGAGATCATCGAGGCTGATCTGGGCTCCATCAGTTCTGTCACACAGGAGGAAGCATATGGGTATGCGGAAAAAGCAGTCGCAAAAGGGGAGGAGAGAGGATGGCTGTCAGGATTCCGCTACAAGCTGTTTCATACAGAGAACGGACAGGCAGTCGTTTTTGTGGATGGGAGCATGAGCCTGTCCGTGTCATACGGAGTCATTGCGTCCGTGGGCGGAGTGCTCTTTGGAAGCGGGCTGGTCATCCTGCTTTTGATCGTTGTGTTTTCAAGGAGGGCAGTGACGCCTGCCGCTGAAAGCTACGAGAAGCAGAAACAGTTTATCACGGATGCAAACCACGAGCTGAAAACTCCTCTGACGCTGATCCTTACCAATCTGGACATTGCGGAATCCCAGGTAGGGAAAAATGAATGGCTGGAGGATATCCGATCTGAGGGGAAACGCATGACTCAGCTCGTTGATCAGCTTGTCACTTTGAGCCGCATGGATGAAGAGGAGCAGCGTCTGGAGTACACGGATTTTTCTCTCAGTGAGGCTGTGTCAGATACAGTGTTTGAGTTCCGCCATCTTGCGGAAAAATCGGGAAAACGGCTGGACGTTAAACTGGAATCCGGTATCGAGTACACAGGGAATGAGGAAGCAGTCCGCAAGCTGCTGTCCATCCTTATGGATAACGCTGTAAAATACTGTGATGAGGGTGGAGAAATCTGTGTCAGCTTTGGACAGAAGAGACATCCGGTGCTGAAAGTGGAGAACAGTTACCAGGATTCGGGGGCGGTAGAACTGGACCGTCTGTTCGACCGCTTCTACCGTGCCGATAAAGCCAGAACCTATATGGGCGGGTTCGGCATCGGACTCTCCATTGCCAAAGCGATCGCTGTAAAGCATAATAGTGAGATCAGTGCGTACAGGAAAGGGGAGGACCGCATCGGGTTCAAGGTAGTTTTTAAAAAGAGCTAGACAAAAGCAGGAGACATAAGGAAGTATCAGGCGAAGGATCAAGAGAGGTCCTTCGCCTTTTTCTGTGAAAAATCTGTGGCTTTTTGCTGTCCTTAAGGGTGGCTTTAGGCGGCTGGAATAAAATGAGATGCGTGTCAAATAAAAAAAGAAAGGAAATACTTATGTACATTTTAAAAAATGCACTGAAATGTATCAGCCGTTCCAAAGGAAGGAACATCCTGATCGGGCTGATCGCGTTTGTTATCGCTCTGTCCGCCTGTCTCGGACTGTCCATACGCCAGGCGGCTGAGAGCGCGAAAGAAGATACACTTGAGGACATGACCATCACCGCGTCGATTTCATTTGACCGCCAGTCTATGATGAGCGGGATGAACACGCGCCCTGATGAAGGAGGCGGCGCTGAAGGCGGGGGCGGGTTTGACCGCAGCCAGTTTTCTTCCATGATGGAGGAGGCGGAATCGCTGACGCTGGAGGACTATGAGACCTACGCTGAGGCGGATACTGTCAAAGACTTTTACTATACGCTGACTGCTTACTTTGACGGTTCGGATGACCTGGAGGCTGTGAGTACGGACACCAGCACAGAGGCGGATGCGTCCGATTCGGAAACGGAAGCGGCGCCTGAAAACAGCGGCAGGGGATTTGCCGGAGGCGGAACTGCTCCGGGAGGCAGAGGGGGCATGACGGCAAGCGGTGATTTCACTGTGACCGGATACAGCGGGGAAAATGCCATGACAGCTTTTCTAAACGGAACCGCGTCCGTCAGCGATGGCCAGGTGTTTGAGGAGGGAACGACAGAAAGCGTCTGCATCATCCCGGAAGAACTTGCCATATACAATGAACTGGAAGTGGGGGATGTGATCACACTGACGAACCCAGCCAGCGAGACGGAAACTTATGAACTGACAATCGAAGGGATTTATACCAGTTCGGAGACGAATGACATGTCCTTTTCCATGTTTGGAGGCGGACAGGATCCGGCAAACAGTATCTATATGAGCGCCGCCGCGCTCCAGAGTATCCTGGATGATTCTGAATCCGTTTCTTCCACAGTGACAGACGATGATACAGGGATGGAATATGAGACAGCGGTGACAGGAATGCTGTCGGCAACATATGTGTTTGCCGATCCGGATGATTATTACCAGTTTGAGGAGGATGTGTATACAATGGGGCTGGATGACTCGTATACAGTTTCTTCAACGGACATTTCCGCTTATGAAAGCAGTCTTACACCTCTGAATACACTCAGCACAATGGCGGGCTGGTTTCTTGTTGTGATCCTGCTCATCGGAGGAGTGATCCTGATCGTGATCAATGTATTCAATGTGCGGGAGCGGAAGTATGAGATCGGCGTCCTGACTGCCATGGGGATGAAGAAAGGAAAGGTCGCTCTCCAGTTTATGGCAGAGATTCTGTTTGTCACCATGATCGCGGTGATACTCGGCACAGCAGTGGGCGCTGTCAGCTCGGTGCCTGTGACAAACACGCTGCTTGCCACACAGGTTGAGAGCCGGCAGACGCAGCAGGCGCAGATAGAAGGAAACTTCGGGCGCGGCGGGATGCAGCAGGCGCCGCCGGATGACAGTGGAGCAGGCATCGGAGCGGATACCGGAGCAGACAGTGCGGCAGACGCCGGAGCGGATAACGAAACAGGAAGTGCAGCAGATACCGGAGCGCAAAACGGCGAAGGAAGAGGATTCTTTGGCTCGGATTTCGGGCGGGGAGCGATGAACTACATCACGGAAGTCAATTCTGCCATGAATCTCACCGTTGCACTGCAGATGGTCGGCATCGGGCTCTTGCTGACGCTTGTGGCAAGCGCGGTTTCGGTATTGTTCGTGATGCGTTACGACCCGCTTAGGATTCTGGCAAACCGTGATTAGAAGAAGGAGTGTGACAATGGCGATTTTATCATTACAAAATATCTGTTTTTCATACGGAACGTCCCCTGTGCTTAAAGACGTCTCCTATGATTTTGAAAAAGGAAGGATGTACTGCATCATCGGAAAGTCCGGTGTGGGAAAGACAACGCTTCTGTCCCTTCTGTCCGGGCTGGCGTCGCCGGATGGCGGGCATATCTTTTATGACGGACAGGACATTGCGAAGATTGACAAGTACAGATTCCGCAGTAATTATATTGGCGTGATCTTTCAGAGCTTCAACCTGATCACAAAGTTTACTGCGGTTGAAAATGTGGTGCTTTCCATGGATATCGCAGGGAAAAAGCAGGCAAAGAAAAAGGAGCGGGCAAAGGAACTTCTGTACAGCGTGGGGCTAAGTGAGGATGAGGCGGACCGCAGGGTGCTGAAACTCTCAGGAGGCCAGCAGCAGCGCGTGGCGATCGCCCGGGCCCTCTCCTGCGACCCGGATATCATTCTGGCGGATGAACCTACCGGGAATCTGGATGGGGAGACGCAGGATGAGATCATGAAGATATTCCGGGAGCTTACTGCTCAGGGGAAATGTGTTATCCTTGTCAGCCATTCCCGGGAGGTGGCGGCAATGTGTGACGAGAGATATGAACTGACAAAGATATCGGACAGGAAGAGCGGAAAGCTGGGATAAGACAAGCGGAAAACAGGGACAAGGAAAGCGGAAGAAATATTTGACATTCCTGGCCGCAGCCGATATAATAAGGGCGAAACAAGGGCGTTTCTCAGAGGAGGAGAACGCCCTTTTGTCTTATCAGACAGGAGTGGACCGGGGTGAGCCGGTTTCAGGTGAAAGGAGGCTTTATCATATGCATGATTATACGAGAGAAGATATACTGCGTCTCGTGGAAGAGGAGGACGTGGCGTTTATCCGCCTTCAGTTCACGGATATTTTCGGCGTCATGAAAAACATGGCAGTGACTGTCAGCCAGCTCGAAAAAGCGCTGGATAACCGCTGTATGTTTGACGCTTCTTCGCTGGAGGGGCTATCAGGAGAAAGTGATTCGGATATGTACCTGTGCCCGGATCTGAGTACCTTTGAGATTTTTCCGTGGCGCCCCCAGCAGGGGAAGGTGGCAAGGCTGATCTGCGATGTATACAGGCAGGATGGGACGCCCTATGAGGGAGATCCAAGATATGTGCTCAAAAAGGCAGTGGCAAGAGCGGCAGAGATGGGCTATACGCTGAACGCGGGACCGGAGTGTGAGTTTTTCCTTTTCCACACGGATGAGGACGGACTTCCCACCACCCTGACCCACGAGCAGGGCGGGTATTTTGATGTGGGACCTGTTGACTTTGGGGAAAATGCCAGGAGGGATATGGTGCTCATATTGGAGGAGATGGGATTTGAGATACTCTCTTCTCATCATGAGATTGCCCCTGCCCAGCATGAGATTGATTTCCGCTATGATGAAGCTCTGGTCACTGCGGATAATCTCATGACCTTTAAGCTTGTCGTGAAGACCATAGCCAAACGGCATGGACTACACGCCACCTTTATGCCCAAGCCAAAGATCGAGACGTACGGCTCGGGGATGCATGTCAACCTCTCCCTGGAGCGGGACGGCGTGAACGTGTTCCAGGATGGTGAGGATGAGAACGGACTGAGTCGGGAAGGGTACTATTTCATCGGAGGGCTGATGAAGCACATGAAAGCGGTGACCTGTATCACCAACCCTACGGTCAATTCCTATAAACGGTTTGTCCCCGGGTATGAAGCGCCGGTCTATATGGGCTGGTCTGCCAGGACAAGGGGACCTCTTATCCGTGTGCCTTCCGGGCGGGGAGAAAATACGAGGATCGAACTGAGAAGCCCGGACGCAGCGGCGAATCCTTATCTGGCGCTGGCAGTTCTTTTAGAGGCAGGGCTGGATGGGATACGAAATAAGATCATGCCTCCGGAGTGCATCAATGAGAATATTCAGAAAATGTCACCCCAGCGGAGAGCGGAGCTTGAGATACAGGAACTGCCCCGGTCGTTAAAAGAGGCGGTGGAGGAACTGGAGAAGGACGAACTGGTGCTTGACGTGCTGGGAAGGGATCTTGCTGAAAAAATCATAAAAGCACATAAAAAAGAGTATCATGACTATTGTATGCAGGTAACAGACTGGGAGATCGCCAATTATCTCTACAAGATGTGATGCTCGTACGGAGCGTTTCAGAGGCGGGCGGGGTATTACCAAGCTGGAGCGTCTCAGAGGCAGAAAGTGTGTTACGAAGCCGGAACGGCAAAAAATATAGAAGGAAGAGCAGGCGGCGGGAGGTGGCGCAGATTTGACTAACATCGTTGTCGCGTTTTCAAAGCGGGAAGACGCGGTGAACATACGGAACATCCTGACAAGAGCCGGGGTCAAAGCTCCGGCTGTCTGCCTGACCGGAGCAAAGGTCCTTCAGTATACAGAGTTGTGGGACCAGGGGATCGTGGTCTGCGGCAGCAGGTTTCAGGATATGCAGTACACGCAACTCAGAGAGCTTCTGCCGGATGAGTTTCAGATGCTGCTGGTGGCATCCTCTTCCGTGTGGATAGACGCACTCCCGGAGGGGATCATAGGACTTCCCTCCCCGGTGAAAGTATATGACCTTGTAAACACCGTGGAAATGATGTGCCGGGCTCAGGAAAGCCGGAGAAGAAAACGCCGGGACACGGCCAAAGAGAGGAGCAGCGGGGAACGCAGGACCATTGAACAAGCGAAAGCCCTGCTCATGGAACGCAACGGCATGTCAGAGGAGGAAGCCCATCGGTATCTCCAGAAAACCAGCATGGAAAATGGCACCAATATGGCGGAGACTGCCGAGATGGTGCTGACAGTGATGGTGCGCTGATCAGAAATATTTTGAAAAGCAGGAAAAGACATGTTGACAGCCGCTCCCGCGAAGGTTATAAATGATAGCAGGAGAATAAAAGAAAGCGTGGTACGAAGAAAATGAAATTTACCAAAATGCAGGGGCTTGGCAATGATTATGTGTATGTGAACTGTTTCAGGGAGAAGATAGACGACCCGGCGGAACTGGCGAGGAAAATCAGCGACCGGCATTTCGGGGTCGGTTCAGATGGCCTGATCATGATCAATCCATCTGATAAGGCGGATTTTGAAATGGAGATGTACAATGCGGACGGCTCCCGCGGCGAGATGTGCGGGAACGGAATCCGCTGTGTGGCGAAGTATGTATATGACTATGGCCTGACTGATAAGAAGAAGATTTCTGTAGAGACACTGGGCGGAATCAAATACCTGGATCTTACGGTGGAAGATGGAAAAGTTAAGATGGTGAAGGTGGATATGGGAAGGCCGGAACTGAAGCCTTCGAAAGTGCCTGTGGCAGCAGAAGGAGAGCGTGCTGTGGATGAGCCCATCCTTGTCAATGGAAAAGAATACCGGATGACATGTGTCTCCATGGGAAATCCTCATGCAGTTGTTTTTGTGGACTGCGATGTAAGAGAACTGCCGCTGGAGGAAATCGGTCCTCAATTTGAGAGTCATGAGCGATTTCCGAACAGGGTCAACACAGAGTTCGTCAGGGTGATTGACCGACATATGGCGGAGATGCGCGTGTGGGAAAGAGGGTCAGGCGAGACCCTGGCGTGTGGGACAGGCGCCTGTGCTGTGGCTGTGGCGTGCGTGCTGAACGGTCTGACTGAGGACGAGGTGACGGTAAAGCTTCTGGGCGGTGACCTCCATATCAAATGGGACAGGGAGAAGGACACCGTATATATGACAGGACCGGCTGAAGTCGTATTTGACGGAGACTGGGAGCGTTAGGAACGATAATTGACTGAAAAATCTATTTGAAACACCAATTGTAAAGAAATTAGCGGGTTCTAGGATCAACTTGAAGTAGTGACTTCGGGTTGATCCTTTTTTGTGCAATTTATACAAAAAGGGAGACTTGAAAAAATGATGTTGAAGAAGCAAAAGGTGGTTGTACCTTGACAAGTAAATATGACAGCGGAGAAAGCGTGATTGTCTCCATTATCAAATGCGCGTAAGGCAAGCT
>CALWQP010000017.1 GCA_944383695.1 uncultured Mediterraneibacter sp.
AAGGTTCTCTGCCGTTCTTTCAAAGCGACAGCTTTGATATTCTATCAAAGCGCTTTTCGTTTGTCAAGAACTTTTTTACTTTCTTTTCTGTCCTGTCTTCTTTCCTCTCGATCTGCTCCAGGCGACAGCCTGTATAGGCTATCATATCGCTTTGCATTTGTCAACAACTTTTTCACCACTTTACGCCATGGTTCATTATGTTGTTTTCATCGATTTCCCGGGAGATTTCCTGCTGCCCTCCGGTCGTTCCGCCTCCGCGTCTCCGGTCGGTCAACTCTCTGGATTTTCTTCCCTCATCAGCGACGAGTGCTATCTTATCATCGGCGGAGCGAATTGTCAATGTTTTTTCCGTTTTTTATTTATTTCAGACAATTCGCACAATTCTATTGTTCTGATCGCTTTTTCTGCCGTATCTGACGCCCTGTTCCAGAATTCAAAAAGGATACCCGAGTATGTCTTTTAAGGTATCCTTTTTATCTTCACTATTATGTATGGTAATAACACATCATGCGAAGCGCTGCTTTTATTCGGTATGCCAGTGCCATTCTGTCCTCAATATAACATTCAGAACTTCCCGCCGCGTCCGCCGTGGCTTCGCCCTGACGAGGACCTGTGGGCGCTTGATCCGCTGCTGCTCTTAGGTCTTGCTCTTTTGCTCACATTTGCGTACAGGAAACGGTCTTCACTGTCTGTGATGTTCATGCTTCCGTTTTTTATATAGTTTCCCGCTGACCGCTGGGGCCGGACGCTTTTAAGGCTGCGCCGCATCGTTTCTACGATAAGCAGGGCTATGACTATCCCGCCAATCAGAGCAATACCCCCATACTTAGCCAGGTTAAATGGAGCTTTGGGCATATTGCCATTATCATAGGCACGTCCATTTTTTGCCTGGGTGACAAACTGGTCACACAGATCCGCATATGTTTCAAAGGCTTTCATATAATCTCCATCTCTCATATAGGGCACGAAGATATCCGACATATAATCCAGCCCCGCGTCTGTGAACGCAGTGATCCCAAAACCGGCAGTCGAAATATGCCAGTCTCTCTCAGCCATGCTCACGAGCAGGAGCACTCCATCTGCATTCCCCCCCATTCCGAATCCATTGTAATCGTAGTAATCATCTGCAAAAGCCTGCGGCGTCCTGCTGCCTGTACTGTCTACTGTTACGATTGCCACATCAAAATCCAGCTTATTGCTGATGTCATCCAGCTCCTTTTGCAGACTGTCTTCCTGTGTATCTGTCAGCAGATCCGCCTGATCTACCAGCCTGGGCTGCAGGCGTTCCTGAGGGATCGTGCCTCCGGAGGGAATGAGCTCTTCACCGCTCCCGGCAGCCGCATATGTCTGCAAAGGCACATACCAGAGGAGAGACAGCGCAGACAAAACAGCCATCCCAAACAATACCAGTTTCTTCTTATGTATTTGTCTTTTCAACTTTCTCCCCTCCTTATAACAGCCATAACAGATAGAGTCCGGCAAATGCGGCGGCGCCAATGGATGCAGTCAGCCCAAGCAGCCACTTGACATAAGCGCCTGGATCAAGTGGCAGATTTCCCACAAATTTCCCGGTCTGCCCATTCATTGCAAATCTGTATTTCTCGCCATTCCACGTTGTATTTAATATCCACACCGGATAGAGCGCATATTTTGCACTGCTGTTTGACAGACGCACACCGCTGCTTTCCGGCACCACTGTGCTGTATCCTTTGACTGTAGATTTGAACGCTTCTTCTGTTCCTGTCTTAATTCTCTGGCTGGCCCGCTCTTCGCTCTGCTGTTCAGTGACATCATATTTATCTGCCAGGTATCCTGCCAGATATGCGGTCTGGAAATCCACAGCCTCCCGGAAATCAAAAGGCTCCAGAGATTCCATAAGATCATCCGCCATTTTAGAGGAACCGTCTACCGGTACTTTTTCAAAAGCGAGCTTCCCTCCTCTGCGCACGGAAAAATATCGGGTCTCTGTATAGTTATAACGGCTGTCAGACCAGCTTCGCACTTTGGTCGCACGATACCGGATGTTCGCATCTACATCTGAGTCAAAAAGCCAAAATGGGACATAAACCCCTTTGATCTCATCAATATGGTTCTCTGTTTTAAACACTTTGGGGAGAAGCCGCTTCCCTTTCAGATGTTTCAAAAAGCCCGCTTTTGCCGCCTTTTTATCCAGCTTGAAGGGAATCACATAATCCGGTTTTAATTCACCGGAAAACTGCCCTTTCATTACAATCGGATTATCGCAATAGGGACAGCTTGACGCGGCTGTATTTTCGTCACATACGATCTCTCCGCCGCAGGACTGGCACATATAGACTTTCATGCCGTCCGCTTCGCCCTCATTCCACTGACCGCCGGCGTGGGTCTCCCATGTCAATTCGTCTGCATTTTCTTCTTTTAGTTCTTCATCGTATTTTTTCAGCGCCTCTACATCGAACTCCGCATCACAATACGGACATTTCATTTTCTGCAGGGAACTGTCAAACTCGATCGCACCACCGCAGTTCGGGCATTTGTATTGTAACAATTCTGACATTTTAATTTCTCCTATTGTATATCGTTGTCATCAAACATATCGCCGCATTCCGGGCAGAATTTCGGCGGATGGTGCGGATCTTCCGGCTTCCAGCCGCATTTATCGCAGCGGTACAGAGGCGCTCCCGCCGGCTTTGGCTTTCCACACTCCGTACAGAATCTCCCCTTATTCACTGCCCCACAGGCGCATGTCCACCCATCAGACGGCTTCGGCTTTCCGCACTCTGCGCAGAATTTCCCTTTATTCAATGCCCCGCAGGCACACTGCCACTGTTCTTCTTTTGCCCCTTCCGGCGAAGACGGCCGTTCCTGCACAGGTTTTTCCTGCATGTGCTTCCGGTCCCCCATTGCATACAGATCCTGAACATTCGTTCCCGCCCCGGAAACCATTCCCATTCCCATGAATCCGGTCATTGCCCCGGCGCTGTTTCCGGCAGCTGTTTTCAGCGCCTCCGCCTGTGCGCCTGCCATAGTTGCCGCCGCCATGGACGGATCTCGGAGCACCGCCGTTCTCTGAGCCTGTTTGATCAGCTCTGTATCTTCTTCGGGAAGCGTAAGAGAACTGATCGCTACGGACATCACCTCCAGCCCTCTTAACTCCTTCCACTTCTTCGTAAGAGATTCATTCATCGCATCGCAGAGTTCCTCCACATGCCCGGGAATTGCGTTGGGGCGTATCTCCAGTTCGGATATTTTAGCAAAAGCCGGCTGGAGCGCGCTGATAAACTCTGATTTAAGCTGGGTCTCCAGCTGGTCCCTTGTATATTCCCTCTCCACGTTCCCGCAGACATTTGCATAAAACAAAAGCGGATTTACGATTTTGTATGAGTATACGCCGCTGCATCGGATGGACACATCTATGTCCAGTCCCACGTTCCTGTCCACAACCCGGAACGGCACAGGATTTGGAGTTCCGAATTTATTATCTACCAGTTCTTTTGTATTAATATAGTAAACACGCTGGTCTTTCCCTGTATCGCCTCCATATGTAAAACGCTTTCCTATGGTATTGAACACTGCCTCCAGCGCCTCTCCCAGATTTCCGGAAAAGATACTCGGCTCTGTGGAGGCGTCATATGTAAATTCACCCGGCTCGGCACATACCTCAACGATCTTCCCCTGTTCTGTGATCAGCGCGCACTGGCCGTCCGCCACAACAATCCCGGAGCCGCTGGTAATGATATTATCTTCCCCCTTTAGATTGCTGGAACGGTTTCCAGTACGTTTTTGCCCTTTCACAGCCATGACATTTTTATCCATGGAATCACAGTAGAAAAATTCCTTCCACTGATCTGCCAGAGTTCCCCCCAGGGCGCCTATTCCCGCCTTAATAAGTCCCATATCTTATCTCCTTTCTCTTCCTTTCACTTAAATTCTATGTTATCCTAATGCTACTATAAATGGGTTTTACTGGCAACTAAAAAGTAAAGGAGGCACAAAAATGTCAAGCAGCCAGGAATTCGTTCAATATGCGGCAGACCAGTCTTCCGGAGCAGGCAGGATCACATATCGAAAAATGTTCGGGGAATACGGAATGTACTGTGACGGCAAGATTTTCGCTCTGATCTGCGACGACCAGTTTTTTATCAAGATCACAGAAGCAGGCAGGCATCTTGCCCCTGGACTTGCGGAAGTCCCTCCCTACGAGGGGGCAAAACCATACTTTCTTATAGAAGATCTGGATGACAGAGATTTTCTCACTGAATTTATAACCGCCACATGCAGAGAACTGCCCATACCAAAGCCAAAAAACAAAAGAAAAAAGACTGATACCGTCCCAAAAAGGAGGAAACGAAATGACATTTGATTATAAGAAGGAATACAAAGATTTCTATCTTCCGCCCAAGGCTCCCGGAATCGCAGACATACCGGAGATGAATTTTGTTGCCGTGCGCGGGAAGGGGAATCCAAACGATCCGAATGGGGAATATAAAAAGGCATTGAGCCTGCTCTATGGAATCTCATTCACCATCAAGATGAGTTATAAGAGCATCCACAGAATCGAGGGCTATTTTCCTTATGTAGTCCCTCCTCTGGAAGGGCTGTGGTGGCAGGACGGTATGACAGGAATCGACTACTCTCACAAAGAAAAGTTCCGGTGGATCTCCATGATCCGCCTGCCGGAGTTTGTGACAAAAGAAGAGTTTAACTGGGCGGTACGAGAAGCAGAGAAGAAAAAGGAGGCGGATCTTTCCCGCACAGAGTTCTTTACATATAAGGAAGGACTTTGTGTCCAGTGTATGCATATCGGAAGTTACGACGATGAACCCGCCACGCTCCGGAAGATGGATGAGTTTCTCTCTGAAAACGGATACCAGCCTGATTTATCCGGAGAGCGGCTGCACCACGAGATATACCTGAGCGACCCAAGGCGGACCGCACCGGAAAGACTTAAAACTGTCATACGCCAGCCAATAAAAATCTGCAGGTGAAATGCCGCCAATAAAATCCGCTATTGATTTTCTCGTTTCCATATAGTATAAATATTAATAAGATTTGGCACTTCCTTGCCGCCGGGTAAGGAGTGGAGCGCCGGACTTTCTATCGGTAGGCCGTTGGAGATAGAAAGCTCTGACGCTATTTTTTTGTGATTTTAGGAGTGGAGATATGGAACAGAGATCTTATATGCGGGATTTTTCCCATTATACATTTTTGAGCGTGCTGGGGACACTGGGGGTGTCCTGCTATATTTTGGCCGATACTTTTTTCGTGTCAATGGGTCTGGGAGCAGACGGGCTTACCGCCTTAAATCTTGCCGTCCCTGTTTATAACTTTATACATGGGACAGGACTTATGCTGGGCATGGGCGGCGCGACGAAATTTTCCGTCAGCAAAAGCCAGGGCAGATCCGCGGAAGTGAACCGGATCTATACGAATACCATTTATCTTGCCCTGCTTTTTTCAGTTGTATTTTTCCTGCCAGGTCTGTTTCTTTCGGAACATTTATCTGTTCTTTTGGGAGCGGACGCCGCTGTTTTGGAAATGACAGACACTTACCTGAAATGGCTGCTGCTTTTTGCCCCTGCTTTTATCTTAAACGATGTACTGCTCTGCTTCGTCAGAAACGACGGCAGTCCACAGCTGTCCATGGTCGCAATGCTGATCGGCAGTTTCTCGAATATCATATTGGATTATGTTTTCATTTTTCCGCTGGGAATGGGCATTTTCGGCGCTATTTTTGCCACCGGATTATCCCCGGTCATCAGCATCATCATGATGCTCCCTCACTGGATCAAAAAGAAAAATTCGTTCCACTTTGTAAAGACAAGACTAAGCGCCGGCATCGCAAAACAGGATTTGTCTTTAGGCTTTCCGTCCCTGATCACGCAGAGTTCTTCCGGGATCGTGATGATCGTTTTCAATATGATCATACTGGGGTTAGAAGGGAATACCGGCGTCGCCGCCTACGGCGTGGTCGCCAATATCTCTCTTGTGATTGTTGCAATATATACAGGCATCGCGCAGGGTGTCCAGCCTCTGATCAGTACATTTTACGGCGCCGGAAATAAGAAACAGACACAGGCAATGCTGAAATATGCTCTTATGACGATGCTGTCCGTATCCTTCATAGTCTACCTGATCATTTTTGTTTTCGCACTGCCGATCACTGAAGTCTTTAACAGTGAAAATAATATTCGACTGCAGCAAATCGCAGTAACAGGGCTGAAGCTGTATTTTACAGCTATCCCATTTATCGGATATAATACGGTCTTGGCAACGTTTTTCACTTCTATAGAAAAAGCTCTGCCCGCACATATCCTATCCATTTTAAGAGGTCTGGCGCTGATCATACCTGTGGCATTTTTATTGTCTGTCCTGTGGGGAATGACCGGAGTATGGCTCACCTGCCCGATCGCAGAATTATTTACTGCATTACTTGGATTTATCATGTATAATCATTATAACAGATCAACTATTACAGAAAAGAAAGGATGAATGACCATGAATTTTACGCATGAAGAAAACCAGATCGCATTATACTCAGACACAGGCAGTCTGCTTGCAGAGATCACGTTCCCGAATATAGACGAAAACACTGTGGACGTGAACCATACGTTTGTAGACGCTTCTCTCAGAGGGCAGGGAATCGCTGGAAAGCTGATGCAGGAACTTGTTTCTGATCTGGAAAAGAAAGGACTTAAGGCTGTGCCCACCTGCTCGTATGCGCAGGGGTGGTTTGAGAAACATGAAGAGTATGCGCATCTTTTGAAATAGCGCGAAAAAGAAATAAATGTTCCCGATGTATATTATCTGCAGCATCAATACGTTTCAGGCATTTACCGTGATTTAGGATAGGCATTAGACTTTTTTCATGCATGGGAGCTATAATTAGAACAAGACAGCAAAGATAATCTCATAAGGAGGCTTTTATAATGAAAATTATTATGACACTGATCCTGAATTTATGGAGCGTTTTGAACATTTTGCTTTTGACGAGGTCGTCAATGAAGAAGGACAGCAGCTTGACGACGTGACCCGCCATATGGCGATCATCGCCACTCTTCTCGGATGTCAGGGCATTGATGAATTTCGCATAGAACTGCCCCTCGCTCTGGATGCGGGACTGACTCCGGTCATGGTGAAAGAGATCGTGTATCAGGCAGTGGACTATCTCGGGATCGGACGTGTGCTTCCTTTCCTTGACGCCACGAACGAGATCCTGACATCCCGCAGAGTTGAACTTCCGCTGGAAGGCCAGGCGACAACAACCATGGAGGACCGTCTGGAAAAAGGAATCCAGGTGCAGGCTGACATCTTCGGCGAACAGATGAAAGAGGCGTGGAAAGCGGGACATATCAACCGCTGGCTTGCCGCCAACTGCTTCGGAGACTACTATACCCGCACAGGTCTTGACTTGCGGCGGAGAGAAATGATCACTTTCTGTTTCATTGCCGCTCAGGGCGGGTGTGAACCACAGCTCACAGGCCACGCCCAGGGAAATATGAATATGGGGAATGATAAGGATTTCCTCATTAAGGTCGTATCCCAGTGCCTGCCTTACATCGGATATCCCAGAAGCCTGAATGCGATCAACTGCATTAATAAAGCTGCAGAACAATAAACAGGCAATATGTATGAATGGACTGAAGACTCTGTTATCTCATAGCAGATAAAAAACCCCGGTCAAAGGGAACTGGCTGACCGCACAGCTTTTCTCTGGCCGGGTTTTTGTCCATTCTTCACATTTTCCCGGAATGCATATCCGATTTCTTAAAACTCAAATTTTCTCAGCTCGCAGTTTCCGATCCCAAACTTCGCAAATTCCTCATTTGTCATATCCGTAAAATACGACTGCACCGCCCTTGCCACTCCGTTGTGCGCTACGAGCAGATATACTTTCTCATCCGCCTCATCTCTGATGTCGTCCAGCAGCCCATAAATTCTGTGGCAGAACCGGATCATGGATTCTCCGCCGCCATAGCTGTCTGCGAAGCAGGTTTTCGCGCGTCCGAACTCCTCTCCATCCCGGGCCGTGCCCTCATATTTCCCAAAGTTCTGCTCTGTCAGGCGCTGTTCAACGCGCATAGGCACTCCGGTGGCCTCCGAGATATGCCTTGCCGTCTCCGCAGCGCGCACCAGCGGCGAGCAGATGATCTCGTCAATGTGTGTCCCCTCTTCCAGGATTTTTTCCGCAAGCTCTTCTGCCTGTCGGTGTCCTTTTTCCGTCAGCTCGATGTCTATTACACCACAGATTTTATTTTCCACATTCCATACCGTCTGCCCATGACGGGCGAAATAAAAATATCCCATAGGATTCCCTCCATTCGTACCATACCTACTATTGTTTCTCTGACAGTTCCTTACCCGGACTGCTTTCTGCCTCAGTTCATACTCCAGCCTTTTCTGCTCGTCAAGACTCAATTTTTTCAATTCGTTGTAAACCTCTTCGATATACTCATCTTTCTTTGCCATGTCCTCGAACTCCTTCCGGTTCTTCCCTCCGAGGAATCTCATCCAGCTGACGATGCCGTCTTCACTCTGATCTTTTGGCGGCAGCTTTTTAAGCTCCAGGATATACAGTTCCATCAGATCCGTATACTGTTCGCCCGACTCTGCATCACAGAAGACAATTTTTCGATAACATTTCTTATCCTTAGGAAAATGGACAAAATCCCCAGTTTGTCTTCTTCACTCTCTTTCCGAAGAGCTGTCAGGATCAGGGTTGTCCGTCGGATCGTTTCAGGCGGTTTTCCCAGTATTGCCGCAATAAATCCTTTTCGCACTTTTGGATTCTGCATCAGTTCTTTCTCCTTATTTTACCACGATGCCCTTCGCTATGGAACACCACTTTTCAAGTTCTCCGTGTCCAAACACTGATTTCATTACCGTTCACATGGTTTTTTAATATAAATGCTGAAATTTCGGACGCCCCTGTCCATGAATCCTGTTGAGTTTTTAGAAGCGAATGTCTGAATGCATTCACAATACCACGGAAAAAGTCACTCTGCAATATGCATTACGCAGAAAATCAGGTTATCAACAAACTTACATGAATTGTAAAACGTTATCTGCGAATTGTTGAAACTGTCACCGTAGGGCAGCTATGCCCGGGGCACAGACCCGCTGACAGTATACAAACAGGTGCGGCATACACGGAATTTTTCCCGCGCATACCACACCTGTCTCCTGATATAAATATTATTGCCATTAGCCTCCCATTATCCGGGAGCCTCGTGGTCCTGCCGAGCTGTATTTCGGACAGACATCATTATTTTTCATAACTCATCTCAGAACTCTTTCTTCGCCATGATGTGCTGGCTGCACAGATAGGAAATAATAACCACCGCAGCTGTAATGCCTGCGAACATACCCAGGATGCCGGCAGAGCTCAACCCGGAAAACCATTGCTTTCCTGTCCCTACAATCTCCCCAGGCAGATAATCTATAGCGCTTGCTGCCAGAAAGGCCGCGATAATCACGCCTGCTATCACAATAAGATTCGCATACCTCGCTTTTTCTGATTCGAATTTCAATCTCAGCGGAAGCAGGATACTCACAAAAATCCATGCTGTAAAAACATACCCAAGACAGGTTTCTATCCATTCAACCGCATCTATCTTTGCGGAGGGCTGAATTACCAGCAAAACCGTTCCCAGCACCAATCCTACGCACCACGCAAAGATGATCGACAGCAGAGTAAAGAGATATTTTTCATTCACATATTCTTTCCTGGTGACAGGCAGTGTCATGAGAAACAGATAGCAGTTGTCAAACTCATCATAGCTTATCGTGGAAACCGTAAACATAGAAAAAATGATCGTAATATATCCGACGATAAAGGACGGTCCGACATCTGTCATCAAGTTCATAAATACGGCTATAACGAGGAGCATGAGAACCAATGTCTTCCCCTGATTTTTCAAAAGCCTGAAATCTTTTATCAGCATACCTTTCATAACTTCTCCCCTCCTATGATCATTGTTATCACTTCGTCCAGAGTCCCTCTCTCCACAACGACATCCGGATAATTTTCCAGATAGTACTGTTTCTGATCTGTCAGGCAGGAGTATCCGAAGCTCTCCCGGCGTACTCTCAGCATGTACTCTTTGTCCAGTTTTCTGTATTGGTCTTCATCAGCCTTGATCAGACCGTATTTGTTGCGCAGCACGTCAGTATCCTCATGGAAAACAATCCCGCCCTTGTGAATCATGTAGATGTCGTCGCACAGGCTTTCCAAATCAGAAGAAATGTGGGAGCTGATCAGGATGCTTCTGTTCTCATCCTCTTCCATATATTCCCGGAACAGATTCAGGATACCTTCCCTCGCCATCACGTCAAGCCCTGTGGTTGGCTCATCCATAAGGAGAAAGTCCGCGCCGTGGGTGATCGCCGCAAGCACCTTCAGCTTTGCCTTCATTCCGGTAGAGAATTCTTTGATATATTTATCCTGAGGCACTCCGAACTTCCGGCACAGATCGAGAAACTTCGTCCTGTCAAAAGCAGGATACATAGCCTCGAGCACCGGCACCACATCCTTCACCTTCAGATAACCGCTGAATCCGGATTCTGCCAGGGTCACTCCGATCTTCTCTTTCTCTGTCTTCATAAGCTCCGCCGGTGTTTTCCCCATCAGGGTAATATTTCCTGCATCATATGTGATAAGCCCCAGAGCCGCCTTGAACGTAGTGCTCTTCCCGGCTCCATTCTCGCCCACAAGCCCGGTGATGCGCCCCGACTCCACCTTCATCGTACAGTTCAGGGTAAAATCACCGTAATGTTTTACCAACCCATTGATCTCAAGCATCTTCTAGTCCTCCATTATCAAATCAAATAACTCCCTGATCTCCTCGTCCTTCAGCCCAAACCTGCGGCCCTTCTCAACCGCCTTCTCCATGTCGCTCTCCACTTCCCGGCGCTGTTCCTCCAGCATCCTCTCCGTGTCTGCAGCCGCCACATAAGTGCCTTTTCCGTGGACGGTCACTGTGTACCCTTCCTGTTCAAGATTATCGTACGCCTTCTTGACCGTCAGAGCACTGATCTTCAGGTCTTTCGCAAGAGTCCGGACAGAGGGGAGTACGTCGCTTTCTTTCAGATCGCCTGCAGTGATCTGCGCCTTGATCTGATCCATGATCTGTTCATAGATCGGTACCATCGATGAACTGTTGATTATAATCTTCATATGCGTCCTCCTCTTATTAAACAGTATATAACAGTATACAACTGTTGTCAACTGTTATATGCTGTTTATTTAAAATAAAAAAGCGCATCCGAAGACAGGCCGCTTTGCAGGGCCGCTGTCCCGACACACTTTCTTTACTCATTTCTGATCTCCCGCCATCTATCTTTTCATTCTTCAGATTGCAACTTTTTCATTTCTTCATAAAACTTATTCATTTCTTTGTCAATAATCGCCGGTCTCCCATCTTTTTTCAGAAAACAATGGGTCGTCGTACCCCGGGCGCTTAAAACACCGCCCTCGGACATATTGTAGATGTCATACCGAAGAGTAAACTTCACCCTGCCGGCATCCTGAAGGCTCACGATGATCTTCACCTCATCATCAAATTTCACACTCTTCTTGTATTCACAGTCCACATGGAGCACCGGACTAATGTACCCCATCTCCTCAAAGCGGCGGTACGGATAACCGATCTGGTTCAGCATGTCCACCCGCGCTTCCTCCATCCAGCGGATATAGTTCGAGTGATGGATCACCCCCATCTGGTCTGTCTCATAATATTTTGCTGTTTTTACATATGGTTTCATGCATATGCACCTCCCGGCTGATATTATCTGAATATTCTCCTCAAAGAGGTCTGATCCCTTTACCTAAATTGTATTTACTGCATCGCTGATCGTCTTCACACCCACCAGTCTGATCCCGCTGATTCCTTTAACCATCTTGAGGCACACATCCGGCAGGATGCAGGTCTGAAATCCCAGTTTCTTCGCCTCTGCCACCCGCTGTTCCGGCATGTTTACCGCACGGACCTCGCCGCTTAGCCCCACCTCTCCAAACACGATCGTCCTTTCGTCGATGGGACGGTTCCGGTAACTGGATACCAGCGCCATAACGATCCCGAGATCGATGGCCGGCTCGTTCATGCGGATCCCTCCTGCGATATTGACGTAGGCATCGGAATTACCGAGCGCCATGCCCAGCCGTTTTTCCAGGACTGCCATGAGCAGATTTACCCTGTTGTAATCCGTACCCGCGGCTGTCCGCCTCGGCATGCCGAAATTGCTGTGGCATACAAGCGCCTGTATTTCGATCAGGATGGGGCGGGTTCCTTCCATGGAGCACGCCACCACGGAACCGGACGCATTCTCAGGCCGCCCACTGAGCATGTATTCCGAAGGATTCTCCACCTCTTCAAGACCGGTCTGACGCATCTCAAACACTCCGATCTCATTGGTAGAACCGAAGCGGTTCTTCACTGCCCGTAGGATCCGGTACGATGCATGACGGTCTCCTTCAAAATACAGGACCGTATCCACCATATGTTCCAATACCCTGGGTCCTGCTACAGTTCCTTCTTTTGTCACATGTCCCACGATAAAAATGGGTATGCAAAGCCCTTTTGCAAGCTGCATGAAAATATTCGTGGACTCCCTCACCTGGGAAACACTCCCCGGCGCTGAAGACACCTCTTCACTGTACATGGTCTGGATAGAATCAATGATCACCAGCTCCGGCTTCTCTTTCTCGATCACTCCCCGGATCGTCTCCAGGTTCGTCTCACACAAAAGGAAAAGTCCAGGTGCAAACGCGCCCATCCGGTTCGCCCGGAGCTTGATCTGCGCCTGTGATTCCTCCCCTGAGATATACAGCACCTTTTTGTCTCCTGCCAGCCGCTGGCACACCTGGAGCAGCAGGGTGGATTTCCCGATTCCCGGATCTCCTCCCACAAGCACAAGAGACCCCGGCACGATACCTCCGCCCAGCACCCGGTCCAGCTCATGTATCCCGGTCCTGATCCTGGCATCGTCATCCGCTGCCACTTCATTCAGCGGGACTACCTTCGCTTCCCGGACAGATTCTCTTACAGAACGTGCCGAGGCTGTCGTCCCCTTTGTGACACCACTGCCTATTTTCTCTTCCACAAATGTATTCCATTCTCCGCACGCCGGGCACTGACCCAGCCATTTTGATTCCTCATGCCCGCAGTTCTGGCAGAAAAATACACTCTTCTTCGCTTTTGCCATCCTTTTTCCTTTCCAGCCGATCGATCAGCACTGACATATCAGCGCAAAAATGGGGCGGACATGTCATCCACCCCAGCTTGTTTTTATTTCTGCATGTTCCACGATATTTCATTTCCACGCTGGCGTTCAGTCCTCTGTTTTATCAGCACTTTACGACTTTCACCTGAACATTTTCGTCTGCCGCAAGCTCCACGCTGACGCTGAGCTTTCCGCTTAAATTCGTACTCATCCTGCCTGCGGACTCCCCGCCGATAAACACTTCGTATTCACTCTCCGGCTCAAGCTCAAGCGTGAACTGTACGTCACCCTTTGCAGAGACAGCAAACTCAACCTCCGTCTCTGTCTCCCTGTAATTCTCGACCGCGCTTCCCGGCACGGATTCATACACAAACATTCCGTTTTTCTCAAGCTTCGTGATCTCTGCAAATGTCTTCACTTTATAGATATCGCCCTCAAATTCATAATTATCTTTCTTTGTTTTTGCTGAGAGAGTATAATCTCCAAAACTGAGTGTTCCGTCATTTTCTGCGCGCAATAATTCTTTCACTGCTGCCATGTCGCTTTTCCTCCTAAGTATTCTCAGATATGATTCTGCTATGGCTATTATAATATAAAACCCTGCTTTTTTCTACCGAAATATTCTGCCATCCCCATCACTTTTTATCCGGCTTTTTGTCCCCGCCGGGGGTTGTGATAAAATGGATTTCTTTCTTTGCTGTTCCTGCCTCTACATGATCTCCGGCTTTCACTTCACCGCTTAAGATCGCCTCAGCCAGCTTATCCTCCAGTTCTGTCTGAAGGGCGCGGCGCAATGGCCTTGCTCCGTATTTTGCGTCAGTCCCCTTCTCCACGATAAAGTTTTTCGCGGATTCTCTTAATGTCAGCCGGATGTCCATCTGCTCTGCCAGCCGCTTTGTAAAATCACGGCACATCAGAGTCACGATTTTCTTCATATGTGTCTTGTCAAGCGCATGGAACACGATGATCTCATCGATCCTGTTCAAGAATTCCGGCCGGAAGATCAGCTTCACTTCATCCATAACATTCTGCTTCATCCTTTTATAATCTCCCGCCGCATCCTCTTTCACGGCAAATCCCAGCTTCTTCGGATCAACGAATGCTTTTGCACCGGCGTTGGAGGTAATGATGATGACCGTATTGGAAAAATCCACCTTCCTGCCCTGGGAATCTGTAATATGTCCATCATCCAGTACCTGAAGAAGGATGTTAAACACATCCGGATGCGCTTTTTCGATCTCATCAAACAGGATGACTGAATATGGATGCGTCCTCACCTGGTCACTGAGCTGTCCGCCCTCTTCATGTCCCACATACCCCGGAGGAGAGCCGATCATCTTTGCCACAGAATGCTTTTCCATATATTCTGACATATCGACCCGGATCATGGATTCCTCATTACCAAACAATGCTTCTGCCAGAGCCTTGGACAGCTCTGTTTTTCCGACACCCGTAGGTCCTAAAAACAGAAACGAACCGATGGGACGTTTCGGGTCTTTTAATCCCACGCGACCTCTCCTGACCGCCCGCGCCACGGCGCTGACCGCCTCTTCCTGTCCGATCACTCTTTTATGCAGAACGCTCTCCAGCTTTCTCAGACGCTCTGTATCGCTCTCCGCCAGCTTCTGCACCGGGACTTTCGTCCATGCGGAAACCACTTCCGCGATGTCATGCTCCGTCACTTCCGGCCGTGATGCTGCGGTCTTTTTCTGGAAACGTTTTTTTACGCTGTCCAGTTTCTCCTCCGCCTGTTCCTGCTCCTTCTGGATCAAAGAAGCCTCTGAAAAATCACCTCTTCGTATGCTTTCTTCTTTTTGCGCCGCCAGTTCTCTCACAGTCTGTTCCAGTGCTGTCAGATTCTCCGGCACTTTATATCCTTTCAGGCTCACCTTTGAACACGCCTCGTCCAGCACGTCGATCGCCTTGTCCGGGAGATTCCGGTCCGTAATATACCGCTGCGACAACTGGACCGCCGCCTCCAGCGCTTTATCGCTTACCATGACTTTATGGTGATTTTCATATTTTTCTTTCAGACCGCACAGGATCCGGCGGCACTGATCCTTCGTCGGCTCTTCCACGGAAACCGGCTGAAAACGCCGTTCCAGAGCCGCATCCTTTTCGATGTATTTCCGATATTCCGCGATCGTGGTAGCTCCGATGAGCTGCATCTCTCCCCGGGCAAGAGACGGCTTCAGGATACTTGACGCATCGATGGCTCCCTCTGCGCCCCCTGCGCCGATCATCGTGTGGATCTCATCAAGGAACAGGATGATATTTCCCTTTGACTCTACCTCTGAGATCAGACCCTTCATCCGCTCCTCAAACTCCCCGCGGTATTTCGATCCCGCGATCAGTCCGGGGAGGTCCAGCGTATAAATACGCTTATCTCTCATCTTTTCCGGAACGATCCCCGCAGAGATCCTCTGTGCAAGCCCTTCGATGATCGCGGTCTTTCCCACTCCCGGTTCGCCCACCAGACAGGGATTATTTTTGGTCCTCCGGCTCAATATCTGCATAAGCCGATACATCTCCTGTTCCCGTCCTACAACCGGATCCAGTTTTCCTTCCTCAGCCCGGGCTGTCATATCCGTGCAGAACTGCTCCGTCATAGACCCGGCGCCCTTCTGATTATCCTGTATCTCATCCTGGTATTCCTTGGCGTCCACACCCGCGGCATTCATGATATCCTGAAAAATCTTCTGGAGATTAATGTTCAGTGTGATCAGGATGCGAGTGGCCACACAGTCAACATCCCGTATCATGGACAAAAGCAGATGCTCCGTTCCCACACTTGCAGTACGCAGCCGATGCGCCTCCTTCTCACTGTTTTCCAGAATATCTTTAAATCGCGGGCTCTCCTCCGGCTTCCGCCCCGCAAATGCATCCTCCGGCGGCACGATCAGTTCATCCATAAGACGGAGCACATCTTTTTCCTCCACTCCGTTCTGGGCGAGGATCTGTCCCGCGACCCCCGAATATACTGACCGCAGTCCTAAAAGAAGATGCTCCGTCCCTATATATGGGTGCTGCATCTCCTTTGCTTTCTTCGAAGCATAACGGATCGCCTTCTCTGCCTGTTCTGTATATGAAATATGCATAAACTCCTCCTGTATCCGTGTTATTGTAAGCTGTAATCATCAAATATTTCATCCACCAGGTCGTGTACCTCTTGGCGGGAAATATTCTTACAGACGCCTCGCGCCAGCACAATCTGAAGCTCCCGCCTCATCTCCTCCAGCTGCTCCAGCTTGTCAATGTCCAGAGCGATCACAGCGCCCCGCCTTTTGTCCAGACTGATATATCCTTCTCTCTTCAGCACGCTATATGCCTTATTCACTGTATGCATGTTCACCCCGATCATATCCGCAAGCTGCCGGACAGAAGGGAGCGAATCCCCTTCACGGATCACAGACGCGGCAATCCCCATAATGATCTGATTGCATAATTGGATATAGATTGCCTCATCACTGTCAAAATCAACTTCTATCAGCATGGTACTCTTCCTTTCTGGCGTGTGTTATACAAATGATAGCACAAGTCGCAGAAACCTTCAATATCGTTCTCTGAAAATTGTTCTCTAAATAAAAATCCGGAAATATGCTTTAAGCTGGGCATATTTCCGGGTTTCTATAAATCCAGATTTTACTTCGTCAGAAGCATCATGATCTCATTACTTCTCTGCACGAATGCCGTCATCTCCTCCGGGCTCAGCGGCTTATGAGCCAGCATTGCCAGGTCATAGAGCTGTTTACAGATGATCGGTACGTTCTTGCTGCGCTTATGCTCTGTGAGGAACTTCACCAGCGGATGATTTGCATTGAGCACCAGAGTTGCCTGGCTTCCGAACATGGACGCGTCCATTCCTCCCATGCCGTACATCTTCATCATCTCCGCCATACGCCGCTCCTGCTCGGACAGGACTGCCATGGAAGCCACCTTATCATCTTTCAGCTTTTCAACTTTGACATTCAGCTTGTCATTGTTCAGCTCTTTGCGGAAAATTTCCACAAGGCTGTCCGCTGTCTTCTGGAAGGATTCCTTCTCATCTTCCGCGACTTCATCTTTCAGTGAACCATGCACATCTGCGTCAATCCTTAAGAACTGGACATCCTGATGTTTCTGTTCCAGATAAGTTATGAATGCAGAGTCAATGTTGTGTGACAGAATAACAGCGTCCTGGCCCTGCTGCCTGAACATATTGATATACTGGCTCTGCTGTACCTCATCTGTCACATAGTAGATGCTGGTTTTTTCTCCCTCCACATTGTCATCAGAAGCTTTTGCTGTATCTGTCTGCGCGGTCTCAGCCGCGTCAGCTTCCTCAGCAGCGTTCTTCTCTCCTGCGCTCTCTTTGTTCTCCTCACTCTCTTTGATGATGTCATCCATCGTCAGATATTTGTGTTCCAGATTCTTATAGATCATAGAATCCTTCATCTTTTCGCCGAATTTCTCGTCTTTCAGGCACCCGAATTTGATGAATGGGCTGATATCGTCCCAGTATTTCTCATAATTCTCGCGGTCTGTCTTGAACATTCCGGTCAGCTTGTCAGCCACTTTCTTAGAGATATAGTCCGCGACTTTATTGACGAATCCGTCGTTCTGAAGCGCGCTCCTGGACACGTTGAGAGGAAGGTCCGGACAGTCGATCACGCCTTTTAATACCATCAGGAATTCAGGGATCACTTCTTTGATATTGTCCGCGATGAACACCTGGTTATTATACAGCTTGATCGTTCCTTCAATGGACTCGTACTCTGTATTGATCTTTGGGAAATAAAGGATTCCCTTTAAGTTAAATGGGTAGTCCATGTTCAGATGGATCCAGAACAATGGCTCTTTATAATCCATAAATACCTTGCGGTAAAAGTCAATGTACTCTTCCTTTGTACATTCACTCGGGCTCTTGCCCCACAGTGGATGGGTATCATTGATCGGAACCGGACGTTTCACGATCTTAACTTTCTTTTTCGGCTCTGCCTTTTCGCCGTCCTTTTCTTCTCCATCCTTTTCCGGCGCTTCTTCGATATGCTCTACTACCTCGTCTGTGTCGAGAAGGTCTTCCTCATCGATGGTCTCGTACTCTGGCTCTGCATTTGCCTTTGACAGGTAAATCTCTACCGGCATGAAGGAGCAGTATTTCTCCAGAACCTCTCTTGTGCGGTACTCATTTGCAAACGCAAGACTGTCTTCGTTTAAGAACAGGGTGATCTCTGTGCCCACTGTTGTCTTGCTGCCGTCCTGCATCTCATACTCTGTGCCGCCCTGGCTTGCCCAATGTACCGGCTCTGCGCCCTCTTTATAGGAAAGGGTATCGATCTGCACTTCATCAGCAACCATAAATGCGGAATAAAATCCGAGACCGAAATGACCGATCATATCATCCTCAGTGGTCTTATCTTTATATTTCTCAAGGAACTGTGTCGCTCCTGAAAATGCAATCTGCGTGATATACTCTTCCACCTCGTCAGATGTCATTCCGAGGCCATTGTCGATAAATTTCATCGTCTTTTCTTCCGGATTCACAATCACTTCGATCTTCGGCTTATAATCCTCCGGAAGCTCATACTCGCCCACCATGTCCAGCTTCTTCAGCTTGGTGATGGCGTCGCATCCGTTGGATACCATTTCCCGCACAAAAATATCATGATCCGAATATACCCATTTCTTTATGATCGGGAATATATTCTCACTGTCAATAGATAAGTTGCCTTTTTTCACTGCCATATTGAACACTCCTTTTTATCATTACCAGGGCAGCATATTTTCCTGATATCAGCCACTGCCCTTTCGTCTAAAAAGTATTCTAGTACACCAGAATTTAAAAGTCAATAGAAAATTAGCACTCTTTTCAATTGAGTGCTAACAATTTGTTTTGCAGCCTCTTTTTCATCTGCGAAATATAATTCTCTGTAATCGGCAGTTTCAGAATCCCCGATGTCCTGCAGTTTATAATTGAGTATCTTAATAAAAAGCTGTATAATCATCTTGACATTGTCGTTTCAGAAAGAAGCGGCATCTCAGAAAAATGACCCGGAGGGATGATCATGCACTATATATTATTAGGAGCTGCCATTATATTTGAAATAATCGCCACAACCCTATTAAAAGCATCGGAAGGATTTTCGAAACTCATACCTGCTGCCGGGTGTGTTATTTTTTATGTGCTGTGTTTCTATTCGTTTTCAAAAGCTCTGCTTAAGATCAACTTAGGAGTGGCCTACGCGACATGGTGCGCCGGAGGGATCGTTGCTACGGCCGTTATTTCCTCCGTAGTGTTCGGGCAGAAACTGAACACGATCGGGATCATAGCGGTTATACTGATCGTGACAGGCTGTGTCATATTGAATCTTTACGGAACATCCGGTCACTGAGTAAACGTTCAGAACGGCTGAATGTCTGTCCAATAATAAAAAGGAGGATGCTATGAAAACATGTTTCACTCTGCCTGACGGCTACACTGAGCTGCAACAGCTCGATCTTCAGAAGAATCCTAAGCTGGCACTGCTTATCAACGCGCTGGTTCTTCATATCATACGGTTTATCAGACTCAGTCACAGGAGGTTTTTATCATGAACACTGCATTCAAAGCAAAAAAAGCAGAAACCGCTGATCAGGTCCGCGAAATCGCTGACCTTGCCAAGATCATCTGGAACGAACATTTCACTCCCATTATCGGGAAAAATCAAGTGGATTATATGGTAGAAAAATTCCAGTCCTATCCGGCCCTGAACGAACAGATCGCAGACGGATATGAATATTATCAGATTTTTGATGACGGAGAATTCTGCGGGTACACAGGCATCCACCCGGGGGAGGACAACAGGCTGTTCCTGAGCAAGCTCTACATCAAAAAAGAATGCCGCGGACGCCATCTGGCGACTCAGGCATTCAACTTCCTAAAAGATCTGTGCAGGGAACACGGATATTCCTCCATCTGGCTTACCTGCAACAAACATAACGATAATACACTCGGCGTGTACCGCCATCTCGGCTTTGAGACGATCGGCACACAAGAGGCCGACATTGGCGGGGGCTTTATCATGGATGATTATATCATGGAATATAAAATTTCATAAAATGTGAACAGCGCCAGACCCCAAAGAAAAAATTCTGACAATTTTCCTTAAGGGGTCTGCCTCCTTTTATGTTTGTTTTCTGAGTTTTCAGTCTTTTATACCGTCTCAGGTTCATCATATGCTTCGCCGAACAGCTCCACGGTCACTTTTTTCATTACCTGAGGCTCAAGCGGGCGGTCGCTGTAATCTGTAGCAGCCTCCGCGATTTTATTCACCACGCCCATTCCGTCCGTGATCTTTCCAAACGCAGCGTATGCTCCGTCCAAGTGCGGCGCCTTCTCATGCATGATGAAAAACTGGCTTCCTGCGGAATCCGGATGCATTGCACGTGCCATGGAGAGCACCCCCGGATCGTGTGCAAGGGCGTTTTCAAAACCGTTCTGTGCGAATTCCCCTTTGATCGAATATCCCGGACCGCCCATCCCATTTCCGTCCGGACATCCGCCCTGGATCATAAAGCCGCGGATAACACGGTGAAAGATCAGGCCGTCATAAAACCCCTTATTGATCAGGGAAATAAAATTCTTTACTGTATTCGGGGCGACCTCGGGATAAAGCTCTGCCTTCATAATGTCGCCGTTTTCCATTTCAAATGTAACAACTGGATTTGCCATGATTATTTTCCTCTTTTCCACTAAATTTATTGCGCCTTCATTGTATCGGATTTCTTTTCCCTCGTCAATCCAGATCGGTGTCACCATATAGATATTCCCCACATTGATGACATCCTGACCGACGCCATCTGGCCCCTGTCATTCCAACCAGACATTATAAATCTAAAGTTTTCCCATAAAAGCGGCTCTTCACTCCAAGCTGATGACAGATCGTATTTGCCGCGCAGGTGAATCCATCGCATGTTCCGTATGATCTTCCTTTTGTATAGTTCTTATTATACATGAGTACAGGCACATCTTCTCTTGTGTGGTCAGTAGTTTTCATATACGCCGGGTCACAGCCGTGGTCTGCCGAAATGATCAGCAAGTCATCGTCTTTCATCGTTTCCATGAACCCGGTCAGAAAACCATCGAATTCTGTCAAAGCCTGCGCATACCCATCCACATCTCTTCTGTGCCCGTACAGCATATCAAAGTCTACCAGGTTCAGAAAACATAAGCCCGAAAAATCCCGCTCACTGATCATCCTCAACTTTTCCATGCCATCTGTATTACCCGCCGTTTTATATGATTCAGTAATTCCTTTTCCATTGAAGATATCGACGATCTTTCCAAGTGCTATTACATCTTTGCCATGACCAGCCAACAAATCCAGCATCGTAGGAGCCGGAGGCGACAGGGCAAAGTCATGCCGGTTGGATGTTCTGCGGAAGCTGTCCGAGGACGTTCCCACAAAAGGCCTTGCGATCACACGCCCGACCGCCATATCTCCGCTCAGTATCTTCCGTGCGGTCTCACAATACTCATATAACTGCTCCACCGGAACGATGGATTCATTTGCCGCTATCTGGCAGACACTGTCAGCACTTGTATACAAGATCAGAGCTCCGGTCCTCAGATGTTCTTCTCCGTATTTTTTTATTACTTCTGTCCCGGAATAGGGCTTGTTGCATATACATTTCCTGCCGGTCCTTTTTTCAAACTCATCGGTAAATTCTTTCGGAAACCCATCCGGGAACACAGGCATAGCCTTTTCACTGATAACTCCCGCCAGTTCCCAATGACCGATGATCGTGTCCTTTCCCCGGCTTTTCTCCCGCAGGCGCCCATAATTTCCCACCGGCTGATCTACTGGAGTCCCGCAGCTTACTCCTTCAATATTAAATAACCCCAGTCTCTGCATGTTCGGACAGTAAAATTTTTCACTTTTCACAACACTTCCCAATGTATTTGCTTTTTCATCTCCAAATTCTGCAGCGTCAGGGGCAGCCCCGATCCCAAAACTGTCCAGCACAACCATAAATATTCGCTTCATCATTTTCCCAGCTTTCCTGTTTTTACAGCTATTTTATCGCAGTCAGCCGCCTTATGCAAGCAAAGCAGAGAGCCTGACTTTGCTTTATAGTCGGAATGTACATTTTTTTCTCTCTTTTTTAGTCACTCGTGACATTGTCCATTTCCTCATGAGAGATTATACTGTTTTCAGATTCAACGAAACTGATTTCATGAAGGAGGCTACATAACAATGGCAAGTTTATCACTTGAAGGTATTCAGAAGATCTACCCGAACGGATTTCATGCGGTAAAGGATTTCAATCTTGATATCGAAGATAAAGAGTTCATCATCTTCGTAGGACCGTCAGGATGCGGAAAATCTACGACGCTTCGTATGATCGCAGGTCTGGAGGACATCTCCGGCGGTACGCTTAAGATCGACGGCAAGGTCATGAACGATGTAGAGCCGAAGGACCGCGATATTGCTATGGTATTCCAGAACTACGCTCTGTACCCGCATATGACAGTATATGATAACATGGCATTCGGACTGAAGCTTCGTAAAGTCCCGAAGGCTGAGATCGATAAGAAGGTAAAAGAGGCTGCAAAGATCCTTGACCTGGAAAAACTTCTTGACCGCAAACCGAAGGCTCTCTCCGGCGGACAGAGACAGCGTGTTGCCATGGGACGTGCCATCGTCCGTAACCCGAAGGTATTCCTGATGGACGAGCCGCTCTCCAACCTGGATGCGAAACTGAGAGTCCAGATGCGTATCGAGATTTCCAAGCTTCACGAGAACCTGGGCGCTACAATCATCTATGTAACACATGACCAGACAGAGGCTATGACCCTTGGTACAAGGATCGTTGTTATGAAGGACGGCGTTGTACAGCAGGTAGATACACCGCAGAACCTTTACAATACACCGTGCAATCTGTTCGTTGCAGGATTCATCGGCTCTCCACAGATGAACTTCCTTGATGCTGTATGCTCCGTCAAAGGCGAGGATGTTGCTCTGAAGGTTGGACAGTATGAACTGAAAGTTCCTGCTTCCAAGAAGAAAGCGCTTATTGACGGAGGATATGACGGAAAAACTGTCGTTCTCGGAATCCGTCCTGAGGATGTCCATGATTCAGAGGCATTTATCAGCAACTCACCGGACAGCGTGATCGAGTCAACGATCAAAGTTTACGAGCTGCTCGGCGCAGAAGTGTTCCTGTACTTTGACGTAGAAGGCGTTCAGATGACAGCTCGCGTTAACCCGCGTACAACACTGAGAACAGGTGATAAAGCCGTATTTGCACTTGATATGGAGAAGATCCATCTCTTTGACAAAGAGACAGAGTTGACGATTACAAACTAATGCTATAAAATTGGAATAGCAGCGCAGCGGTTGCTAAGATGCTATTCTCAGCTGGTCGGATCTGACCGACAGCTGCCGCTTAATTATCATGTATATGAGGGGGCTGCACTTTTAGCGGGTGCAGCCCTTTTGTTCAAAACGAGGAAAAAGATGGACCACACACAGGAATTGCAAAAGGCACTACAAGAATTGAGACGCATCACCGGCATTACCCTCGATGTGTCAGTTGATTCCCCCGGACAGGCAGAGCAGGCTATCTCTCAGATACGCTGTCTGTGCACAGCCTACAAAGAGAAATATAACAAGACTGATTTTCTCCAGAGTCTTCTGACCGGAGGGATTCCACCTTATGACATCCATGAACGCGCAGCCCGTCTCCATATAAGCACGGACGACAAACGCGTACTGTTTCTGCTCGAGACAAAAGCCACGGATGATACCGTGACAGAGATACTGAAAAGTCTGTTTCCATCACAGACAAAGACTCATCTCGTCCCCATATCTGCGAATGCAGCAGCCATCCTGTGCACGATACGCTCGTCGGAAACTCCTGACGATATCCGGAATACAGCCCATGCCATTGTGGATACGCTGAACACCGAAGCGCTTGCCCAAGTCCGGCTCGCCTACAGTTCCGTTATCGACACGCTTGCCGGCCTTCCCGATGCTTTTCAGGAGGCAAGCCTTGCATTGAAAGTGGGAAAGCTTTTTTATTCGGAGCAGACGATTTTCCCATATAATGAACTTGGGATCGGACGGCTCATCTACCGGCTTCCCTTCCCTTTGTGTGAAAGTTTTCTGAGAGAAATCTTCGGCGAAGATATCCCTGATTCGTTTGATGAAGAAACTACTGCCACGATCAACCGTTTCTTTCAGAGCAACCTCAACATTGCCGAAACCTCTCGTCAGCTCCATATGCACCGGAACACTCTGATCTACCGTCTGGAACAGATACAGAAACGTACTGGTCTTGACCTCCGTCTCTTTGAAGACGCCATGACTTTTAAAGTTGCCACAATGGTAATAAACTATCTACATGCAGAAAGGAACCAGTAAACCATGAATGATGCATTATACGAACTGATTGTAGCACGCAGACCCAAACCTTATGATTTGCCGGTGCGTATCCTGGTGATCCTGGCAGTTGTTGCCATAGCTGTCCTGGGAATGCCTTTCCTTGGCTTTTTTTCCTTTACGATCGCGCTATTAGCCGCAGTACTGGCATATTATTTTATCTTCCCGAAACTTAATGTAGAATATGAATACATACTGCTGAACCACGACATCCAGATCGATGTAATCTACAATCGCGCAAAAAGAAAGCCCCTGCAAAACTTTGATATCCAGACGGCTGAGATCATTGCCCCCAAGGGATCTCCCAGGCTGAATTCCTTCAAGCCGGACAAAGTATTTGACTTCAGTTCGGGAAATCCGTCCGCAAAGGTATACGCCATCATGATAGCGCTGAACAAAAACAATGCATGCGTCTATATCGAGCCGGACGAAAAGATGCTCGAGCATATGAAACGCTGGATGGGAATGAAAATGTACCAGGACTAAATCTGAAATTGTCACGAGATTTCTCCAAGTTGAACATTAGCAGAAAGCAGCGGAGCGCATTATCGCACACCTTTCAGTGCAGGTGTGCGATAATGCGCTCCAAGATTTTCGGATATTTTACTCAATCACAGCCTCCCCGGAAAATACAGATTTACGCTTCATCTATGGCTTTTCCGATATCGTGTCTCATATATTTATTCCCGAACCGCACCCATTCTGTCGCAGCATAAGCGTTTTTCCGCGCTTCTTTCAGGTCTTTCCCCTTTGCGGTCACGCCGAGCACGCGCCCGCCGTTTGTGACGATCTGATCTCCGTCAAACTTTGTCCCTGCATGGAAACAGTAGTAACCGTCATGTTTCTTGAATTCATCAAGACCGCTGATAGGGAAGCCTTTCTCGTACTTCACCGGATACCCATCTGACGCAAGCACCACGCACACAGCAGCGTTGTCCTCGAACTGAAGGTCAACCTGATCCAGCGTCCCGTCAATGCACGCCTCGACTACGTCTATGATATCATTTTTCATTCGAGGGAGCACGACCTGCGCCTCCGGATCTCCGAATCTTGCATTGTACTCCAGCACCTTCGGTCCGTCGGCCGTAAGCATCAGCCCGAAGAAGATCACGCCTTTGAAGGGGCGTCCCTCGGCTGCCATCGCGTCAACTGTCGGCTGATAGATATATTTATCACAGAATGCTTCCACTTCTTTTGTGTAGAATGGGCTGGGGGAGAAGGTTCCCATGCCGCCTGTGTTCAGACCGGTATCGCCGTCCCCCGCGCGCTTATGGTCCTGCGCGCTGGTCATTGTTTTTATTGTCTTCCCATCCACAAAGGAAAGTACGGACACCTCACGCCCAGTCATGAATTCTTCAATGACCATCTCATTTCCCGCTGTTCCGAACTTCTTATCCAGCATGATCGTTTTGACGCCTTCTCTTGCCTCTTCCATATCCTGGCAGATGAGAACGCCTTTTCCAAGCGCCAGACCGTCTGCCTTGAGGACAATAGGGAATTTCGCTGTTTCCAGATAGGCAAGCGCTTTATCCGGATCAGTGAAGTTCTCATATGCCGCTGTGGGAATATTGTATTTTTTCATCAGGTCCTTGGAAAATGCTTTCGAACCTTCCAGAATCGCGGCATTTTTCCGTGGTCCGAACGTACGGATACCTGCCGCTTCCAGTATATCCACAAGACCGCCCACCAGCGGGTCGTCCATTCCCACGATACACAGATCGATCTCCTTTTCTTTTGCAAATGCGGCAAGTTTCTCAAACTCCATGGGACCGATATCCACACATTCCGCATACTCCGCGATTCCCGCGTTTCCCGGCGCGCAATATATCTTATCCGCCCTCGGACTCTTTGCCACGCTCGCGGCAATCGCATGTTCTCTTCCTCCGCTTCCAACGATCAGTACTTTCATAGAAAACCTCCTTTTATTATGGTCCGGTTTTTCTCTACATTCACCCTGCCGTTTGCGATCAGGTCGATCGCGCGGGGCAGAATCTTCCATTCCGCCTGCTCCATCACTCTTCTCTGAAGCTTCTCCGGCGTGTCCCCCTGCTCTACTTCCACGGCTTTCTGCAGGATGATCGGACCGGTATCTGTACCTTCATCCACGAAATGCACAGTCGCGCCGGCTACCTTTACCCCACGCTCCAGCGCCGCCTCATGGACCTTCAGCCCATAGTAGCCTTTCCCGCAGAAAGAAGGGATCAGGGATGGGTGGATATTGATCATACGGTTTCGATATTCCGCGATCATGGCCGGCGGGATTACCACCAGAAACCCGGCCAGCACGACCAGATCCGGCTCATACTCTCTTACTGCCTGGAGAAGCTTTTCGTTAAATATCTCACGGGAATCATAGTCTTTCGGAGAGATACACCTTGCCCGGATTCCGTTTTCTTCAGCCCGAGTCAGCGCATAAGCATTTTTATTATTGCTGATCACTCCCACAATCTCCGTATTGGTGATATTTCCGTCGTTCACGCAGTCAATGATCGCCTGGAGGTTCGTACCTCCGCCGGATACCAGGACAACGACACGGCATGGACCTGAGCCTGTCTTTAACATAAGTCTACTCCTTTTTCTCCTGCCACGATGCTGCCGACAACATAGGGTTCTTCCCCTGCCGCGCGGATTGCTTCCATTGTCCGCTCCACATCTGCTTCATCCACCGCAAGCACCATGCCCAGTCCCATATTGAAGGTATTGTACATCATATGCTCTTCCACATCGCCGTCCACGGAAAGCATGTGAAAGACCGGAGGAATCGGATAGCTGTCTTTTTTGATCACGGCCCTTGTCCCATCTTTCAGCATACGCGGCACATTTTCGTAGAAGCCGCCGCCTGTAATGTGGCTGCACGCCTTTACGGTCACTCCGGCGTCCTTGATGCTCTTCAGCGCTTTCACATAAATCTTAGTCGGAGCAAGAAGCGCTTCCCCAAGCGTACACCCCAGACTGTCGTAGTATGTATCCAGGGCTTCCCTTTTCATATTGAATACTTTTCTCACAAGAGAGAATCCATTACTGTGCACGCCTGAAGACGCCATGCCGATCAGAACATCGCCGGGCTTCAAATTTTGACCTGTGATCATGTCCTTTTTGTCGCACACACCCACCGCGAAACCTGCCAGATCATATTCATCCTCTGCCATGAGTCCCGGATGCTCCGCTGTCTCCCCTCCGATCAGCGCCGCCCCGGACTGGAGACATCCTTCTGCCACGCCTTTTACGATATCAGCGATCTTTTCCGGCTCATTCTTCCCGCACGCAATATAATCAAGGAAGAAGAGAGGCTCTCCGCCGGCACACGCAATATCATTTACACACATTGCCACCGCATCGATGCCGATCGTGTCATGCCTGTCCAGGATCATCGCCAGCTTGACCTTGGTCCCGCATCCGTCTGTTCCGGAAAGGAGCACCGGTTCATCCATTTCCTTGATCTTCGCAAGGGAGAACGCGCCTGAAAATCCGCCCAGTCCGCCCAGGACCTCCTCGCGCATAGTCTTCTTCACATGCTCCTTCATCAGCTCAACCGATCTGTAGCCAGCCTCAATATCAACTCCTGCGTTTTTATAATCCATAATCTGATCTCCTTATCACGCCCGTCTTCTTGGCAGAGGGCAACTTTTATCAATACTGCCGATCCGGCAGACGGTCATTTCTCAACTCGTCCGTATCTCACAGACAGGGATTGATTCCTAGCTGTTCAGATATGCCTCATAACCGATCGCTTTTAATTTATCAGCTTTTGCCTGCACGGTATCTTTCATCTCTGCTGAATAGTCTTTCAGCTTCTGCAATACTTCAGCGTCAGAGGTTGCAAGAATCTTCGCCGCGAGGATCGCTGCGTTCATCCCTCCGTCGATCGCCACCGTAGCTACCGGGATTCCCGGCGGCATCTGTACAATGGAGTAAAGCGCGTCCATTCCGTCCAGGTTCTTTCCTGACATGGGCACCCCGATGACCGGCATGGGGAAGAGCGCGGCACACATCCCGGGAAGATGAGCCGCCATGCCTGCTCCCGCGATGATCACCTTGATCCCCTTTCCTTCTGCTGCCTTTGCCCACTCAAAAAATGTATCCGGCATACGGTGCGCGGAGATGATGGTCATCTCATATTCGATCCCCAATTTCTCCAGCATAGATGCAGCCTTGCTCATCACCTTCAGGTCAGAGTCGCTGCCCATAACGATTCCTACTTTTGGCATTTCATTTCCTCCTTAGAATGTGTTTTCCAGCTTTCAATGCTCTTTGAAAAGTTCTTTCACTGTTCCAGTTCCCTCAATGGTTCATTTAGGAGCTCTGTTCCCGGAAGTACGAATTTTCCGTCTTTTATTAGTATAATGTGTTTACCGCCGTTTGTCACTACACTTATTTCTTCTAACTCTTCATAAGGCACGGTTATATCTGTATGGCAGTTGAAATATGCTTTTGACACATCTTCCTTCCTCCTCAGGGAGATGGAGTTGTCCTTTGCCACAATTTCCTTGCCGCACGGATTGTATACCCGTATCTCCTCGCTCCATGAGTAGCATGTATCTCCCACAGCAAAATGGGGACCTGTCTTTTCGGCGATCAGGATGGGCATCTTATTCTCTATGCCGTATTTTTTTGCTGCGACATATGCCGTCGTGTTCGTGCCGATGGCGAACTCACCGAGGGGAAGCGTCTCATGATTTTTCAGAACATTGTCGTAAATATACCTGCGGCCCTGCTCCTCATCCTGAAAATTTCCACACCTGTAATCTGTGATCATGCCGTCCTTAAAGGTCAGTTCCAGATCGTTATATTCCAATCCGTTCAGATAAACCCTGCTCACGTGCAGCACTCCGTTGGTCCCTTCCAGCACCGGAGAGGTAAACACCTCGCCCACAGGGATATTTACGTCTGCCACGCAGTTTTCAAACTTCGTCTCTTTCGCCGGGTCTTTCAGCGCATGGAGATGGATGCAGATGTCCGTACGATTTCCTCCCCTGCCTGTCACATGGACATATTCGCCCTGGTCAAGAGCGTCGATCATCGTCTGCTGTACCTTCTCATACACCTTTGCGTCCAGCGTATTAATCTTGATCACTTCGTCAAATATCTTCGGATATTTTTCACCGATCTCCGGTATGGGATACGCCACGATCGTGAAGCTCCGCTCCTCTCCCTTGATATATTCATTCGTCAGCTGACCGGAGCGGCTGTCATACTGGAGCGCCAGCTCCCGCTGCTCATCGGTATAGGACGGAGCTTCAGATACTGCCTTCGGAGAGAAGGGTTTTTCCCCGAACGTCTCCATTACGGCAGGACCCGCGAACTGCGCCGCGAGCTCTCTGTGCTGCTCATACACCGTTCTCATGACTTCCAGCCTGCGCTCTATATACCGTTTATCCATGAAAAGCGCCTGGTCCTGGCGATGGTCATACTCATACTGCCAGTTTGCGACCGCGCCGCAGAATCCGATCTTGTGGTGCTCCCTCTTTGTGACCACTCCGGAAGCCGCCCGGTAAATGACCGGCTTTAAGCCCATCTCGCGGAAATTGTCAATGGCAATGCGGACGACCTTTTCAAATCCCAGAGTGTACCGGATGTTCACCACCGATTTTTTTGACAGATCCTTCCCTGTGTTGATGAAACCGATGCGGTAACCTTCCGTGTACACATCCGCCATCTTCCGGATCGTCTCCTCTGGCAGGGTACGCAGATGCCTCGCAGTCCCCAGCTCATTTTCTGTGATGTATTCCCCGAACCGGTACAGATAGCGGTCATTTTCCAGATCCGCATGTTCAATGATATCCACTGCAAATGAACAGTCCGGGTCGATCTGTTCCATGATCCGGTCCGCGAGAAACACGTCGCAGTAATCGCTGGCATACCAGTAAATGATATCACGGATTTCCTTCACCTGGGGAACGCCGCCTTTTTTATCTTCCCGGCTTCCCTCCCTGCTGCCGGCCGCCGTTTTCACACATTCTTCTTCCGCACGCTCAAAACAGTTGTATACCTCGATAAAAAGCTCATACAAGATCGTCAGATAATCCATCCTGTCCTCGAAACCATAAGGGATACCTGACCGCATTTCCGCATAGAGCAGACATAAGAGCCTGCCCATATCCAGTCCCAGCTTTTCAGCCGCAAACGTGGGATTGGCATAACTCTTCTCATAGCGTTCCCCGATAATGTCGCTGTACAGGATTTCATTCAGGCTGTGCATTTCCTCCAGGCTGTATCTCTCCCACTCTCCAGAAGAGACTTTGCGCCTCACATTTTCTACTTCCAGGAGAAAGAGCGCTACATCCTGAAAATAATTTACATATGGGACGGATACCGTCTCCTCGGAAACGATCCCCCGCAGTCGTCCCACCGCAAGCACATGCCTCTCCTTGTACTGCTCGTTTCTTTCTTTTTGTATTTCTTTTCTGTCCATTTAGCTCAAGCCTCCTATAAATATCGCAAGAAAAAGGATCAGAGCCACCGCATTTACCGGAAGGCCGATCTTGCACGTCAGATAATTGCGCTCCCGCTCGTGGAATCCCTGTATCGCGCAGCGGATGCCCCATACTGATAAAAGAAATGAAATAATAACGATCCCGCCTACGATTCCTGCTGCTTCCCCTCTTGCGGCAAACGCATACAGCACGCATCCCATGAGGATCAGAAGCGCCCCTGCCCCGCTTATACAAGATAATGTCCCTTTTCGGGACTGCTTAAATTTGGCTCTGCCATACTTTCTTGCGCCCCTCTGTTTTCTCTCTTTTTCCTTCTGGCGCTGTTCAGCGCTTTTTTCCATTCCGAACATCATGTTTTCTCCTCACCCCATTGCATATCAAAAAGATGATATATCCGCTCACGCCCCCGATCGTGTTCAGAAGGATATCATCCACGTCAAAGCTTCCCACTCTTGTAAAAAGCTGTGTAACCTCAACGCACAGACTCAGCCCCATGCTGAAAAACAAGGTCTTAAAAAAGCCTCTTGACCGGCTTGCCATGGAAATAAAAAATCCATACGGCACAAAAATCACTATATTCCCCGCGAGATTCGTGAGCACCGCAAAGGTCCCCAGCTGCTCCCTGTAAGTAATAAAGCGTTTTATCTCCCTGAACAATTCCAGATTGTACCGGTATTCTTCCGAAACCCCTGTCCTGCCATACCACTCGGCAAGGAACAGAAAATAAATCAAAAATATAACATATAACAAAAACAGGACCTTTCCCATTGTCCTGAATATTTTCTTTTTCCTTACACTCAAAGTATTACCTCTTTATAAATGATCAGACGATTCTCTTCAGGGGGGCAGTCCCCTTTCAGCTAAGTCATCTGAATATTCAACCAATGAGGGACAGACCTGTCTCTGATCTGTCCCCCATAACAGACTGGCGGATATCCGGCAGTCAAAATGTAATCTCTCTCTTATGTTTCAGCAGGTTCGCGCCGCTCACAATGGAAAGCACTCCCACCGTGATCCCCACGACCAGAACGATGATCCCTAAAGCGATGTTGCCTGCGCCGCTGTTCTTCATTGTAAGATATGCTTTTTCCATAAAATGCGCCTCCTTATTTTACTCCATATGTTTCATAGTATGTATCGATCGCTGCTTTTAATGTATCATCAATGATAACTTTGCCTTTGTATTCTTTATTGTACAGGCACTCCACGACCTCTTCCATAGTGACGATCGCCGCCGTGTCAAATCCGTACAAGTCTTTCACTTCATCAAGCGCGCATTTCTCGCCGCCTTTCCCGACTTCCATACGGTTTAAAGATACCATAAGCCCCACGATCTCCACATCCGCCGCGCCTTTTACCTTGGGCACTGTCTCTTCCATGGACTTCCCGGATGTAGTCACATCCTCGATCATGATGACCCTGTCTCCGTCTTTTAATGGGCTTCCGAGAAAGCTGCCCTTGTCTGCACCGTGATCTTTCTCTTCTTTGCGGTCAGAACAGTAGCGTACCTCTTTTCCGTATAACTCGCTGTACGCAATGGCTGTCACAACCCCCAGCGGTATTCCTTTGTAAGCCGGTCCGAACAAAACATCAAAGTCATCCCCATATGTATTATGAATCGCTTTCGCATAATACTCTCCAAGCTTTTTTAACTGAGAGCCTGTCACATAGCCTCCCGCGTTCATGAAGAATGGAGATTTACGTCCGCTCTTTAAAGTAAACTCTCCGAATTTGAGCACATTACTGTCTACCATAAACTCGATAAATTCTTTCTTATATTGCTCCATACGCAACCTCCTGCTGCTTGATTTTCGTCTCAATTTTACCATAACTCATACACATTTTCAATTGAGTAATCTCCTCGGCGCGGGTAGTCCGGCTCACATCCCTGCCTCATCCGCCTGCACTGCTTTTTTCAGCGATATGAACAGCAGGATGAAAGACACAAACAATAAAATGTGCGATATCCCTGCAATCCCTGAAATTGCGGCGTCCCAGCTTCCGATGCCCCTGACATCCAATACCTGCACGATCCCCCTGACCAGAAGCATGATCACCATGAGAGGCAGGGCAATATTATGTAAAACCAGAAAGCGCTTAAACTGTCTGGTTACCTGTATGTCCATCACTTTGCAGGCCAGGGTTAGAAACAGGAATAAAAACGTTCCCAGCACAAGGAGATGAGTATGGAGCACGCTCAATGCCGTAGTGCCTGTATAGCTATGAAATTTTGTGAACTCTCTATAGAAAACACCACCCACCATAGCAAATATGAAATATACCAAAGCAATATTCACCATCTTTTTCATTTGTCTTTCACCTCACAATTCCCACCATATCAGACACCGTCTCAAATCCCTGCTCTTTCATATAGGCCTCTATTCCGTCCATGATCTCCATGGTCACTGTCGGATTATAGAAATTTGCCGTGCCTACGGACACAGCACTGGCCCCGGCAAGGATCATCTCAATGGCGTCTTCAGCCGAGGCGATACCTCCCATGCCGATGACCGGGACTTTCACCGCGTTTGCCGCCTCATATACCATGCGCACTGCAATCGGATGGATCGCAGGGCCGGATACGCCTCCGGTCCTATTGGCCAGCAGGAACGATTTCCTGTGAATGTCGATCTTCATCCCTGTGATCGTGTTGATAAGGGAAACCGCATCTGCGCCTCCAGCTTCCACAGCCTTTGCCATCTCGGCAATGCTGGTCACGTTGGGACTTAATTTCATGATCACCGGCTGAGCTGCATATTTCCTGACAGCTTTTGTTATCGTCTCGGCTGCTTTTGTATCCTGTCCGAAAGCGATGCCCCCCTCTTTCACATTGGGGCAGGAAATATTGATTTCCAGCATGTCCACGTCTTCATCCGCCAGACGTTCAACGACTTCACAGTAATCCGCTTCGGATTTTCCACACACATTTACAATGATTTTTGTATCATACTGTCTGAGAAAAGGGATATCTCTCTCGCAGAACACATCGATCCCCGGATTCTGGAGCCCAACAGCGTTCATCATACCGCCGTAGGTTTCCGCCACTCTCGGCGTCGGATTTCCAGACCACGGCACATTGGCCACGCCTTTCGTAGTCACCGCCCCAAGCCGGTTCAGATCCACAAAATCCGCAAACTCCGCCCCGGACCCAAAAGTGCCTGATGCAACCGTCACCGGATTTTTCCACTCTACCCCTGCGATATTTACTCTCATATCCATCAGATTTCCACCTCCGTTGACAGAAATACCGGACCATCCTTGCAGATCCTCTTGTTGTTGACATTGCTGTGGTGGTCTTTCTCCTTTGTCTGACAGACGCAGGCAAGACACGCGCCGATGCCGCATGCCATCCGCTCTTCCAGAGAAATGTAGCACTCGATATGGTTCGCCTCTGCATATTCTTTGATCGCCCGGAGCATGGGCGTGGGTCCGCACGCATAGATCACATCAGCAGCAAGCCCGTTCTCCTGGATCGCATCCATTACATTTCCTTTCGTCCCTGCACTTCCGTCCTCGGTGGAGATATAGACTTCCCCATTCTGCTCAAATTCGTCTTTCAGGAATGTCTCTTCATTTCTGTATCCCATGATGATCTGCTTCTTTTCACAGTTCATCTGCTTTGCCAGTTCCAGTATGGGCGGAACCCCGATGCCCCCTCCCATGAGGAACGCGCGCTTTCCTTCTGCCCTCTCATACGGAAATCCATTTCCAAGCGGTCCGATGACCGGTATGATATCGCCGGCTTTCATCTGAGAAAATTGCTCCGTTCCCGTGTTCTTTCCTGTCACACGGTATACCACACGTAGACTTCCCCCAGCCTTATCAATCTCACAGATGCTGATCGGACGCGGAAGGAGCTTGCTCCCATCGTTCGTGTACATGGAAATAAACTGCCCCGGTTTCGCCTCTCCTGCTGCATCCGTTTTGATCCACATGCTGTAAATATCCTCTGCGATCTTCTCCTGGGAGAGTACGACCGCATTTTCCTTTTTCCTCGCCATATGTGCTCCTCTTACTATTGTCTTATTTTCCTGCAAGCGCGCCGCTGATATCTGCGATCATCGCCTCTACTGCCGCTCTCGACGCGTCTCCAAAGTTCTCTGCGCCGAATCGTGCATATGCCTCCTGCTTATATGCCGCAATGATCCCGCGGGAAGAATTCACGATCGCCCCGAGTCCGTCCTCATTGAAGAAGTGTGCAAGGTCCTTGCCCTGTCCGCCCTGTGCTCCGTAGCCCGGCACAAGGATATAGGATTTCGGCATGATCTTTCTGAGTATTTTACCCATCTCCGGATATGTTGCGCCGACCACTGCCCCGATATAGCTGTATTCATCACCCATGCAGTCCTCACCCCATTGAGCGACCTTCTCGCCTACCAGCTCGTAGAGCGGACGCCCGTCAATAAGACGGTCCTGGAACTCACCGCTGGATGGATTGGATGTCTTTACAAGGATAAACAGACCCTTTTTCTCCTCTTTGCATACCTCGACAAAAGGCTTGACTCCGTCTGTTCCAAAATATGGGTTCACTGTTGCAAAATCCTCGTCAAACGGAACATATTCTTTGCTTCCTACCTTTACTCTGCCAAGATGCCCCACCGCATACGCCGCTGAAGTGGAACCGATATCTCCACGCTTGATATCTCCGATCACAACGAGATCTTTTGACTTACAGTAATCCACAGTCTTTTTGAACGCTTCAAGCCCCGGCACGCCGAACTGTTCGTACATTGCAATCTGCGGTTTCACGGCCGGGATCAAGTCATATGTTTTATCCACGATCTCTTTATTGAACTGCCAGATCGCTTCCGCCGCTCCTTCCAAAGTCTCCCCGTACTCTGCAAAAGCTTTGTCCTGCACATGCTGCGGTATATAACTGAGCATCGGATCCAGTCCTACAACGATAGGCGCTCCTGTTTTCTTTATCTTCTCCACTAATTTGTTGATCATATCCATTTCCTCCGTTTACTGATAATTCAGACAATTCTGCCCAACGGGGCCTGACTCCTCTCACTATACCATAAGATTCCCGCATAGTAAAATAAAATCGGGAATCCGGCACACCGCAAATCCCCGGAGAATATGATTCCTGCAGACAGGAGGCATATCTCCGGGGAAGTATTTGCTTTTATTTTGTTATACTGCTCTATTCAGCGTATCCTGCATCAGACAATAACTGATGATAGCGAATCCTACAAATCCCAGAATCAGGTAAAGGATGCCTGAATTCCCGCTCATACCTTTGATCCTGTCACAGCGCTCACCCATCTTGTAAAGCCAGTACAGTGCATAGATTCCGCATGTGATAATTGAGAGGAGAAGTACGATCCCTCCGGACGTTGCATTAGGCTCGCCGGACAGTATATTGACTTCATCGTTTAATTTGATCATCCAGTAAATCCCATAAATCCCGCATGTGATAAGAGTTAATATAATACACAGGGGGATGCTTCTCGGTGTGATTCCAAACTGGGATGCCGAATAATTCTGCGGGCGGCCGTAATCAGCTCCACTGCCATACTGCTGTTGTGTATTATTATACTGATTCTGCGCATTATTATACTGGCCCTGTGCATCGCTGTACTGCTGCTGCGGAAGAGGAGTCCCGCATTCCGGACAAAAAGTAGTATTGTCATCGCATTGCTTGTTGCATTTCATGCATATTTTCATATATTTCTCCTTTATAATATCTGCCAGAATCCCTCCGGTGCCAGCAGTGTAAATGGAAATACCGGGATATTCCTCAGTACCCCATATATCAACACGACTACCAGCACTCCGGTAAGGAACTTGACATTGATTTTCTTGTCTATATGATTTCTGCCGGTAATGATCCAGTCCAGTGCGCGTGCTGCAATGTACAGCCCGATCAGCGGAAGGAGGGCTGTCATAAGCGGGTTATAACAGAAGGCATCCAAAAACCTCCCATGCAGGATAGAATAGCAGGCGCGGCCCGTGCCGCACCCTGGACAGTACAGTCCTGTTACTGAGTTAAAAACGCATACCAGAGGAACTCCCTGGGGTGTAGAAAAGTACAGGTACAGTGCCGCGGCACATACCGCAGCCGCGGCGCATACTGCCACTCCAATCCTTGCCTTTCTGCTCTCACGAAGCCGGCTGCCCATATATCTATATTGATCTCTCCACATGGCTTAATAATAATAATAGTAAGTGCCTTCATAAATCAGGCTTCCAACCGCCACAGAAATAATCATTGAAACAACAGCCGCTGCAGCTGCTACTATAAGCCAGATTTTTGCCATCTTTGCTGCTTTTTTTGCCGCTTCCATATCCCCTGCAGTTACTGCACTGTTAATCTTGGCAGAATATACGATCGCAACTATACCAAACGGTATAGCTAATGAACAACAGCATATTGTAGAAATAACCGTTAAAACAATTGACATAACCAAATATGGCGTTCCATTGACCAACTCTCCCTGCCCCTGCTGATAAGGCGCCTGATAATTTCCATTCTGATAATTATTTTGGTAGCCGTTCTGGTAATTATTCTGATAGCCATTCTGATAATTATTCTGCTGGGCATCATTCTGATAGCCGCTTCCATATCCGGATGTTCCCTGATAACCAGCGTTATAGCTCTGCGTATCCTGATACTGCATGCTTGTTTCCGGCTGTACAGTATCCGGACGCACATTCTCCTCCGGCTGCACGGTATTTGGCTGAGCTGCCGGTTCTGCCTGCGTATCCGCCGTCCCTGTCTCCGGCACTGCCACCTGCGCAGCGCCGCAGTAAGGACAGAACTTGGATCCGTCCGGAATTTCCTGATAACATTTAATACAATTCATCTTTCTTACCTCGCTCTCATGATTGTTATAAAATATTATGCCGCTTCACTAATAATACCATTGAAGGAGGTAAAAAGTCACCAGAAAAATGCTAATTTTTGTAATTTTTTGCCTTTTTTTGAATTATTCCGCATATCAGCCAAGTGTATGCGCCGTTTTCGATCCCGCTGAATGTATCATGCCGGTTTTCATCAGCACCGGACGCAGTGCGTTGTACAGTACGCCCACCAGCAGGACAGAAACCACTGCATTGACAAACGTGGTGGCTGTGCTCCACTTTGCAAGGACTTCCGCCATCTGCTGAGGCTGCCCGAGAATATACAGCTTATAGAAATACCCCGCCAGCGGGTCTGCGATCACATTGAAGCCAAGGCCTGCTACTGAGGCGAGCACACTCCAGCGTAAAATATATTTTTTGTCAGCGCTCTCGTTGATCCTGGCAATACGGTGAGCAACCAGCCCTGCGATCAGCCCGATGCACAGCTTGAGCACAAACGTCTTCGGCGCCCCGACGATATACACCGGATCGAGGATATCAGCGATCGTCATGCCGACCGCTCCCGCCAGGCCACCGTACCAGCCGCCCAGGATAAGCGCTCCCAGCACGCAGAATGCATTTCCGATATGGAGAGACGTGGCGTCTCCCCCGGGCATCGGTATCTTGATCTGCAAAAATGTAAACGATACAAAACAAAGAGCAGCCATCAGCGCTGTCTGTGCAAGCTTTCTCACAGTTTCATTTCTTTTTTCCATGTAAATGTCCTCTTTTCCTGTCATTGATACAGGTATATTAACATTGATCTGGTCATATTAAAATGTCCAGTTGTGAGTTTTTTGCACATGCCAGTTTATTCATCTTTTCCAAGCCGCACCCGCTCCATTTCTCTTGCGTCATCTTCTTCGAGATGATCAAACAGATAATGACTGAGCCGACCGCTTTTGCCGAAATGCTCTGACTTAAGTTCTTTCCGGGCAAGTTCGACTTCTTCTTTTAACCCCGCGGCAGACATTCTCCGGGCGCCCTGTCCCAGGATGATGACCTGCTCCAGCGCGTCTGAGGTGGCAACCGTCACTTCATGATGCCTTGAAATCCTTCTCACGGTCTTTTCTATATACTGGTCCGCTGTCTCTGCTTCTCTCGTATACACGATATGGATGTTGTGATACCGGGCCACTTCCCCCGGATTCCCCTCCACCTTATAGGCGTCAAACACAAGGATCAGCGTGCATTGCCGACAGCCCTGGTAATCGCACAGGATGTCAGCCAGCTTTCCCCGCGCCGCCGCAAGGTCCGCTTCAGAAAGCTCTCTCAGTTCATCCCACGCAAAAATGATATTGTATCCGTCTACGAGAAGATATTCTTCACGGTCTCCTTTCGTCTTCCTGCGTACGCTGCCGAATCTTTCTCCATTTTTATCAGACGCTCCGTTCCTTGCTGTTCCGCCGTCCCCGGAAAAATCCGCCGACACGGTCACCGGACGGCTGCTGGCCTTCCTCTTCACCGGATCAGGAGTCCGGACATAGATCGCATCCAGCTCCTCCTGGGTCAGCTCGACCGTATGCCTCACCGGGCGCACTGCTGCCACAGGCGCCAGCTCCTGACCGGAGACTGTCGCTTTTACCCCGCTTTCCACATGCATGTGTTCTTCCACCTCATACCATGGCACGATAATTCCCGCACCGTGGGAACAAAACACAGAATCCGCTGTATTTTCCACATCTGCGTCTGCATCATACCCGATCCTGCTGACTACTTCCTCACTGTTATGGCAGACGTCGTAGCCCTTGAGTGTGCAGAACATCCTCCCAAATCCTCCTGTGTACGCGGCAAATTCTTTCTGATATCCCCGCATTTCCGACACCGGAGCGCAGCCTGTCAGCACTGCCTGCCCATTCTCCGCCTCAGGTCCTTTAAAGCTGCCATTCATCCGCTGGATATCGGACATCGCCCGCCCCACATTTTCCATAGGAAGCTCCATGCGGAACTCATAATAGGGCTCCAGCAGAAGACTCTCTGCTTTCCGCAGCCCCTGACGGACCGCCCGGTAAGTCGCCTGACGGAAATCTCCGCCCTCTGTATGTTTCTGATGTGCCCGCCCGGTCAGGAGTGTGATCCGCATATCCGTCACTGCTGACCCTGTCAGGACTCCCTTGTGTTCTCTCTCTTCCATGTGAGTCAGGATCAGCCTCTGCCAGTTCCGGTCCAGGACGTCCTCGGCACATTCCGATAAGAACTGCATCCCGTACCCCCGCTCTCCCGGCTCCAGCAGAAGGTGCACCTCTGCATAATGACGGAGCGGCTCAAAATGCCCGATGCCTTCCACCGGAGCTTTGATCGTTTCCTTGTAGACAATATTTCCTTCTCCAAAACCGATGAGCACGCCAAAACGTTGTTTCACCATCTGTTGGAGGACTTCTGTCTGCACCTCTCCCATGAGCTGGATGTGTATCTCAGACGTCTCCTCCGCCCATACTACATGGAGCTGCGGCTCTTCTTCCTCGATCTGCCGGAGATTCCTGAGCATTGTATGCACATCGCACCCATCCGGCAGTTCGATCCGGTATGTAAGCACCGGCTCCAGCACCGGCAGCTCCGACGCCTTTTCACAGCCAATCCCCTGCCCGGGATGTGTATCTTCCAGCCCGGTCACAGCGCACACTGTCCCTGCCTGTGCCTCCTGCACCATCTCGTATTTCTCGCCGGAATAAATCCGGATCTGGTTGACTTTGCCCGGAACGTCCGGAAGCGACTCCTTCACCCGCAGGACACCGCCCATTATCTTAAGCCAGGTCAAACGGTTCCCCTGAGCGTCACGGGATATCTTATATACTTTCGCGCCAAAATCCTGTCCATACTGCGGGCAGGGGGAGAGCTCTGTAAGCCCATCCAGCAGTTCTGTGATCCCCTCTGCCCTCAAAGCTGATCCGAACCAGCACGGGAAAACCTTTCGCTCAGACACTCCCCTGCGCAGCGTCTCTCTCCCGACGGTGCCCTTCTCCAGATATTCTTCCAGCATAGCTTCGTCACAGACAGCCAGGCTTTCTATCTTATCCTCATCACCGGCATAAACCCCTTCAATGTCTGCACACCCCTCGCCAAACCTTTCTCGCAATTTTTCCATGAGTTTTTCCCTGTCCGCGTCATCCCTGTCCATCTTATTGACAAAGAGAAACACCGGGATCTCATACCTTTTCAAAAGCCTCCAGAGCGTCAGGGTATGGCTCTGTACACCGTCAGCCGCATTGATCACGAGCACCGCGCAGTCCAGCACTTGAAGCACACGCTCCATCTCCGCAGAAAAATCCACATGTCCGGGAGTGTCAAGAAGCGTTACTTCCATATCCTTCCACTGGAACATCGCCTGTTTAGAAAAGATCGTAATGCCGCGTTCCCGCTCAAGTTCGTATGTATCAAGGAATGCATCCCCATGATCCACGCGCCCCATGCTGCGTATCCGGCCGCTCAAATAGAGCATGCCCTCTGTCAATGTGGTCTTGCCCGCATCTACATGAGCGAGAATCCCGATGCAGATATGCCTTTCCCCTGCTGTCTTATTTTCTTTATTGTCAGACGTATTTCCCATAGAAAATACCCCTTTCCGTTTTATAATCATACATCCGTAATCATATCACAGAAAGAGATATAAGTCGATAAAGCATTCCTCATACTCAGTAAACAATTTACAACTTTAACACCATTCTATTCTTTTGTTAGATTTATTGTTTCAATCATAATATTTGTTTATTCCACACCTGCATCTTATATTTTATATAACTGCTTTCTTTGGAACCGCAGAAAGCTGCCTGCTCGCATATGGGCGAGGAAATCCGTACAAATATACTTTGTACGTTTCTCAGTCTCCCACTCCGAAATCCGTATTTTCATAAAGGACTTCCACCACCGGGTCTTCCCGCAGCCACTCGTATTCCCGGACAAACCACTCCACCAGCTCCGGATCCTGACGGATGGGCGTTGTATTGTCCGTAAATACATTAATTGTCCCAAGCCGGAAATATTTCTTCAGGATCTGTATATCTGTGTCGATCATCTGCTTGGTCTGTCCCCGGATCCCGACCATAATGCAGGGAGAGTCAAAATATTCTGCCACTTCCTCCGGCGTCTTAAAATCCGCATGCTTGTTGAGCACCTTTTCCCGAAAATCATTGTCAAACGTTTCCACGCCAATCTTATAAGTGATCGGAACACCCATAAAATACCGCATTTCCTCAAGGTGTTTTCGGTACATCCAGTGGCTTTCAAAAAACAGCCGCCCAATGCCCTTCTTTCGGACCACTTTTCTGATCTCCTCTCTGGTGCCGGCGGGCAGTTCAAAACAGCTTCCCGAATTGATGACTTCCAGTACTCCCATTTCCCCGGTGACCCGGGAGAGAATGTGGGAATTGAGCGCCAGCATCTCGTGCTCGTTCCGGGAGTTGTCATCAATATAATCGCAGAAGGTACATTTTCCCCACGCGCAGGGGTAGGACTTTAGCAGCACGATTTCCCGTTGATTCTTCTCCCGGATCACATTATACCTTTCCATCCGCGCGTCCCCTTTGCAAATGCATTTTCAGTCGGCTCCCAAGGCTTGCCGACAGCGCCAGCACCATCAGCACTGAGATCAGCCGGTCAGCATAATCCGTCACGATCTGTACGAGAAAGGCGCTGACCGTCATGTTCAGACCAAGGTGGTAGAAAAGCTGAACGAGCAGGGAGGAACCGGAGGACGTCACGCCGCCGAACACAAATGCGGAAACAGACGCGCTCATCGCGGTCCCGGGCACAGTCAGAGCCAGACTTCCGGGAACCACCTTCCAGCCTTTTAACAGCCCTCTCCGGAACAGCAGACCCGACATCAGACCCGTGACCGCGCCCGCCGGCATAAAATACAGGGAATAGATATCCGTTGTCATTCCGGTGATCAGACCACTTCCCACAGCAGCAGCCATCCCATACCATGGTCCCATCAGAGCGCCTGCCAGGATGGTTCCGATGCTGTCCAGATAGATGGGCAGCCGCAACATCAGCGCAAGATCCGCTCCCACAATATTCACAACAATGCACAGCGCTGCCACGGACAGGCACAATATATTAGTTTTTTTCATACCGTATCTTCTCCTCTGTCATGATCTGCCCAAGGATTTTCCTGATCTCTCTTACGTCTCCTCCGCAGAGCCGTTCCAGAAACAGCTCCATAAATCCTCTCTCATCCACCTCTGCCAGTATATGGCTGTTGGGTTCTTTTTTCCAGAAATTTTCCCTGTCCACCAGTGTCTGTCCAATGGATATGCCCTCTGTCTCCACCGCGGTATAAGCGTCAAAGCCCTGGCATAAATGGGGCTTACACATATATGCCACTGCCAGAGGATCATTGATGACACAGCCGATGAGCCCTTCCTGCTTCCAGTGGAAATCAAGATAAAAACGGGTGATTTCCTCCGTAAATCCCCCCACCCTTTGGTTCAATCGTTTCATATACTCCAGCAGATTGGGCGTCAGGACGATTTTTCTCGTCACATCCAGCCCCACCATATTAATGGGTGATGTCAGCTTCTCATAGACATATGCCGCTGCGTCCGGGTCACACCAGTAATTATACTCCGCTACGGGGGAACAGTTGCCGTGGCTCTTATAGCTGCCGCCCATGGATACCAGTTCATCCAGATTTTCAAAAACCTCCGGCTCTTTTTTAAGCGCCAGCGCCACGTTAGTCAGCGGTCCGATTGCCAGCAGGGAGATCCCTTTCTCCTTTTTCAGTGTATCCAGAATAAATTCCACTGCCTGGGGATGTATCTTCTCATCCTGCACATCCTCAAGCCCGGATTCTCCCAGCCCGTCTTTCCCATGGGTATCCTGGGCGCTGATATACTCCCGCCTCAGAGGCTTATCTGCTCCCTGATATACCGGGATATCAAGCCGCCCCATAAAACGCAGCACTTTCAGGGCATTTTTTGTCCCCAGATCTACCGGAACATTGCCGCACACCGCAGTAATGCCCACCACCTCAAGTTCCGGAGAGGACAGCGCGAGCATCAGAGCCAGGCTGTCATCAATCCCCGGATCGCAGTCAATGATTACTTTTTTCTTCATAGTCCTTCCTTTCCTCATTCTCAAAAATAACGAGAAAAAAGCCATGCCCTTTTCTAAGGACATGGCTGACAGCGCCGGAAGGCGCACTTTTCTGCAATTGTATCCTTAGTTTTTTATACTGGGAAGTTCTCGAACCAGTCCGGGGCAATCCCCGGGTTCCAATGCAATTCCGGTTAAGTATACCAGAACAGCACAGCCTTTGCAAATCTTTTTCCATCAGAACCTGCATCTCTCCAAACCCCGAAATCCATCACCGGAAATTCAGAACCGGAAGTACCTGACTGCATTGTCGTAGCAGATATCCTTTATCAGTTTTCCAAGCACCCTCCGGTCGTGGGGATATTCTCCATTGTCCACGATGGTTCCGATATAATTGCACAATATCCTGCGGAAGTATTCATGCCTGGGGAAGGACAAAAAGCTTCTTGAATCAGTGAGCATCCCGATAAAGGAGGAAATCAGCCCCACGTCAGAGAGCGCCTTCATCTGATTCTCCATCCCGTTTTTGTGGTCGCAGAACCACCATGCACTCCCAAGCTGCACCTTCCCCCGGATTCCCTGGGAGTTGGACTGGAAATCCCCTGCCATGGCAGCGAGCATCTCCGCATCCTTCGGATTCAGATAGTACAGCACTGTCTTTGGCAGCTTATCCTCCCGGTCCATAGCGTCGAGAAGGGCTGACAGCTGAGCCGCATAGTTGAAATCATTCAGGCTGTCCAATCCGCTGTCCGGGCCAAGCTTTCGGAACATCCTCGTGGAATTATTGCGGAGCGCCCCGATATGGAGCTGCATGACCAGGTTTTTCTGTGCGTATTCTTTCCCCAGTTCTGTCAGGAGAAAGCCTCTGTACTTTGTACATTCTTCCTCCGTGAGTTGTTTTTCCTCAAGCTTCTTCCGATAGATCTGATCCGCTTCCTCATAAGAGGAGGGCAGGTAAAAGGAGCTTTCCAGACTGTGGTCGCTAACCCGGCATCCGGCTTCTGTGAAATACTCCAGCCGCTGCTTCAGCCCATTAATGAGCTCCTCCAGAGATTCCGGCATCTTCCCGGTCACTTTGCCCAGCTTCTCAATGTAAGCCGCAAAATCCGGCTTCTCGATGCCCAGCGCCTTCTCCGGGCGGAAGGTAGGCAGCACCTGGATTTCAAAGGCATCCTCCTTAAGCTTTTTATGCCAGCACAGGTCATCCGCAGGGTCGTCTGTGGTGCACAGCACCCGGACGTTCTGCATCCGAAGGAGGCTGCGCGCGGAATATCCGGGAGATGCCAGCTTTTCATTGCACCGCTCCCATATTTCCCGGGCAGAATCCGGAGTGAGCACTGTGTTAATACCAAAGTAGCGTTTCAGCTCCAGATGGGTCCAGTGGTAGAGCGGGTTGCCGATGGCATTCTGGACAGTATCCGCCCATGCAATGAATTTTTCGTACGAATCGCCGTCTCCTGTGATGAGATACTCGGGAATCCCATTTGCGCGCATTGCCCGCCATTTATAATGGTCCGCCCCAAGCCATATGTCCGTGATCGTGCCAAAGGAGGCGTCCTCGCAGATTTCCTGTGGATTCAGGTGATTGTGAAAATCCGCTATGGGCATCTCTTTCGCAAAATCGTGGTACAGTTCCTTTGAGGTCTTCGTGCTCAGCAGAAAATCATCATTCATAAATTCTGTCATATCCCGCTCCTCCTATACATATTTCTCCAGTGTTGCCCTCACTGCTCCAGGTCCGGCGATCATTTCTTTAAAATATCCGCAAACCTTCTCTGCCATTCCCACCTGATAGAGATTTACTCCGAAAATAGATTCATTTTCAAGAATGGGCTTTAATATCTCCTCTGCGTTCACATCCTGTCCAAGCCGGATATGCTCCACCCGCGGGCATACGGTTCCAAGCAGGGGGTCCGGGCTGAGTTCAAAGGGCTTTCCGGCATCATCCACTCCCATCAGGTAGCGAAGCCATCCTGCGAACACAAGGGGGATGAGCTTCAGGCTGTCCACGGACAGTTTGTCAGAAGCGGCATATGCTTTGACCGTCTCCCCAAAACGGATAGCCAGCTTTTGAGAAGTATCTGTGGCTATGCGCTGGGGCGTATCCGGCATGAATGGGTTGGGGATGCGGACATTCACCACTGTGTCCAGGAACTTCTCCGGGTCAAGGATTCCCGGGTCGACCACCACAGGAAGCCCTTCTTTATAGCCGATGCCCTCCACCAGCTTCTTTAGCGTCTCGTCTTTCATCTCCTCGGAAATGAGCTCATACCCAAGCACACACCCGAACACTGCCAGCGCCGTGTGAAGGGGGTTAAGACAGGTGCAGACTTTCATCTTCTCCACCTTGTCGACTGTCTCCCGCTCTGTAAACATGAGACCGCCTTTCTCCAGCCTGCTCCTCCCATTTGGAAATGCGTCCTCGATTACCAGATACTCACATTCTTCCGCGTTGACAAAAGGCGCAATATATGTGTTCTTCCCGGTGACTACCGGTTCCGGCGCTTCCACGCCGTCTTGTCTTAGCATCTCCTCCACAGATGGGTCCGGACGGGGCGTGATCTTATCGATCATCGTCCATGGGAACGAGACTTTCTCTCTGTCCTTTACATAGGCTGCAAACCCGGCTTGTGCCAGCCCGCTCTGCTCCCATTTCTCCGCAAATGCGCGGACTGCCTCGTACAGCTTTGTGCCGTTGTGGGAACAGTTGTCCATGCTCACCATAGCAATGGGTTTTTTGCCTGCAAGGTAACGTGTATAGAGAAGGGATGCGACTTTTCCGATATAGCTCTCCGGCTTTTGAGGACCGGACTGCATATCCTTTGAGACAGCCGGAAGGAGCGCCCCGCTCCCATCAGTTAAGCTGTAGCCTTTTTCCGTGATAGTAAAGCTTGCCATCTGGAGGGAATCCGCTGAGAAAATCTCGTTCAGGCGCCCGAAGTCCTTCTGGTCGCCGGAATCCAATGTAAGCGACTCCACAACACTTCCCACCACCGTCTTTTCCACCGTGCCGTCTGCTTTTAAAGTGACAAGGATGCTGTATCCGTCATGGGGATGGTTCATTTTTTCGATGATTTCATAGTCATAGCCTTCCGCAACGATCAGTCCTGTATCAAGTACCCCTTCATTTAACAGGTTCTGCACTACATTTGCCTGAAATGCCCGAAAGATATTGCCCGCGCCGAAATGAATCCATTCCGGCGCATTCTTTGTCCTCTCTGCCACCAGATCCCGGTCATAACGTGGGAGAGAATAGCCCTTGCTCTCCCACTCCTGTCTGTTTTTCAGTCCCTCTTCGTTTAAACGCATCACGATCTGGCTCCTTTCTCAATGGCTTCCCACAGCCCGTTTATATATGTGGCGCCCAGCGCCCGGTCATAGAGGCCGTATCCGGGCATTGCCACCTCGCCCCATATCATTCGCCCATGGTCTGGTCTGATAGGGCCGTTAAATCCAATCTCATACAGCGCTTTGACGATCTCGTACATATCAAAGTTCCCATCCGAGGAAAGGTGCGCCGCCTCCTCAAAATTCGTGGGTGAATGGAATTTCAGGTTGCGGACATGGGCAAAATGGATTCTCCCTTTCAGCGAGCGTATCATGTCCGGCAGGTCATTTTCCAGATTGGTGCCGTATGAACCGGAGCAGAAGGTAACGCCGTTATGGGGGTTGTCCACCATCTTCATCAGGCGCAGGATATTCGTTTTATTAATGATGATCCTGGGCAGCCCGAACACGCTCCATGCAGGGTCATCCGGGTGGATCGCCATATTGATGTCATACTGGTCGCAGACCGGCATGATGCGCTCAAGAAAATATTTCAGGTTGGCAAACAGCTTCTCGCCATCAATGTCTCGGTACATTGCAAAAAGCTCTTTCACACGCTCCATCCTCTCCGGCTCCCACCCGGGCATCACTGTCCCGTTCATGTCTCCGGCAATAGAGTCAAACATCTTTTCCGGATCAAGGGCGTCTACAGCTTCCTGGGTGTAGGCAAGGACTGTGGAGCCATCCGGACGCACCCGCGCCAGCTCTGTCCTCGTCCAGTCAAAGACCGGCATGAAATTGTAACACACAAGATGAATGTCCTCCTCGCCGAGATTTTCCAGTGTCTGAATGTAGTTGTCGATATACTGATCCCTTTCCGGTGCCCCTGTCTTGATGGCGTCATGAACGTTCACGCTCTCGATCCCGGCTACATGGAGCCCGGCTTCTTCTACCTCTGCTTTCATGGCCCGAATCCGCTCTCTGCTCCACACCTCGCCTGGGGCAGTGTCATACAGCGTTGTGATCACGCCTGTCACGCCCGGTATCTGGCGTATCTGCTGGAGCGTCACTGTGTCAAATTTGCTTCCGTACCATCTTAAAGTCATTTCCATATGTCTGTATCTTCTCCTTCACTTCTTATATTCGAAATCCGGTATACTATGCCACCTGTCCCTGAAATAGTGGGCGGCAAGCTTTGGCTTTCTGTCCCTTGTAAAAATCCCCTTTTTGTTGCCCTGGATCCTGAGAAGGCTCTGGCTTGTGGCAAAGTCCGCAAAGTTCCAGACCTGCTCTCCGATCACGAAATCATAGTCATCGAACACTTTGTTGTTCATTTTGTAATAATCCAGCTGATATTCTTCCGTGTACATGACTGGCGTGGTGTCATGCATCCCCATGACAGTGTCCGCGCCGTATTCTGTGAAGATCACAGGTTTTCCGATCTCTCTCCACTGATCCAGCTCCGCGCGCAGCGCCTTCTCCGGACCTTCCAGGTCGGGTCCCCCGAAGTACCAGCCATAGTAACGGTTCAGGCAGATCACGTCACTGAGCTTTGAGGAACAGTCTGTCTGGGGCGTGGTCGCCATCTGCACGCTCACCAGTGTACAGGGGCGCTTCTGGGGATCCAACTCCCTCGCCAGTTCATAAAGGGGGGCAAAATATTCATACGCGCCCTCTCCGGCAGAATCCGGCTCATTGGCAATGCTCCACATAACGACGCAGGCATGGTTCTTATCCCTGGCGATCAGTTCTCTTATGACGTCCTTGTGGTGCTCCTGGGTCTGCACTCCGTGCTCTTTATCATATGTGCCGATCTTCTGGCCGTTAAAGTTCGCCCCTCCGCCGAATTTAAGGTTGATGCCTACCGCTGTCGTCTCATCGATGACTACAAAGCCTTCTTCGTCGCAGAGCCGCATCATCTCCTCGCTGTATGGGTAATGGCTTGTGCGGAAGCTGTTTGCCCCCTGCCACTTCATCAGCGACATATCCTTTGTATTCATGGGAAGATTCATGCCCCTTCCATTTGGGAATGTGTCCTCATGCCTGCCGTAGCCTTTGAAATAGAACGGTTTTTCATTGATCAGGAATTTCATTCCCTCTACCCGGACTGTCCTGACACCGTAGGGCAGAGTGTACACGTCACTTCCAAACGTGACCTTTACATCATAGAGATATGCGTTGAGCGGCTGCCACAGGCGTACATCCCTGATTTCCAGCACGCCTTGTTCTCCCTCTGCCTGCGCCGCAAGATTCCCATCTCTGTCAAACACCTCCACTTTGCACGCGCCCTGTCCCACAGTCTCCACCTGATAAGTCAGACGCGCGGTCGTGCCGTTCACTTCCGGCACAAGGGAAATGTCCGCGATATAGTCCTTTGGCGTTGTATAGATCTTTACCGGTCTTGTGACTCCGCAGTAGTTAAAAAAGTCAAAATTCGGATTGTTTTTCGGTTTTCCTGTGTCTGCCCCTGCGCCAAAGCCGGTCATTCCTCCCAGCATATCTGATTTCCCGCCGACCGGAAGCGTAGTGTAGTCGATCACATTGTTGACCGCTATGGTGAGCAGATTGTCCTTTCCGTCCTCCAGTTTGTCAGTGATCTCCACTTCAAAAGGAAGGAAGCCTCCTTTATGCTGGCAGATCAGGCTGCCATTCAGATAGATTTTTGCCTCGTGAGTGACCGCCGCACATCGGAGTACAATTCGTTGGTCTTTTACGAATGCGGGCATGGAGATGCTTCTCTGGTAGAATACCCATCCGTAATGATCGCGGAAGTCCACTCCTTCCTTCAGGTCGTTGTAGGAAGCCGGGACCGGCATGGTCATGGGCGCCTCCAGGGGCGCCTTGTACCATTCTTCTTTAAACCCGTTTCCGTCATCCAGTTTAAAATCCCACACTCCGCTTAAATCTGTTAAAAGTCTTGAAGGTGTCAAAATCGGATACAACATAATGCATTTTCCTCTCTTTTCATAATTATAGTTTTAGCCAATCACTCTCTTAAAATAATTTTACGCGTTTTCTCTTCTCTTCTGGAGCTCGGCTACATTTGCCCTTACCTTGTTCCTTCCAAGAGGATAGAGCACTGCCAGCGCCAGCGCCACTGCTGCAAGCCCCACTGCCGGGACAATGCAGGATATGCGGAAAATGTTAAGGGTAACATCCGGATCAAAGGCAGTTGCCTGTGTGTAGCCTACCATGCTTACCAGACCTCCCACAAGACCGGATGAGAGCGCCTGCCCGATCTTGCGGGCAAAAGAGTATACGGAATAGATCGTACCGTCCTCGCGCACTCCGTTTTTTACTTCCGCGTCATCAATAACATCTGTGATCATTGCCCATATCACTGTGTTGAAAAATCCCAGGCAGATGTAAGCCAGCGCATAGAAAGCCACATAGACATATGGATTTTCCGGCTGCAGGATGAAGCAGATCACATAGACTACTGCCCCCGCAAAGCAGGCAACGGCAGACACTTCCTTCTTTCCGAATTTTGCGGAAAGCTTTGACGCAAGCGGCGCACAGATCAAAAGAACGCCGATGCTGCCTGCCATGGACGAAACTGACTGCGCCGCAGCCGAACCGTAAAAGTTAGGGAACACATATGCAGCGATTCCCTGCATCCCGAGCATGGCAAGAAGCAGGAGGATTGCCGCAACGATAATTCCGATCAGGGACCGGTTCGTCACAAGGCTTTTTACAAGGTGCCCTACCTGAAGCTTATTTGTATTGGCCGGCACCGGAACCCTCTCCTTTACTAACTTAAAGCAGAGTACATAGCAGATGATGGCGCAGACGCTGAACACTCCGGCGATCGTTGTCATGCGGCTTCCGGACATTACTGTGTTGCCGTCTACCACTACATATGCCACCATGGGGGTTCCCACTCCGATAGCAAGCCCTGCCAGCGTTGCGCCGATAGAACGCCACGTCGACAGCTGTGTCCTGTGGTCCGGGTCTGCTGACACTGCTGACGCCATTGAACCATACGGAATGTTGATCGCCGTATAGAAAATGGAGCCCCACAGAAGATATGTAACGACCATCCATACCACCTTAAATCCGTATGCCATGTCAGCAAAGCCGGACTGGTAGATCAGAAATGACGCGATCGCCACCGGACCGCACATCCGCTTGATCCATGGTTTGAATTTTCCGTCCTTCGTAGGTTTCGACCGGTCCACGATCTGCCCCATCGTCACATCCGTGACCGCGTCCACAAACCTGGATATCATCATCAGGATACCTACTACGACTCCGTCAATACCCATCACATCCGTATAAAACTTCAGCATAAAGCTGGATGACAGGATGAAAGTAAAATCATTTCCGAAATCACCGAACATATACCCGAGCTTATCTGCCCATCCAAAAGGTTTAACTTTTGTATTCTCTTGTCCCATTTACAATACCTCCTTTTTCCTCATCCGTAAACCGTATTTTAAAACCTTGTCTCCCATCTCCCACAGAAGACGTTTTCATTGTATCTGCCCTTGAATTCACTCTTGCCCATCATTTTACGGAGGACTGCTTCAAATGCCTCATGATGATCCATGTACGCATTGATATAGCACCTTGCCATGGGAACGTCGATCAGGTTGTTTGTGTAGCTGAGCGAAACGACAAAGGTGGGAAGTTCTGACATATACCAGGGCTGCTTTGTGGGCTCGTCCCATTTCACCCGCATGGTATTAAACTGGGCAAAGCCCTGAACGTTCAGCACCAGCAGCACACAGTCATATTTCTTTTTAAATTCTTCCATTTTCCCTTTTTTGTTCTCGGTCTCTGCGTCCACTTCAAAGCCTGCAGCCTCAAGCTGGGAAACAATGTCCCTGATGATGTTTTCGTCATTGGACTTGAACTTTGTTCCCGCGATCACAACTGCCTCGGAACCGATGTAGACCAGTTTGATCTTCTTATACTTCTCCGGCGTCATAGGCAGATAATTAAGGCGGTCTTTTACAAGGGTCACATACTGGTCTGCCATCTCGGCGGCTGCTTTGTGATGATCCTCGCATCCCACAACGCTGAGATTCTCTTTTGGCTGCATCAGCCTCTGCTCTTTTTGGAGCGTGTGAAGATTCAGCGCTGCTTTTACACCCAGTATCCTGTGCAGCGCGTCATTTAAACGTTCTTCCGTGATGATCCCGTTTTTATACCCATCCATCATGTAGCCGAAGTCCTCTTCTCTGTCATTAAAGAAAAGATACATATCACAGCCTGCCGCGATCGCCCGGGGAACCTGTTCGCATCTTGGGATGGTAGCGCCGAACATCCCGATCATATGGGATGCATCTGTTACGACCAATCCGTTAAACCCAAGCTGTCCTTTTAAAAGATCTGTGATCAGTTCCGGTGCCAGCGTTGCCGGGAGGATATCCTCATCTTTGATCCCGGGTCTTAATTTCCTTGAATACTCGGGAAGCGCGATATGCCCAGCCATGATCGTCATGGCTCCATCATCGATCAGTGCTTTATACACTTTACCGAAGGTAGCGTCCCATTTCTCACAGTCGTATTCGTTGATTCCCATGATCAGGTGCTGGTCGTTCTCCTCTGTGCCGTCTCCGGGGAAATGTTTCATGCAGGTGGCAATATTCTGTGTCCGCATCCCTTTAAAGAATGCTTTTGAATAACGGATGACATCATCCGGCTCATCATTGAACGCCCGGAGCTGTACGATCGTGTTCCTCCAGTTGTATGTCAGGTCAACAATGGGTGCAAAGTTCCAGTTGCAGCCTACCGCCGCAGCTTCTCTCGCAGATATTTCCGCCATCTTACGGACCATTTCCTCTGAATCCATGGCAGCCATGGCAGCTCCGTTTGCCAGGGCAGTGCCTCCCTGCATCCCGCCGTTTCCTCCTGCCTCGCAGTTGGAGGCGATCAGGAGCGGGACTTTTGATGTTTTCTGCAGACAGTCCGCCATGTCCCATAGTTCTTCTTTGGGCGCGTTGTGGTAGCGGATCGCCCCCGGATGGTATGTATCCAGCACTTTTTTGATGTTTTCCGGTTTTCTCTCCTCTTCGTTGGCTACCATATTTACGAACAGCTGTCCGATCTTTTCCTCGGCCGACATGGAGGCGATAGTGTCCTCCACCCACTGTATCTGCTCGTCATTGAGGTAGTACGGTTTTTCTTTCAGGTTGACCATAGTATTTTCTCCTTTTCTTCTTTCTATGACAGGTTTTCGATAAACCTTGTCTTTAATTTTTGCTGATATTCCCCCTCATACGTCCCACTCTTAAGATGTTCCACCCCTTCCAGGATTCCTTCCCAGCTCTCTTTCTCATGTCTGGCAAGAATGGGATAATACAGCACGTCGTTTCTGTCCGCTGCTTCCATGTCGCCCAGCGCATCCCCGCTCATCAGTACCTTGTCCCTGTCGTACCCGGACTCCAGCAGCGCCTTGATGCAGTTTGTCTTTGTCCCTGCGTTTTGAGCCAGGACTGCGTCCGTGTACTCCAGCAGCCCAAACCTGCTCCACTCTTCTGCCACTGCCTCTGGATTTGCGGAGGATACCACTGCAATGTCACAGGTTTCGTGCAGTGTCCTGATGGCTTCTTTTACCCCGGGAAAAGGCCTGATTGCCTCAGGAGGAAGCTCACGGATGCTGCAGTTCACTGCCTCGGACCAGCGCAGGGCTTTCCTGAGACACTCGCTGTCCCTCTCCTCTGCCGCCCGAAAAATGGCAGCATTGGAAAGCTCGTCCGTCTCCTCCACCCAGCTCAGCAGGGAATCCAGATCCCGGACCGGCGCGATCTTCTCGTGAATCTCCTTTAATATCACTGCCAGCCCTTTAAACCGGTTGATTCCCCTTGTCAGGGAATAGAGGTTGATCTCATTCCATCGTTTCAGCAGCTCTGATCTGTATGGCTTAAGATTCCATTCATCGACCATACACGGACCAAAGCATCGGATATGCTTGATATCCATAGAGTCAATGGCGCATCCGTCAGAGTCAATGCAGACCAGATAATCTTTCTTCCTGGCATACCCTTCAAGAGGACTGCTCATAACATCACATCCTTTCTGTCTGGGCTAACGATAAACTGTTTTCTTCTAACTTTCTATAATAATTTGTGTTGAAAATCGCATGATATTATGATATTATTTTTGAACAATAAAATTTGTGCTATTTTGAAGATATATTGTGCTAACTGGATTTGCCGCGTCACTGCACAGAACGCGGGACGCTGCCGTGTACACCGGCAATGGCTGTTTGTGTACCGGCTCTTTGCAGAAAGGATAAAAGAAATGGGATTGAACAGACTGGATATATTCCAAAAGACGCTTACAGCGACAAATGTGAATGTGACTGTCCTGAAAAAGGACGGCTCTAATTTTTCGGAGACGGACAATGGATTCAGAAAACACTTGTTTGAGAATTTTGATTACAGTAAAACCTATGATTTTCTGACGCCTCACTTTGTGCCCGGCACATTGATCCACTATATAGATGAGTTCAGCCTCCACTACATTTTCGTGGATATACCGGAGGAATTTCTCGGCTGTGATGACCTGCGCATCACTGCCATCGGTCCTTTTTCGGATTACCGGATGGAGTATGACAGCATCCATGAGATCATGCGGAAAAACAAGATACCGGACCGCCTTTTTATTGATTTTTCCACCTTTTATAACTCCGTGCCCCTCATCCAGAAGGCAGACAACCTGCTGGGCATTGTACTGAATCTGGCGTCAGGGCTGTTTGAGCAGGAATATTCTATTTCCTTTTTCCCGCTCCAGGACAATCCATTCGGCAGTCTGGACTTTCAGGCAGACCAGCTCATGATCTATCCCCAGGTTGCCTCCTCCAGCATTGAGGAGCGCTATGATATTGAAAGCAAGCTGATGAGCGCGATCTCTGCCGGAAATTATGAACAGGCGCACAATTATCACCAGAAATTCACCAGCTATTATATCCAGCCAAGGACAAAGAACATGATCCGCAACCAGCAGAATTTCACGATCATTTTAAATACCCTGTGCCGGAAGGCAGTGCAGGCGGGCGGGGTCCACCCTCTGTACATCGACAGTCTGTCAACTAAGTTTGCCATCTCCATCAACAACACACTCTCCTTGAAAGAGTTCCCGGCGCTTTGCAGCAAAATGATCCACAAATACTGCCTTTTAGTAAAAAATCATGCGATGAAGGGCTACTCTCCTGTCATTCGGGAGATTGTATCCTATATTGATTTTTGCTATATGGAAGATCTGAGCCTGAATGTGTTCGCAGAGAAATTTAATATGACGAAGTCATACCTTTCGGCATTGTTTAAAAAAGAAACCGGCAGCACCCTGACAGATTATATTCATACGGTCAGGATGCGCCGCGCGATCACACTCATCAATTCATCCTCATCACCCATGGCTTCCATTGCCGCGGCGTGCGGGTATAATGATATCAACTATTTTATCAGAATGTTCAAGCGGGCGTACGGACTTTCACCTAAGCAGTATCAGAAAAGCGTGCTGTCTGCCCATACACAGGCACAGTTCTGATCGTGTCATACTGAGAAAGAGTGGCTGCTAAAGCTGCCACTCTTTCATTAATTCAGCCTTTATTTTCAAAATATATCCTGCCAGTTCGCGGATTCTCTCCTCGCTCATCCGTCCCGCCGGAGCGGAGATGCTGAAAGCATACCTTCCATCCCCCGCAGGGATCTCAAACGCTGTGGCAATGCACCGGACGCCGACCTCATTTTCTTCGTTGTCCAGCGCATAGTCTCTCCGGCGTATCTCATGGATTTCCTCCTGAAACCGCTCGTAGTCAGTGATCGTGTGCTCCGTCAGAGCGCGGACGTCACTGTGCTCCCATATCTCTCTGACTTCCTGATCTTCCATCCGGGCAAGCATAGCCTTTCCAACACCTGAACAGTAAAGGGGCAGCCTGCTGCCGATCCTCGATACCATCTGGATGCCGTTGCCGGGAGCTTCTACTTTGTCTATATAAACTGCTTCGCACCCCTCCAGCCTGACGAAATGGACGGTCTCTACAGACATTTCCATCAGCCTGCGCAGATACGGTCTTACGGTCTGGATCACGTCAATCCTTCCCATTATCTTGTTCGCTGTGGCAACGGTCTTTAATGTAGGCTCATACCGCCCATTTTCTTTATTCTGCTTCGCGTACCCCATGTAGATCAGGGAGTTTAAGACTCTGTGGGCGGTGCTCTTGTTAAGCCCCAGCATCTCGCTTACTTCTACCAGCCCCATGTCTCCGTGCTCGGCAAGCAGTTCCAGAGCGCCGAACAGCCGGTCCGCCACCTGTATGGGATTTTTGTTTTCCATGATCCAGCCTCCAGTTTCATATTATGGAATGTATTCTACCACAGCTTCCTTTCCCTTACAAGCGCTCGCTATTTTGAATTTGCCATGAGCAAGACATTTTTTAACGCTTGACATTTTCTGTTTCCATTGTATACTTAAAAGCAGATATTCCATATTACAGAATACAGTTCCATATTACGAAACAAAAGGAGAGGTGAAGATGAACGAAATATTAACGCAGATTGAAAACACCGGCATAGTACCGGTCGTTGTCCTGGATGATCCGAAAGACGCAGAACCGCTGGCGGAAGCGCTGTGCAGCGGAGGACTCCCCTGTGCGGAGGTGACCTTCCGCACCCCTGCCGCCGCCCAGTCCATCCGCATCATGTCGGAGAAATTTCCCCATATGCTCATCGGCGCCGGGACTGTCCTTACCACAGAGCAGGTAGACAGCGCTGTGGACGCCGGGGCGAAATTTATCGTAAGCCCCGGCTTGAATCCCCGCATTGTCAAATACTGCACAGAGCGGAACATCGTCATAACGCCGGGCTGTGCAAACCCAAGCGATGTGGAACAGGCGATCGAGAATGGCCTGGATGTGGTAAAGTTTTTCCCTGCTGAGCAGGCAGGCGGACTTGCCTATATCAAAGCCATCGCAGCGCCCTACGCAGGGATAAAGTTCATGCCCACAGGCGGTATCAATCCCAAAAATGTCCGGGACTACCTTGCATATGACCGTATCCTCGCCTGCGGCGGAAGCTGGATGGTAAAGGGCGATCTGATCAGAGACGGAAAATTTGACGAAATCCGGGAACTTGTAAAAGAAGCAGTAAACATCGTAAAAGAAAGTCGGGGGAAATAAAATGGCAAAAAGAATCGTTACTTTTGGTGAGATTATGTTGAGGCTTGCTCCTGAAGGATACAGCCGCTTTGTCCAGGCGGACACTTTCGGAGCCACATACGGCGGCGGAGAGGCAAATGTTGCGGTCTCTCTTGCCAACTATGGATTTGACGCCAGCTTTGTCACACGCCTCCCGGCTCATGAAATCGGACAGGCTGCTGTAAATTCTCTCAGGAAATATGGCGTTGACACTTCCCGCATCACTCGGGGCGGTGACAGGATCGGTATCTATTTTCTGGAAAAAGGTGCCTCCCAGCGCCCCTCCAAGGTCATTTATGACCGCGCTGGTTCTTCCATTGCAACGGCATCCCAGGATGATTTCAACTGGAAGGAAATCTTTGATGGGGCTGACTGGTTCCATTTCACAGGGATCACTCCTGCTCTTGGCGATAATGTGGCCGCCATCTGTCTGGATGCCTGCAAAGCGGCGCGCGCAGCCGGCGTCACCGTTTCCTGCGACCTGAATTACAGAAACAAACTGTGGTCCAAAGAAAAGGCAGGCAGAATCATGGGCGAACTGTGCAAATATGTGGATGTGTGCATTGCCAATGAGGAGGATGCTTTTGATGTATTCGGGATAAAATCAGCGGGCACTGATGTGACAAAAGGCGAGGTGAACCATCAGGGCTATGTGGACGTTGCCCGACAGCTGACAGAAAGGTTCGGGTTCTCTAAAGTAGCCATCACCCTCAGAGAGTCGCTTTCCGCAAATGACAACAATTGGTCCGCCATGCTCTTTGACCGTACGGACGCATTTTTCAGCAAAAAGTATAAGATACATATCGTGGACCGGGTAGGCGGAGGCGACAGCTTTGGCGGAAGTCTGATCTGCGCTCTGCTTAACGGCTATGAACCCCGGAAGGCGATTGAATTTGCAGTTGCCGCGTCCTGTCTGAAACACTCCATCGAAGGGGATTACAATCTTGTGTCAGTTGAAGAAGTGCTGAAGCTTGCCGGGGGTGATGGATCGGGACGAGTGCAGAGATAGGGGATAGATAAGATTTTCAGAAAGGCTTAGGGTCTCTTCAGCCTCTGCATCCTGGACTAGACTATTCGAGGAAATGTTTCCTTTCTATTCCATAAGGGTATAATAATGAAGTAAACCCCTTTTGTTAGACAACAATCTAATGAAAGGGGTTCACTTCGATCCTTTGACGTGGGGCGGTTACTTTTTCGTATGATTTATATATGCGATCAGAATCGTTACCACGATACTCAGTATCATTAGTACAAGGAAAAGCATTTCAAAATCACTCATAAGCTTGCCCTCCTTTCCCGGATTTCTCCTTGTGGAGATTTCTATGTCCCTCACATTCCGTTCAAGGCAGTCTCCATTGTCTGCAATTGCATTTACCTGATGAATCACCGCATTTCGTTCTTTCACCTTTTCCAGAAGTTTTACCTCGTTTAGATTCCGTTCGTATTTTGAAAAATACATAAGAAAGAAGGTATGGAAAATGTCAAGTAATTCAAGAATTACGGCACTTTAAAAGCCTATGCTTTCAAAATACGGAAGATACGAAAGAAATATTTGAAGGAACACAAGAGAATTTTATATTATCAGTTGCTCACCAGCGGAAAGTTATATGAACACCTTGCTCATATTGATATTTCTGCCTGTAATATGTCAAAATATCTCATCGGAGAAATGCCAAAAATCAAGGTGTAACGGAAAAATTGAAAGCTATGGATATGCTGAAATGGGTAGGAATGATGAATAACCTCCGCTCTTGTGCTGATGAAATTGTATTGGATGATATTGTCTATGCTAAAAAATACTTTTAAGTTTTTTGTCATATAACAGTTAATATTTATCGTAATACAATAAATTTTTATTGCAAATTATAAGTTTGAGTGCTATTATGTAAGTAAAGATAATGATCTACTATTGTAACTGGAGGTAAATAGTTATGGAACAAAAAACTTTATCAAAATGGTTAAAATGTATTTTGATTGGTATTGGAATCTGTGGATTGGTTTTTTATGCGGTAGTAATCCCCATCTTTGGAATAGACTTACGATCACAATATCCCGAATTCTCAAATAGATTTTGGCCTTGGTTTGCTTTTATCTTAGTATCAGGTATTCCCTGTTTTGTAGTTCTTTCGCTTTCTTGGAAAATAGCTTCAAATATTGGACGGGACCAATCTTTTTCAGAAGCTAACGCTAAACTACTTAAATGGATTTCTGGTTGGTCGGCAGGAGATGCTATTTTCTTTTTCGTCGGTAATATTTTGTTGCTTTTATTTAATATGAGCCATCCCAGTGTGGTACTTGCATCATTTGTTGTAGTATTTATAGGTGTTGCGGTTTCAGTAACTTCTGCAATATTATCGCATTTGGTAAAAAAAGCAGCTATATTACAGGATCAGAGTGACTGGACAATATAGGGGGGATTATGATGGAAGGAGAAATCATTTTTAACATAGATGTTATGCTTGCAAAAAGAAAGATGAGTGTTACAGAACTTGCCGAGCGTGTTGGAATAACGATTACAAATGTATCCGTGTTAAAAAACGGTAAGGCGAAAGCTATAAAAATTTCTACTCTTATAAAATTATGCGAAGCTTTAAATTGTCAGCCTGGTGATATTTTAGAATACAGAAAGGACAAATGATGTGAAAAAAAGAATTAAATTTAAGATACCTTTGATTGGGATATTACTTTCTTTTACGCTTTGCTTAAATGCCTGTAGTTCAGCAAATGCGTTCACAATTGTATCAAAGTCATTGAACATTGATATTTCTAATGCTGAAGAAATATCACATAAAGATAGTCACGGTGGATTTCACAATGACGGTATAACTTATATTGTTTTGAAATTTTCAGATGATAATTTGCTGAAACAATTGAGAGAAAACAAACAATGGAGTTCATTTCGTTTAGATGATAACATACAGACATTGGCATATGGTATGTCGAATGATGATAAAAGCATAGGACCTTTTTTAGGAGATATTGAATTGCCTGAAATCTATAATGGTTATTATTGTCTCATTGATAGACACAGCGATAAAGAAACTAACATTTTAGAGCGATCTTCCTTTAATTTTACATTGGCTTTGTATGATATAGATACAAAAACTTTACATTTTTGTAAAGTGGACACTTAAAACACAGTGCCCCCTATTAACTGCATTTTTTCTACTACTTGCATTTGCGTCATATTTCTGGACATTCTGATTGTCTGGATATTTCTCCCTAAAGGTATATCTTGTAAAATCCACTGCATAATTGCTCTATCTCCATTTGTGGCTGTTTAGTAACTTACTGTTTTCAGTATATTTTCTAAACAAAAAACTCCTGCCACCTACTAGAAACAATCCTTAAACTGCTAGAGAACGATACAGAATATCAGAAAACTGCTGAAAAAGAGGGTATCGCTGAAAAAGCCTTTCTCGAATGCAATCAGCGGGCTCAAACAGACGGTTTTGCGGAGCAAAACGGACGCGATGCGGAGCGAGCGGACTTAACCTG
>CALWQP010000018.1 GCA_944383695.1 uncultured Mediterraneibacter sp.
ATATCTGAAATACATTTCTGCAATTCATTCATAAAATCTCCATTTTAGACTTGACTTTTAATAGTTAGTCTTTTTATTCTGTTTATCCCTGCATGCCGGTTTGAACGGCATCCGTATAAGATTTCGGATGAACTGTAAAACAGTATATCACATTTTCCCGGGAATACAATTTTTCTGCCGGGAGATACTAACCCAAAAAGCGAAAGCGAGGTGAAAATATTGAAAAAGAAATCCACAAAACAGCTCATTGATGATTTTGACTACCTGGCCAATGCGGCTTCCACAATGGACTGTACAGGCCTGATCCCCTCGCTCCCACAGAGTGAAGACGAACTGGAATCTTACAATGATGTCGTCCAGTACATGCCGCCCGCCGCCGCAAAAAAGACCGGGGCAAATAAGTCTGCTGTTCCCGGGAAAAAATAATCTTCTCCCAGTCTTTTTTCAAAGGTTACGACATAATTCGTGTAAATATTGCACTTTTCGATCATATATTGCATTTTTCATTGTTCTTGCGTCCTCAAAATGTTATAATATCCGTATTGTAAATTTGTCCAGAAAAAGAGAGGAGTATAGATTTATGAAGTGTCCAATATGTGGAAAAGAGCTTGAATTAAAGAACAAACAGATTGGCGCCAATGAAAACGGTGATCCGATCTTTAACGAATATGCCATCTGCCGCGACTGCCGCAAACAGTGGAATCTTGACAAGCAGCGTGCCAAAAAGGCAGCGGCTAAAAAACCTGTGAAACAGCGCCCTGTACAGAATACGGCTGCGGATAACCCGGATGAAAAACGTTACAGCAACATCCCGCCGGAAAAAGTGCGTACAAAGCATGAGAAAGCAGCACGCAAGAGCTACGAAGACATGCTTGCCACCGGTACGATCGGCAAACCTGTAAAAAAGAAAAAATCTCAGGAAGCCGAGGAGACCCGCACAATAGCAAAATCCCCTTCTGCAGAAGTTGACAGAAAAAATACTTCTGCCAAGCCTTCCACTAAGAAACCAGAGTACGATGACTACGACGATGACGATTATTATGAAGATACACCGATGTTCGGGGTAATGCGCATCATCCTCGGCATCATCTCTCTTGTCGGATTTGGATACTTTATATACAGAGGCTTTACCACCGGAATGTCCTCCGCAACAGACAATGGAGCTGCCGGCATGACCTTTGTCATACTTGCCCTGTGTCTGCTCGTGTCCGCACTGTTGTATTTCATCACGATACGGACGAACAGCATATTTGCATTCCTTCTGCCTATGATCTTCTATCTGGGCAGCGCCGTGTTCGCATTCCTCAGAAGAGGGGATGACCTGCAGCTATTCGTCGCAGCCGTTGTGGCTGCCGTGCTGGCTGTGGTATCTCTGAGCCTTGCCATCACATCAAGGGACGGTGATGATTATGATGACTATGATGACTGCGATGATGCATTTGAAGATGATTACGCAGACGAGTAAAACAAATAAATAAAAATGCAGGATACCTGCCGAAACAAATCTGCCTCCCGGACGGAACATTGTTCTCCGATCCATGCGGCACAGTCTCGGCAGGTTTTTCTGCGCCATCCGCAGTGCAGACGGAACTTCCCATACTTTCGCTTCATATAATACTAAGAAATCAAAATGTCAGATTCATATGGAGGAATTATGAAAAAGCGTATTTTAGCATGTTTAACTGCTGCTGTCCTCTCCCTGTCTCTCCTTGCCGGCTGCGCGCAGGATGCAGATAAGGAGAAGACAGATTCCGAAAGCGCTTCCACAGAAGAATCCGAAGAAAAAGAGATGGTAAAAGTCACATTAAACGAGGTCGCCCACTCAATCTTCTATGCACCCATGTACGTTGCCATTGAAGAAGGCTATTTTGAGGAAGAAGGCATTGACCTCACATTGGTCTGCGGTTTTGGCGCGGATAAAACCATGACCGCCGTTATCTCCGGCGAAGCTGATATCGGCTTCATGGGGTCAGAAGCGTCCATCTACACTTATGCCGAAGGGGCTACAGACTATGTAGTCAACTTTGCCCAGCTCACCCAGCGTGCCGGGAACTTCCTTGTCGCTCGGGAAGAGATGCCGGATTTCACCTGGGAAGACTTAAAGGGTCATCTTGTCCTCGGCGGACGTAAAGGCGGGATGCCGGAAATGGTATTTGAGTATATTTTGAAAGAAAATGGGATCGATCCGGAGACAGATCTTGAGATCAACCAGAACATTGACTTTGGTTCTACTGCCGCCGCCTTTTCGGAAGGCCAGGGGGACTTTACTGTTGAGAAATATATAACACTACACCCTTCATTTCTCAACATCAACTTTCCCCTATTTCATAAACAGCTTTCCAAGCTCTTCCGGTCCTAAAACTTCCGGGGCGACAGCCAAGCAGTAGGACATCATGGCCTGAAAAAGGATCACCCCTGTTCTGCACCCGTACATTTCCGCTTCCCTCTGTATTTTTTCTTCCCGGGCTTCATCAAGGTAAATCTGCTCCACGGCTTTTTTTCTTATGTAGTGAGGGTCCGCTTTATCGCTGATCAGAAGATAGGGATGCACCCGGATCTGATTTTTAAAGTAATAATCGATCATCTTCCTATGGAACGTAGTACGGGTAATGTCCATATAACTCAATATCAAGTTTTCAAAATTTAGTGCAGACTGTGTTACTGCGAATGATGTTTTCTTAGTTTCCATTCTGTCCTCCCCCGAGCAGCTTACTGATCTGCTCCACTGCCTTCTTATACTTTTTATAAGCGGTTTCCGTAAGTAAAATTTCTTTCCCGATTGCAAGTCCGATGAGTTCCTGCATATCCGATATGATTTCATCTTCCTGTACTGCTACTTTCTGCTCCTGTCTCCCCACCTTTTCTTTTACGGCTTTGGTAACATTACCTGGTTTTTCTTTCTGAATCTGTTCAATTATTTTTTCCTGTTCTTTCTTATGGAGTTTTGCTAGTGTTTCCGCTGCAGATAAGTTCATTTCATCTGCCATCAGCATGTCCAGAAGTTTATCGCTACCGTGCTTTTCTACGCCCTCAAACCGAGTAACCTGTCGGTCTGAAACCCCAAGTTGCGCTGCGACCAAGTCTCTTGTTTTTTTCCCTTTGATCTGGAGTTCTTCCCCCTCCCCGTCATTATAACCAGCCGGGAGGTATTCCACCCCTGCCCGTCTCAGCTTCCCGATGATCTCTTTCCATTTCCTGATTTCCATGAACATCTCGCCATCAGTTTTATCCCTGTACTGATTTGTCACAAGAATAGAGAAATCCTCTTTTGCCTCCCTGTCCAAAGGCAGATTGATCTTTTCCGGGTCACTGACTGTACACGGCACTGTATTATGGAATTCTTCCGGGTATTCCCCCTGGTCGCGGAGCAGGCGCGCAGCCCTCCACCGCCGCTCCCCAGTCGTTATTATATAGTACCCTTCTTCTTCATCCGGTCGTACGATCAGGTTCTGAAGAATACCCCCGGACAGCTTAATCATCGCGCCAAGATTTTCGATATCGGTCATCTTGTACTCATTCCGTTTATTCGGGCGCAGATGGTCCATGTCAATGTATACCGTCCGGTTTTTTCCTTCCTGTTCCGTGCCACTTTCTTCTTCCTGTGCTGCCATTGCTCCCTGAAGGGCTACCTGGCCCTCTTTCCATTCATCATCTCTCCTGAATTTGCTCATCTTCTTCCGCCTCCATTACTAATTCATCTGCATTTCCTGGTCAAGCTCGTATTCATATAAGATCAGGTTCTTCCTTGTCTCCTTCTGTGCTTCATAGAAGGACCGCCTCAGTTCAAGCATTGCCTTATCCAGTTCACCCCAGGGGTCACCTTTTCTACCTCTGCGGATGCCGCCAAGAGTCTTTACGGTCAGGTCGTTAAGCATAGACTGGGCTGTCTCATTCCCCTGCCCTGCCGCCTTCTCGAACCACTCCCGTGCTTTTGAAATATCCTGTTCAACATGTTCCCCTTTAATATATTCAAACCCCATTTTTACCTGTGCCCATTCATTGCCCTTTTCTGCAAGCCCAGACAGGTATTCCATCCCTTTCCCCGGGTCATACGCGGCACTGCTTTTATCCAGGTACTCTTTTGCCAAGGTATATCCCGCCCTCTCATTTCCCTGTCCTGCAGATGCCTCTAAATATTGGATTCCCTTCTCCACGTCATAAATATTCAGTTCAGGATCCAGATACAGTTTCCCAAGCCGGTACTCAGCCCACTCGTTCCCCTGCTCTGCGGCTCCCTCTAAATATCGGATTCCTTTTTCCAAGTCATAAATTTCCAGATTGAGGTCTGTATACAGTTTTCCAAGCTGGTATTGCGCGTATTCATTTTCCTGCTCTGCAGCCGCCTCGAAATATTGGAGCCCTTTCTTCAAGTCATAAATTTCTAAATCCGTATCTGTATACAGCTTGCCAAGCTGGTATTGCGCCCATTCTTCTCCCTGTTCCGCAGCCGCCTCGAAAGATCGGCTCCCCTTCTCTAAGTCATAAAACTCCCAATCTGACGTGTAAATTTTCCCCAGCGTATATTGTGCATTTGCATTACCGTTTTCTGCCAGCTCTTCAAGCGCTTCTATCAACTGCGGCATATCCTCCGCTGTGATCCCTTCATTCACATAGATATTACTCAACAGCAGGATTGCCGGGATGTTTTTTTGTTTTACAGCTTCCTTTAAATACTGGACAGCTTCTTCTGTATCCTGCTCACAGCCTTTTCCAAAATAAAGCATGCTTCCGAGCTGGTATTCAAACAGAGCATCCGCTTCCCTTTCCTCTGCTTTCATGAATTCCTCGAAAACCGCTTCATAATACCTCTGGGCTTCCTCTGCGTCCTGTTCTGTCCCAAGCCCTTTCTCTGTCATCTTCGCACATTCCAATTTCCCAAACGGGCTTTTTGCTGAACAGAAAAGCTTGAATGCTTTTTCATAATCCTGCTCAACTCCGCGTCCTTCATAGTACAGCTTCCCCAAAGCATATTTTGCGTAATCCTGCCCGGATTTTTCATACCATTCTGCTGCGATCTCGGGATCTTCTTCTGTCCCCCATCCCCTGTCATACTGCTTCCCAATCCGGTATGCAACATATTTTCTAAAATCAAATTTTCCTTTTCCGGGAGCCGGTATTCCATCAATATCCCTTTCAAACCGGTCAAGTGCAGACTCGAAATATCTTTGTGCTTTTTCCGATGATATGCTGACTAATATGCCATTTAAATCCATTTCGCCGAGCAGATGCTGAAGGAACGGATTCGTCTCTGCTTTTTTATTGAGTTCCTGCTGGAACTCCCCTGCCCCATCTGCCCCTGTACGGATCCCTTCATGGAGCCTGCTTTTGATTTCCTTGAATTCTTTGAAATATTTTCCGTATAATATTCCCGGATTATCCTGGATCTGCCCGCCTTTTTCAGCCTGTTCCCCGTTTCTAAAAAGCTGCCTTTCTGCCTCTTCCAGTTCTTCTGCCAGTTCCCCGGATATATCCATTTCTTTCAGATGAAGTTTTAACCCTAGATCTTCCAGGGAACTCTGTACTTCTTCACTTTCAACCTCTGCCGCTCCGGCACTGCCTAGTTCTCCGGCAGATTCATACACCGCCGCATCCCCGGCGTGATCCAGTTCTTCCGTGATTTCTCCGATTTCTTCTTCCCAGGCCGGGAAATCTGGCTCTGGGTAGGCAGGGGCTTCCGCCCAGCCTTGATCCTGTACAGAAAATGCTTCCGCTTTTCCTTCCAGCCCGTTAAGGTATAACCGGGCGCTTTTCAAGGTTGCATTCCCCATCCGCTGCATCAGGTCCTGCAGTTTATCTTCTTTGTAATAATCAAATTTCTGTCCGCCGTATGCTTCTTCATATAACTTGCTCTGGCGGTTTAGGATTTCTGTCAGCTCCTTGTACTTTTCGGGGCAGTATTGATCCAGAAAAATACTGCTGATTTCATCCAGCCGGCTGCGGTACTGTGCCATCGCGCGGTTATTATAATTCATCATATTTTTGGGGATGGAAGAAATATCTTCGCAGATCCCTAAAAACTTCTCTTTCATGACCGGATCCGTTGCCAGTTCATATTCCTTCAGATAGTCGACAATATCCTTACGGATAATCTGGTTGATACGGAGGTTCACATCTTTCGTCTGTGCAATCTCATTCACTACTGTACCCTTGCATTTATTAAGATTGCTTTGTTTAAATTTCCCCCGTACCTCCAAGTTGCCTTCATAGAGAATTTTTTCCCTCATTGGATAAGGCTCTACGGTCGCTATATGTACATGGATGTTATCTGTATTATAGTGGATTCCTGCGCTCCATACCGCATGTTCCATCCCTTCGCTTTCCAGCAGACGGTTGATTGCCTTCCTCACAGTTTCTTTTACTTTCTGTTCATCAAGGACTTTCTTTTCCGGGTCATATACCCCATTCTTCTCCAGCCAGAGGTTGTCAAAAGAAATAACCGTCTGCCACATCAGGCTCTGGTTATCCTGCGCCATTTCAAATATAGATTTCAATTCCTTTTTTTCAGTGTAGGTAAGAGAATCCCTATCGGCAGTAAAAAGCCCGCTGCTCTTCTCCGGGTTTGCCATATATTCGTTGTATTGTTCATAGTCACTGAATATATTATAGGTTGAGAAGGCATTGTTCCTCTGCGCCTCCTCCCGGTCTATATAATCAATATAGCTTTGGAACTTATCCGATCCCGGGCGGCAGAAATCCTGCATCAGTGTCACGCCCGCTTTTATTTTTCTTTCTCCCATTATATGCCCCTATCTATTCGTACCGAATTTCGGAACGTTTCCAACGTGGAATTTTTTCCACCCGGAATCGTACCGAATTTCGGAACACAGCACATCTCCTATTTTTTGCTGTAATCAGACCGCTGCTTTTTATCCGACAGCACTTCTCTCCTTAATCTTCTGGCATTACTGATCACTGGTGATTCTATCATTCGCACCGGATATACCTGCTCAGCATTCCGGTCGATCAGCTCCGTATTGGCAATATCCAGGAGAAGGTCTACTCTCTCCTCGATCTGCCTTAATATCTTCATTTGAATGCCGTTTCCGCTCCTGTAATCTTTCTGGCTCTGGCGGATCAAATATCTAACTGCCTCTGAATCGCTTGACAGCCCTAAATCCGTTTTAACGTCATTCACGATCGCAATGTCTGCTTCATCCAGCCAGTAATTTTTCTTTATCATCCTTTTTCCTTCCTTACGGCGTCTAATATTTCTCCCAACAGCAACGCATTCCCTTCAAGCGCGTCTATCACTAACTTGGTCAATTCCTGATACTTTGCATCCACTTCTTTAACTTTCAGAGAATAAACATGATTGGACAATATACCTTTAACATACTCGCTCCGGCTCATGCCCCTCTGCTTCGCCATACTTGTAAGTTTTAAGACAACATTTGTATCAACGTTCCGAATCCGTAATTCATCCAATGTTGACATCCCTTTCGCCCTCCTTCTAATATATTTTATATTATAATATCCACATTCTTTTGTCAACAGATTCAATTTTCTACACAGGTGAATAAAACTGCATGTATGTCATTTGTACTCCATTCGTTAAATTTCCGTCCACAGGAAAACTGTCGGCTTTGCCGACTCCACAAGGCACTTGTGGACAGTTTTCCCTTATGCTCTTTACTTTTCTGTCTTTTAGCAAATTCTTAAAAAGAATCAAGAAGTTCAGTTTTGAGCATACAAAAAGGAAGTTCCAATGGACTTCCTTTTTGTTCATTTGTTTTTATGAAATTTAGGCAGGTGAGAAAGTTTCCACTATATCAATCTCAATCCCAGTTTATCGCATCAAAAGAAACTGTTCCTTCTTTTCTAATACTTTTATTCGCTCGATCAAGAGCTTCTATCCGGCAATGTTGCGTCTTTCGGAAGCTGGCATCCTCTGCGGCAGTCAAATAAGCAAGGTGGAAATTTTTCCACCCGCTTATTTTTATTCTATATAGTTTATAGTTACGGAATTGTGATTTTCCCATCCGAATACAAATAACAATGGTCAGATAAAATGTCTTCCAGCGCGACTTGCTCCAAATTAATATTGCTAATCATTTGATTTATTTCACTGATATCCAGGTCTACATCTTCTTGAGGAATAATAATCAGCTCATGAATGCTGCTCGGTAAAATAAAAAAATCTCGTTTTACTATCTGTTTGATTTTTTCCAGCACTCCTGGATAGATAAGACTGGAGGCCCCATAATGGTTCTGACTGTTCGTCAATATATACATTGTATCCTGTGCTTCTGCCTTAAACTCTGTCTCCAAAAGATTTTTAATCATCCGCTTGTCACCCGTCAGCATTCTAAGTTTATCTGTCATATTGTATAACCGGGCCGGACTGACTTGATTCTTTAGAGCGTCATGCCAAAGGGTCTCTGTATTAATTCCCCATTGTTTTATATGTCCATTTCTTATGAGCATAGTTGCTGTCGTTTCGTCCGTTTCCTCTAACAACAAATGAAATGCTATAGATAAATCTTTTATGCTTCTGTGCGGTACATCTAATAAGAGTCGTTTATTTTTTTCGGTATTCATAAGTCTTAATGCCACCTTATCACGGACATTTTCATAATTAAATAACTCGTCAATTTTGGGGGAAATCTTTGTTTTAGCCTCTTTAAAAATGACTACGATATTTCTCACCAATTCGTCTAATGATATTCCGTATAAATATTCTGTGTAGTACGATTCGAGATAAATTATTGGAGATATGCACCTATCTTCATCTGAGCAAAAGCAAAGTCCTGTTAGTATCTTTCCGTTTCCTTTTTCGATATTTTCTATCCTCACTGTTTCTGATACCGTCTCTTGAACTTTTTCTCTTATAAAATCTGTAAACTCTTTATAACTGATTTTTTTCATTTTTGTTCTCCTTTTTGTACCGAAATTTGGCACGCATTGTATGTTTTCTGTTAGTGGTTTGCTTGTGTTCTTACGGCCATTTTTAACTATCATCAATATACATATAATCACCTCGCTTTCTATATTATAATTATATTATAATTTTGCACTTTGGTCAGTAATATACCTCAAAAAACTACATCGCTTTTTCTTTTTTGCCATTGAAAAATCCATCCAGAAATATGCTCTCCACAGAAATGGTAAAAAAGAAATGTGCTGAAATTTGATACAAAAAGCAAAGTGGAAAAATTTCCACCTTGCTCCGTCAGTACGCCTTTTAATATGAGCAATATTGCAGTAATAAAAAAATGACACCCTCAGGAGGAGAACATCCTGAGGGCATCTGAAAACATACATGCATATCAAAAGATATGCAGTCCGCCTTATGCTTTTGCAGCCACGACTGACAGATTTATTCTGATACCGTAAGGCGATCTATTCATTTCTTGTTACCATTTGATCATTTAGATATCCAATTATAGCCCATAGTATAATCTATTGTGATTCCCGGTTGCACATTATAGACGTATACATTGTACTGTATGCCTTCTCCATTATCCTCTACGGATTCTGCCTCCATCTGTACTCCGGAAGCCACAAGATCACTTCCTTCAAAAATAGGTGTTACCCGGTACATAACATGATTCCCGGTATCTTCTACATAGTCTGCCACCATATTTTCAAATGGTAGCATTCCCTCCGTATTCATATAGCGGGTCCCTGTGATCAGATTCCTTTCATTTGCATTTTCTCCGGAGAGCTGGAATCCGATTAGATGACAACGGTTGTATAAGTAACCTCCCTCTACAATCTCATACTTCTGATTGACCCAGCCGGTAGGTTCCACATTACTGATATTTTCTCTCGCTTCAGTAGGCATCAGGTCTATACCAATACACGCTTCAGCAACCCCACATCTTCCCAGGTCATCAAGCGGGCTGTACTCTTCATAAGATATTGTTATCAGTTCTTCTTCTAAAAATCCAGGATCGTTGTCATTGATGACAACATAGGGCTGCCCTGAATATTCCGGTATACTTTCAATTGTTTGTACAGAATCCTTCTTTTCATTTTCATCAATTAAAGTATCGCTGCAAATTATGATAAGAACAGCAATTATAGCCCCTGCCAATCTCAAAGTTGTTATTCTCTTTTTCATTTGTAACCTCACACATATTCTACTTTCCCATTATACATTATTTAACATTAACCACAAGATAAAGATTCCTGTACATCCAGTCATACAGCCAGCAGCTATACAGATTATTTCTACATCATCAATATTTGGACCAAAAAAGCCATCTAAAACGCATATAATAAGGTAAATCAATAAAAATAATGGCACTAACACTTTTAAAATTTTTGCTCGTTTTGATTTTCTGCTTACTGTATTTATATATATCTCTAAGATTAGTATTACTGCACATCCAAGTATAATTATTTCTAAGATGCTGTACAAAATTCCCATTTTTCTTTCTCTATTATCTGTCAACTGCCATATAGATTAATTCTATTCTCTATACGGCAGTTTTTGTTTTTAATGCGACTGCGTATATTTCAGAAACTCAACCAGTGCTGTCTCGCTGTCAGGGTGCTTTCTATATACTTTATGCTTCTCCCATTTATCAATTCCATAGCTCCCTTTTGGTGGTTCAGGCCCTCCTATAAGATGAAAATAAGATTCCTCTCTTTCATCATGCCATTTTGTAGCGGGCATGACATATGTTTCTACAATCAATCTTGCTCCATTATCAAAATCATATTTGTAGTAAGTGCATCCAATGTTTTCATCCTTATACCAGATCCCCCATACCTTATAATTTCTCAGCCATTCTTTCCGCTGATCGTTGTTCCTGAAAATCGGAAGATTTGGTTGCTCAAACTCGCCCTCCTCCCCAAACTGTTTCAATGTTGCAACAACTGTTTCTCGATCTTTTTGTACATCTTTAATCTCAAATTTCTGGTCTGCTTTATCCGGCTTTTTCAATTCTTTCACCAGGTCTTCCGACTTCCGTGCTTCCTGTTTTTCTATTTTATTTTTATACTTTTTGATATCCGTATGTGTAGTAATTCCTTCATCGATAGCCTTATTCTGTTCATCTTTTTGCATCCCCGACAGGGCAACCGCAGCACTTTTCTTCAGTTCTCCCCTCTGGAACAGCTCCATGCCCTTTTCACCAAGGTTTTTGGAGATAGTTAGATATTCTCCGACTGTACTCTTTTTCATATTCAGAAGCTGCGCTAATCGTTCTACCATCCTTCCTGTTGAAACTTCTGGAAATTCTTCCGGGTAAGTTTTAAGCAGGTGCTTCATTCCTTCAATCTCACACATAATCTCATAGTCTGTCTTCTGTGCATAGCCGTTAGATGAATATACAGCGAACTCAGACCTCACGTCTGAAATGTTCCTGACCAGACATGGCAACATCGCATATTGCTCTTTTCCACGCTCTTCTACAAGAATCCGGCACGCTCCGCGCCGATGATGTCCGGCGATAATTTCATATTCATCAGTGTCGATCTTCCGCACGAGAAGATCCTGAAGGACTTCTCCATCTGCTTCAATCAGATCCGCAAGTGCTTCTTCCTTTTTTCGTGCCTCATCCTTCAGTGCCCTACGTTCATCCTGTGTCCTTCCATAGCGATACTGAGCCGGGTTATCTTTCAACTTTGAATAATGAATCCATTTTGTCACCCGGCTAGGGTGATTATCCTGCTTTTTTGCTGTTCCGCCAAAGATTGTATCAATTCTCGCCATTCTCTACACCTCCAGAAGTTCTTTTGCCAAATCAATATAATCTGCCGCTGCATTACTCTTTCTTCTGTGCCTTATTACTGGCTTATACTGATCCAGCGCATTTTCTACTACTGCTCCCCGACCGATACATGTGTCAAGGAATGGAAATTCGTGCTTCCCTACCATATCTGCGTAGATTTTCCTTTGACTCCGTTTGTTTACGACTTTATTTGCAAAGATACACCATTTAAAACTGTATGTATGTGTAAGCTGATGCAACTCATCCTCAAGCAACAAGAGGTTGTCCCTGCAAAATTTATCAAGCAATACTGGTGTAACAAGCACATCCCCTGCCTGCAACGCATTTTTTGTGATGCTTTCGATTGCCGGACGAGTATCAATCAAGCACACATCGTACTGATCAGTTACAAGGCACAGTGCTTCAGCCAAAATCATCTCACCAATTGCATCTGCTTCTTTTAAGGCAGTAGACCCTTTTATGATATCAATTTTGTCATATTTGCTTCTGCAGATTATATTTTTGATTCGCTCCGGATGCAGGAACACATCCCGCAAAGTTTTCCCATTCGGATTCGCCTTTGTAAAAAATGGAGTTAAGTTTGTCTGCGGATCAGCATCAATCAGAAGCACTCGCTTTCCCAGCATAGCCATACTGTACCCGATGTTTGCCGTAGAAGTTGTTTTCCCCACGCCGCCTTTTAAATTTGTTATCACATATGTCCTCATAATAGTTCTCCTCTTCCATGCCGGATATCGGCATCTTTTAATGTATGTTTTCAAATTTGTTTCTCTGCACCCAATCAGCTCAGGTTAGTCAGCTAAGTTATGCCCTTTTCAAAAATTCCAAGAAACGCGCATCTACATATTCGTAGGTCTCCCCATCAAACCGATAGGGCAGCTCTTCAACCTGCTAGTTAAATGGTAGCTCTTCTTCAATCCCATCTGACACATTCATAAACCCATCACCCGGAAGCGTTTCTTCTGGCATTTGCCTACGCGCTGCCTGCTCTCCACGGCTTTCGGCAAATTCCTGCTCCTCCACGACCACTTCCGTGGTGTACATCTTCACTCCATCCTTGTTCGTGTAACTTCCGGTCTGGATACGGCCGGAAACAGAAACGCGCATTCCCTGTTCAAAATACTGTTTCGCAAACTCTGCCGCACGACCAAACACAACGCATGGGATAAAATCTGCTGTTGGTTCATTGTCCCTCTTGAATTTTCGTTCAACAGCAATCGTATATCTCGCCACTGCCATCGCCTGTTCTCCTGAAGAATATCTGAGTTCCGGATTTCTTGTTAATCTACCTACTAAAATCGCTTTGTTCATAAAGCCCTCGCTTTCTCCCCTTTTCTTTGGGGTGTGTTGTTTTCTTCTTGTTCCATGAGAAGTCCCGAAAGTCCAATTCCTGCGGCTGTCATCTTCACCTTTGCTTCTCCGTAATCTGACAAGATTTCTTCAATAAATTCACTGATATCCATGTCAAGTAATTTCATCTCCGCAACTGTCCTAAGTCGGTCCTTCAGAGTTTTGTCCATTTTCATCCTCCCTTCTTGTGCTTCATTCTTTATATACTAATTATAATATGTTTGTACTAATATATCAGCAAAACACCCCCAAAAAACAGACACCTTTTTCTTTTTTATTGAAGGAGAAATCCTTTCGTATTGAATAGATGTCCATCTTTTAACAAAACTGTCATTCCTGGACAGGCTTGCTTTGAATGTCACCTAGCATTTTCTTTGGGGACGGGAGTATATATGTATTTATGAAACAATTTAATTTAAAACATATATAGATTTGCTCTCCTTTTCGCCCTCCCTCCCCGCTTTGTATTTGCTGATATTTGTCGCTATCAACACTGTCCCGATTTTGGAATCCTTTTCTGTGATTTAACCCCAAAAACCGAAAGCATCTTTTTTCTCCTACTCCGAAATCTGAAAGTATCTCATATAAAATACATCAATATTTGAAAGCTTGTTTCCATTTGCTCAACAAAAAACCTGCGCGCTAGGGAACACAGCTCCCTTACGCACAGGTTTTCTTTTCCTGCCAGGCTTTCTCCAGGCATCTCTTTTGGTCTTTCCCACGCCTTATAAGGCTATACCTTCAGGTTAGCCTTCTCTTGCCATTATGCAGTTACATCATTTAATAATTTTACAAAGAGGGAAGTTTTTAAACGTCTCTTCCACTTCTTCGGGTCTAGGATCGAGGTGTTGATCACAGCAATCATCTGTCTGATCAGACTGCTCACATCCACATACCTGAGATCCTTTTCTCTGCTTTCCATGGCTTGTAGAATCCCTTTCCATTCTTTCGGATCCGGATTCTCTACTCTGTTCCTCCGGCAAGCTGCATTAAGCACATGCTCCATAGCTGCCGTCTTCTCCGTTTTCCGGGACAGTTCTCGTTTCATAAACTGACGCCGCATCGTAAAAAAGTACATTCCCTCCTTCAGTCCTATGGAAAAATACAGGCGCAACAGTTTCAAGTATTTCTGGAGCGTACGCACGGTTACGTCCAGCAATCCCTTTTTCTTTGTTCCATCTGCATTTTCTGTGTTCGCATACTTCAGGATAAAATTTTCCCGACGGATACGGTATGTATTTACTCCATTTGGAGCTCCCGCGCTCTGAATATTATAGAGATCCATTACAAGGAGTTTCTGCTTTGGTTTCAGTTTGCGGAAATTAGAATCACGGAACAGGCGGCATGCGGTACTAAGGTATTTCACATTACCGGATTGATAATCATCTTCTGTATATGTAGAAAAATCATTTCCGATCAGGGTAATATCATAGTCATAATGCATACTACCAACTGAACGTATCACGCCTTTTTTTACTAGGGACGCTTTGCAATCATAAAAGGACTGTGCAGACATTTCTGCCTCTTCCATCATTTCCCTATAATGTACGCCCTGAACAGTTCCTCTAATATCCTGATAGAAGGACAACACAATTAGAAAATCGATTTCCTTACCAGTCAGATCTTTCTCAAAAAAAGATTTGAAAACCTCAAGTTTGATTCTCTGCATACCGTGCTGTCCCTCCTTTCTATTGTGTATCTTTTGTAAAATATTCTGATAATATTGTAAAAATCCTGCTCTCAAAATAGCGGATCTGTCTTTCTGCAGAAAGAATTATCTGTCTAGTCAGACGATTGAGAGCCTCAGTAAAAAAGAAATTATCCGCCAATCCCGATTGCTAGTTCTTGTTCCGGGGCCATGCTTCCATCCTCTTGAAATTGATGCTGCAGCTGATCCAAAAGATCAGCTCCCTCTTTTTTCTCTGTCTTCCTCAGGACAGACTCATCCACAAACAAAAATGGGGACGTCTCATCTGCTTCAATCCCATTTTCTTCCATGAAAGCTTTTAGTTCCTCTCTTTCCGTTTCTGTAAGGTCATGCTCCTCATATGTATTGTCCGCCATATATCCTGTCGCCACATAGATTCTCCCATACTCCGTCCAGATATTTTCCTCTGTCTCCAGACCGTCATTCAACACCTTCGCGACAACTATCCCTTCCACGACCCGAAAGCCATGGATGCTCCATGATGCCTCCTGCTTCTCCGATATTTCCTGAATCTGTTCTCTATGTACCGGATCCTCGATAGCGACAACTCCTTGTTTTTGCAACTGCTCCTGTTTATCTAAGATTTCGCGATAAGAGATTTTTTCATACATATTGGGGACTAGATCTTTCAGCTCCTCCGGCGACCGGAAGATCACGTTCCGTTTGATATCCATAGGAAGAATCCTTCCATCTTCCAGCAGTTCCACTAAACGGTACTGATCCTGTCCGTTTCTCTTATGGAATCCCCGCTCCTCACAGTGCTGCGTACTCTGCACAGCGCAGTAATGAATTGCGGGTAGCTCCCCCGCTTCCAGGAATGGAATCTCCTTTAAAGACTGGAATTTCCCTGCCTTTTCTACCAGATCGCTATTCCAATCCTTCCCAGTTGGCACATGAAAAGTAACCTGATCTTTTTCCATTCCAATCTCGTTGAGCAGACTGTCATAAATGATTTGCATGTCCTTTACTCCTGTAAGATCATGATCCAATGCAAGCAGGATTTCCTCTTTTGGATCCTTTTTCAGATGCTCCATCAATGGGGTGTGCTTCGTGGCTCCACTTAGCGGAAGGTAATTATACGCCTTATAATCAACGCCCTGCCCGTGTAGGATTGTCATGACGCTCATAGCATCTATCACACTTTCTGTAACAATCAGTTTTTTTGCCCCATTGTCAATATAGAATCCCTGCTTGTAATCACTCCCCGGGATATCACCTAAAAATTTCACGTTTGAAAGAGTCCCTCGGAAATTTGCGAATACTGGATTCTTGTTTTCATCGTATGAGACAAATACGCAGTTTCCGCGGACATCCTGATAGAGCATCTTCCTGTTTACAAAATCCTGTACGATATCTTGATCAATGTACCGTGTCTTTGTTAAATAAGCGTATACGCGATGCATATTCCTATCAGGCTTGGCACGTTCGACAAGCTCATCTTTCAGTGGTTTTCGCTCCTGTTTCTCTGCCCTGGATGTTACTTGCTGCGCCGCCCTTCTCTCCCGGATTTCCGGAGTGATAGCCCCTGTAAGGGCTGTCAGTTCACTTAATGCTGAATGCAGATCTTCCCCATGAACAAATGCGACTGCAAAATCAATCACAGACCCTTCCGTAGTCTGACCGATGCCGCTGTTTCGCCAGAAACAGTTTTTATCCGGATCGATCCGGACAGAATCATGTCCCTGCATGGTATAGTACCTTCCCACACGCTTGAGCTGGATTCCATGCATGGGAGCATAGTCCAGAATCCGAATCTCCCTTTTGATTCTGTCGTAAATGTCCGATCTGGATTCGGCTTGTTTCTGTACCTTTTGTACAGTCTGCTTTTTCATGGAAGCTACCGGGACAACCTGATCAATATACCGCGTGATTTCCGGGAGTTCCTTTCTGAAAGAATCGAATACATTGGAGAGCACATCTCCGAAACTCTCCATACCTTCTCTGCTGTGCCATTCCCTCTCATAAGCACGGTAATTTTCCGCCAGATGCCTTTTCCGTGTTTCCGTAGGCTCAATTCCGAAATAACTCTCAATCATGATTCCCAGCGCATCTGCTTCCAGTTCCTTTTGAGAAGACATTTTTCCTCCATTTTCTTGATACAAGACCGCATGTCCAAGCTCATGGGCAAGCGTAGAAAGCCTCTGTGTGTCCTGCAGGTTTTCATTGATCTGGATTTTATGCTCCTCAGGGAAGTACTTCCCACGCAGGGAAATTGATTTCAAGTCAGTAATGGATACAGAACAGCCCAGGGATTCCGATGCATATTTTATAAGCCCCTTCACGATCGCACCGTGAACTACTGATTCATACCCCATATGGAACAGTGCCGGATATTTTTCAATTGGGTATGTAGTCTGTGAGATATCAAATACTGTGCCTATCCGGAAGTGCCGGGATGTGGTGCTCTCAATCTCTCCTGCCTGATACTGGATACGCTGCTCTTTTGTGGCATGCTCTAACGGAATCAGTTTACCGTCAACCTTTAAAATGGTTGCCTGTACTGGTATCCATATCCTTGCCCCCTTCTCCCCCTCTTTCACAGATACTCCCATCTCTTTCCAAGCCTGAAAACTCTGAACATATGTTGCATAGGGGTTCTGCTTATAGATCAGCATATTATTTCGGACCGAATATTTGTACATCCGGCTTCCGAAGCTGACTGCTTCAGCAATTGTTTCCGGGTTCTCTTGCCAAGAAGCCGCCAGATCCCGTACCAGCTCTTTCATTTGCATTTCCTGCTGTTTGCGCTGTTTTCTCCATTCTTCTTTCTGGTCTTCTATCATTTCTTCTAGAAAATTTGTCCTTGCCATGCCTGCACCTCTATTCTTCCTGATAAATCCGCATGATCTCTGCTCGCTCATCTTTATCAAGTACCTCTACCGGAAGGACAGACACTCCCTCGCTCACCATCGTTCCAATCGGAGCCTCCGCCTCTTTGCATTCCATGTAGAAAATGCTTTCCATTTCATCTTTTAGGATTGCTTTCCCTTTATAGTATCCGACAGCAAGATACTTCCAATTTTCTGCCTCAAAATTTTTTGATTCCCTTATGGTACGCATCACTTTCCCTCCTTCTAGAATGTACCGAAGTTCGGCACACTAAAATCCAATCATATTTCTTATTTGATCGAGTATTGTTTTAAGTACTTGCAGAAACTCCTGCCGAATCTCTGGATAGACCAGCGTTACCACCCCTGCCGCGGCTAGGGCGAGGACTGCTGTAGCGGCAATGGCCCGCACAGCTCCGGCAGTGCAGCGAATCAGGAATTTCATCATATTGCTTTTTTCCACAATGACTGTGTTGGGATCATCAATCTTATGCTTTACATGCAAACTTTTCTGCTCAATCTCCTGCTGAAGCGCTGCCTTCGCTTCCCGGACGCCACCCTTCTTAAATTTTCCCATGTACGCCAGCTCCTTTCTTTTTCCTCCACGGAAGCAGCCTTTGGCGTTTTTTACCTATTGCCTCTTCCCTTATATCCTCAACCGGGAGCATACGGTCAAAGTCCGGGTTGTAGACATATTCAAACTGATCCGGAGCATACACTGTAAAGTAAGTAATGTCTGCTTTTTCATCCATGTATTCAATGAGGTCTGGTTTTTCTTTTTCTGAAATAAAATTAAATAAATACCGTACGTCTGTATAATATTCATTCCGGAGTACATCCTGGGTATAATTCATTTCTGCCGCTTTGCTTCCCGCCACAAAAATCCGTATATCTTTCTCCAGAAAAGATGTCTTATTAAATCCTCGTTCGGAATATGCACCATAATCAAAGACAAAATAATCATAGTCCTGCCGGAAGATCTCCTGAAGATTTTCCTGCTTATAGAACATATCCACGCCTTCATAACTCACTTCCCCAAGTGTTTCATCCTGATCTGACACAAAAAAGCGCCCATGCTCCTGCACAAAATCTGTTTCATTAACTTCGATATAGCACGCCTTGTATCCTTTCATCTGCAGATATTTCACAATCTGAACAGCCGCTGTTGTTGTCCCAATTCGGCGGCATACACCGGTTACCCCAATTCTTTTTCCGGATAGTTCTTTCAAAGGACTGCTTCCGACTTCTTCAGGTTCTTTTTCCTGTAGTTCTGGTTCGATGTAATATCCATTCATGCAACGCTCAAAAGTCTCCCTTGCATCTGCTTGGTTTGCAGAAAATATGTAGTACCGGATGCCATGACTTTCCAACTCTTGGATTATCCGGCTTTTGCGGTCATAGCCTGGCGCGTAGATGACCACATCACAATTTTTTGCCCGCTTTACGCTTTCAATCTTTACGGCCAGTTCCTCAGCCGGATCAACATATTGCTCAATATCGATTACGAGATACGACATCTGTTTCTGTAGGATTTCTGTGAGCTGGAGCTCGATTGATGGGCTGCTTGCGATATAATTCAACGTAAGATTTTTTATTTTTGCAGGCTCCTGAAGAAAAAATCCCCTATCCTCGGCTCCGACAAACAATATCATTTATTTCCCTCCTTCCATGATGTACCGAAATCCGGCACGCTACTTTTCTTTTAATAGTTCAATCTGTTCGATGATCTTTTCGGACCGCTCCTTCAACTCATCGATTCGCTGCATTCGCTCCTGAATTTCTACCTCATTTGTAGAAATAGTGTCCCTGGCTTTCGCAACTGTGTTACCAGCCTCTTCCGCCTCGTCTTCGGTCGGATACACGGCTGTTTCCAATTCCGTAATTCTGATTTCTAACTCAGCATTTTCTTCCTGAAGATCGCTTATCACATCCTCCTGCTCTGCAATCTGAAACTCATCATAACTGATCTGAGCCTCCAGTCGATCAATCTCATACCCTCTTGCGTCTTTTTCAGGCAGCGTCTTTACCTGTTCTACCACATCAATATTTGTATAAAGGCGAAGGATATCCCCATTTTCTCTTTCCGTCAGCCTCAAGGAAATCTCCTTCCAATCATCCGGGATTTCTGTGATTCGGAAAACGGTATAATCCGCTTTCTCCAGGACTGCCTGGACGTTTAAACTGCCTTTCGTACGTTCAGCCGCTTCGTATTCTATCCCGGCGTCGATCAGCTCCTTCAATTTGATTTCAACGATAATTTCCATCACCCGGTCTTCTTTCGAATAAATCCATCTGGTCAGGCAGATCTCACGCCCAGGCATGGCTTGTATTTCATAATACGGCGTCGCTTCAATCAGTTCACCAAAATCCGGCATCCAAATACGAGAACTTATAAAGAAAAAGTAGCCGCCCACGAGAAGAAACAGGAGTATCTTATTTCCAAGGTTTATATCTTTTTTTACTCTTTTCCGCAGTTTCTCTATCATCTATCCCCCTCTATATCACTTACGAGTCTAATCATACTTTTGGGAATGACATCAACATCATTTCCTAAATATTGTTCACCGTCATATCTAATTTCTACTTTCTTATTATTTCCGATAGTTGTACCATTAATAACCGTTGCTTTTCGTCCCTTTTTATAGAACATTGTGTCATTAATTAGTTCTACTTTATCTCCTCTTTTATAATACATATGTTATCCTCCTTAACTTCCATATTGCACCTCAAAGGAAAATCTCAATTCATCTGTATAAGTGTCACAGACTGTTTTAATCAGGAGCGTATCTGAGTATTCTGTCTGGTAATCTACATCAAGGTACAGATACCTCAAATAATCATCTATAATCTGTTGGGAATCTGGATGCAATCGCACCATCGTTACATCTAGGTTTTTCTTTTCCAGATAAACGGCCAGCTCTTCCTTGAAGCGCTCCCAGTCTGCTCCAACAAGCCAGCTAAATGCAGCGACATTTTCCTCATATCCTGTAAATTCGAGCGTAAGCCTGGAGTCCTTTTTCCCATTGATCGACTGCAGATTATCGTCCGGCTGCGAGGACAAGTTATAGATTTTCTGTTTATCCATTGAATGAGCTTTTTCCACCACTTCTTTTTCTTTTATGGAATAGTTTCCCTGCGGATCATCTGCCCACTGCTCCACGCTTTTTCCTAAAAATACCGCAAGCAGCGCTAACGCAGCCAATATAATAAATATAGTCATTCTGATTTTTTTCTCTTTTTTCATTTTCCATCCTTTATAAATAGTCATCTGGGTTTACTGCCACACCATTTAATTCCACCTGGAAATGAAGATGCGGTCCTGTAGACTGACCTGTGCTTCCCACTTCTCCTATCTTCTGTCCTTTCTTTACTGTCTGTCCCTGAGATACAACATTTTTTGAGTGATGCATATATTTTGTTACAAGTCCATTTCCATGATCGATCACAACCCAGTTTCCAGCACTGTCTGACCAGCCGGCAACCGTTACTACCCCATCATCTGCAGTATAAGTCGGAGTACCAACTGGTGCTGCATAATCATTTCCTTTATGACCTCCCACTTCAAACTCTCTGATTTCTCCGAAATAACTGGTTTGTGCAGTCATCCCTGGACACGGATGTGTAAACTGGCCAGTCCCGGTTATGTCGCCTGGAACAAGATCTGAAGAGGTCATGCTATTAAATTTGTAAAGCTCATAAAAAGTCATGATCTGAATCACCTTATTAACATAATTAGGATCTGTTGCATATCCGGATTTCCACACTGCCTCTATAAAAGCATCAGCATCATAATGCCCTGTCAGAGGATCTCTCGGACACGCCGTTACATTGTCGACATATGGCGGCATAGTAAATTTGTATCCCCATGCCAACATGCAGTCTGTATAATTACGGAATGTAGAAAATATTGCGGTGACCGTTCCCCATGCTTCCTCAGTCACCATGGTGACCGTTCCGCTTTCCAAGTGGCTGGGAGATTTCTGCCCCAAGCAGTTGTAATAAGGCGGGTTAGACAGTTCAGATCCTCCGGCACCGCCTTCGAGAATCATCTGTCCGAGCACAACGCTTGCGGGATATCCTGTCTCATTCATCATGTCAACCGCAGCTTGTACTATTTCAATCGTGATCCAATCCGGCATCCCCCCCAGCATGTCTTCTGTTATCTGTGTTTGCCGCTCTGATCCGATCAACGCGCTCATCACTTCGTGAACTGTGACACTCATTGTCACTATCATGAAAAGGAACAGAACAACTGACACTAAGATTGGTTTCAGGAGTTTCTGTATGTATCCCATTAGGCGCCTCCTTTAAACAGCGCTTCGTCCTCTCGTGACAGGTATACTTTAAAGTCAACCGTCTGGTCTCCTGAAATAATCATGGTTGTCTGCCCTCTCACATACGTCGGGATCCGTTCCCTCTGTCTAGGCATCAGGGCGTTTCCAAATACTCGGTCAATCACAGGGATCGCATTTCGATCCTGGCGGAAAATAAACTTATATTGGGTGAGTTCAAAGATGGTTTTCAATTTTTCAATTCCATCATCTGTAGAACCTTCCGGAGTATAATCGCGGATGGACTGGCTTGCCATCCAGATATTTGAAAAATACTTCGGTCCTTCCCTTAAATAGATGCTGAGTAGGTCGAGCGCATAGAGCTTTTTTGCGTTTACCCATCGATGGCTTTCATCAATATAAATTGAAGTATGCGCCACTTCATCAAGTTCGATCTTTTTTTCTTCCCAGCTTTTCTTCATAATGCTTCCATTTGTTACCGCATCATCCCAGCATAAGGACAACAGGTTAAAGAGCTCCAAGTCAAAAATCCGCATATCCAGCTCCTTTAAACCTGACAAGTCATAAGAGATTGCTTTTACATCCTTCATGTTGTCGATTGATGTGGGACCGTCAAAGATGTCCCCATATGTATCCACGAGTGTCCTTAAGTTGCTACGGATACTGTCCAGATTTATCAGTTTACGCTCAATCAGGACTTTTTCCCCTTCCCTCCATGTTCCTGTTACAATCTGCTCAATTTCCTTTTCTACATATTCCAGCAGATCCCTAAATGTTGGATAGGCTTTTGCCGGAAGACCAGTAATTTGTTTCCCATTCTCCGGCTGTAGTCCCCATTTCTTATACAGACTCTCACAGATTTCAATGAAATCGTTTAGTTCTTTTGTTGCCGCCTCTGGTTCAAGAAAACGATAGGATGTTCTTAACTTTGTCAGATGCCTGGCGTAGTTTGCATGTTCATTGTCTCCGGACCGAAAGATTTCTAAAAGATTGATAATGTACTTGGACATATTTAGCGTCCTGCCTCCGAGTGCGTGAATAAGATCTGTAAACTCTCCGACCACATCAAAGACACGGACAAAATCACCTCGGATCACCCTGGATTTGATTCTCAGCTTCAGCAACGTTGATTTCCCAAAGCGCTGATTTCCGACAACTATTGCCGATGCATTAACCCGAATCTCATTCAGGAGCCATTCATCAAACAGTACATTCCCGCCACAACCTGTTTCTCCTAAGATGTCCCCGCCTCTGTCTTCCAGGCAGCTATAATGAAACGCATTCCCCGCTGCAAGAAGCGTAGACTTCATTGGAAACCCTTGTAGAGCATGTGGCGCTTGCTGCTGCTTTTTCATCGGCAGAAATATGCTTTTCCATTCGTTCTCTGTTTCATTTAAGAATACCGCTGCGCGGTAGAAATTCCCCTTTTCCAAGTTGGTGATTACTTTTGCTACTCTTTTTTCCAATTCCTCTCTCGTCTTTGCAGCCACAAAGATCCGAATAGAGACACTTTTCATCACCTCTCCCATAGACTGAATTTCCTGGAACAGTCTTTGCATCTCTTTTTCTCTGGCATCAGCGTTATAATATGCGCTGTAATCTTTGGCGAACCGCTTCCTGGATCCCTGTTCTTCAATTGCCCGGTTGAGGTTCTTTTTCACTTCATCCATATCCATAGTCCCTACACTGATTGTTGCGACCGTGTTCGGAAAGTTACATATCTCTGTAAGCCAGTAATCATTCAGGGCACTTGGGAAATCAAAAACATGTACGCATGCCTCGTACCCGGTCCCTGTTCTTGAAAACGCATCATAATGTTTCAGATTCCCTATCGGTGCGATTTCCCTGAGCAGGTTTTCATCATATGTAATCTCATCTTCTTTTTTTCTGTTTTTTCCCATATCCGTCCCTCCACTAACGTACCGAAATTCGGCACGTCAGAATATCTGTGAATTTTTATTTGCGAACTTAAATAACACTTGCCTTTTTTTCTTTTCAGGAATCTCCTCCAAAAGCTCTGTAACCCCAGCAGCATTCCCAATTTGCCTGATCCCCAACGTGTCTTCCAGCACACGGCGAGCTGCCTGGATGTCTTCTTCTGTCTCCCCAAAAAAAATCATAAAAAACTCTTTTTTCAATGTATTCCGCTCCCGGTATTCCAACTCAGAAAGCTTACGGCGGATCATCGGATCAAACACTGGGTTCACGTTCCTTTCAAGGATCCGGTTCCAATAATCCTTTTGCTGTGATAGGTCGCATGGAAATTTCAATGCTGCAAGTTCAATGTCCCTTCCATATGTTTTATAAAACTTTGCCCAGGTGAAGCAATCCATTTCAATGTCGTCCGGATCCCCATTCACCAGATCCTTCGGAACGATCCTATATATGTCCGCATAACTCCCATCATCATACTGGAAACAGTCCAGCTTTCCATCATATCTTGCGCTTGGGATATCGCTTTTTAAATCTTTGATCTTGTTCTTCATTCCCAGACTCCTTCCTTTCTTTCATGAGATATATTGTTTCCTGCGGGCGCATCAAATACAGCATGATACTTTGATATTGTCTCCGTTTCGGATTTGTCACACTTGGCAGAACAAGTATGATCCCCATGATAAGGGTAAAGATAAACATCGGTGTCTGCAGATAAGTGTGTGCAACTTCTTTTAACTGGTAATTTAATGCTACCCATGCAAGAAGAAATGCAAAATCCTGAAAATAAAGTTTCCAGATAACCTGAGTTTCCGATTTAATTTCTTTTGTTACAAGATACCGCATCCGGCATCACTCCTTTTCTTTTTTACTGTCAGAATCTCTCGCGTTTTTTGCTATCGAATCAAATGTTGACCTCCGATTGCTCATTCCTGTATGCCTTTCTGATGCGTGTCCGCGGGCTGTAGCTGCGCCATGATTTTGGCCGGATTGTGGCTGGGAAATTTCGCCTGTATGGTTTGCGCGTCCTCGCCGTTCTTCCCCTGAGGAACTGTACTGTCTTCTGCTATGTTGGTCAACTTCTCCAACCTGTCCTTCACTCTGATTAGATCCCGATGCTTTTTCTGACCAACGATCAAACATGCTCTTTTCATCCTCACTGCTACCGCTTCCCATGTCTGGTCCTGTATTTTCAGTCATATCAGCAGCCCCGGCTTTACTGTCTCCTTGACTCAAGGCATCATCCATCTGACCAAAGTTATTATCTGCAGCAGAATAATTTTCATATCCGCCTTCTCCAGAATCTCCCATATCCCCATAATTTCCGCCGCTAGCTTCTGTATTTCCAGACTGGCCATACTCATTTGCACCGCTCTGATTCTGATAATCTCCACCAGAATCGTCTCCCTCTGCGCTGTTACCGACATTTCCCGAATCCGACATGAATCCGGATCCCTTCTCGCCTTCTCTTAACATCGAGCTGCCATTCCCATTTCCAGACATAGCTTCCATTGCCTTCGTCTGACGCTTCAGCATATTCATCTGCCGCATCTGCTGAGCTGTCATCGCAGCCCCGCGGACTGCATGCCAGCCCGCAATCAGTTTTCCTGCCATGCTGGACAGCCCAGCGTCTGTTCCTGTAATCTTCTCCATAATATTGGCGCCGTCTACAACACAGAACGCAACGAGTAGGATTACAATTCCCCTCATCAGCCCTCCTGCTCCCGAATTGGTGATGTATTCCGTAAAAAGAAAATAGGATCGCAGCGTAAGAGCAGTAAAGCACAATGCATAATAACCGTCCCGGATTGCTTCAAGAAGCCGTACCGATTTTCTTTTTCCTGACAATTCCGCAGAGAAAATCGTGACAAGAATCCTACTCATAAATAGCTCGTAGACGACTCGCTCATTTTTATAAGACACTCCCAAATATACAATGATTGCTGCAATGGCGGTCAAAAAAAATGTCCCATAATTAAACTGATAGCGATAATAATAGGTGTTGGCAAAATCTGTCCACAGCACGCCATTATAAACATCTAGCAGTTTGCTTTCTTCAATCCGGTATTCCAGCCTTTTCCGCAAGATATCTTTGGCATTATCTGTAAGCCCATCCTTGTCATTACTCAATGTTTCTGTGATATCGATCATCGCCACATCTTCTTCTGTCATTGATGGATAATGCGGCGGTTCAGCCTCTCCAGTCATGTTAGATAATCCGATTTGTTCATCTATATATATAAGATCGTATAGGTTCTGATTGACAAGGTTATAGCCGTCTACTATCCCATCACCTCCTACAACAGCATCCTTAAACATAGTAGAAAATGAATTAAATGTGCTAAAAATAGTTGTAGATGACGTAAACACAACAGCAAAAATCAAAATGCTAGTCAAAAGATCATGATTTTTATTTTTACCGAACAGGTACATATACCCCAATGCGACAAGGGATAGAATCATGATTCCTTGAATCAGGGGACTATACTCTGCAAGGAAATCCTCCAATATCGGCCAACTGGTAATATCAATCAGACCAAAAGTAAAGTCGTAAAGCAATCTGCAAGCATCCAGCAGCGCGTTCAACCCTTTTACCAAAAGCCACCCGATTGAACGCAAAATACTTAAAATCAAGTCATTTGTAATAAAGTAATCCCTGTTTTCTGTCAGGAATTGAATAATCTGTTCGTCTGTCATTATCAGTCTCCTTTATACTGGCTGAAGCAGGATCGCCTTCTCGACCTCGCTGATTGGTTGAGCATTAATGAACCCAACGTACTCTGCTACTGTCGTGTCTCCGGTTATTCCATACTCCTCTTCATAGTGCGCGCCAAATGTTTTTTCGAGCATCTGACGAATCACCTGGTATTTTCCTGTTTCAAACAGCGTCTCGCGTACGTTTCCTTTATGTTTTCTCTCCTGCGGTAGATTAACTTGAACTCCCATCATCCGGAAGCTCTTGGTAATATCCCAGGTGCGTTCCTCCAGATCGATGTGTTTCCGGCTTTCATGACAGACCTCCATCAGATCTACTGTATTGGGATCCGGAAACCGTTCCTGAGGTGCAAACTGATAAAAATACCACAGGTACATTCCGTTTTCTCGGGAATCAAAAACTGGTCTTGGCTTGATACTATTTCCCCTGTTGTCCCGCCGTTTAGAACGCCGGAAAACCGCAATTTCCCCTTCCTGAAGCTGCATCAGCTCATTTGGCATCAACAGGGGGCGGTCGATCACAGATTCTGTGAAATACTTGTTGAACGACAGCTTCCCTCCCGCGCGCTGGATATCTATGACAGATTTATTTCCCAGCATATGGGAAAACTGGTTTGCTGTCTCCTCAGAACTTGTCTGAAGGAAGAAATGATTCCCGCAGTTTCCCCTGATTGTCTCAGCCTTCTGCTTTCCGTACAACTCCTCGAGTTGTTCATAGTTCTGCAGATACAGGTCAAAAGAGATGTTCTGTCCCAGCCCCATGGTCGTCATCTTATCCATCAAGTCTACTTCCGGCATATTTCCTGCCTCGTCAAAGATGACCTTGACCTGCCGTTCACATTTGCCCTTGTGATCGTCACAGATCTTCCCGAGTGCAAAGTACATCTGCCGGATAAAAAGCGTTGGAAGCTGATGAAGGTATGTATCATAGCTTGGTGTTGCCAGGAAGACTGCCACCGGCTGTTTCCCAAAACCGATCTCCTTGAAATCCAGCGTGCTTTCCGCTGTCATTTTCCCCACATTTCTCAAAGTAAACGGTTCCAGATTGCGTAGCATCTCAGAAAAGATACTGGATTTCGTCTTCCCCGGCGCCACTTTTGTGTTCAGATATTTCAGGGCTGCCCGGTCATTTGCCGGACGGTTCTCAAAATATAAATCCAGGAGCGTCCGGCTCCCATTCCTGTTAATCGGGCGTTCTACAAGCTGCCGGAAATTCACGATCATACTGTAAATGTTGACTGTTTTCTCGTTGTCATTTCTATATTGAAAGGGATGAGCTTTTCTGTCCTGTTCGCTCAGCCTCTTCCATTGCTGGTATCTGGCGCGGTTTTCCCTCTCGTCTGCTTCAAATGCGTCTGCCATCGCCGCAAGTACCATCGCAGTAAATAGTGCAGATGCCGAAGCCGTAAAGAAGATCATATCTCCGTATGCCTCGTCCACTTTGAAAAAACTGTGTGCCAGGGCATTCGCTACCTGCTCTGCAGTATTATAATCTTTCTTTTTATAGTAATAGAGTGCCAGCCCGATAATGTTAAACCCCATGGACAGCAATGGATTAGATGCATTTAGCAGATACACTTTGTAACCTCGTTCCTTTAGCATTGAAGCAAAGGTTTTATACAACTCAATCTTCTGGTCGTTGATGACTAGAGATGGCTGAAACTCAGCCCTTGAATAGCTTTCAATACTGGACTTGACAAGCCCCTCGCCCTTTCCTGATCGGGTGATCCCGATGATCAGGTTGTTCACGACCATCTGATCAATGTAAAAAGTCTTCCCGATCCGTGCGACCAAGATTCCTGGATTTCCCGGATAAGGCGTATCAAGCGGATCAATCGCTGTATACTGCTCACGAATCTCATCGCTTGTGACAAATCGGTCTGTTCCCCGCTGTCCCACATTAAAATTCTTGTCCGACCATGATGTACGGATTCTGAAAATCAGAACAGCATCGACAAGACAGATTATTACTGCCATGACAGTAATTCCTCCAAATGTCAGCCCTTTCAGGTTTGGAATCAGGTGCCGGAGGGAGAATAACTCCTCTCCAGCCAGCCTCCCTGAAATAACCCCCGGCATACACATGAGCATATTAGACACAAATGTCAATGTGATGAGGAGCAGTACATCAACTCCAATAATCACCCCGATGATTGTATATTTGCTGGAAAATAGATACTCCAGCTTCATGACCCTCCCCTTATCTCTAAGTGGATCAGTCAGTTCATTTTTTATTTTCTTTTTTATTGAGTTAAACATTCTATTTGCTTCTGTCCTCTTTTTTTAAAATCCTCCACTCAAACTTGTAACAAAGGATTGAACAATATCTGTTGCTAAATATATAGCAATCAACCCCAATATAATGTGCAGGGCATGCCCCTTGCACCAATCAATTACTCTCTGCCACCCAATCAGCAACCCGAATCCTACTATCACAAGTGCCGCCACGGCAATCGGTATTGCTAAAGGCAGTAATTGAGTCCGTGTAAAGTTTTGTATTGCTATACTTAATTTCTCCATATCATTACCTCTCTTCTATTGTTAGTTTTATGAATTTTTGTTTTTTCTTTTTTTTGCGATCGTCATAAGTATAATGACTACAAATACTGCAAATACTAAAATCCCCGCTCCTGCCAATATGTACGGCACATAGGTGTCCTTAACAGGTACATACATTGCCGTTGCCGTAACAGTCAACTCTACACGCCCCTCCGGATCTAGCCCGCTGTATGTTGCAGTCCCTGATGCATCCGAATCCTGCGTTGTAAAGATCCCTTCATAGTTGGCCCGATACACTGGTACTTGCTGCCGTACCGTCGCTGTAGCGTCCCGATATACCACACCGTCAATAGTGTAAGGATCACCGGCATAGTGATATCCTGTAATCACACTCCCCGGTGCAGCTCCAACCTGGGCGAGTAGTTGATCTTCATAGCCTTCTAATTGCGGCGTCTGATTATTATGAGCGATATAATTTCCGTTCCAATCATAGTAAGCGGCATTATAATTGCTGAAAGTAATCGTCATTACATTATCAACTGTTGTAGTTCCTGACGGAGCAACCCCGGTCAGGCTGCATGTCACTGTCTTTTGCTCTCCGGTAACCTCATCTGTAACAACGATCTCCTTTGTTCCCGGCACATCCGCTGCAGTTACAAGATGGTCATAGTCAGCATAAGCTGTTACAGTCTGATCGATCGTTTTCGGTCCATAATAGTCCATCAATGTATACTCTACACCATCTTCTGTGATTGCTTGGGTAGGTTCATTCGTCTGTACCAATTTATATTTTTTATCTAAATAAGTTGTATCTGTTATTTCGTACCGAATTTCGGAACGTTCATACTTCTGTCCGTTCTCTTCGATCTTTAAGGCAAACGCATTTTCTGCTTGATTTTTATAATCTTGCTCATCTTTAGCAGTAATGGTCAGCTTTTTTGTTATTTGTTCTTCCGCCGCGATAACCCGCAGCGGAGAAGCAAATGCAAACGTCAGCAAAAAAGAAAACAGCAATCCTCTTTGTAACCGTTTATTTTTCATCGTCTTTATTCCCCTTTCTTTTTTTTCGAATAAGGATGATAACAGCCGTGCCGGCAATTATTACAGCAATGACGTATGGTGCTATATGCGCTATATCACCTGTTTTCACTCCGCTCCAGCCATTCCCCGGCATGGACACCTTCAGGGAGCCTACTGAGTATTCATCTTCCATCACGATTTTCTGTACAACTCCGGTTTCTTCGACTGTAAATGAAATGTCTTTAGCAAGCTTGTACCCAGCAGGAGCAATTTCCTCATGGAGGATATAATCTCCCGGCTTAATTCGTTCGATTACATAGGGCTTGTTTCCAGATGTCCATTTAGCGATCAGTTTTCCCTCTGCGTCTCGCAATTCCATTCGCGCGCCCGGCAATTCTTTTCCGGTTGTAGCATCCTGCTTTGAAATGTGCAGTTTGGTGTAGTCATTTACAAATTCAAGCGTCCCTGTTTCTGTTGTTGTACCATCCTCTGCAACAAACATACCGTTTTCATCGATTGTAAATTCCTTGACTGTATCATCAAGGACGTACCCAGGCAATGTTGCAGTCTCCTGTACACAGTAAGCCCCCGGTTCAAGGTATGTAATAGAGATTGTGCCGTTTGCGTCTGTCACATACGTCTCTTTCACAGCCATCTCAGGGTCTACCGAATCCTCAAACGCTTTGTTCCAGACCGCGAACTCAATTCCTTCAAGCGGCTGTCCTGTATCCGCCTCTACTTTCTTAATGGTGATTTTTGTCGGCTTATTTTGAACCTCGATGTTCCCGACAACAATAGCAGTGTTCTGGTCTTTATACGTCAGCTCAACGTCCCATGTTGTTGTTGGCAGCACAAAGCCGACTGGCTGCACTGTTTCCGTCACGGTATATTTCCCCAGGAACAATTCCTTTGAGCGTGCTGTCCCAGTTATATCCGTAGTGATCGTATCTACAACTTCCCCGGCTGTTGCCCTTATCGTTCCATCCGGCGTCACGATATCTTCAGCAGCAGTGACAGAAAATTCCGCACCCTCAAGCGGTTCGCCTGTATCGCCGTCTGTCTTTGTCAATACAATTTGTCCCATTGCTGGTGTATCCTCAAATGTAACTACAAAGGGAGCGTCCCAATCATGCGCTTCTGTAATCTCAAACTGAATATCCTGACCATTTAACAGGTATCCATTCGGGGCATTTACTTCACGGAAATAATACACACCAGATGTCAACGTCTCAGGCAATGTAAAGCGTCCTGTGGCATCTGTTTTAAATGTTTCATGGACTGTTTCTGTCGGATAGTGTGTTGTCATTGTTATTACATTTTTATCTTTATCGAGAAGCTGGAACTCTGCATCTGCAAGAGGTATTGTATTTCCAGTTGTAGCATCCACTTTTACGAGCTGCACTGGAGAAACGATCAGCTTATCTTCCAAAATGTAATACAGCGTTTGACCTTCTTCGGAAATCGTAATTTCAAAGTCATCCACTGGCTTAAATCCCGGAGGAGTATTCTTTTCATGCACAATGTAAGTGTCATACGCAAGCCCGCCGCGAGGATTTCCTAACTGCTGTGTAGATGCATAGCCGTTTTCATCTGTTACGATCTCAAATTGCTCGCCTGTCGTCTTAGATGTCAGAGAGAAAATAATGCCGGAGAGTGGTGTTTTTTGCTCCGTTGTATCATCTGCATCCTGACCAAATTTGACAATCTGAAGATCACCTCGGATAACATCTTCAGGAATAGTCGGTTCATTGTATGTGTTCACACTTTCCGCCGTCCCCGATGACGTTATCTGTCGAACAAATACTTCACTATTTAATAAATAACCTTGAGGAGCTTTTGTTTCCTGAATTGTCAATGTGCCTAATGGCAATGTTATTACTCCATTTAATCTATAAAATTCATCTCCAGAAACTTTATATGCATCACCTAATCTCGTAAAACCTCGTTCATCTGTACGCATAACCCATGTACGAAGTGGAACTGCTCCTGTTAGAGCTGGATCTGTACTAGATTGCACATCATAATATTTTATAGTAAACTCAGCATTAGCTAAAGAAGCGGCCCCCTCCGGCATATTTTGAGTTGTTTCTGCATCAATTTTCCCAAGCAAAATAGTAACTGGATCACTTTGCGGAACATCTTTCACATCAATACGCGTTACCTGAGAACTGTTTATTGTTACATTGTAAGTTTGTGGATCTAACGCATATCCCTGCGGTGCTTTAATTTCCCGCAATGTGTATTGCCCAGCCGCTATATCGTTAAACTCCGCATAACCCTGATCGTTTGTCGTAGCAGTTGCCACCTGGACATTCCCCTGCAGCAATTCGTAAACACCACCTCCAAGAGAATAACAGCCGTTATTATCTGTAATCTCTGGATTCGCAGATGCTTTATACAATTCGAGCCGCCCTTTAGCCTCAAACAGAACGGATACTGTCATTCCCACGCGCTGATAACCAAGTGTGGAGCCGGGAGCAGCTACGCCCGGTGGTGTCATAACAAAATACCACGTTGCCATATCACCAATAATCCCTGTACAAGTTGCTGTCCATGTACAGATAACAGCTGCACCTTCACCGGGATTGGCGGCTCCAGGATCTAAGCAATATCCTGTTCCTGTTGTTCCCGCCAGATCACCATCGTTGATTGATACTAAAAATGTTCCCGCTGTACCAGGCACCCCCTGAAACAGAACGGAAGCATTGCTTCCACTCAATACCATGCCAACATAAGGATCTCTAACCAATCTCACAGTGTTCGCCATCGGCTTAGCTGCTATATGATTCTGAAAAACAATCTCCTGTTCTTTCTCCTGTTCTTCATCTTCTATCCCTATTTCCTCCGATTTCTGCTCCAGCTCACCATCACTCACACTACTTTCAACTTCTGGCTGTGTTTCCTCAAATGTGACCTGCAATACAGCATCTTTAAACGGCATCTTAAATGATTCCGATACCTCGACATCATCTAATGTCATACTGAACAACTCCTGCCCCTCGCCCGGCATACAAGTTACTGTTACCATTTCCCCCGACCGAACAGAATACACGTTATCTCCTACAACCGTTACCCCTTCACCCTCTACGCTGACTATACCTGATCCTGTCACCTGAACAGTTAGTGTATGCAGCTGAATATCCACATCACTCTCAGCGTATACTGTCATTGGCAATGCCATGAGCATTATGCACATGATCATTGCGATAATTCTTTTAAATTTTGTCCTCACTTTTTTCTCCTTTCTTTTTGTACCGAAATTCGGAACGTGTAAATTTATGTAACAAAAAAACTACCAACCGTTAGATTAGTAGTTTTCTGTTATCAGATATTAAGTTTTCTTTATTATCTACTTAGTTGCTCCACAACTACATTGATATCCTGTCACGACAGGATAGGATTCCCAATGTCCCTGCTCTGGATGATTTACTGTATAAGTGTTTGTTCCTGTCTGTACTTGAATATAATCACTTCTATACCCGCCATGCATAGTATAATCAACGTGTCCTTCCGGATCAGAAGTTATGTCTTCATTACATGTATTACAATACCATACAAACTTACTCTCACAAATCGGTTCATTTACCGTTTCTGTCCAAGCCGCCTGATCTACCACCCATTTCTGATCTGTTCCATAAATCGGAATAGTATAGCTATGCGTATGGGACTGCCCACCCTCATTAGATAACCCTGAACTTCCAGAACTAGATGTGTTAGAATTTGATCCAGATGTAGACGCATTGGTATTTGCTGTTTGATTAACATCATCCGTTTTCGTCTCCTGATCGGATACTGTTGCGTCCTTATCTTCCGTCTTTACTTTGTCCACCTCATCTTCCTTTTTATCGGAATCAGCGTCTTTCTTAGTGCTAGAATTATCCTTTACACCGTTCTCTGAAGTATCTTTTTTTACAGTTTCAGTAGATATCTTTTTATCCGCGGATGTATTGGCATTTACATTGTTTACTCCCGCAATTCCAAATCCGGCAGCTCCGAGTATCAAGACGATTGCAGCGGCTATTCCCGCGGATCGCTTCTTATGCTCCTTGATCCACGTTTTTACTTGTCCTATTTTCTCTTTCATAACCTCACCTCATTTCCCATTCTGTGTGCTGAAATTTGGTACACCTAAATCTGTTTTATTAGTCAATGCTTAAAATCTCTTGACTATAATTTTCCTTACCCTTGTGTTGCCAGATATCCTCCAGCCATAATTATACATCCAGCTGTTATAATTGCTCTTAGAATCGGATTATTAATGAAAATAATCAATAAAATAATAAGGATGATAATGACCAGCAATTTTACAATTACCATGATTATTTCGGCAAAATCCAATTCCGTATATCTTATGGAATGAAAATTATGTATACTCAACCCAATCCCAATCACCACAAAAATTAGTGTATAGACAAAATACCATAATGGGCGGCCATCTCCATATGCTAAAAATTCAAAGACATTTTTTGTGGATTCTTCTATAAGGATTTTATTTAAATCAGCCAATTTTATTAGAAATATAATTGTCGCAATAGTATAAATCAATTCTAACCAAATTGATTTTATATACCTATTAACTTCCATCTTCTGTATTTTCATCCTTTACCATTTGAACTAGAAGGAGAGAGCGATGTAATGAATACAGCCCTTTCATATAAGAAATTAAACTAACAATTAAAACAACCGATACAAATATTGCAGCAATTACTGCTATAAAAAATCCTACCTCAGCGGTCTTTGATGCGTTCCCAGCTTGTGCAGTGTACTCTATTGTCTTCTGTATAAATTTGTAAAAAAAATTCCAGACATCTGCCAGGGCCGCCAAAATAATTGTCAGAAAAAATAACGTTAGAATATTTTTTTTATACTCATACTCTGATTTGAGACTGATATATTCAAATTCTAATTCCTGCTTTGGCAACCGCCTCAGCTTTTGCACTTCTGTTTCTAAAAGTTTATATTTTCTTTTTTTTCTCTCCTGTAAGGAGATCTGCATTATGCAATTTCTAATCCAATCCATCTTTGTATTCATGGCTCCACTCCATTTCTATCATATCATACTGCTGGGCAGTTGGAAATATCCGATTTTTAACTTTCTTCTCCAGAATCATTAACAGATTTCCGGCGTTTGAATAAAAAGAGACTTAAATTCAAGATAAACGCCGTGATTGAAACCCCTAATGAAAATCCGGATAAAACTAAAGAAAATGTAATTCCTGCCATAATCTTCTTCTCCCTTCAATTACTTAGCTTTGCTTAGAGTTGATACATCTTTAATTATAGAATTGACTTTCACTTTGGTATTTGCTATTATAATTATACAAAAGGCACTACCGACAGACGGTTAGTCCAAAAGTTAGTTATTCAAAAAGAGTAACCGTTACCTTTGGCCAGGGCGGTTACTTTTTTGATTGATTTATGTATGCGATCAGGAGGCTTACAATGATTCCAAGAATCATCAGCACAAGTGACAGCAATTCATAATCACTCATAAGCGAGCCCTCCTTTCCCAGATTTCCCGTTCCCGGGATTTCTATGTAATCAGAGGGTTCAGTCCCTCTGTTGAAGGACTAACCGCCTACCGTTGTTGTAGTGCTTTTCACTATTCTAACAGAAGTATTTTCCCCAGTCAATGACACCATTTTTCTGAATAACAGACCGTACACCCCAGCGCCGCAACAAGTGCCTTAACTGACTGTCTACTGCAGTTTTGATAACGCTGTGCCTGTAACAGCAATTCCAATATGGTTTTTGGATCACTATATTGTGTTTTCCTAAACTACTTAAAAATCCGCTTATAAAATTTCCTTCATGCTTCGCGTAACATTGTTTTATTTGCTTCCCTGCTCTTTTCCAACTCTGCCTTGATTTGTGCCTTAACTTCTGCTGATGTCATTTCCACTTTCACCTTCTTTCTTATATGGACTGCATATTGCCATCCGATTAAGATCAAAATATGTTTCTGATATTCCATTAACAATGATTCTGGTTGGATATACTACATGTTCATGTATTACATGATCTCTTGATTCCGTCATGACTATTAATCTGTCAATTCCGGTAATTTTAAGAACTATATCTACATATTTACCTGTATATATTATTTTTCTTATATATTTTTCGCGCAAAAGAGAACAGTATATTTCATAATCTATAAAAACTACAAATGCAGTTCCTAAAATGTAAGGAATGATTTCAAGTTGTTTGGATAAACTTTCTTCTTTCCATATAAATACGACTTTCATTGTTGTTACATAAAGCAGAGCAATTAAAATGCACGTCATTAAAACCTGTGCAAGGTCCATAGCTTTACATTTTCTTTTTGCCCGATCCACTTCTTTAATATCTAATTCATAATTTATTCCATTCTCTCTTACAGTTAATTTCAATTTTTATCCTCCTCTTTTCTACTCTATGTTCCGAATTTCGGTACGCTCTTTATAGATATCTGTACCGACTCCCTTGCTCCTTTCCGGGCGGTATGGCTCTGGAAGAGGACGCCAGGCGGTAATGCAATCCATATCCCCAAATCCCGCATCTAAATCTGCATCATACTCAACTAGGTATATATTTTCTCCGTCTGTGCATAATACCGTTTCTCCATTCTCCGGCAGCCGCTCCTCCACCGGGATCCAATCGTCATTCATGTGCTTGCGAATTATTTGTTTCACCCATCTAAAGCTTATGTAATCATACGATGTTCCGTATACCACAAACTTTTTCACATGATCTTCTATCTCTTCCAGAATCTTCTCTAATTCCTGCATGTCAGTCCTCCTCTCCTGATTAGTCACATGTCAGTCATCGTCAGTGTTATCTTCATATTCCTGTCTTGAAATAATCTCGATATTCTTCTCCGGCACTTTGAGTAGTTCTGCAAATCCTTTGATCTGGTCCTGTGTATATTTCTGCAAACTGAATCCACTCAAGTTTTCTGTGTTGAAATCAATCTTTGATTCAGAATATCCAACCTCCCCAGTTCCTCCGAATATATCTGCATCCTTAATTTTGAAAAACAAACTCACTGTTACATGTATTTTCTTATCCATCTCCGCTCTCCTTTCGTTTGTTCTGCTTGTACTATTGCCTTAAAAATTGGGTAAATTTTGTCACAGTGCATTCCTCCTGTACTTCTCTTCGTTCCGAAATTCGGTACATTTTAGAACTTTTCCTCTAAGTGACCTTCTTTGCTCACAGCCATAAGATTTCTTTCATACAGGAAATCTACTACTGTGTATTCTCTTGTCTTTTCATGCTTTTCCCTTGTATAAACAAGATCTATCTCTAACGTATCTGAATCAAAATATAACTCTACAGTCACATCGTGAATCCACATAGATAGTTTTATATGCTCGCCGTCCACTCTTCTGCCTCCCGGCGTATAGTCATCTTCATAAGAGCAGTGAGCCGTGACCATTCCCAGAACCATCTTATACTCATCCATCCCTTTATCACTTATGTTTTCTATATTGGCGTCGCTTGCTGATCCTAATGCCTTTTTGAAAATTTCTTTTGCCACTTTTTGGGTTAATTTCTTTTTTACTGCCATATGTTTTTCTCCTTGTACTTGTACCGAATTTCGGTACGTTTCATAGATTATTTATATTAATTTTGTTGCATTACAACTTACGGTATGCTATATTAAATCCCAAGACAGGGATTTGACGTCCACATACCAACGATATTGACATTTTTGTCATTATCTAATCCGTCAAATTCTTATAGTGTTCATAGAGACCACCCAACACCCAAGTTCGCCAAAACTTTTAAGAGGGTGGTTTTTCTATGCCCTTTTCTTATCTTCGGGTATTTCACGATATGTACATTCCAAACCGAATTGGTGTTCATATTCCTCAACTAAAGACTTCATGATTATTTCTTCAAATGTCATACTTTGTTTTGCTTTCTTCTCTATGTTTTCCATACAAACCACCATGCATTTTTCTGATTACGATATGCAACCGAACTAAATTCTGTGTATGTCCATCCCTAATAAATTATGGCTTATAGCTTTTTCACACAATTCGTGTGATTTTAGACCAAAAAAAATTGCATCTGCGTTTGCATCTGGAAATCTATTTACAAATTTCAAAATAAAGTTATAACTGGGTTGACGATCTCCATATTCAATTTTTTCATAATATGATTTGGAAACACCTATTTCATCTGCCATCATCTTTATAGACATTTTCTTGGAATTTCTAAATGCTTTTAGTTCTTCGCTCATATCCATCACCTTTCACACGTTTTGTGCACTAACCACTTAAACTATATCACACTTACTGTGTGTTGTCAATTATATTTACCACTTTTCGTGTTCTTTATGGAAGGCACACTTACTGTGTGTTAAGATATTTTCATAAAATCAAAGAGGTGGAGAATGTGTTAGGGTTAGGTGAAAAAATAAGAAGTTTAAGATTATCTCATAGCTATACGCAAGATGATCTTGCCAAAATATTGAAGATATCAAAAAGTACAATTGGTATGTACGAACAAAATCGTCGCTCTCCTGATTTAGACACATTACTAGAAATAGCACAACTTTTCCAAGTTTCGGTAGACTTTTTGTTGGGCAATTCTGCCTCTCACGCTAATAACGCTAATTTGTCATCTGAAGACAGTTCTCTCCTTGAATATTTTCATAAAATAAAAAATGGAACATCATTTACTTGGAATGAAAAAGCTTGTATAACAAAGTTTTTTCCATACGCTGTAGTATTGCAACAAGAAGAACAAGAACTGCTTGAATATTATAGTGAATTGTCTATAAAAGACCGTCGCTGGATTATGGGGCAGATGATTGATCTGATCAAGAAAGCAAATGAAAAACAAACACAACTCCCAAAGGCACAATAATTATAGATTTTCAAAGATGCAAAAGAAAAATAGACAAAAAATGATAATAATTATTTTTGATAAAATTTAAAAGAAGGAAGGAGGTATTTTATGGATTCACATTTAATCATCCTGGGGAATCGTATACGCCATCTCCGAAAGGATAACGATCTTACTCAAAAAGAATTATCCTCTATGATTGGTTTAACTCCTAAAATGATCTCCTTCTATGAAAACAATCAGCGTATCCCTCCTGCTGATATTTTAATAAAATTCGCCAAAATATTTAATGTTACTGTTGACTATCTGCTTGGTTCTCCCTCATCAGATGATATGGAGCGTTCTATTGAAGAATTAAATCTCCTGAAATATTATCGAGATAAATCTAATAATCCTAACCAGAAATCCTCCCCTGATTCCATCAGTAACTTTTTCCCAGGCGCCGTTTATTTAAAAGAAGAGGAATGGGAATTAATACAATATTATACTGAACTGTCACTAAAAGACCGCCGCTGGATTATGGGACAGATGATCAATCTGATCAAAAAGTCAAATGAAAAACAAACAAAACTCCCAAAGGCTCAGTGATCATAAATTTATTAGAGTATAAAAATGATAAAAAATAGCCCCCCTGCTCTCTGGTAAAGAATGGACGGCTGTTAGCTAAACACTATTTGCCAGGCGGGAAGACTTGACCTCCCTTACTGGCTGTCTTGCTAAATATATTATAGAAAATACAATGCAAAAGTCAATGTTCCGAAATTCGGTACGTTTACAATCTGATTATATATTTATTCTGGGGTGTCTTGACTCTGCCTGCCTCATATGCTATATTATGTATAGGCAAACGATATTATTGCATCATATGTACACAATGCAGAATCCCCAGAGTGGCAGCTCTGGGGATTCTTTTTTGGCTAGTTGTCATCATCATTGCTATCTAGCCATTTGATGATATAGTGGCAAGCTACACCACCCATAATAGCAACTAAGAACGATATTATCGCATCCTGCATATGTACACCCCCTTTCCGTTGCCGGATTGGGTATGACAACATGACTATTATATCATAATAGTGCAAAATGTGACAATTACGGTTTTGCGTTCAAATGTGCTCAACGAACGTTCCGAAATTCGGTACGTTTACAACTTAATTAAAAATGATCATTCCGGAGTATCTTGACTCTGCTTTTTACATATGCTATATTATGCCTAGGCTAAGAGATGTAGCAAGTCCATATTGGGCGACAAAAGCGAAAACCCCGGAGGTGCCTCTCCGGGGTTTTCTTTGCCTTTTAACATGGCGGCATCTACCATAGGCTGGTTACCGACTACTCATCACCATCCAGCCATTTACAAATGAGATGGCTAATCACACCTGCCACGATAGTGATAATAAGAGATGTAACAATTTCCACATTGAGCCCCCCTTTCTGTCACCAGTTTAGGGGCGGTAACGAGATGATTATAGCATATTGTAAAACAACTTTCCAACGTTCCGAAATTCGGTACACTCACAATTTGATAAACATAATCATTCTGTGGTTTTTTGTTTAACACATTGAAAGGGGATATTTATTCTATGCTGCAGAAAATACGCTGTGCAATTTATGACCGGGTATCCACAGAGCTTCAGGTCGAAAAGGGACTATCCTTGGACACTCAAAAAGAATTGCTTACTGAATATGCCTTATCCCATAAATACGAAATTGTAGATTACTATGTCGACGAAGGACTTACTGCAAGAAAGAAACTGCAAAATCGAAAAGACTTTCAACGCTTACTAAACGATGTACAGCAGGATAAAATTGACTTAATCCTTGTCACAAAGTTAGACCGTTGGTTTCGTAATGTCCGCGATTATCATAATACCCAGGCAATCCTGGAAGCCCACAACTGTAATTGGAAAACCATCCTAGAGGATTATGATACGTCTACTGCAGATGGTCAACTAAAAATTAATATTATGCTGGCCGTAGCCCAAAATGAATCTGATCGCACCAGCGAGCGTATCAAAGTAGTTTTTGAACACAAACGTAGAATGGGAGAACATATAAATGGCCGGATCAATTATGGTTATATGGTGGTAGATAAAAAACCTCAAAAAAATCCTGCACACAAAGATATCGTAAATGATTTCTTCCGTGTCTATTTTGCCACCTTCTCTAAGCGTAAAGCCATAAACTATATTTTAGAACATTATGAAAATGCTCCTTCTCCAGAGGCAATGGATAGATTTACTAAAAAAGAGATTTATTGTGGCAGGCGCGGATCTGATCTAAACTATTGCGAGCCTTACATTACACCAGAACAGTTTGATCTAATACAAAAAATTTCTGCTTCGAAAACTTACCATACATCAAATGAGCGCTATATTTTTAGTCAACTGATAAAGTGCCCATATTGCAACGCAACGCTAACTGGTTTTGTAAAAAAGCATACCTGCAACGATGGCACCGTCACTAAATATAAGCGTTATCGTTGTTCAAGAAAATTTAACAGACATCAAGAAGGTATCTGTCTGACCGAATCAAAAATAGAGCAATATCTTATTGAGTATATTTCAGCTATTATTCAAAATAAGGTTTATGAATTTAGAAACACAAAAAAAGCTAAGAAGCGAATAGATCAAACTAATACAATCCGTTCAGAAATTGAGAGATTAAATAATATTTATATTAAAGGGCGGATTTCAGAGGTTGATTACGACCGGCAATATGCTTTATTAGAACGTAGACTAGAAGAAGAACAGAACTTGCAGTCAGAATCATTTGCTGATTATAAGTCTTTAGAAAAATTGTTTTCTGGAAATTGGCTGGATATTTACAATAAACTAGACGCAGAACACAAAAATGCTTTTTGGAAAAAAATTATAAAAGAGATTATTATTGATTGTGATACACACAAAATATGTGATATTATCTTTCATCCTTATACACAAGGATTATGATTTCTTTGATTTCAGCGTTCCGAAATTCGGTACGTTACCTTTATTCAATGGGTGTAGTGTTCTATCTTTTACTGTTGAGTTCGAACCAGGCGCGACCACCCTGGAATCAGAAGGCAAGGGCTATGTTGTTGCCTCTCTCGGCGAGGACAGCGGATATGTGCCCTACACTGCCTTCAGCGCGAAACAGAGTTACATTGACGAGAATCCCGAAGTAATACAGGGCTTTACCAATGCTCTCCAGAAAGGCATGGACTATGTCCAGGCGCACACCCCGGAGGAGATTGCGGAGATCATTGAGCCTCAGTTCCCTGAGACCGACCTGGAGACCATCACCACCATTGTTACCCGCTACTATGACCAGGACACATGGAAGAGCAACCTGATATTTGAAGAAAGCAGTTTTGACCTGCTTCAGGATATCCTGGAGAGCGCAGGCGAACTGGAAGAGCGTGTACCTTATGAAGCTCTTGTAACCACAGAATTTGCGGCCATTGCTGCGAAATGATATTTTCTCACATTCCCCTTGACGTGGCCACAGCCGGAATTATAATATTATTATGTTCAGATAAATGCCGGACACAGACCGGATCACAGACACAGCTTTATTTGTTATATTAAGGAGTTTTTACGATGATCGATAAGAGACTCATCCCTGTGGGAGGGTTAAAAAAAGAACCTTTTTCCGGCAGCCACAATGGCATGCGGTACCTCTTTCAAGGCGACGACGGAAAAGACAGCACCACCTTCACTGTTTTTATCTACCCGGAACCCTGGTGCTTCGAGCAGACCCCGGAGGACCAGATAGAACAGGCAAATTTTCCGCTGTCAGAAGAAGGCATGGACCAGGCTGTCGCATGGCTCTTTGAGCGGTTTGAGGCGGAAAAAGAGCGCTGGCTGGACGCCGCGAAAGAAATGATGCACACAGTAAACAAAGCATCTGCCGAACAATGAAGTTCCCCTTTATCCGGCAGATTCAGAAAGGACCGCTGGCAGTACTTTTTTATCCTGTCAGCGGTCCTTTCCACTCCTTTATTTTCTTTTAATAATTTTTAAGATTTCTTCCATATATTGTCACACCCGATTCACAATTCCCTGTTATGCTTAGTACATGAAAACAAGAGGACGATGGTTGTGTATATGTCTTGTATGCATGACCATCGGGCTTCGCCTAAACTTTACGATTCCGGGCTTCTGCCGCGGAATATTTTTTTGAGTCCGATCTTTACGATGTAATAATACATCCCGAGCAGGAGCGCTCCTGCCAGGACCCACGCTGCCGGGCTTGCCAGGCAGACTCCGGTATAGCTCTTCTGCCCTGCCGCGATCACAGCAACAATTCCTCTCCCGGCCAGTTCAGCCACGCCTGCCATCATAGGCAGCAGTCCATAGCCCAGTCCCTGAATCCCATTGCGGTATATGTTTACAACAGCCAGAGGAATAAAGAAAATCCCAACGCACTTCAGATAAATATCTACCGAATCCATGATAAGCGCCACATCCTCTGACACAAAGAGATACGTCATATATTTCCCCACTGTCATCACAAGCGCTGTCGCGGCAAATGAGTAGATCACGCCGAGAATGGTGCATGATCTGAATCCCTTTCGGATGCGGGGGATATCTCCCGCTCCCATATTCTGCGCGCCGTAAGTCGCCATCGTAGTCCCCATTGCGACATAAGCCTGGGTAACCACCTGCTCGATCTTGCTTGCCGCAGTGAAAGCCGCCACCAGCGTAGAGCCCAGGATGTTCAGCGCTGACTGCACCATCATTGTGCCGATGGCGGTGATGGAATACTGGAGAGCCATCGGAACCCCGATCCGCAGCTGTGTCTTCAGCAGCGCGCCGGCAGGATGCCAGTCCTCCCTGTTCATCCTGAGAACCGGCACCGCTTTTACTATATACACAAGGCAGAGCAGCCCTGACACTCCCTGGGAAATGATGGTGGCAATGGCAGCTCCTGCTGTCCCCATATGAAAAACAATGATGAGGACCAGGTCAAGCACCACGTTGAGCAGAGCGGAGAGGATAAGAAAATACAGCGGCACCTTGCTGTTCCCCAGGGCCCTTAAAATACTCGCAAGCAGGTTGTAAAGCATCTGCGCCAGAATCCCCGCACTGATGATCATAATATAAGAATAAGCGTCGTGGAAAATATCCTCCGGCGTGTTCATCAGCACCAGCCACGGCCTCATAAAAAGCATGAATGCCGCGGTCAGGATTATGCCTATGACCAGGGAGAGGATCGCTGCTCCCGCCACAGTCTTCCGCATCGCCTCCATATCTCCCGCGCCGAACTTCTGGGCAGTCAGGACCGTAAATCCTGCTGTCATACCCACTACAAACCCATAGATCAAAAACATGATCGTCCCGGTGCTGCCTACCGCGGCAAGAGCTCCTGTCCCCACAAACTTGCCGACGATCACCGCGTCCGCCATGTTGTAGAACTGCTGAAAAACATTCCCGAGAAAGATAGGTAATGTAAAACTCAAAATAATCTTCATCGGGCTTCCTGAAGTCATATCCTGCTGAACTGCTTTCATCTGTCTGACACCTCTCATACTCCTGTTTTTCTTCTGATTTCTGGTTCACAAAAAAGGATATGCCACACCCGGACATATCCTTTCGGTCTGTTTCCCAAGTCGCCATTATATAGCAGATTTTCCCACTTGTAAATACATTTCGCTCATTTTACTTATTTTTAAATTTACCTTTTATCACAAAGAGACCGAATCGTGTTAAAAGAAACTTTTTTATTATTTTAAAAATAATATCTTGTCTTCCCGGAACAACACATAGTCCGGCATCCCTCTCTCATCCAGCTCTTCGATCTTCTCTCTCTGCACGAACCAGCAGATGCCGGGACGGAGATAGTAATTCCTCTCAAACGGAAGAAGCGCACTGCTCTCCAGATCAAACCGCAGCATATTTTCTCCGCGATCTCCCCATACAGGTACAAAGTCATGAGCGCGGTATCCGAACCACTGGATGTCTTCCGGGATCTCCCTCGTTGTGCGCAGAGTCACTCCCCAGTCAGCGGCCTCCGCTGTATGGGCATCCACCCGGCGCACCCGGGAGAAATTCTTGCACCCGGTCAGGCGGGCCGCCTCCCTGCTCACCGGATTTCTGAAAAGCTCCTTCGTCTCCCCTGATGCCGCGATATGTCCCTCGTCTATAACAAGAAGTTCCTCACTGAAGCGGTATAGCTCATCCCTGTTATGAGACACCATGATCACGGTTCCTTTATAATCCGCGAGCATCTCCATCAACTCCTGCTGCAGTCTGTCCTTCAGATACATGTCCAGCGCCGAGAAGGGCTCATCCAGCAGGATCACATCCGGCTCATACGCCATGATCCGCGCCAGCGCCACTCTCTGCTGCTGCCCTCCTGAAAGCTGTCCGGGGAGACGTTTCTCCAGCCCTTCCAGTTGGAACTTCTTCACCATCTCCCGCACCCGGGCTTCCTTTTCCGTCCTGCTTCCTTCCAGTCCCGCCGCAATATTCTTTTCCACTGTCATCGTGGGAAACAGGGCATAATTCTGGAACAGATATCCCACATTTCGCTTCTGCGGCTTCAGGTTGATCCTGCGCTCCCGGTCAAAAAGAGTATGTCCTTCTACTTCGATATACCCTTTGTCAGGCGTCTCGATGCCGGCAATACTCTTTAGCGTCATGCTCTTCCCACAGCCGGAGGCGCCCAGGATACCGATCCGGCGTGATCCGCTCTGAAAGCTGATATCCAGAAGAAAGCCTCCCAGCTTCTTCCGGATCTGCACCTTGATCGACACTGCCTACCACCTCCCGATATTTTTCATCTTTTTCCCTGAAATCAGGTTCATGAGAAAAATCACGACAAACGCGATGATCATGACTACCACCACCCAGATCCCGGCTGTCAGGTAATCTCCATCCTGAATGACCATGGCAATCTTCTGGGATATGGTCCCTGTCTTGCCCGGAATATTCCCGGCCAGCATAGACGTTGCCCCATACTCACCCAGCGCCCTTGCAAATGTGAGGATCGTCCCGGAAGCTATACCCGGCCCCGCGGTGGGGACAATGATTTTCCAGAAGATTTTTGTATCTGACATACCCAGCGTCCGCCCCGCATAGACCAGATTGACATCGATCTGCTCCATTGCCGCCCTTGCGTTCCTGTACATGAGCGGAAAGGCAATAACCGTGGCCGCAATGATGCAGCCAAGCCACGTCTGGACCACCTTGAAACCGAACTCTTCAAACAGAAATTCACCGAACGGTCTTCTCCTGCTGAACAGAAGCAGGAGAAAAAATCCTGCCACAGTGGGCGGCAGTACCATGGGGAGGGTCAGGATGCCGTCAATGACCGCCTTTTTCCCCGGGGATGCCTTCACTACCTTGCGAGCGGCAAATATCCCTAAAAAGAAGGAGATCACCGTCGCCACGATTCCTGTCTTTATGGATATGAACAACGGACTCCAGTCCAGTTCTTTTAAAATCTCCATCATCTCTTCCATCGTATTCTGTCCTTATTCTACATCCGTGTCAAAATAATAAGACTCAAACACCGCTTTTGCCTCATCTGAGAGTATAAATGCCAGGAAATCCTCTGCCGCCTTTGTCTGCGCCTCGTCTGCCTCTTTGTTTACCACTCGCGCGATAGGGTAGATCACGTTTCCGGTCAGGTCATAGCTCACGGTCTGGAGGATATCCAGGTCTTCCTCATATCCGTATGTATCAGAATAATAGGTAGTCCCCACCTCGCAGGAGCCTTCCGCGACTGCGATGAGCACCTTGCTCACATTGTCCTGTTCGCTGATCTCCACGCCGCCCAGAGCGTCTGAAATCTCCTGTGTGGTAATGGATGCCGGATCGTCTGTCTCCGGGAGCATGCCGAGATTGATGAGCGCCTGTCTTGTATACCTGCCAACCGGAACGCTGCCGCCTGCCAGGGCGATACTCTCTGCTTTGCCGATGTCTTCCAGCCCTGTGACCTGAGTCCCGCTGTCCTTCAGAGTGACCACGACAACCTGGTTATTCACTACATTTGCCCTTGTCCCTTCTACCATCAATCCGTCCGCTTCCAGATCATCCATCTGTTTCTGAGCCGCGGAGAAAAAGATATCACACTCGTATCCCTCCTGGATCTGCGTCAGCAGAGTTCCCGAGCTGTCCGGATTAAAAGTAATCTTTACATTCGGATGTTTCTCATTATACTTATCCGCCAGTTCTGTCATGACTGTGTTCAGGCTCGCCGCGATAAACACCTGGATCTCTGTCTCTTCTTCCTCTGAACCGGCATCTGCGGCCTGTGTATCTCCACTGCCATCCGCGTCGGCTCTGCTGTCGCTCCTGCCCCCGCATCCTGCCACGGAAAATACCATACCTGCTGCCATCATCGCTGCCAAAAGCTTTTTCTTCATTCTTTCATCCTCCTTGTCTGTGTACACACATGTGTGCCGGAAAACTCCCTGCCAACACATCTTTCCTTTAAAGATTATATTCGATTGTTTTTTGAAAAGCAATCGAATTGCTGTGAAAGACGGCTGCTTTGCCTGCTTTCGAGCGCCATAACAGCCGTCTCTGAAAATCTGCATGTTACTTGAAATCTGGAATAACGCTGTCAGACTTCACTGAAAATTCCGGCGGAAGATCTCCCTGTATTTTTGTTCCGCCAGCTCTGTCAGTTCCTTTTCAAAACGTTCATACCTTGACAGCAGCCTCATGCCTTCTTCGCTGACTCTGGCGCTGCCTCCGTTCTTTCCGCCCGGGCTTCGCTCGACGATGGTATATCCCAGCTCTCTCTCCGCCCGCTCCAGCATTTTTCTCCCTTTGCTGTAGGAAAGCCCCATCTTCTCGCATGCCTCTCGGACAGAACCTTCTTCCCGGATACATTCCAGGAGCATCCTCACTCCCGGCCCGAAAAACGGCTCCGTGCCCACGAGCTGGACCTTGATCCTGGGACGTATCTCCCCGCTCCTGCTCTTTTCAGCCATGGCTATTTCACCGCCTTCTTCTTTCTCTCATAAGGCGTATTTGCCAGCGGAAGCTTTGTCTGGAACTCTCCGCTCCACTTATAATACGCGCCAGCCACAGCAGGCGCCGTGGGGATGGATGTGATCTCACCGATGCCGATGGCGCCATATCCCACCTCTACGCCGGGTTTCTCTATGATGATGGGTTCTACCTCCGGCGTTTTGTCTGCCTTGAAAAGACCCAGCGTGCCGTAACGCGATACCGGATATCCGTCTTTGATCTCGTACTGCTCTGTAAGGGCATAGCCCAGGCTCATGACCACGCCGCCCTCGATCTGCCCCTCCACACTGATGGGGTTGACTGCCTTACCTACGTCATGTGCAGCGACTACCTTTTTGATGGTACCGTCTTCATTCAGCACGCATACCTGAGTCGCGTATCCATAAGCCACATGAGACACCGGATTGGGCACATCGCTTCCCATCTTATCTGTCCTGGCAAGATATTCGCCTATGTAGTCTCTGCCTTCCAGTTGCTCTAAAGCGCTGTCTTTGATATCCTCCATGAGCTTCTCGCAGGCGCGCTTTGCCGCTTCTCCTGTGATCAGCGTCTGCCTGGACCCGGACGTGGTCCCTGAATCCGGAGAGTTCGATGTGTTCGGACGGCAGTATACGATCTTGTCAATGCCCAGTCCTGTAGTCTCGGACACAACCTGGGTCAGCACGGTCCCCAGCCCCTGACCGATGCACGATGCCCCTGCGTGGATCTCCACTTTTCCGTCTTTCACCAGAAGCCGGCAGCGCCCCCAGTCGGGCAGTCCTACGCCCACACCCGCATTTTTCATTGCACAGGCGATTCCCGCATAAGGCTCGCTCTCGTAGACTTCTTTTACCGCCTCCAGCGTCTCTGCCACTCCAGTGGACGAATCCGCAATCTGTCCGTTGGGGAGTACCTGTCCCGGACGGATGGCGTTGCGGTAGCGGATCTCCCACGGCGAGATGCCGACTTTTTCCGCCAGAAGATCCAGGTTTCTCTCCGAGCCGAAGCAGGTCTGTGTCACCCCGAAGCCACGGAAAGCTCCCGCAGGAGGATTGTTTGTATACACTGCTCTTCCGTCAATGTCGATGACCTGGAAATTATAAGGTCCCGCGGCATGGGTGCAGGCTCTCTGGAGGACTGGGCCGCCCAGGGAAGCATATGCTCCTGTATCGGATACGACCACTGCTTTCATGGCGGTCAGATAGCCGTTCTCGTCACACGCCGTAGTGATGTCCATCCACATGGGATGTCGCTTCGGATGCACGACGATGCTTTCCTGCCGGGAAAGCTTCACCTTCACGATCCGCTTGGTCAGATAAGCGAGCAGTGCCGCATGGTGCTGCACGGACACGTCTTCTTTCCCGCCGAATCCGCCGCCCACCAGCTTATTTTCTACGATCACCTTCTCCGGCGGCAGTCCCAGCATGATACAGCACTCGTGCTGGGTATCGTAGGTTCCCTGATCCGAGGAATAGATGAACACGCCATCGTCAAAAGGCATTGCCACCGCGCACTCCGGTTCCAGGAAGGCATGCTCTGTCCACGGCGTCTCATAGTGCGTGGTCACTTTATATTTTGATTTTGCGATCACCTTATCCGCATCCCCTCTCACGAGGTGCTCATGCGCCAGAATATTTCCGTCCGCATGGACAAGAGGAGCATCCGGCTTCATTGCCTCAAAGGGGTCCAGCACCGGGTCCAGCACTTCATAGTCTACCTTTACTTTCAGCTTCGCCTGTTCCAGAATGTCCTGATCCTCTGCCACTACAAGGCAGATGGCGTCTCCGAGATAATGTGTCACCTTCCCCACCGGGATCATGGTATCCCAGTCATGCTTCAGATGACCCACCTTCACCTCTCCGGGGATATCATCCGCCGTGTACACTCCGATGACTCCGTCCATGGCAAGCGCCTCTTCCGGATGGATGGCAAGCACCTTTGCCCTGGGATACTCCGAGCGCACCGCACTGCCGTACACCATGCCGTCCAGATAAATGTCATCCGGATATTCCCCGGTACCCAGCACCTTCTCCCTGGCATCGACCCTCTGGATCGCCTGGCCTATATTGGCAACGCCGCTCTCCTCATGTACCGGGAGATTCTCCCGAAAGATTTTTGCGCTTAAGAGGATTCCATCTATAATCTTTTTATATCCGGTACAGCGGCAGATGTTATTCCGGATGGCAGCCACCACTTCCAGCCTGGTGGGATTCGGATTCTGGTCGATCAGACCCTTCGCGCACATGACCATGCCCGGGATGCAGAACCCGCACTGCACTGCCCCTGCCGTGGCAAATGCGTAAGAGTAGACTTCCTTTTCCCGCCCGCTTAGTCCTTCCACCGTGACGACTTCTTTCCTCTCCACCTTAGACAGCATAGGAATGCAGGCGCGGGCTGTCTTTCCATCCACGAGTACAGTACAAGTCCCGCAGGCTCCCTGGCTGCATCCGTCTTTCACAGAGGTCAGATGCAGATCGTCCCGGAGGAAACGCATCAGCTTTTTATCTTTTTCCACTTCATATGTCTTTCCATTCACCAGAACTTTAATCATAAGCCTTCTTCCTTTCATAGACTTTCTAAATCTTCCCGCCTGTCCACGTCGATCAGTTCTTCCGCCCCGGTCTCCACGACCCTTATCCTGTCTCTGTACTCGTTCATGATCCGTCGTCCTCCCACATCTCCTGTGAGCTTCGCAAGTTCAGGGAAATACTGACAGTCCCACAGAACCGGGTTTCCGGTGCGCCCAAAGCGGCCCGCGCATACGATGCCGCCCGGATGAAGGACCGCTGTGTTAAATATACTCTGCATGGTCGCAGTCTCAAGTCCCGGCTGGTCGCAGACCGAAAAGAGGACGCCTCTCAGACTGTCTTCTCTTCCCGCTCCGGCAAAAGCCTTCTTCGCCGCCTCCAGTCCCAGGCAGAGCGATCTTGCAATCCCCTTCTCAGGCTCTCTGTTTTGTACGGACACGATGCCTCTTTTCTCCGCAGCTTCCGCGATCCGGCTGTCACCGGTGACGATAAACGCCGGAAAAGAGGAAAACGCTTTTACCTTATCCAGCATATGCTCATAAATAGGCTTCTCCCGGACCAGCGCCCGGAGCTTGTCGCCTCCGAATCTTGTCCCCGCTCCTGCGGCAAGTATGACAATGGCATATCTGCCTTTCATCATTTCGAACCGGCTCACTGCCTCCAGCACGCCTCCTCCGATGGCTCTCGCCTTATCAGAAATGGTATAGCAGTGGGAGAGTTCTGCCCTTGCGTCAATATCCCCGATCTTCAGATTCTCTGTGACAGTGACGCCTTCCTGGAGCATGCCTCTGACGATTCCGCCCATCTGTGCATATACCGGTTTTCCGCCTGTGAGGGCAACAACCTGCCCCGCCTCTACGCAGTCCCCGATTTTCACCCTGGGCTCGATCTGTCCGTCCGCCGACGCGCGGATGAGCCGCTCAATGGTATAGCCGCCCACGTTGCCCGGAACGCCTGTATTGGGGATCGCGCTTCCCCTCCATATCACATTTCCAAGTGTATGTCCCCGCTTCGTCTCCACCACACAGTGGCAGTCGCTTCCGGCAGCAAACCCCGGCCCCACTCCAATAACAAAAGGAGCGTCCGTGATCTCTGTGCCGAGATTTTTCTTTGCAAGGATCGCGTCCACGACCACATCCGGCTTATACCAGCTCCGGCACTCTGCCTTCGGATCTACCGTCACCGGGATATCACCCCGGCTTAAAACTTCATAGGCTTCTTCCAGGGAATCCGCCCGGTATGCCCGCATTTCTTCCACTTCCGCGCAGCCTTCATAGACTGCCCTCGACAGCGCCACTGTCCGCCGCACTGTAAGGGGCTCCGAAATTTCTGTCATCAGGATCTGGTGTCCCGCGCCGTAGAGCCTGGAAGCGATCCCTGTCGCAAGGTCTCCGGCTCCTTTGATCAGTATCTTCATGCTGTCTGTCCTGCCTTCCGTGAAATATTCCCTAAATTTTCTTTCATCTGCTGTTCTTCTCCCGGCTGTCCGGATAAGAAGTGACGATCACTCTGGGGATGCCTTTATTTTTCAACTCTCTGCATACGGCAATGGCATCCTCTCTTCTCCTGACGTCATCCGCTTTATTTAAAACGACCGTGTATGCCGCCTCTTCGGGACATCCTTTTCTCCCTGCCCGGGACGATGCGGCAAGAAGTGCAATATCCCCGGCAGTGACACGCTCTGTCCCGCTTTTCCCCAGGATTTTTTCCGCCAGTTCTTTTCGGAAGCAGACGTCCTCCAGTCTTTCTCCCACTGCGTCCAGCCCATATACGCTCAACACATGCGTCGTCCGCGGGTGGATTACCGGCTCGTGTCCCGCCGGGACTTTCAGCGGCATCTTCCTGGCTCCGTCCGCCTCGATCAATACCGGAATCCCCAGAGTCCACAACTGCTCCAGAAATGCTTCCGGCAGACTGCCGAGCTTTCCCCGGGGCACAGGCATCCCTGTCCACACCTGCCCGAAAGAGTCCAGATTTCTCCTGATCTCGCGCAAAAATGTCCGGACAGCTTCCTTCATCTGCAATGGACCAGCCAGGAAACCGTCATCCGGCGTTCCCCTGAAAAAATACGGCTTATTTTCTTCTAAAATGCGAGTGGTCGTAGTAACGACTGCCTGCTGCCCCTGCTGTACCAGTTCCTCCGCAAGCCGGCGCAGTGTGGTCGTCTTCCCTCCCGCCCCTACTGCCGAAACCACCGGAAATCCGGCTGGTCCATCGGGAGGCGCTTCTTTTCCTCCGGAGGAACTCCGGGGCGCCAGCGCCAGCGCGTCCAGCAGGGAGGACGACTTACATAATCGGTCTTCTCTGTAAATCCATATCATTTTATTCTGCTCCGTGGCGGACATAAGCCCCTGTGTTTTCCACAAGGATCTTCCCGTTCTCCGCCGCCAGCGTTCCTCTCAAATATACCTGCTCTGCCCTGCCCCGGATCGCTGTCCCTTCCATGGGGCAGTAATCACACGCAGACTGCTGGTCTTCCGCGCTCAGCGTCCATTCTGTGTCCGGATTCCAGACAACGATATCCGCATCCGCCCCGGGGATGAGCGCTCCTTTCCAGGGATAGAGATGGTAGAGCTTCGCCGGATTTTCCGACAGATAGACACACATCTGCTCCGCAGTGATCCTCTCCTCATTGACGCCGAACTGCCAGATCAGCGCCGGACGTTCCTCTGCTCCCGGCATCCCGCAGGGAGTTTTTGAGAAATCCTCTGCCCCTGCCGTCTTCTGCTCTTTTGTGAAGCTGCAGTGATCCGTGGCAATGGTCTGGATGCGCCCTTCCCCCAGCGCCTGCCAGAGCGCTTCCTGATCCTTTTTCTTCCTCAGCGGAGGCGCGATCATATAACGCCTTGCCTCCTCTGCCGGAAGGGAATATTTTTCTTCATCCATCAGCAGATACTGGGGACAGGTCTCCACGTAGACCGTCTGTCCGGCTTCCCTGGCTCTTAAGATTTCCCGGTAGCCCGCCGCAGTGCTTAAATGCACCACAATAACTGGAGTATCCACGCATTTGGCGATTTTCAAGAGCCGTGATACTGCCTCTGCCTCCGCCTCTTTCGGACGGGTCCACGGATAATCGGAAACGTCCTTTCTGTCTCCTTTTTTCTTCTCCACTTCTTTCAGCCTTGCCCTGATGATCCCGTCATTCTCACAGTGGACCCCCGCGATCCCGCCCAGTTCCTTTAACCGTGACAGGATTTCATACATGGTCTCATCGTCCACCATAGTGTCATAGGTCATATACAGCTTAAATGACATGGTCTCTTTTGCCACGATTTCTTCCAGCTCCCGGCTGATTTCTTCATTCCAGTCTGTGAGCGCCAGATGAAACGCATAGTCGCAGGAAGACTTTCCGTCCGCTTTTTCGTGCCAGTTATTCAACGCCTGCTTCAGACTCTCTCCCTTGTACTGGGTGGCATAGTCAACGATACAGGTCGTTCCCCCTGCCAGTTCTGCCCTGGTCCCTGTGTCGAATTTATCCGCGGTCACCGTACCGCTGACTTCCAGCGCCATATGGGTATGGGCGTCGATAAAGCCGGGGAAAAGGAGTTTCCCCCTCACATCCACGACCTCTGCGTCCCGGAATTCCAGGTCCTCGCCTACGGCAAGAATCTTTTCTCCCTTTACAAGGATGTCCACCCTCCGCATTCCATCACCGCTGACAACTGTTCCTCCTTTGAATAACCGCTTCATCACTGACCCCTTCTTTCTGTAATCTCCCGATCCGGCCGTGCATGAAAAGAGATGGCACGGCAGAACCAGTGTTGTTGCTAGTCTCTCAGAAGATATCCGTAATCCCTGCACACTGTCTCCATCAGTTTCAGCAATCCTTCCGGGACCCGCGTCTCTTCTCCCTTTGTCCATATATAAGTATCTCCAAAGAACCTTACCTTACACTTCACGGCTTCTCTGTCAAGCACTGTGAATCCCTGGTTTTTGCTGTCTTCCATATCTTTCCCGTCAGCGAACAGGGTAAATTTGTCCAGGTACGGCGCGCTGTCGTACGGACAGAAGCTCTTGCAGTTGCCGCACTCATTGCACATGTAGTCCACGTGGATGATCTGGTGCTTCTCCATGCCCGGGACACGGACGGAAATGTTCGCTCTGTTGGGGCAAACTTCCACACAGTTCTCGCAGATGCCTTCACATCCGAGGCAGCGCCCGCTTTCTTCTTTATCCTCTCTCTCGTCGGCAAGGTCTCCTCTTCTATTATACACGGTTTCTTCATCTGTTTGTGAAACAATATCACCTGCCAGGCTCTCCCCGATAACAGCCTCTGCCGCTTTGCGTCCATCCCGGATGCCTTCCACGACAGTCGCCGGACCTCCGAGCCCGTCGCCCACTACATAGACACCGTCAAGATTGGTCTCACATGTCTCTTCGTTCACAAGGGCACGCCCTCTGTCATTTACATGGATGCCGTTTTTCTCGTAAAATCCGGTTGGGACTTTCTCACCCACCGCCGCAATGACGGTATCCGCCGGAACTTCTTTTTCCTCTTCTGTCTCAACAACGCCTCTTCTTCCGGATGCATCGTAGTCTCCCAGCTTCATCACTTTACAGAGGAGTTTTCCGTCTTCTAACTTCACCGGGGAGAGCAGCTCCATAAACTCCACGCCGTCTTCCACAGCCATTTCCAGTTCTTCCTCATCTGCCGGCATGTATCTCTTTGTCCTTCTGTATACCAGGTAAACGTGCTCCACACCTTTGGTACGCTTCGCTGCCCTTGCAGTATCCATTGCCGTGTTTCCCCCGCCGATGACGACCACATTTTTTCCGATATCCAGGTCGCCTTCCTGGGTCTTGAAATCAGCAAGGAATTCAAGAGCATTGACCGGGTCGCCTTTCTCCAGTCTCAGCCTGCCCGGCTCAGATGCCCCCACTGCGAGGATCACCGCTGTATATCCGGCATTCTTCAGCATACTGATATCCGTGATCTCTGAATTCAGGTAAATATTTACGCCCAGCTTCTCAAGGAGCGCCGCGTCTTTGTCAATGGCATTCTCCGGGATACGGAAGCCAGGGATCACATGGCGCACCACGCCGCCAAGAGCGCTGCTCTTCTCAAACAGCGTCACATCCATGCCTGCTCTTCTTAGGAAATAGGCTGCCGCCATTCCGGCAGGTCCGCCTCCCACTACTGCCGCCTTTCCGGCTTTTGACACAGCCGGAGCCGTGATCTTTCCGATCAGGGCGTCATAGCCGTTTTCTGCCGCAATCTTCTTCATCTCACGGATATGTACAGAGTCCTCGTAGAAATTGCGGGTACATTTTCCCATGCACGGATGAGCGCAGATCGTTCCCGTGATGAACGGGAGCGGATTCTTCTCCGTGATCACCTTCAGCGCCTCTTCGTATTTCTCCGCTTTCACAAGCTGCAGGTACGCCGGGATATCCTGATGGATGGGGCATCCCTCTTTGCACGGAGCAGTGAAGCAGTCCAGAAGCGGAACCTGTTTCTTCATCTTCCTCGACGGCAGCGGTTTCACTGCCTTCACATGATAAGGACTCACCTTTGCATCTGCCGCCAGCCTGGCTGTCTTTTCCGGGCTGACACCTGTAAACACGTCGTTCTCCTTCTCCAGGAGAGCCGCCATCTGTGTCATCCTGTCGTATCCTCCGGGTTTAAGCAGTGTAGTGGCAACTGTGACTGGCCAGATGCCGGCATCCACGATGCCTTTGATATTATGGAAATCTGCGCCGCCCGAATAGGAAATCCGAAGTTTTCCGTCAAATTCCTCCGCCAGCTTCGCTGCAAGGGAGATGGACAGAGGATACAGGGACTTCCCTGACATATACATTTCCTTGCTCGGGAGCTCGTTCTGCTTCACATCCACAGGGAATGTATTTGTGATCTTTACGCCGAACTCCAGATTTCTCTCCTGACAGACTTTCATCAGCCGATTCAGCATGGGGACAGCGTCCTCCCACTGAAGGTCGTCCTTAAAGTGGAAATCTCCAAACGACACATAATCATATCCCATGTCATCCATGGTTTTTCTCGCGAATTCATATCCTAAAAGAGTCGGATTGCACTTGATAAACGTGTGGAATCCTTTCTCCGTGATCAGGTACATGGCGATCCGCTCGATCTCCTGGGGCGGACATCCATGGAGCGTGGAGATGGTCACGGAGTTGCAGATATCCCCTGAAATACGTTCAATATCTTCTTTCGTCACATACTCAAACAGATCTGCATGCTCTAAAAGATATGCCCTGCAGGATTTGAATACATCAGAATCCTGAGCGTGCTTCATGGTATTTAAGAAATTGTCGATCTTCTCGGACTGAATGCCTGCCAGATCGTAGCCCACGCTGATGTTGAACTGGAATCCGTCCATGCTCCCGAGACCGAATTCCTTTGCGGCTATTTTACAGAGGAACCATGCCTTAATATATTCTTCCATTGCCTCCGGCACGTACAGCTCGGTGGACCATTCGCAGTTATAGCACTCATCGTCCGCTTTAATACACGGCTTATTCACACACGCAGACAACTCCGCGCCATCCATAACCTGCACGGTCTTCAGCTCAAAAAAACGGCTGCCTGTATAATATGCTGCCACGATATTCTGCGCCAGCTGGGTGTGGGGTCCTGCCGCCGGACCAACCGGCGTCTCCAGCGTGCGCCCGAAAATAGTCTTTGCGTATTTCTCATCAGCATGGTACGGATGACGCGCGCCGAAAACAGTCCCGTACTTTTTATGTTCGGTCAGTGTCCAGTCAAGAAGCTGGGCAAATGACATGGGTCTCATAATATCACTCATGATTTTCTCCTCCTATTCCAGAGTCAGATTTTATGCCGCCGCGTCCGGTTTGTCTTTGGGCAGGATCAGGTTCAGGACCACGGCGAATATTGTTGCCAGCACTACCGGCGAGGATGCGAATGTATTGTTGATGATGGACTGAAAGCTTTCCAGACTCATGCTCATGTTCAGGGCGCTGTGGATGCTCTGCGTCATCTGATTTAAGCAGCCGCTGTTTAAGGACACGCCCATGCCGATGGCAATAGAAAGCCCTGCCACTGTAGTGTTGCGGTAGGTCATTTTCTCTGTCACGAGAAGTTTGATGCCTGTCATCGCGATGGACGCAAACACAGACGCCACTGCGCCGCCCAGCACGCACTGCGGGATTGTACGCAGCAATGCGGAAAACTTCGGGATCAGCCCGGCCACCAGAAGGATCACTGCCGCAGCGGCAAATACTCTTCTTGCCACAACTTTCGTAGAACCCACGATACCTACGTTCTGGCTGTATGTCGCCGTGGGCGGGCATCCAAACAGAGCGCCCACCATATTGCTTGCGCCGTATCCGATGATGCCTCCGTTCAACTCATCGTCTGTGGGGAGACGGTCCATGCCGCCCGTAGTCGTGGCGGAGAAATCTCCCATCGCCTGGATCGAGTTGACCAGGAACAAGATCGCAAGGGGCAGGATTGCCGAGATATCAAACTTCATCCCGAATGCCAGGGGCATCGGCACCTGGAACCAGCCTGCGGATGAAAGAGCGGAAAAGTCTACCATTCCAAAGCAGAGCGCCACAGCGTAGCCGCAAAGAAGTCCGATCAGGATGGACGCCAGTTTAAACAGCCCTTTCCCATAGTGGTTCAGAAGAACAACAATGGCAAGCGTGATGAACGCTACCAGCCAGTTCTGCCAGGACCCATAAACAAGAGCCGCTGTTTTTCCCTGCTGCTCCACGATCAGTTCATATGTATTGGAAGAGTTTCCTGCCATGTAGTTGACCGCTGTGCTGTAAAGGGAAAGTCCGATCGCCATGATCACAGTCCCGATGACAAGCGGCGGAAAGACCTTCCGGATCTGCCGGATAAACATGCCTACAAGGATCGCCACAATGCCGCCCACGATCATGGCGCCGAAAATGGTATCTACATCCTTTGCCTGAGCGGCAATCGCCGTCATGGTGGGAACGTAAGCAAAGCTCACGCCGATGATGACCGGCAGCCCGCTTCCCAGCTTGACCTTCTGCGCATATAGCTGTAAAAGTGTGGAAAGTGCGGCAAACACAAGAGACACCTGGATCAGCAGTCCCATATCTACATTTCCGCCTGCATTGTTTGCCGCATTCGCGACAAGGATTGCCGGCGTCACGCATCCCACCACCGCTGCCAGCACATGCTGCGCGGCCAGGGGAAACACCTGTCCCATCGATGGTTTCCCATTCCATTTAAATAACTCTGAATTATCCTTCTTTAATTTTGTATCACTCATTTTTATTCACCCATTATTGCCCCCGGCAGATACATCACCGGGCCCTTCCTTATTTTTCCGTCTTTTCTTCTATTTTTTATCTGTTCCGTCTGCCTTGTCAGCCATTGATGCGGGCCGCCAGTTCCGCCGCCGCCTGCCGACAGTCTGCCATGACCTTTTCCTCGTCGATCTGTGTCAGCCTCCGGTCCTTCATCAATACCTTTCCATTTGACACAGTCGTCACAACGTCATGCCCTGTCACCCCGAATACAAGATGACCGTTGATATTGTTCTCATTCATCGGTGTCAGCGGGTCATATGCCACGATGATGGCGTCGCCTGCCGCGCCTTCTTTGAGTACGCCCAGTTCCGGCTTAAAATACCTGCCCGCGATCTTCGCGTTGTTTTCAAAAAGCATCTGCGGAACTTCCGCCCAGGCGGCGTTGGGATCGCATAAATGGTGCTTATGCAGTACATTCGCCACCTTAAAAGACTCCATCATATCATGGGTATATCCGTCTGTTCCAAGCCCCGTCAGGATCCCTCTGTGCACCAGCTCCATGGTGGGCGGACAGCCGCATGCATTTCCCATGTTGGACTCCGGATTATGTACGACCATGGTGTCTGTCTCTTTGAGCAGGTCCATCTCATGGGGATTGATGTAAATGCAGTGGCCCAGCAGGGTCTTTTCGCCCAGGATGCCGTGATGCGTCAATCGGTCCACGATGCGTTTTCCGTAATGTTTCAGGCAGTGGTGAAGATCCTCGATCCCCTCTGCCACATGGATGTGATATCCCACTTCCTCCGGCTTGTTCTCCGCCGCCAGCGCAAACGTCTCATCCGAGATGGTAAACTGGGCGTGCATGCCCATCATGCCGGCAATCATTCCACTCTCGTCTTTGAGGGCGTGCCGGATAAACTCCGCATTCTCCATCACGGAAGCTCTCGCCTTGTCCGTGCCGTCCCGGTCGGACACCTCATAGCACATGCAGGAGCGCACCCCCGCCTCCTTTGCAGCCCTTTCGATTTCAAAAAGAGAGCCTCCAATGGAGCCGAAACTTGCATGATGATCAAAGACCGTGGTCACGCCGTTTTTGATGCATTCCACATAAGTCGCCATGGCGCTTAAGTATGTATCGTGGAGCGTGAGGTTCCGGTCAATGGTCCACCACATTCCGTCCAGGATATCAAGGAATCCCTTCGGTTCGTAGCCCTTTATGGAAAGCCCTCTTGCAAAGGAACTGTAAATATGCTCATGTACATTGATAAACGCAGGCATGATCAGACCGCCTTTTGCGTCGATATACTCTGCGCCAGGAAATGCCTGCCGGATATCCTGTGTTCTTCCGACCCTGAATATCTTAGTACCCTCGATGGCCACCGCACCGTCTTCAATAAACGGACGAGGGGCATCTCTTGTGATCACTCTCCCATTACCTAAAACCAGCATCTCTCTTTCTTCTCCTCGTATTATAAAGTAGTAGTGTTTATAGACCCTCTCCAAGGTCTGTATGCTATACTGTTTGGAGATACTG
>CALWQP010000019.1 GCA_944383695.1 uncultured Mediterraneibacter sp.
CCCTCTTAGAAAAGTGACATTTTCTCAAACAAATCTAAAAATTAAAAAGTGACATTTTCAAAAGTTATTGACAGTGCCGGATTTCCGCTTCCAATCCGCTTCATTCCATGATATACTCTCACAAGAATGAGAGAAAGGACAAATGATCACATTATGAAAAGAGAAAAATTCGGTTCCCGCCTTGGGTTTATCCTTGTTTCCGCGGGATGCGCCATTGGCCTTGGAAATGTATGGAAATTCCCGTACATGGCCGGTCAGTACGGAGGCGCTGCTTTTATCCTGATTTATTTATTGTTTCTTGTCATCCTCGGGATGCCTATTATCGTATGTGAGTTCAGCGTAGGTCGCGCCAGCCAGAAAAGTATTGCCACATCTTTCAACGTCCTTGAACCAAACGGGTCCCGCTGGCATTATACCCGATGGTTTGCCATCGCAGGCAACTATCTGCTGGTCATGTTTTACTCCATGGTCGGCGGCTGGATGCTCTACTATTGTTTCCGCATGGCAAAAGGGGAATTCACCGGAGTAACGACAGAAACCGTCACTGAAAAATACGACTCCATGCTCCTGTCCCCGGGCACGCTCATGTTCTGGACCGTACTGGTCATCCTGCTCTCCTTCTGGATCTGCAGCATCGGGCTCCAGAAGGGAGTGGAAAAAATCATGAAAGCCACCATGCTCTGCCTGCTGGCCATCATGGTCGTCCTGGCAGTCCGGTCTGTAACGCTCCCGGGAGCTTCTGAGGGACTGAGCTTTTATCTGATTCCTGACTTTGCCCGCCTGAAAGAAGCCGGGCTTGGGAACGCGATTTTCGGCGCGATGAGCCAGTCCTTCTTCACGCTCAGTATCGGAATGGGCGGTATGGCAATCTTCGGCAGCTATCTGGACAGGTCGCGCTCTCTCACCGGAGAATCCTTAAGCATTGTGCTTCTGGATACGTTTGTGGCGCTCACCGCAGGACTGATCGTATTCCCTGCATGCTTTGCCTTTGGAGTTGAACCCGGAGCAGGACCGGGACTCGTATTCATCACCCTGCCCAACATCTTTACCCAGATGCCAGCCGGACGGTTCTGGGGAGCGCTGTTTTTCCTGTTCCTGTTCTTTGCGGCTCTGTCTACGATCGTAGGCGTGTTTGAAAACATCGTCTCCTTTGGCATGGATCTGTTCGGATTCAGCCGGAAAAAATCCGTGGGTATCAACATTGTCATCATCATCGTGCTGAGCATCCCCTGCATCCTGGGCTTTAATCTTCTTTCCGGGCTGCAGCCCCTTGGCAGCGGTTCCACGATCATGGACCTGGAAGATTTCCTTGTATCCAACAATATCCTGCCGCTCGGTTCCGTGATCTACCTGATGTTCTGTACCCATAAAAACGGATGGGGATGGGACAGGTTTATCCAGGAGGCGAATTCTGGAAACGGCATAAAGTTCCCTCAAATCATCCGGGGATATATGACATATGTGCTGCCATGGATCGTTGTCATCATCTACCTGAAAGGCTACTATGACAAGTTCAGAACTCAGGGCACAACCGTATTCGCTGTGTGGATGGCAGTAGGCCTGGCATTCCTGCTCCTGGTCTTCATGGTGAGCCGGAAGGTACGGCAGCAGTTCAAACAATAAGCGGTACATATCCGGCTATTCCTGCGGGACATCGGGAAGGAGCAGTCTGATCTTCTTTCAGACTGCTCCTTCCCTTACAAACTCCACTTTTCCCCGCTCGAAATACTTTCCAACCTCCGCGACCAGCCGGGCAAAGTACAGACACAGCATAGGGTCCGCTTCAGGATGTTCCTTTCTCAAGTCATAGTCCTGCACGCCGATAAACAGCATATGTGACGCTTTCCAGTCACGTTCCAGCACTGGAAAAAAATCGGCGATATCATCACAGCCAATGCAGAAAAACATTTCAATATTCGATTTCATGGTATGAAAATACCGGTAAAAATATGGCAGCTCTCCTCGTTCCATCTCCCTGATGAAATTCAGCAGCTCCTCCAGTTCATCTCTTAAGTTACGTAGTTCCTCCTTGCCTATTTTCATATTTTTTCCTCCTGCCCGGACCGGAAAACACCACTGCATTTTATATAGTATATCACAGTCCGGATGAAGAGACAGAAAATGACAGAAATCATTGCATTTTTGTCGAAACTATTGATTAAATAAAAAAGCACCGAATGACTTCGATGCCTTTTCCCAGCTCTGTATAATGACATATTGACAGAAAGATTTATAAATAAAGCTGTCTAGGGGACTTGAACCCCCGACCTCCGCCTTACCAAGGCGACGCGCTACCGACTGCGCCAAGACAGCCTGCTGTGTGGTTGCCCACACACAAGAATTAATATACACCAGACCCAGAGAAATTGTCAAGAGAAAAATATGACCTTAGCCCATGTCCTCTATAAGTTCTCCGAATCCAGCAGGATCGTAAAAGGTCCGTCATTGACCAGACTGACCTCCATTTCCGCCCCAAACTGCCCTGTCTGAACATTTGGCACAGATTTTTCGCATTCCCGGATGATATACTCATAAAGTGCTTCTGCTTTATCCGGCGCCCCTGCTTCGATAAAACTGGGGCGGTTTCCCTTTTTGCAGTTTGCATAGAGCGTAAACTGAGATACAAGCAGAAGCCCCCCTTCCACATCTGCAAGGGAAAGGTTGGTCTTTCCGTTTTCATCTTCAAATATTCTCAGGCCGATCATCTTTCGTACCATCTTGTCAGCGACAGCTTCTGTATCGCTGTCCGAAACACCGATCAGCACAAGGCATCCCTTCCCGATCTGCCCGATGACATTTCCGCCCACATGTACAGACGCTTCTTTTACTCTCTGTATTACATATCTCATTGTCTGACCTCTCCTGCATTCTTTTTCTTCTCCCCGACTCTGAAATGGATCATCAGGAGAGTAAGGACCAGCAGCGGGACACTGACCAATATGATCACGGCCAGTAGCATATCCGGCAGGAACGAGCTCTCCAGATCCACCAGTACCGTGCCAAACAGATTATAGATCGCATGCATCGCCATGGGGACAAGAATGCTGTCGTACCTGTATGCCAGATATCCCAGCAGGAATCCGAGCAGCGCTGTATAGATGCCTTGTACGAGATTCATATGGAATATCCCGAAAAGAACTGCCTGGATAAGATTGGCCACAAGGAAGCCAGCTCCTGCCCTTCCGAGATATTGCAGGATCAGTCCCCGGAAAATGACTTCCTCCACGATCGGGGGAAGGATCAGCGTAGCCACCGCCCACAGAAGAGAATACTGGGATACCCCGGAAGAATCGATCATCTCTGTGTATTCATTCATCGCAGAGGGCATGAGAGCATTGATCGCCATCATAATGAGGGAAGTCGTATGCTGCACTGCAAATCCCAGCAGGATAAGCCATCCAAAACACGCAGGAGTCAGTCTTCTCGTATGGAAATAAACAGTCTGCTTTATACCTCGTTTTTCAATAAACGCAAAATAATACCAGAGCAAAAATACGGTTCCTGTTATGAGATAGATCAAACATGAAAAAAGATTCAAGTTATTCATCATGAATTCATAGATCATATTGAGCCCGGCATCTCCTCCCAGCAGGGCGCCGCCTACCCCCGCGCCCACGGCAAGGATGAGCGAACCTCCGTACAACAGCACGATCGTTATCACAAAAACAAGAAAAGCCATTCCATAATATCCAGTCCTTTTCATTCTCTCATCTCCTGTCTTTTTCATTCGTCCCGACGGAGCATTTTCTCCGCCTTATTTTTTATCCTTTGAAGTGCATTATCAATTGATTTCGGACTTTTGTCAAGCAGTTCGGCAATCTTTCTGTAATCTGTCCCCATGAGGTGGAGATACAGGACATGATTCTCAAACGCGCTCAGATTATCCTTCAGCTGTTCCACAAAAGCCTCCGTATACTCTTTGCTAAAATACAAAGCTTCCGGATCATTTTCCTGCTCCGGCTCGATTGTGTCGATCAGCGGCATGGTCCTGCCGTCTTTTTCCACCTCGCTCTCTTCATAGAGAGAGACATAAGTGTTCAGCGGGAAATGCTTTTTGCGTTTCGACGCTTCGATCGCGCTGTACATCTGGCGGGACACGCACAGCTCGGCAAAACTTGAAAAAGACGCGCCCTGAGATGCGTCATAATCCCGCACCGCTTTGATCAGACCGATCATCCCCTCCTGAATGAGGTCCTCGTTCTCGCCGCCCAAAAGGTACATTGCCCGGGCTTTTTTCCTGACCATGGATTTATACTTTACCATAATGTGATCCATGATCTCCCGCTCTCCGATCCTGAGCTTTTCGATCAGTTGTTCATCCGTCAGCCTGCCATATTTCCCCATATTATTCACCTGCTGTTATTATACACCCTTCTGCATCCGCTGCCGTACGATCTCATACGCCAGCACCCCGCCTGCCACGGACGCGTTCAGGGAGGTGATCTCACCTTTCATCGGGATACCGGCGACAAAATCGCAGCTTTCCTTCACAAGGCGGCTCACGCCTTCCCCTTCATTTCCAACGACAAGTCCAATGGGACCGGTAAGCTCCAGACTGTACATGGACTCTCCGTCCATGTCCGCGCACACGAACCAGATTCCTTTCTCCTTCAGTTCCTCCATTGTCTTGACCAGGTTGGTCACCTTTGCCACCGGAGTGTAGTTGAGCGCTCCCGCTGATGTCTTGGCGACGGTTGCGGTCAGTCCGGCAGCGCGGCGTTTCGGGATAATGACTCCGTGCGCCCCGGCAATATTCGCCGTCCGTATGATCGCTCCCAGGTTATGCGGATCCTCGATGCCATCCAGCAGAATGAGGAAGGGGTCCTCCCCGCGCTGTTTCGCCAGCTCTAACATGTCCTCGACTTCAGCATAATCATATGCCGCGGCATAGGCGATGACTCCCTGGTGCCTGCCGGTCTGACTGAGCTGGGAGAGCCGTTCCTTACCTACGAAATTCAAGATGGCGCCGCGCTTCTTGGCCTCGCGGACAATGGTGCGCACAGGGCCGTCCTGGCAGCCGTCCAGCACGAATATTTTGTCAATGGTACGCCCGGAGCGGAATGCCTCTATAACCGCGTTCCGCCCTTCAATGACCAGCGTATGCTCTTTATTCTGTCCTGCTTTTTCTGTATTATTTTCCTGCATCCTGTGCTTCCCTTTCCGCTTCAGCGGCCTTCATACTGTCAAGACCAATGGCCACAAGCTCTGTAAGTCTCTCGTATTCACGGTTCAGATACAGATATCCGAGCAGTGCCTCAAATCCGGTAGCGCGCCGGTAATCGGTGATAGACTGATTTTTTGCTGGCGATACGCTGCGCGCATTTCTTCCCCTCCGGTACACCCCATGCTCTTCTGCTGTCAGATGCTCCTGCATGGCACGCATCATAAAGGACTGGGCAGACGCCTGCACATAACGGCTCGTCTCCTCGTGCAGCTTGTGCACCCGCCTGTTTCCTCTGCCCGCAACCATCCGCTTAATGATCAGGTCAAAAACGCAGTCTCCGATATACGCGAGTACAAGCGGGGAACTCGTGTGGGGATCTAGCGTGCCCATTCCCGGTATCTGGTCCATATAATGCTCGAACCCGAGCTCTATGCCTTTTTCCATTTTACTCCTTCTCTCGTGTCCTCAAGGATGATACCCTTCGCAAGAAGCTCATCCCTGATCTGGTCTGCCAGCGCAAAGTTTCTCTCTTTTCTCGCAGCCTGGCGTTTTTCGATCATGGCTTCGATATCCGCATCCAGGATTTCTTCCTTCTTGTCAATGATGATGCCGAGCACATCTGTCAATGTCTGAAGCCGTGCATACAGGCTGTCCAGGAATTCCTTTGAGTTCTTCCCATCTGCCGTTGTATTGACATACTTCACAAGATCAAAGACTGCTGCGATGGCATCCGCCGTGTTGAAATCATCGTCCATGGCACGCTCAAAAGCGGAGACATATTCCTCTGTTTTCGTATACAGGCCTTTTTCTTCCTCTGCCATCACCTCTGACGCAGCGTTTCCCGAAAGGAATCTCAGATTCTCCGCAGCCGTCAGAATACGCTCCAGGCCGTTCTTTGCAGCCTCCATCAGTTCTGCGCTGAAGTTTAACGGACTTCTGTAATGTGCGCTGAGCATAAAGAACCTGAGCACCTGAAGGTCATATTTCTCGCTGATCTCACGTACAGTAAAGAAATTCCCCAGCGATTTGGACATCTTGCGGTTGTCGATATTCAGGAAACCGTTGTGCATCCAGTATTTTGCAAATTCCTTGCCATTTGCCGCCTCGCTCTGGGCAATCTCGTTTTCATGGTGGGGAAAGATCAGGTCCTCTCCGCCCGCATGGATGTCAATCTGCTCGCCCAGATATTTTTTGGACATCTCGGAGCATTCGATGTGCCATCCCGGACGTCCCTCGCTCCACGGCGATTTCCAGGCAGGCTCCCCTTCCTTCTTCGGCTTCCAGAGCACGAAATCCAGCGAATCTTCCTTTTCATCTTCCCCGGTTACGAGCAGCGCTCTTCCGCCGGACTGAAGGTCATCCAGGTTTTTATGCGAGAGCTTGCCATATCCATCAAATTTCCTTGTGCGGTAATACACCGTCCCATTCTTCTCATAGGCATAGCCCTTGTCGATCAGCGTCTGTATCATGTCCACCATACCGCAGATTTCCTCCGTTGCCAGAGGATTCTTTGTGGCAGGTTTGATATTCATTGCATCCATATCCTTTTTGCACTCTTCGATATAGCGTTTCGACACCTCATCCGCGGTCACGCCTTCTTCTATTGCCTTCTTTATGATCTTGTCGTCCACGTCTGTAAAGTTAGAAACAAAGTTCACATCATATCCCTTATACTCGAAATAGCGCCTCACTGTGTCAAACGCTATCATCGGTCGGGCATTGCCGATGTGGATGAAATTGTACACGGTAGGCCCGCACACATACATTTTCACCTTTCCTTCCTCCAGAGGGACAAACTCCTCTTTTCTCTTTGACATCGTATTATAAATCTTCATCGAATTCTCCTCTCTCTTCCACACATCTTATCTCTCTCACAAGCCTTCTCAATTCTCTGTTAAGCCGGATATTTTCTTCCTGAAGCTTTCGGATATCATCCAGCACAGGGTTCGGCAGATGGACCTGATCCATATCCGTGCGAGGCACTTTTTTATTGCCCATCCGCACGATACGCCCTGGAACTCCCACCACCGTACAGTTCGGGGGCACTTCTTCCAGTACCACAGACCCTGCTCCGATCTTCGAATTCTCTCCGATCGTAAACGATCCGAGTATCTTGGCTCCCGCGCTCACCATAACATTATCTTCCAAAGTGGGGTGGCGCTTACCCTGCTCTTTCCCGGTCCCTCCTAAAGTGACTCCCTGGTACAGAGTCACATTATCCCCGATAACCGTTGTCTCTCCTATGATGACGCCGCTCCCGTGGTCGATAAACAGCCCCTTTCCAATGGTCGCTCCAGGATGGATCTCGATTCCGGTCTTCCGGGCTGCTCTCTGGGAAATCCAGCGGGCGAGAAAATAATGTTTCTTCAGGTACAGTTTATGTGCCAGCCGGTATCGCAGGATTACGCGAAAGCTCGGGTACAGGAACACTTCCAAATTAGATTTGATCGCAGGGTCTCTCTCTTTGACGACTTGTATTTCCTCCTTTATATACGATATGATTCCCATTTCTTTTTCCTCATAAAAATAAAAACTCCGTCCCCTGTTAGAGACGAAGTCATTTCCGCGGTTCCACTCTAATAAAAGAATTGCTTCTTTCACTCAACAGGCTTGTAACGTATGCCAGACGTACCCCGCTACTTTATTCACAGGATCAGCTCCCGGGCGCACTTCACAGTTCCTCATACACAGGGCTGCTTTCAGCCGATGGCATCCCCTCTCTGTGAGTCTCCGGATCTGTTACTCTTCCCATTCTCCGCTTTTTACATAACATATTCTTATATTATGCAACTTTTCAGATTTTGTCAACCTAAACTACTTCATTAAAGCAGACTCGGGTCAGTTTCGTGATCTTGTCCAATTCTCCGGCAAGGCGCTCCGGCATTATCACACCCTCGCGCATTTTCAGCTCCTCAGCCGTCACTCTGCCAAACAGCAGCTCCGTCAGCACGGCAACAGGCAGGACTCCCTCCGAATCCTCTGTCTCCCGGACATGAAGGTTCGCTTCGCCCTCACAACTCGTCACCTTCCAGACGCGGCTGTTCTCTGTTACGAGCGGATCGATCACTGCAAAAGAACAGTCCACGCACTCCTCTTCCGGCACTCTCAGCGCGGCCAGGAACCTGCTGAGACAGACGATCCTTGCCATGATAAGGGGTTTCTTCTCTGATGAAAATTCCGCCGGGCAGGCATGAACACCAATCTCTGGCCGGTCCTGCCGTCCGCACCGTTCCGCCAGCTCCCGGACAGATCCTCGGAACGCCTCTTCATATCCCGGAAGGAAGAGCGGTTCGCGTATCTCCAGGCCATCCTCTCCCGCATATGCATAAAACCCTTTCAGGGCGCCATTCCCGCGTATGAGACGCACCCCGCCCCTCTCACTCTGCTGTTCCAGTACCATTGTCTGGTAGTAAGCGCTGTCCCTGACCGTGCATACCTGGAACTTATCTGCAAAATGCTCCGCAAAAAACTCTGCCATTTCTTCTGCATCCCATAGTCCCGCATCAGAACATTGTATGCTGCAGTCCTCTTTTGCGTCTGCTTTCCCTGATGACCGTCCTTCCGCGCTCTTCCAGCACAGCATCCCGTCCGGCTCCCTGTGTAAAAGGATTCCCGTGTCCTGGCTGTAAATATAACTAAAATCATAAGGAGTATAGATCGCCTCCGCCGCAGGCATCAGAAATGTAAAAGGAAGCTTCTGTTCATACATGTCATGAAGAGAAGCCCTGAGCAGGGCTCCCATATATCCCCGCCTCCGGTATTCCTCCTTTGTGGCAACAGCGATCACATACGCTGAAGGGAACTCCTCGCCTTCCACCACGACCCTATAGGGATTTAGCTGCAGCATGGAGCGGATTTCTCCCTCCTCTTCTACTGTATAAATCTGGTTGTCTCTTGTCTTGATATAGTAATAATAATCCAGAAAGGCTCTGGTGTCCTCGGTAAATACCTCTTCCCACAGCCTCCGCGTCCTGTCATGTTCACTCTGTTTCAGCTTCCGAAGTATCATCCTAGCTGTCCTTTCCTGCCGCGCGGGCGCAGCATCCGCCGCACGCAGGACGCCCCTGCGTCACATCCACGCTGCCGTAATTCGTATATTTTTCCACCGCGCACACTGCCTGGGAAGAAATCCCTTCCCCTTCCCCGGTAAATCCGAGCCCTTCCTCTGTCGTTGCCTTTACATTCACCTGATCTGTCTCTAAGTTAAGCGCTTGCGCGATATTCTCTCTCATCTGGTCAATATAAGGACGCATTTTCGGCTGCTGAGCGATAATGGTGGCATCAATGTTCTCGATCACATACCCCTTTTCATCCAGCAGTTTTCCTACGTGCTCAAGAAGACGTATACTTGAAATCCCTTCATATTCCGGGTCTGTATCAGGAAAATGTTTTCCAATATCCCCCATAGCCGCTGCGCCGAGCAAAGCATCCATCACCGCATGGACCAGCACGTCCGCGTCCGAATGGCCCAGTAGTCCTTTACTGTAAGGGATCTCTACTCCCCCTAAGATCAGTTTCCTGTCCGCAGTCAGCCTGTGGACATCATACCCCATACCTACACGCATTGTCATTTCTCCTCATAATCGTTTTCTATTTCTTCTGGTTCTTCTTCCTGTTTTACCGTCACATTCTCCGGCAATTTCTCTTCTGTTTTTTTCTCCGCATTCTCTTCTGACTTCTCATCCAGCTTTCTTTCTGTCTTCTCTTCCGGCTTTTTTATATCTATCGGCCGCACGCTCGTATCTGCCAGTTCTTCCTCTGCCGCCGCGTCAGTACCAGTCATCTCTTCTTTTCTCAGATCCCACACTTTTTTCAGACTGTAAATTGCGTATCCGCTGCCGACTGCCACGAAAATCACAGCCATGACACTCATAAATACCATATTGCTCGGTCTTTCATTTGCCATCTGTATCAACATCCTGATCCCAATATACGCCAGATAACCTCCCAGCACGATCGGAAATGCATATCCCGCTTTTTTGTTCATCCACTTTATCCTCCGTAATTATTCTGTGCATTATTCTATCATAACTTTCATGCCAATTCCAGCAATATCCAGAGCAAAAAACACTTGGGAAAATACTTTAAAAAAAGTGTTGACATTTGCTGTATCTTGATAGTATAATAGCAAGGCGGGTTAGGAAAGGAGCTTCCAAACCCGCTAAAATATGGGGTCTTAGCTCAGCTGGGAGAGCATCTGCCTTACAAGCAGAGGGTCATAGGTTCGAGCCCTATAGGCCCCATATACCAATAATGTCATGGCGGAATAGCTCAGTTGGCTAGAGCACACGGTTCATACCCGTGGTGTCGCTGGTTCAAATCCAGTTTCCGCTACTAAAAAAGTCTTCGTGAAAAACGAAGACTTTTTCTTATACATCTACCTCAAACATTAAAGCATCCTCCGCCGATGAACTCTCTCAGCAAGGAATTCGTCGGAACATATTCACTGCCTATCCCCACGAAATAATCAAAAAACTTAAGCAGTCTTTTTGCCTCCAGATACTCTTCAGATTCTTTATCCACACCGAACAAAAGAGGTTCCACATACTGCTTGAGCACCGCAAGCTCATAGAGAAGCGATGAGTTGAACATCACATCCGCCTGTTCCTGGTAGGGGAAAATGTTTTCTGCCTCCCCTCTTCTCACTGACGGCCACATGGAGATTGTCTTCATTGCAGAAGCTCCCCGGGTGCGGGCATCTCTTACCAGTCTCCGTATCAGCCGTCCGTCCGTGGTAGGAATCCGGTTATGTTCGTCAATATTGAGCTGGGTCAGAGCGCTGATATAAATCTTAAATTTGCTTTCATCCCCCATCAATTCTGTCAGCTTTGGATTCAGGCAGTGAATCCCTTCGATGACAAGGATATCCTGCGGTCCCAGCTTCTTTGGACGGCTCTCATATTTTCTCTTTCCGCTTTTAAAATCAAAAACTGGAAGATAGACCTCTTTTCCTTCCATGAGAGCCTTCATATCTTCATTGAATTTTACAATGTCAATTGCTTCCAGACACTCAAAATTATAATTTCCATCCTTATCCCTGGGCGTGTTCTCTCTGTTAACAAAGTAATTATCCACCGCAATTGGATGAGGCTTCAGTCCGTTTACCCGAAGCTGTATGGAGAGTCTGTGGGAAAAGGTCGTTTTTCCGGACGAGGAAGGACCTGCGATCAGGACAAACCGCACGTTTCCCTTGTCTGCTATCTGCTTTGCGATCTCACCGATGCGGCGTTCCTGGTGCGCCTCCTGAACAAGCACCACTTCCCTCATATCGCCCTTTGTGACCATGTCATTGAGCGCGCCCACGGTCTCAATATCCTGACAGTCGCCCCACAGCACAGATTCCTTCAAGACCTGAAACAATTTCGGACTGGGCTTAAACTCAGGCACTTCCTCCGGGCGCTCTTTTTCCGGCATCTGGATCACAAACCCCTCATCGTACAAATGCAGTGAGAAATATTTCAGACAGCCTGCATCGGGAACCATGTAGCCGTAGTAATAATCTTCAAACTCATTCATGCTGTATATATTCACTTTGGACACACGCCTGTACTCAAACAGCCGCTCCTTGTCATACATTCCATGGCGGTGGAACATTTCAATGGCGTCATCTGTATGGACGCTGCGTTTACCGATCGGGATTTTTTCCGCAGAAAGCTGTTTCATGCGGGCGGAAACTTTCTCAAGAAAATCCTGCGTCACTTTTACGTCTCCTTCCGCCGTGCAGTAATATCCCTTATCTACCGAAAAATGAATCCGCACACGCTCGATCTTGTCGTGCCCCGCCACATCATGGACCGCTTTTACGAGCAGAAAGCACATGCTCCTTTTATAAGTCGCATGGCCGATCGCATCCCCGGTGGTGACAAACCGGATCTTGCAGTCTCCTTCCACTCTCTTTCTAAGCTCCTGCAGTTGATTATTCCCCACGAAAACAAGCACGATCTGATGCTCATAGCAGGATTGATAATCTTCGGCTATCGTCTGATATGCAGTTCCCACAGGATATTCTCTTATCTCTCCGTTTACACTTACCCTGCATTTACGCTCTTCCAACTCTGGTTCCTCCTTATATAACCTGAAATGGGTGGATGACCGGGGCAGCCGTGACCTCCAGGACAGGAAGCTTCGCCTGGAGAAAATGCTTCATATCATCGATAAAAATATATTCTGTCCCATAATGTCCCGCGTCAATGACAGCAAGTCCCTGTTCCACCGCGTCAAGTCCGTCATGATGTCCGATATCTCCTGTGACGAGAACATCCGCGCCTTTTGCGAGAGCCGCCGGAACGGCTGTCTTTCCGGAACCGGGCGATATTGCAAGCCTCGACACTACCGCCTGCCTGTCGCCAAACATCTTCAGACTTCCCAGGTTCAGTCTATGCTTCACATAGACGCAGCATTCCTCCAGTGTCATCGGTTTTTCGAGTGTTCCCACTCTGCCGATCCCTTCCGGCTTCCCATCCTTCTCCATAGTAATATCCAGGACCTCTGTGTCCTGAATGCCGAGTACCTTTTCTGACAGCTCCGCCATACCAAGCACGTCATAATTCGTATGCATAGCATAATAGGAAATATCATTGTGTATTATCTTTAAGATACGACGGCTTATGAAATCTTCATCGGTTATCTTTTTCAAGGGAGAGAAGATCAAAGGATGATGGGTGATGAGCATATCCGCTCCCGCTTCGACCGCCCGGTCTATAACAGTATCCGTGGCATCCAGCGCGATATATACCCGGCTCACTTCTTTCTCCACCCTTCCTGCGAGCAGACCTACATTGTCAAAGTCCAGAGCCGCATCCCTCGGATATGCAGCTTCTATAACCTGCATGATTTCTTTACACAGCATAATATTTCATCCCTTTCTCCGCATATTCTATCTCTTTTTCCAGTTCCCGTTTCCGCTCGGCGGTCCGCGGTGAATCCTGCCCCTGCAGACTTTCCGCGATCTGTCTTTTTATGCGTATCTCTCTTTCCAGATACTGACGGAGCACCGGATTCCTGTCCCGCAGCAGATACCGGCCGTACCGCAGCTCCGTCTCATCCCATGTTTCTCCGGTCTCTGGCATTCTCCCCATTCTTCCCATGGGAGGGGTGACTTTCATCATGGGGTAATATTTCCCATCTTCTTCTACCATATCTTCCTTTATAAACAAAAAACCTTCCTCTAAAAGAAAGGCTCTCACTTTTTCAATCTCGGACTGGGGCTGGAGGATACACTCTTTCAGCGTCCTGACAAGGCATCCCCCATCTTTCAGTATCCGGGTCACAAGACCGCCTCCCATTCCGGCGATCACAGCGCTGTCCGCCTCTCCTTCCTTTAAGGCGGAAAATCCATCCGAAAGCCTCGTTTTGATCCTGTCTTCCAGCTGATGCTCCCGGATATTTTCTTCTGCCCGCTCTAAAGGGCCCCGGTTTACATCCATGGCGACTGCTCCCGGTATCTTCCCCGACTGTGCAAGATGAATAGGGATATACGCATGGTCTGTCCCGATATCCGCCACTCTGTATCCGGCGGTCACAAGTCCTGCGACCGCCTGAAGTCTTCTTGATAATTCCATGTCATTCCTTCCCGCGCGCTGCATGGCTGAACTGTCAATCCAGATAATCTCTCAGCTTTCTGCTCCTGCTTGGATGACGCAGCTTTCGGAGCGCCTTTGCCTCGATCTGGCGGATACGCTCTCTGGTCACGTCAAACTCCTTGCCCACTTCCTCCAGCGTGCGCGCCCTTCCGTCATTCATGCCGAAACGCAGCCGGAGCACTTTCTGCTCCCGCTCTGTCAGCGTATCCAACACTTCATCCAGCTGTTCTTTCAAAAGGGTCTGCGCGGCTGCCTCCGCCGGGACCGGCACATTGTCATCCTGTATAAAATCGCCTAAATGGCTGTCTTCTTCCTCTCCGATCGGCGTCTCAAGGGATACCGGTTCCTGGGAGATCTTCAAGATTTCACGCACACGCTCCACAGGCATGTCCAGTTCCTTTGCGATTTCTTCGGGAAGCGGCTCCCGGCCAAGCTCCTGAAGGAGTTGCCGCGACACACGGATCAGCTTGTTGATCGTCTCCACCATATGCACCGGGATACGGATCGTTCTCGCCTGGTCAGCAATAGCCCTTGTGATTGCCTGGCGTATCCACCACGTTGCGTACGTGCTGAATTTATACCCTTTGTGATAGTCAAATTTCTCCACCGCCTTGATCAGACCCAGATTTCCTTCCTGGATCAGGTCAAGAAAGAGCATACCTCTTCCCACATAGCGTTTCGCAATGCTGACAACAAGACGAAGGTTCGCCTCCGCCAGCTCTTTCTTGGCGTCCTCATCGCCTTCTTCCATCCTCTTTGCCAGTTCTATCTCCCGCTCCGCATTCAGAAGGGGGACTTTGCCGATCTCTTTGAGATACATGCGCACAGGGTCTTCGATGCTCACACCTTCCGGAACAGACAGGTCGATATTCTCCATATCCACCTCTTCCTCGTCGGATATGATATCATCAATATCCACATCCGCGTCATCTACATCGGAATTAATGCGGAGTACATCGATATTATTTGCCTCCAGATAATCGAACACCTTCTCCATCTGATCCGTGTTCAATTCCATGTCTGCAAAGAAATCATTGATCTCCTGAACTTCCAGCACGCTTTTCTTCTTTTTCCCCAGCGCTACCAGGTCATTCATTCTTTCCAAAAATTTCTGTGTGTTTTCTTCCATGTGTCCATCCTTCCTTGGCCGGCGCGAAAGCGCGGGCTATCTTGTTTTATTTTATCCTTAATCAATAGAAATATGCAGTATCCTGAGGTTCTCCAGCTTGCGCTTCTCTTCCATCAGATGCTGAAGACCCACCATATCCGCGGGGTCAAGCTCCATTGTCTTCACATCGATGCTGTGCGCCTTCACCCGCAGTATGATATCTTTCAGCGCCTGCTCCTCTTCTTCTTTTGTCTTCAACTGTCTGATCTTCGTGTGAAAGAGGGCCGCCGCCTCTCTGTGTTCCTCTTCCTCCGTGAAATGGTCCAGTATCTTCGCCGGGTTCAGCCCGCCGTTCTCGTGCTGCTGATAGAGAAGCTCTGCTACTGTCCGGTAGATTCCCTCTGTAAAATCATCAGGGCTTATGTATCTGCTGATCTTCCCATACAGCCTTTCATCCTCGATCATCCACGTAAGAAGCGCCTTCTGGGACGTCAAAATTCCGTCCTCTTTTGGCTTTGCGGCGCCTTCCGCCCGCTTCGGCCGGTTCACAGGCCTTGCCATCCCTGCGCTCACCGCGGTCTTAGTGACCAGCTTCTCCAGACTCTCTCTGCTGATCTTGTAAGCAGAGGATACAGCCTCTATGTAATTGTTCCTCTCCAATTCATCCTCAAATCCAAGCAGGCGTCTTGCGGTCTCCCGGAAAAATTCCGTTTTTCCCTCCGGGGATGCCATATCATAATCTCGTTCCAGCATTTCCAGACCGAACATAAAACCATTTCTCGCATTCTGGATCCGTTTTTCATATTCCTCCGCGCCCAGATTTTTGATAAATTCATCCGGGTCCTTATATGGGGCCATACGGACTACTTTTGCAGATATCCCCGCCTCCCTCAAGATCGGGACAGCGCGCAGCGCGGCGCGGGTGCCCGCGTCATCACTGTCATAGGTCAGATACACTTCCTGCACATATCGTTTGATCAGCGATGCGTGTCCGGATGTCAGGGCGGTTCCAAGCGATGCCACTGCATTTGTAAAACCTGCCTGATGGAGAGAGATCACATCCATATACCCTTCACATAAAAGGAAATACGGCTTCCTCGACGTCCTTGCGCGGTTCAGCCCATAGAGATTCCGGCTCTTGTCAAAGACCGGCGTCTCAGGGGAATTCAGGTATTTCGGTTTGGCGTCGCCCATGACACGTCCTCCAAAACCTATCACCCGACTGTTCACATCCATGATAGGAAATATGACCCTATTCCAGAACTTGTCGTAAACGCCCTGCCGCTCATCTGTATTTACCAGGCCTGCCTGACGAATCAGTTCCTCGCTGTATCCCTTTTCGCGAAGGTATTTGTACAGGTCATCACTATATTTGTTGGAATACCCCAGGCCAAATGCTGTGATCGTCTCGTCTGACAATCCTCTGTCCTTTAAATATGTATATGCCTGAGCCCCCCTCTCGGATTTAAGCTGTGCGTAGAAATATTTTGCAGCAGCTTTATTCACCTCAAGGATGGATGTTTTCAAATCCGCTTTTGCCTTTGCCTCTTTCGAGTATTCCATCTCGGGAAGCTCGATCCCTGCCCGGTCCGACAGGAATTTTACCGCTTCCACAAAAGAAAAATTCTCATATTCCATCAGGAATGTATACACATTTCCGCCTGCTCCGCAACCGAAACAGTAATACATCTGCTTCTGCCTGCTCACAGAGAAGGACGGCGATTTCTCATTGTGGAACGGGCACAGCCCGAAATAAGAACTGCCTTTCTTCTGCAGCCGGACATAACCGGATATCACATCTACTATATCATTTCTTGTCCTTACCTCTTCGATCAGCTCATCCGAATAGTACATGCCTGCCCTCCATAAAGAATACCCTATATTATATATTCGACAAAAGTTTTTACTTTCCTTTATTTTTTTAGATTTTTAATTGTTTCAGATTTTCCATGCCTCCGGCACAAAATAATCCTGAAACTTCTTCACCGCATAAGGGTCTGTCATCCCTGCAATGTAATCGCAGACAATCTGTTCCCGGCTGCTGTCTGAATTTTCTAGCGCATGTTTAAACTGCTTTGGAAGGTCTCCCGGATGTTTCATATAATAGTCAAACAGCTGCTCGATCATATGTACCGCTTTGTCTTCCTCGCCTTTTGCCTTTGGATTCAGATAAACATTTTCAAACATAAAGGCGCGGAGGTCTGCCATCGCCTTCTCCACAGCCGGAGACATGCGGATTTCAGGGCGGTCCATGCTGTTCGTCACCACATCATGGATCAGCCTGTTCAGACGCTCCTTGCATGAGCTGCCTAGCACTTCTCTTATGTCCCCCGGTATGTCGTCCTCAGTAAGTATGCCACCGCGGATCGCGTCATCCATGTCGTGATAAATATACGCAAGCTTGTCAGAAAGGCGGACCACCCAGCCCTCCAGTGTATGAGGATGTCCTGCAGTCTGGTGGTTTAAAATGCCGTCCCGCACCTCCCAGGTCAGATTCAGTCCCCTTCCGTCCTTCTCAATACAGTCCACCACCCTGAGACTCTGCTTGTGATGGGAAAAATGATACACTGTATTCAGCGCTCTCTCCCCGGCATGCCCAAAAGGCGTATGTCCCAGATCGTGCCCGAGAGCGATGGCTTCCACAAGGTCTTCATTCAGACGGAGCGCTTTTGCAATGGTTCTGGCATTCTGGGACACCTCCAGGGTATGAGTCAGTCTTGTCCGGTAGTGATCTCCTTTTGGAAGGAGAAATACCTGCGTCTTTTGTTTCAGACGGCGGAACGCCTTGCAGTGCAGGATGCGGTCCCGGTCTCTCTGAAAGACAGGCCGGATATCGCACCGCGGTTCATCCCACATCCTGCCTTTCGAATTTTTACTCAAGGTTGCATATGGACTTAAATATTCCAGTTCGCGCTCTTCAAGCTGTTTTCTGATCATCATCGAATCTCTCCTCCTCTGCAGGGCATATCCTATATGCATCATCACTCTTCTTTCAGCCGTGCTTCGATCGCGTCAACGACTGTCCGGAGCACTTTGACCCTGGCATAATATTTGTCATTTCCTTCTACCACCATCCAGGGGGCATAATCTGTGGATGTGCGCATCAGCATCTCATTGACCGCGTCCTCGTACTGATCCCACTTTTCTCTGTTCCTCCAGTCCTCATCCGTAATCTTCCACTGTTTCTCCGGATTCTCCTGACGCTCCTTGAAACGTCTTTCCTGTTCGTCTTTATCAATGTGCATCCAGAATTTGATCACGATCGCTCCTGCATTATAAAGATCTCTCTCCATATCATTGATTTCTTTATAAGCCCGCTTCCACTCTTCCGTTGTGCAGAAGCCTTCTATCCGCTCTACCATGACACGTCCGTACCACGTCCTGTCAAAGATCGCCACATGTCCGTCCTTTGGCATGGCCCTCCAGAATCTCCACAGATAATGGTGTGCTTTCTCAATATCATTTGGCGATGCAGTGGGATTCACCACATATCCCCGGGCGTCCATCCGCTCTGTCAGCCTCTTGATCGCGCCGCCCTTTCCTCCTGCATCCCATCCCTCGAACCCGAGTACTACCGGTATTCTCCTGCGGTACAGCTCGCCGTGGAGCTTTTCCATCTTTTTCTGCAATTTTTCCAGCTTTTCTTTGTATTCCTCTTTTGTATAATGAAGAGACAGATCTGTCCCGGACAGGATGGATACCTGAAGCTCTTTCCCGCTCTCACCCTCTTCATGGACGGGCGACGGCTTCTCCTGACGCGCCTTTTCTATCTGCTCTGTCATTGCTTTGATCACGGTCGAATAAATCTTAAATGTGGCAAAGCGCTTATCCATAGACTCGATGATCGTCCACGGCGCATAATCCGTATCTGTCTTAAAAAGCATGTCTTCCATCATCGCCGCATACTCATCATAATGGACGTTGCGTTCTTTGTCACCCTGGGTCACTCTCCATGCCGTTTCTTTGTTCTTCTCCAGCTTTTCGAAGCGTTTCTTCTGCTCCTTTTTGTCAATATCGAGCAGGAGTTTGATGATAAGTGTTCCGTCCTCGGAAAGCTGTTCCTCAAAGGAGTTAATAGAATGGAATGCATCTGTCAGCTCCTTGTTTTTCGTCCTCTTCTCAAACCTGTCAATCAGGACGCGCCGATACCAGCTTCCGTCAAAAATCGCGATCCTTCCCCTTGCAGGAGTCTTTGTCCAGAACCTCCACATAAAAGGATGCATCCGTTCTTCCTCCGTCTCCTTCTTGATCGGATGCACCTCGAACCCTCTCGGATCCATACTCTGGATCAGGCGTCCGATCTGAAGCCCCTTCCCAGACGCCCCAAATCCCTCGAAGACGATCATGATCGGGATTCCCAGCGACTTACATTCTCTCTGCAGCCGTCCCAGCTGTGCTTCGAGCTGCGGCATCTTTTCTTTATATTCTTCTTTCGATAATTTTTTTGACAGATCAACTTTTTCTAACATAAATATTCCTCCAGCTTCCTTATTCAGATATTATTGACCGCTTTTTCTAAATTATTGTAATTATACCATACAATAAATAAAAAAAGAAAAAATCCACAAAAGATTCTTTCTTTTTTCATCCTGCTATTTATTTCCTTTCTGCTGCTCACCGAGTTGTCGCATGAGGCTGCCGATCAGTTCCTGGTTAGTCCTGTTCAGCTTCTCAAAAGCCCCAAAAAAATCCTGACCTTTTTGTATTTTTCGCTCAACTTCAATGCGGCACTCCTCCGTAACCCTCGTGTCGGATAATTTTAATATGTAATCTGCTGATACACGGAAAACTTTTGATAAATGAATCAGAATGTCCGCCGGAAGGGAGTTCATTCCATTTTCTATCCTGCTGATGGTCTGCTGGGAAACATTGATCTTTCCAGCAAGGTCTTCCTGTCTCATTCCTTTCTCATAACGCAGTTCTCTTACCCGGTTATCCAATGTATTTCACACCCTTTAGTATTTTGTATTTATTGTATCTTAAAGAATCGGGCGTGCTATCCGAAAGCAATGTATCGTGGCACTCATATTTGGGATATCATTTTTTGCACCATAACGGAAGAAACGCACTGTCCGCACTGTAGTACCATCTAGTCGGGTGAGGGTATACGCGTATATCGGATATTCGCTTTATGAAAGAACATATCGTGATAGAATAAGGATAATACGGAGCAGGCAGAAAATTTTTATGAAAAATATGATCGGGCAAAACATTAAAAGACTGCGCAGACAGCAGGAAATAAAACAGGCTGTACTTGCCTCTGAGCTCAGCATAGGCAGGCAGACTCTGTCTGCCTACGAGCGCGGAGTCACTCTGCCTGATGTTTTTGCCCTCATTAAGATCGCTGATTATTTCGGCGTATCTCTTGATGAGCTTACAGGACGGCAGATGCTGATAATTCCTGGCGAAAAAGAATAAGATGCTCCACACTTCACATATGCAGAGAAGGCGTGAAAACGCACAAAGAAAACCAAAAAAACTGTTGACATTTACTTTCCGGCATAGTATTATATATCTCGTGGTCAGCGAGAGATATGGATCACAAAACATATAAAATGCGGAAGTGTCGGAACTGGCAGACGAGCAAGACTAAGGATCTTGTGACATTCGTGTCGTGTGGGTTCAAGTCCCATCTTCCGCAGTAAGAAAGCGATAAATCTTGTAAAGACAGGGTTTATCGTTATTTTTTATGTATCGGGGCCACTGGATCCCAGGATGCAGTTTAAGATGGTCTTATGCGCCTGTTTTTGTACGAGATTTCACCGAGAACAGAAAAAGACGAGGGTGCTCTCTGACAGAACATCCTCGTCTCACAGCATTTATTCCATATTTCCCGGGAATTTCGGTATCCCATCAAATCCTGTTTTCAAGTCTTCATCCGTCGGGATATAATCGCTCATCTCTCCGTTATGGAATTTCTCATATGCATACATATCAAAATATCCTGTTCCGGTGAGTCCAAAGAGAATGGTCTTCTCCTCTCCTGTCTCCCTGCACTTCATCGCTTCATCGATCGCCACCTTGATCGCATGGCTGCTCTCCGGCGCCGGAAGGATGCCTTCCACACGCGCAAACTTTTCTGCCGCCTCGAAGACAGATGTCTGCTCGACCGCACGCGCCTCCATGTATCCATCATGGTAGAGCTGTGACAATACAGAACTCATGCCATGGTAGCGGAGTCCTCCCGCATGGTTCGCTGATGGGATAAATCCGCTTCCCAGTGTATACATCTTCGCAAGCGGGCATACCATTCCTGTATCACAGAAATCATATGCATACACTCCTCTTGTCAGACTCGGGCAGGATGCCGGCTCTACGGCAATGAACTGATAATCCGCCTCGCCGCGGAGCTGCTCTCCCATGAACGGCGAGATCAGCCCGCCAAGATTTGATCCGCCGCCGGCACATCCGATGATAATATCCGGTTTGATGCCGTATTTGTCCATAGCGACCTTCGTCTCAACGCCAATGATAGACTGATGCAGCAGCACTTGATTCAACACACTCCCAAGCACATATCTGTACCCTTCTGTATGAGTCGCTACCTCAACTGCCTCTGAGATGGCGCATCCAAGGCTTCCTGTCGTTCCCGGATGCTCTGCAAGGATCTTTCTGCCCACCTCTGTGGTCTCCGATGGGGACGGAGTCACGCTTGCGCCGTAAGTACGCATCACCTCGCGGCGGAATGGTTTCTGCTCATAGGAGCATTTTACCATAAATACTTTGCAGTCCAGGTCAAGGTAAGAGCATGCCATGGAAAGCGCTGTTCCCCACTGTCCTGCTCCCGTCTCTGTTGTCACGCCTTTTAAGCCCTGATCCTTTGCATAAAACGCCTGGGCGATAGCAGAATTGAGCTTATGGCTTCCGCTTGTATTGTTCCCTTCGAATTTATAGTAAATCTTTGCCGGAGTCTGAAGCTTCTCCTCTAGGCAGTATGCGCGGACAAGCGGCGACGGACGATACATCTTGTAGAAATCCCGGATCTTCTCGGGAATCTCGATATAGCGGTTATCATTGTCCAGCTCCTGCTTTACAAGTTCATCGCAGAACACAGCGCCAAGCTCCTCTGCAGTCATAGGCTCATATGTCGCCGGATTGAGGAGCGGCGCCGGCTTATTCTTCATATCCGCGCGGACATTATACCAAGTTTTCGGCATCTCACTCTCTTCAAGGTAGATTTTGTAAGGGATCTTTTTCTCGCTCATTTTTCTTCTCCTTTCTTAATTCCGGGATTTCAAGCCTGTCTGACCAAACAAAAAAAGCTCTCATCCCATACAAATGAAACATTGCAGGGACAAGAGCTGATATACAAACTCCTGCGGTACCACCCGGCTTGATGTGATAAACATCCTCTCATGCATACTGTCATATGCTCCTTTTATTAACGAAGTCTGGTCTCCGTCTCACCTACTTGCCATTAGATACACTCAGCGTTCAGCTCGCCCTCAGAAGCCCATTCACCTCACCACTTACCTGCCGCAGTCCCACCATCTACAGCTCTCTGTAAAGCAGTATCTTGAAGTTACTTGCTCTTCCTCAACGGTTTAAAAAGACTTTACCACGGTGCAATGGGAATGTCAACCCTATATCTTACTTCATTACAATATTTATATCCGCCTGAAAATGCCTATTTTGCGCTGTTTTTTGTACTTATTTCAGGATTTACTCCATTTTTACTCCAATTTTAAGCCAGAATTTTCAATTCAGCTACTTCTTCTTTTTTCCTGTTTTCTGATACATGCGTGTACAAATCTGTTGTCATTGCCAGCGAAGAATGACCTAACAACTTCTGCACTACCTGTTGGTCTACTCCATTTTCATAACACCTTGTAGCGTATGTATGTCGCAGAGTATGACAGGTAAAGGGCTTGAAAATCTGTGGCTCTCGTTTTTCTTCTTTCGCCAGTGCGATTTCCACCACGTTGATTTTCGCTATATAGTCCTTAATCGCTCCGTTGATATTACTGTAATAAATCGGCGAACCGTCTTCGCTGGTAAACACGAGATTCTTAAATTCCTTATGCTGTTTCCATAAAGACCGTTTCCACATCTTCTGTTCTGTCTGCTTTATCTTCTGATTCTGTAAAATTCCATATACTTCGTCCGTCATAGGAATAACACGGTTGCTCGATTCCGTCTTCGCCGTTGTATAAAAGAATTTTGAACCCTCGACAGGACTGGAAGCCTTTGAATAATGGATTGTTTTGTTGATTGTGATTTCACGTCTTTCAAAATCACAGTCTTCCCATTTCAGCCCAAGTATCTCTCCAATCCGGCATCCTGTTGTAACAGCAAACTTCAGAACATTGATATGTATGTAAGAAGACGCAAAAGAAAAGAATTTTTCCTGTTCTTCTCTGGATAATACACGCCGTTCTGTCTTTACTTCTTTTGGCATTTCTACGCCGACACAGGGATTTTTCCGAATGTATTCGCTCAATATCGCCTTATCAAACATATCACTCAGCATAAACCGGATATTAGAAACCGTCCCGTGAGAAAGTCCGCTGTCCAACAGGTCATTCAAAAATTTCTGAACGTGATAGGTTTTTATATCCTGCAAATACATTTTTCCGATAGAATCTCTCACCCTTGCGTTATAGTAACTGTGGTTCTTATAGATTGTCGTCATTTTAACGGTTTTCTTTTTGTATAGCTCTGTCCACGTCACATACCACGCATTTAAGGTAATACTTTCTCCATTGCCGTTCAAACCATGTTCATCTTCATAAATCGCTTCACGCAGTTTTCTCTTTAATTCATTCAGTTTGAAATCGTAGAGCGTAATCCTTTTTCCTGTCCTGCTTGTAAATCTTGCGATAAATCGTCCGTCTGCTCTCTGAGAAATCCCTTTGCCTAAGTCTCTGCCCTTTAAATCTTTACCCATACCGATTTTCCTTTCTTTCCGTGAAAGAAAACGGCAAAGCAAATATTTCAATTCTCATTATATCTGCGCTCCTGTTTCTTTTCAAGCTCTTTTGCATTGATATTCCAGCCATTCGTCAAGACACTTTTTGTTGGCATACAGCCGGTTTCCAATGCGTACCGTAAATTTATTCTTAGGATTGTTCAGCAATTCTCTTGCCTTTGTTTTTCCAATCCCCATATACTCACAAAATTCTGACAAATTTAATAATGCCTTATCTATGGAATTACCCCCTTTCTCCAAAATATCGTGCCTTTATATAATCGTCATACAGCTTTCTCTGTGTAATGTTCATTTTCCCATTTTCTATCAAATTTCCTATATAATCTTTTTTCTCAATCTTACCCAGTTCCGAGAACAGCTTCAATGACGGAGCAACGCTTCTTTCCAGCCAATCCCACACTCTTTGCAGGCTTTTTTCCTGTGGTTGCATGGTAAGTTTTGCTTTGCCTATATCTTTCATCAGTTCCGCCCATGCGCCGTAAGTAGGATAAAGCCTTTTCCGGGTAGTCGCACAGTCTGCCGGATATTCTAAAAACCGTATCTTGCTGTTCAGCACTTCCATTGCCAGCCTTGCCACATCTTGATATTCCAATAATTCATGTACTGCACTGACCGCCATTTCCTGCCGGAATCTGAGTTCATACCTGTTCCAGTTTTCCTCTAACTCTTTTCCATATTTTTTATTCTGTTCATATCCCTTTTCATAGAATACAAATCTCAAATTGCTTGCTGAACTCCCAATATAAAGACTCCCGCCCTTGCTTTGATAAACATCTTCTTTCAGTTCGCCTGAATCATGAAAATCCACTTCTCTCATCTTGCCTGACAGCAGTCCCTCTTTTGTCCGCTGTATCAGTACAGGAATGCTCAGATAAGGTTTTCTGTCGTCAATCGCCAGATCAATCCTTGGAAAATTCACATGATAACGGCTTACTCGCTTCAAAAAATCAAACCATGTTTCCTCATTCAGTTGCAGAAAATTTTCATAATTTCTGCACCCTGAACCGCTCATCAAAATCTGAAATCCCTGATACTGTGCTTTTCCCGTAGGTTTCAGCACTTTAATGTTATCAAACACCGCTACCAGCTCATGTCCTGCAATCCCTTTCTGACAGCCAGTCACTTCCATAAGTTCTAACGGGATTCTAAGCACCTGTTCTATGACTTCCTCAAGAGGAACGTCTTTTATGGTTATCTGACACCAGTCTATCAATGCCGATAATTCCTCTTTCTGCCGTATTACTCCCCTGTTAGTATAGGGGAGTTCTGGAAGAAAATCTCCGTTTCTTTCTTCCAAACGAATCATACCCCCTTACCTTACAACGGCGTTGCCGTTGTCCTGCCCCCAACCTGCCGTCTGGTACGTCAGAATGGGGACAGGAACTTTGACCGCCTATGCCTATTTGTTTGAAATACTACGGATTCCTTTACAGGTAATCCGCTCCACCAGCACAGGGAAGTTTCCTCTCTGCACATAAGGAGAATAGACTGCCCCGTCCAGTTCAACCACAGAATACGGCTCAATCTTTGGAAGCTCCGTTGCTTCCAAACGAATGTCCACGCTGTTTCCTAACTTCATGCTCCCAAGATGAAGTTTTAAGGCTTCCACTTCCTCGGTTTTCTTCTTGTTCTCCCTGTCATAGCGGTAACAAACGTCAGCTCCCATATAGCGGAGTTCTCCAAAGGCTTCTCTGACCTGTTCTTTTGTCAACGTAATCTCCATGCATTTTCCTTTCTCCCCGTCCAGCCGATAGGACAGCTTTTTTATTTTCAGTTCTTTTTATATGACGTCACATAGTTCAGTTATTTCTGAACTATGTGTATCATAGCACGTTCTTTTCACATTTGCAATAGAAAGTTTAGTTTTTTATAAACTTTTTGTTTTCTTTTTTCTGAACCTGTGGTATAGTGAATTTAAGAGAAAAGATATAACAAGTTATAACGAGATATGGAAAGTGAGGGATTTTTCAGATGAATACAATCGCAGAACGGATTCGATTTGCTATGAAAGCCAGAAACAAAAAACAGATTGATATTGTAAAAGACACGGGAATCAGCAAAGGAGCGTTCAGTTCCTATCTTTCAGGTCAATACAATCCAAAAGCCGATAAACTGCAACTTATCGCTGATTCTTTAGATGTAGATTTGCGGTGGCTCTGTGGTGAAAACGTTCCCATGCAGACTACGCCGGAAACAGACGGTACTGTCCTGCCGTATGTCTTTTATAACAATACCTGTTCCGAATATCTTCTCGACAGTACAGAAGATATGTATATCGCCATGATGACTCAATATTCCGCACTTATTCCACGTTTCTATGTTCTTGTCAACCGAAGCATGAACGAAATGCATTTGATACCTATTTTTTTACGGGAAGACAGTGCCGATTTTTACGAATGTCCGGCAGAGCTTTTCAGTGCTGAAAAACACTCTGTATTTACAAGAGACTTTGACAGCATTTATATGGTGCTGGATACTTCTACAATCTACTATTACGGCATAGACGCAGAAACGCTCACTCCGAAAATTTCAGAACTCAATTACTCCCAGAGTGAGAAGCGGTATCTCCTCAGCAGTGAAACAGAAAACGGCTACATCAAAAGATTTGTCAGGGAACTGGAAAAGGAATCACTATATCTGCGAAATACCAGATAACAGACAAGAGGACTTGCAAGGTTTTCGACCTTTCAAGTCCTCTGCTGTATCATGGTGCTGTTGGCTGTGTCCGTTCCGTCAAGGACTGCCCTACGGCGTATCGGCTCCGCCTTGTTCCTTGACCTCACTTCATTTTCTTCCGACATAACAAAAACCTACACGAATCGTTACAAATCCGTCAGACTTTCATTCTTTGACATATACTATCAATTCGCCAATTTCACACTCCAAATAACTGCATAATTTACATATCAGGTTTGCGTCCAATCTCTGAAATTCATTCCTGCAATATCTGTTAAAATTTGCCCTCGGTATATCTAACTCACGGCAAATAGTATTTTTACTAATGCCTCTTTCTTTCAGCAATTCTTCTATACGTAATTCCAAATGACCGTATTCCATTCGCCTCACTCCCTACACAAAGTATATTTGATAAATCTTTGTGTAGTAATTCACTATATAGTGAGGTATTATATAGTTATCCCTTTACTTTTTAAATCGAGGTGTATAATAGTGAAACGAAAAATAACAGCCGTGTGCATTACTTTATGTATATTTCTGACATTCTCTTATTATGTCAGTCTTCCGGATTACTCTGTTGTAAACAGTATATCCTTTAGCGGTGAAAATACACGGGAAACAGAAATAAAAGTAGTTGTATATAAATACTGGAATTTGAACAAAACTATCAAATCTATGGAGCAGGAGCATAATAAAATCAATGGAGTACCAACTTCTTTGGAAATCAATCTTTATTACTCTCGCTGGCACATCCGACACGGCATAGAACCTTTTAAAACAGTAGTTTTCCACTACAAGCAGAAATAGCGGACAATTCTGTCCGCTACAAACTGTGATTTCAAAAAAATTCTTAAACTACTCAGTTTCATATTCATCTGCATACCGCCACACAAAACCTCCGGCATGTTTCTGAACTCCTTTGGCAGCATCACGAATACTCTTAGAATCAATACCTGTTTTTCTTACCGCTTCGGCAATCGTTTCATATCGTTCAATAATGTTTTTATCATCATCCAGTTGCAAGACAGGGCGACCCACTCGTTTCTGCGTAGATTTTCTATTCCCAGATTCGCTATTTTCTTCTAACCTTGCCTTTTCTTCTTTTTCCTTGCTTTTTCGTTCTTTTTCTCTCTGCTTCAATAACATTTTAATTGCGTTATTTCTTCGTGTTATCATGCGACTGATATTTGTTCCTTGCTTTCCTTCACGCTCAATTCCTTCATCTAAAATATCAATCTCGTTATCATAGTCTTTAAGTTTATGAAATGCCATAGCATATGACTCAAACAACACAGGAGCACAATAACCATAAAATCTTGCTTTATCATATAAATCAATTGCCTCTTCAAATTTACCAGATTTTCTATACTTCTCCCCCTGTTCCCAAAATGGATACCCTTTGTCAAAACCTTTATCCCAATTATTCAAATTCATAATTTCAGAAATCGGGACTCTATTATTTACAGGATATATCTCTATATCGGCTCTATCAATAACAGCTTCTGTTTTTACAATGACATTCTGATTCTGATAGTCTTTGCTACGTATAGATAATAGAATATTTTTTACATCCGTTGTGGAAAGTGCATTATTCATAATCGCACCATTCTTGTATTCAGGCAAATAGCTCCTATTGTATTCGAGATACTCGTCAGCAGACTTTTGAACAGCCTTGTATGCATCAAAAATGTAATCTCCCAATATTTCCAAATCAAGCGGAGAATTAAAAAATAATCTAACGAAATCAGAACCTCCTTCCGACATTGTACATGGTTCTTTTGTATATTTCTCAATACCTTTCAAGTCTTTTGCAACAATTATGTATTTTCCTTTTTTTGCAAATTTGAACTTAATAATACTATAGAGATAATACACATCAACATACCCACTACTGTTCTTATAAAATCCAAGCAAATCCGTATTACCATTTCTTGATGAGATTATATTATGAATTACGGCACAGACTTCCATTTCCTCTTCTGAGGGTTTACTTCTTTCCATAGCAACTCTATTTTTTTCTTGGTCTTTCTCCATTATTTCTAAGAGTTTTCCAAAAATACTACCACATATTTCAGCATCAGTTTCGGCTCTATGTGCATTTGCATTATGTAAACCAAAATGAATCGCCACAGTATCTTGCTTATAGTTGATAAGCCCTTTTATCAGCTTTCTGGACAACGAAAGTGTGTCGACATAATTTATTTTTGCATTGTATCCTAGTCTCATAAGCGTTTGTGACAAAAAATCCATATCAAATTTGGCATTATGTGCGCAAATAGCAGTTTTTTCTTGTAAGGCATCTCCTAGGAAATCAATTAAATCTGCATAGACTTCTTTTTCAGTTGGTGCATTTTTTATCATCTGATTAGTAATATGATTTATAGCAGACGCAGTAGACGGTATATTAACCATTGCATTTACCAATGTTCCATACCGCTTTACTGGTATGCCATTTTCAAATAAAACTGCCCCTATTTCAATGATTCGGTCATTGTATGGGCTTAATCCAGTTGTCTCTACGTCAAATGCAATATATCTCTGTCTCAAAGCACTAAGAGCATTGTTATCAATTTCCATTTTATTTGTTGATACAAATCCTCTTTTATGTGTTTGGAAAGAGCTTCTATCATTTGTTGATATATTTTCATTCCCAGAATTTTGATAAACAACTTGTTCTTTCGTTTCTTTTTTTCTTTTTCCAAATATCCTTTCTAACAAACCCATAATATCATCTCCATAATTCCATTTTGTGTCTTTTATTATACTCCACGCCTTTCAAGACCGCAAGAAAACAAACGGGAGGAGATTACCCTATTCATTAGCAATCCCATTAGATTATCTCACATATAGCATTATACATAAAAACAGCGCAGACAATGTTTCCATTATCCACGCCATTTCTCAATACAGCCTTGAAATATTTACTCCATTTTCTTTCAGCTTTTACTCCAAATTTACTCCATTTTAAAAATCTGTTACGATATTTTGCGGTATTCTGCGATACCTTTTCTTTGAAGAAAAATGTCTGTAAACCTTGATTTTCAGCGAACTTTTCAATATTTCCAAGCACCTTATTCAATTCTGAGAATTTCTTCTCAATTATTTCATGACAATATTAATAATCTTCTTCGGAACATAAATCTCCTTCACCACATTCCCAGTCAGCTTGCCTGCGACCGCTTCTTTTCCGGCAGCGATCGCCTCTTCCTTGGAAGCCTCCGCAGAAATGCTCACAACTGCTTTTGTCTTGCCGTTGATCTGTACCGGGATCTGGATCTCATCATCCTTCATGGCATCCTCGTCATAGGTCGGCCATCCTGCCTTGAACACGGTCTCCGTATGTCCGAGCTGTTCCCACATTTCCTCAGCAAAATGCGGTGCAAACGGTGAGATCAGCACTGCGATCGTCTCCAGGGTCTCTTTGTCGATGCCGCCCTCTTTCTTTGCCAGCTCGATAAATTTATTATTGTACTCCATGAATCCGGAGATGACCGTATTCAGGCTGAAGCTCTCCAGACGTGTCGTGATGTCGTACACCATTCTGTGACGGAGCTTGATCATTTCTTTCGTTGCCCTGATATCCTGATCCTTGCTGTCCATGAGCAGTGTCCAGAGGCGCTTCAGGAAACGGTTGACACCGTCAATACCTCTGTCGTCCCACTCTGCATCCAGCTCCGGCGGTCCCACGAAGAGCTCATACATTCTCAGGGAATCGCAGCCGTAATCACGCACAAGGTCATCCGGTGAAACCACGTTTCCTTTTGACTTGCTCATCTTGATCCCGTTCTTTCCGGTGATCATTCCCTGGTTGAACAGCTTGTGGAACGGCTCGTCAAAGTCGATCACGCCGATGTCGCACAGGAATTTTGTATAGAACCTGGAGTACAGCAGATGAAGCACCGCATGCTCCACACCGCCGATGTACATATCCACCGGAAGCATCTCGTCTGCTTTCTCTCTGGATACCAGTTCCTTGTCATTGTGGTTATCCACATAGCGCAGGAAATACCAGGAAGATCCCGCCCACTGAGGCATGGTGTTAGTCTCTCTCTTCGCAGGTTTTCCGCATACCGGGCACTTACAGTTCACCCACTCGTCAATAGCGGCAAGCGGGGACTCTCCGGTTCCGGTAGGCTCGTATGACTCGACCTCCGGAAGTGTCAGCGGAAGTTCTTCCTCCGGCACAGGCACAGCGCCGCAGTCCGGACAGTGTACGATCGGGATCGGCTCACCCCAGTAACGCTGGCGGGAGAATACCCAGTCACGGAGCTTGTAGTTCACTGTTGCACGGCCAAGACCTCTCTCCTCAATGATATGGGGAGCTTCTTTTTTGAGCACAGCAGACTCCATTCCGTTCCACTCACCGGAATTGATCATCGTGCCTGCTGCCTCTGTGTATGCTTCTGTCATGTTCTCGATCTCTTTGCCGTCCTTTGCGATGACCTGGACGATCGGAATATTGAATTTCTTTGCGAACTCAAAGTCACGGTCATCATGTGCCGGTACACACATGATGGCTCCTGTACCATAGTCTGCAAGCACGTAGTCTGACAGCCAGATCGGCGTCTTTGCGCCGTTCAGCGGGTTTATGGCATAGCTTCCTGTAAATACGCCGGTCTTTTCTTTATCCTGCATACGGTCTACATTTGACTTCATGGAAGCCTCGTAGATGTATTTTTCCACTGCGTCTTTTGTTTCCGATGTTGCAAGAGACTTCGCCAGCCCGTGCTCCGGGGCCAGGACCATGAAAGTTGCGCCATGAAGCGTATCCGGTCTTGTCGTATAAACTGTGATTTTTTCGTCCCTGCCCTCTACCGGGAAATCCACCTCTGCGCCGTAGGATTTGCCGATCCAGTCTGTCTGCATCTTCTTGACCTTCTCCGGCCAGTCCAGCTTATCCAGGTCATTTAACAGGCGATCCGCATATTTTGTGATACGCAGCATCCACTGGCGCAGGTTCTTCTTTGTCACCTCTGCACCGCAGCGCTCGCATTTTCCGTTTACGACCTCCTCATTAGCAAGACCAGTCTTACAGGACGGACACCAGTTAATAGGGAACTCTTTCTCATATGCAAGTCCTGCTTTGAACATTTTCACGAAAATCCACTGCGTCCATTTATAAAAGGCAGGGTCTGTCGTGTTGACTTCCATATCCCAGTCATAGAGCGCAGCGATATCATTGATCTGCTTTTTGATGTTTGCCACATTCTCTGCTGTGGATTTTGCCGGGTGGACGCCCATCTTGATGGCATAGTTCTCAGCCGGAAGTCCGAAAGCATCCCATCCCATGGGGTGGATGATATAGTATCCCTGCTGGAGTTTGTAGCGGCTCCATACATCAGAGATCACATACCCTCTCCAGTGTCCTACATGAAGTCCGTTTCCTGAAGGATACGGAAACATGTCGAGGCAGTAATATTTCTGCTTCTTGTTTCCATTGTCATCGAGACGCTGGTTGACCGGGGTTTCCGCCCATCTCTCGCGCCATTTTTTCTCGATCGCTTTGTGATTGTACACAATCTTTGTGCCCATCGTAATAGTTCCTCTCTTTCTTTGATCTTGCTCTGTGCCAGCCGCATTTTCCAGCGGAATGCCTTTGCCTGTCTGTATACTCCTTTTCCCGGATATCCCGGCACTGCACATAAAGAAAAGCCCCTTCCTCTCAGAAATCCAAGAGACGAAAAGGCTTCATTTCCGTGGTACCACTCTTCTTCAACTGTCCGGGACAGATGCACTCATTTTATTCTGTAACGGGAATTCCCGCTCTCATCTACTCATGTTCCCGCTCCTCTTCAATGCGGATCGCGGCCGCCGTTTCAACGAGAGAACTCTGAGGCCAGTTCAGAACTTACGCTGCTGCCTCGCACCACCCGGCAGCTCTCTTAAAACGGTACGCTCTTACTCTTCCTCTTCTCAGTCTTTTTCATGTACCCACTTATTATATGTAGAATGTTAAAATAAGTCAAGATTTTTTTGCCGCGCCTACATTATTCCCTGTCATATTTTTCTTAAAATAGGCAAGCGGCACTTTTATCGAATTATCCTCCCTGCGCATGCATGGCTTTTTACAGAAATTACAACACGCCCTGTATTTTTTGTAACCTGTCCCTTGTCTGCGGCGGGTAAAACACAGCTCTGCCTCCATCCGGATACCGGCAGGACCAGTACCCCTTCCTCCCCCTCCCACATATACTGTAACAAAGTCTAAACTAAAAAGGTATGAATAAATATGAATGATTATGTTACGCTTTCGCTGGAAAGCCATCTGTTTTTTGCAAGAATTATGAAAGAACACTCTCTTTTCCTGGAAGCAGGATTTCCCTGCTGTGAAAAAGACTTCATCGAGGAGGCCGATAAGTTCCGACGGAAATTTGAAGAGCTTCTTCAAGATGTGGTCAAACTCTCTGACGGACACATCCAGGAATCGGTCCTTAATTCCGGTGAGCTGGTCACGGAATTTACCATCCCTGCAGAAAAAAGGACCATGTCCCTGAGCGGCATCTCCATTGACACCGGAACCACAGAGGAGACCCGGCAGCTTCGCTGTGACTGCTTACAGAGCGCAAACCGGCCGCTGTTCCAGCCGGTCCTTCGCATCAACGAGCGGGCTTACAGACTGCTCGGCGAACTGATCCGTTTCAAGGAGCGCATCCTGCACCGGGTAAACAGCGGAAAACTTTTCACTGCCAATTATCCTCTCCTCATCGAACACATTATCCGGGAAGCAAAACTTTATCGGGATATTGTAGAACAGCTCCTTACAAACCGAAATCTCTGTTATCAGAACTTCTATGAGACCGAGGAGTTCTGGAATCAAATCATGATGGAACACGCATGGTTCATCCGCGGGCTATTAGACCCTTCAGAAGCACAGCTGATCGAGACTGCCGATGACTTTTCAAAAGATTATGCCAGACTTCTCGATACAGCGCGCAAACGTGACAGCCTGGCAAACGGTACAACAGAGCGGACGCTGAAAGAGACAATAAAATACCGGGACTTCAAAGCAGCCGGCGCAAAGGGCATCTTAGGCGGACAGATCTCCTCCATCATCCTGCCCCTTCTGGCAGACCATGTGCTCAGGGAAGCCAACCACTATATCCGCATCCTGGAAACAAAAAAGACACGATAGGAGGGCTAAAAAATGGAGCTTTGCAATTATCCCTGTGCTGACCAGACCCGCTATTATGAGATTGAAGCCATTCAAATTCCCATTGTTTACAACAAATACGGAGATCATGATCCAAATGGGCTTCTTTATGTACTGAAAAAGGATGCAGACCGCATCTGCAAAGAAGCGCTGCGCAATTTTTCCAAAGAGATTCCCCAGCCTTATGAAGAAGTGAAACCGCTTGTCATAAGGGCGAACAAAGGGGAAAAAGTCGTGATCACTTTCTCTCATTCCCTGGACCGGGCGCTTTCCATCCATGTGTTGGGGATGGATTATGACGTACAGACATCTGATGGGACCAGTGCAGGATTTAACAAAAATACCACCACCCGCAATAAAATCATCTACACCTGGTACGCCAGACAGGAGGGCGTGTATCTGTTCTGCGATATGGGCGATACAAGAAGCAGCGAAGAAGGGACGAATATCCACGGACTGTTTGGAGCTATCATTGTGGAAGCTCCCCAGTCCAAATGGCTGGACCCACAGACAGGCAGTGAGCTCGAAAGCGGTCTGTTCGCGGATATCTACTCTCCCGGCAGGCGGGCTTTCCGGGAATACGCCGTATTTTTCCATGATGAACTGGAAATACGCAACAAAGACGGAAATCCTCCTGTGGATCCCCACACCGGGCTTCCATCTTCCACCACAGGAATCAGCTACCGTTCAGAGCCAATGAGAAACCGTCCTCCTCTGACTGATGACCACGCGGACAGCGGGGAAGATATTTCCATGAGCTCCTGGGTCTACGGTGACCCTGCACCGCCCATCCTGCGCGCCTATGTGGGAGACCCGGCAAAAATACGGCTCATCCATGGCGGAGTGAAGGAGACCCATGTGTTCCATCTCCACAATCATCAGTGGAGACTGGAAGCTGAGAATCCGGTTTCCACTATTCTGGATTCTATCACACTCAGCCCTCAGGAATGTTACACCCTGGACATTCTCCACGGCGCGGGCAGCCTGACGGAAACCATCGGGGACGTAATTTTCCACTGCCATCTCTATCCCCATTTTCACGAAGGGATGTGGACTCTGTGGCGAATCCACGACAGGCTGGAGGACGGAAACGGCAGACTTCCCGACGGCACAGAAATACCGCCTCTAATGCCTCTGAAAGACCGCGCCGCACCTCCACCTAAGGATAAGAAACACCCCGGATACCCTAATTTTATCAACGGAACTTTTGTGGAGAGACCGCTGCAGCCGCCTCTTGGAATCTTAAATCCGGACGGTACAAACAAAATCCAGCCAACCAATCTGGAACAGGCTAATTTTGTGAAAGACTTTGCCCCCGGAGCCCTCTACTCCGAGACCTGCCCCTGCCATGCGGATGGAAAGCCCTGGCCCTGCCATGCGGACAGAAAGCCCGGTTCCTGTCCAGAAGATAACAATCTCCGCTCCTGCCCCGAAGACAAAGAGGATAATGCCTGCTCACCGGATAAAAAATCCCAAGCTCCGCATATCCCGGACGAAACACACGTTAAAGTATTTGAGATCGCTGTTGTCCAGGCAAAAGTGACTTATAACCGTTACGGATGGCATGATCCCCAGGGCCGGTTCTTCGTCCTGAAGGAAGACCTGGAGTACCACGGCGGCCTGGATTGCTATATAAAAAAGGTAGAGGAGCAGAAAATCAAGGTAGAGCCCCTTGTCATTAGGGCCAACGCCGGCGACTGTATTGAGTTCCGCTTCACCAACCTGCTTCCCGAGCGCCTGGAAGAAAGTCCCTTCCAGATGGAGACGCTGACAGACATCGTGGGGCATCACGTCCATCTGGTAAAGTTTGACACCATCGTTTCTGACGGCGCTGCAAACGGCTGGAACAACATTGCCGGGGCAAGGAAATATGAAACACTAATCGAGCGTTTCTTCGCGGACACAGAACTGCGGACCGTCTTTTTCCACGATCATTTGTTTGCCAACTCCCATCAGATGCACGGCATGTTCGGAGCCATGATCATCGAGGAAGCCGGAGCCACTTTCCACAGCGTCCGCAGCGGCAAAGAACTGAAGCGCGGCACCCAGGCAGTGATCCGACGCAGGGACGGTACTTCCTTCCGGGAATTTGCCCTGTTTGTCCATGACTTTGCCTTTCTATTTGACAGAAACGGCAATCCGCTGAATCCCCCGTCAGTCCCCGGCTCCCACGATGATCCCGGCGTAATGGGCATCAACTACCGATGTGAGCCTATGCGGGAACGGCTCAAATGCCACGAGGACCCGGCTTATATATTCAGCTCTCTTGTCCACGGAGACCCTGCCACTCCCATCCTGGAGACCTACCCGGGAGATGAAATCGTCATCCGCCTGCTGGACGGCGCCCACGAAGAACAGCATGCGTTCAACCTGACCGGGCTGTCCTGGCAACGAGAGATTGCCGATCCCCACTCCCCTCTTGTCGCCTCCCAGACCATCGGCATCTCCGAGGCGTTTAATCTTCGCATCACAAAGAAATACGCCCCTGGAGATTACCTCTACTATTTCGGTGGAATTGACGATGCCTGGCTGGGGCTCTGGGGCATCCTGCGGGCACACGAAAAACCTGTCAGACATCTGAAACCACTATGCAGAGGAAAAGACCGCATACTGCCGCTGCCTCCCTGCCCCGGCAAAGATGCAGTCATCCGCAAATACGAAGTCGCTGCCATCCAGCAGAACATCCCCTATAACCGCCACGGGGATCACGACCCGGACGGACTGCTGTTCGTGCCGCTTGAGGATGTTGACCGGGCACTGTGCGGGTACTATGATCCAAAGCCCCTTATACTTCGGGCAAACGCAGGAGAATGGATCGAAGTCACCCTTCACAATCTGTTCGATCCTGAACATCCGGTAAAATATTTTGACTATCCCAGGGTTCCCCTGGATTTTAAGCACAAGCCCTCCATGCGGGTTTCCTTAAATCCGCAGTTCCTCAATTATGACCCGGTCTGCGATTCCGGAATCAATGTAGGATACAACAACCGGGAACAGACTGTAGGACCAGGCGAGAGCAGGAAATATCTTTGGTATGCGGACCAGGAATACGGTCCCTGCATCATCCACTCCTTCGGAGACATGCGAAACCACAGATATCACGGCTTATTCGGAGCCATTATCATTGAGCCGGCAGGGGCTTCATGGTACCGCAGTTTTTCTCTCTCAAAAGCACTTCACGAGGAGGAGGCTGTCATCACTGCCCCGGGCACAGAAAGTTTCCGTGAATGTGTAGTGATGATCCAGAATGGGATCCGTATGCTGGATGCTGACGGCAAGCTTGTGAAAACAATACGTGAGGATGAAGGCGAAGCCGTGGATGACGAAGACACTGGGGAAAAAGGATACAATTACCGCTCCGAGCGCTTTGCCAACAGGCTGAAATCTGATGACCGTATTTCCCTGATCTTCAGCAGCCGCGTCCACGGGGACCCGGCGACACCGCTGTTTAAGGCCTATACCGGAGAGCGGGTCATCTTCCGCACTATGATGCCTGCAGATAAACCCCGAAACGTAGGATTCACCATCCACGGCCACCAGTGGAAAGAGCAGCCGGCGGACCCCTTCTCCAGGGTGATCCCGCTCCAGGGAGGCGTCAGCATCGGCAACACCTTCACCATGGAACTAAAAGACGGCGCTTCCTGCCCCGGCGACTACCTCTACCGCTCCGGCAGCGTGAAATGGGATATAGAATCCGGTATGTGGGGAATCTTCCGCGTACTGAAGCAGGGCATCGGCCACAAATGCAGGAGCGCCTGCGGCAAACTGTGGAAACGCGTATGTAAAACCAAGTAAAATCTGCTCTTTCTCACATTGATAAAATATCCGCTCCCGGATACCTGTCATAACGCAAAGCCGCTCCGCTCTGCCTCGACTGTTGGAATGTATTTTAAATGAATAAGCCGGCACATCAATATCCCTCAAGGACCGTAAAGCAGCGCCGGCACTTGGATCGCGTTTTTTGCGATCCTATGTACCGCTGCGCTGCGGCCCGAACGCAAGTGGGTCCGCGAGGATATCGATGTGCCGGCGCACGTTAGTCAGACTAATTTTTCGATATCAAACTATATAACAAAGACAGATCTCACATCCCGCGCTTCACTTTAGGCTCCCACGGCACGATAGTTCCTGTCTCCAGACTTTTCTTTACGTCGATCACCCGCTGGTTCGATGATCCCCGGAACACCAGGCGGATGTCCTTGAGCGCTTCCACGAACCGTCCGTCCACAAGCACGTCCAGCATAGAAAGCATCTCATCCGTGTATTCACATTTTGCGCGGCTTTCACCGAGCAGTTCTTTATCAAAGAGGTATCCGCTGTAACACCAGATATTTTTCTCCGGATACCGATCCTTCACTTTTCTTAACAGTCTGACAAGGACTTCCTGATTCTGCGGCTCAAAAGGCTCTCCTCCGAGGAGCGAGAGACCGTTGATATAGGCCGGAGCCAGAGCTTCCAATATGTCATCCTCTGTGTCCTGCGTATATTCGATTCCGTAATCAAACTCCCATGTATCCTCATTAAAGCAGCCCGGACAGTGATGGGTACAACCGGAAACGAAGAGGGAGACTCTGACTCCCTCTCCGTTTGCAATGTCACATTTTTTTATTTCACCGTAATGCATCTTGTTGTCTCCTGTTTAAGAACCATACTGCATTTTCAGCCGCACGCATCCATTTTATGGATTACAGATGGAGCACTCTTTCCTTGATTTCCTGTGTTCTTCCCTGATTCCAGAACTGTGTGCCGATATAACCGCATGTACGTCTTGCAACGTTGAGTGTATCCTGGTTGCGGTTGCCGCAGTGGGGGCATTCCCACTCAAGCTTTCCGTCCTCAGTTGTCACGATCTGGATTTCTCCGTCATAACCGCACTCCTGGCAGTAATCGCTCTTTGTGTTCAGCTCAGCGTACATGATGTTGTCATAGATAAAACGTATTACCTGGAGCACTGCCGGGATATTGTCCTGCATGTTCGGGACTTCCACATAGCTGATGGCGCCGCCTGTGGAGAGAGCCTGGAACTGGGACTCGAATTTCAGCTTTTCAAAGGCATCGATCTCCTCACACACATGCACATGATAGCTGTTCGTGATATAGCTCTTGTCTGTCACGCCCGGCACGATACCAAATCTCTTCTGGAGGCATTTCGCAAACTTGTATGTGGTGCTCTCAATAGGTGAGCCGTAAATGCTGAATCCGATGTTTGTCTCCGCTTTCCACTTATCGCATGCCTCATTCATATATTTCATCACATCCAGGGCAAACGGCGTCGCCTCCGGATCTGTGTGTGATTTCCCAGTCATGTATTTCACGCACTCATACAGACCTGCGTATCCGAGAGAAATCGTAGAATATCCGCCATAGAGCAGCTTGTCGATGGTCTCGCCTTTTTTCAGACGTGCCAGAGCGCCGTACTGCCAGAGGATCGGAGCTGCATCGGACAACGTACCTTTCAGACGATTGTGCCTGCACATGAGCGCACGGTAGCAAAGCTCCAGCCTCTCGTCAAAAATTTTCCAGAACTTTTCCTTGTCTCCGCCTGAAGACAGGGCAACGTCCACAAGGTTGATAGTCACAACACCCTGATTGAAGCGTCCGTAGAATTTGTAATTTCCATTCTCATCCTGCCATGGGCTCAAGGCGCTCCTGCACCCCATCACCGGGAAGCAGTTGCCCTCTTTGAGTTCTTTCATCTTCTTCTCAGAAATATAGTCCGGCACAAGGCGCTTTGCAGTACATTTTGCCGCAAGCTCTGTCAGATAATAATATGGTGTGCCTTCATCGATATTATCCTCCTCAAGCACATAGATCAGCTTGGGGAACGCCGGGGTCACCCATACGCCCGCCTCGTTCTTCACGCCCTGATAGCGCTGTTTCAGAGTCTCCTCAATGATCATGGCCAGGTCTTTCTTCTCCGCCTCGTTTTTCGCCTCGTTCAAATACATAAATACTGTCAGGAAAGGAGCCTGTCCGTTGGTCGTCATCAGTGTGATAACCTGATATTCGATGGTCTGGACCCCCTTGGTGATCTCTTTTTTCAAGCGTCCTTCCACGATCTCATCCAGCACCTCCGCAGGATACTCAATGCCGACCAGCTTCATCTCTCCAAGCACCTCTGCACGGATCTTATCCCTTGAAACCTGCACGAACGGCGCAAGATGTGCAAGAGAGATACTCTGTCCACCGTACTGGTTACTCGCCACCTGCGCGATAATCTGTGTGGCGATATTACATGCCGTGGAAAAGCTGTGGGGCTTCTCGATCATAGTCCCGCTGATGACTGTGCCATTCTGGAGCATGTCCTCAAGATTGACCAGGTCGCAGTTGTGCATATGCTGCGCATAATAGTCTGAATCATGGAAATGGATGATCCCTGCCTTGTCTGCTTCCACGATATCCTCCGGAAGCAGCATCCTCTGCGTCAGGTCGCGGCTTACTTCGCCCGCCATGTAATCCCTCTGCACACTGTTGACAGCAGGATTTTTATTGGAATTCTCCTGTTTCACATCCTCATTGTTGCACTCGATCAGGGAGAGAATGCGGTTGTCCGTTGTATTTGCTCTTCTGACAAGGGAACGTTTGAAACGGTATCTTACATATCTTCTTGCCAGATCGAAAGCTCCCGTTGCCATGATCTGGTTTTCTACCATGTCCTGTATCTCTTCCACGGATACCGCACGATTCAGTTTATTACATTTAAATTCTACGAATTCTGCAATATCCTCGATCTGGGCATCTGTCAGACTCCTGCTTTCCGATGATGTGTCTGCTTTCGTCACAGCAATTACGATCTTTTTGATATCAAATACTTCTTCTGCTCCGTTTCTCTTGATGATCTTCATCCCGCTTCTCTCCTATCCTTTTTATTGTGTATTTGGCATAACGCTGTCTTACAGCGCCGCAATCCGTCTAAAACTAATTCTAATACAAAATATAGTATAATGCAATCCCCAAAACACATTATCATGTATTTTCAGAACAACTTCTTTCCAGAAAAAGATTATCGGTTTAATGAAATCATCCACTTTTTTTGTTATACAAAAGAAAAGACATAAATAAATTATCTGTCACTTTTCCGCATCTATAAAAAACAGTCTGCACTCATCCGCCTATATGCAGGGACGAACACAGACTGTTTTTACTGTCTCAGAGAGTATGAAACATACATTTTATTTCATCATTTTGAGCCTTCCTGATGCCGCTTACACCTTCGGCGCTTTTCCCCGGTATGGCAGATGCCTGACAGGGAAAAGACCATCCTGAGTTTTACTTTTTTTGCTTTAACAACGTAGTATAGAATACCGCTGTATATAGGAAATTTCAAGAGTAAAATCCAGATTTATTCCTCAAAGGCCTCCTTCACTTTTTCCATGAAGCCTTTCTTTTTCTTCTTCTCCTTTTCCCCTCCCCCAATATTCTGGTTCAGGGTATTCCCGGTGAGTTCATCGAACTTACGCAGCGCTTCTTTTGCCTCAGCGCTCAGGCGCTCCGGTGTCTGGATGACCAATGTGACATAGTGGTCGCCTCTCACCTGTGAATTGCGTAACGATGGCACACCTTTTCCTTTCAGACGCACTTTTGTGTCCGTCTTTGTGCCGGCTTTCACGGTATAGATCACATCTCCGTCCACAGTCGGGATGCGGACGTCTCCCCCCAATGCTGCCACTGCAAAAGAAATCGGCACAGTGGAGAAGATATGCACATCCTGCCTCTGGAATACCGGGTGTCTGGAAACATTGACCTCCACAAGAAGATCTCCTCTTGGTCCTCCGTTTACTCCCGGTTCACCCTTATCGCGAATCCGGACGCTCTGTCCGTTGTCAATGCCTGCCGGAATAGATACTTTGATCCTTTTTCTGCTGGATGTATATCCTGTACCGGAACATTTCGGGCATTTCTCTTTGATGACCTTTCCCGAACCACCGCAGCTCGGACAGGTCTGGACATTCTGCACAGTGCCGAAGAATGACTGGGAAGTATAGACGATCTGTCCCCGGCCTCCGCATTTTGAACAGGTTTCAGGAGACGTCCCCGGCTTTGCCCCTGACCCATTACAATCCTCACAGGGATCTTTCAGGATGAGGTCAAGCTCTTTCTCACATCCAAATACTGCTTCTTCAAATGTAATGCGGATGCTTTTCCTGATATTTGCCCCTTTCATAGGACCGTTGTTCGCTCTGCCGCCTCTGCGGCCTCCGCCGAACAGATCGCCGAAGATGTCGCCGAAAATATCACTGAAATCAGCGCCGTTGAAATCAAAACCGCTGAATCCCCCTGCGCCTCCGGCTCCGCCTTCAAATGCCGCGTGGCCGAACTGGTCATACTGACGGCGTTTTTCAGGGTCGCTCAGCACTGCGTACGCTTCTGAAGCTTCCTTGAATTTCTTCTCCGCCTCTTTATCTCCCGGATTCATGTCAGGATGATACTTCTTCGCAAGCACGCGGTAAGCCTTTTTGATCGCCGCGTCGTCGGCATCCCTGCCTACCCCGAGCACCTCATAATAATCTCTCTTTGCCTCTGCCATAAAGTGTCTCCTACTGTGTATAATCGCTTTTTATAATCTTAACAAAATTCTACGAAGCCGTTTTCGGACAGCTCCGTAGAATTTTTATTTATCCGGAGAATCTCTCAGAGATATCCTCCTCTTCCCCATCAAGTTTCATGTCTGTCAGACTTCTTTGTAGTCTCCGTCTACCACGTCATCTCCCTGGAAACCGTCCGGCGCCGGACCAGCCCCCGGATTCGGACCTGCGTCTGCTCCCGGGTTCGGGCCGCCTGCAGCTCCTGCTCCAGCCTGCTCATACATCTTTGTGAACAGCTTCTGAGCGCTCTCCATCAGTTTTTCTTTTGCTGCCTTGATCTCAGCCACATCTGCGTCTGCCGCATTCTCAGGAGTAGATTTTGCCAGCACGTCTTTGAGTGCCTGCATATCTGCTTCCACCGCCGCTTTATCGTTGGCATCCAGTTTATCGCCTACGTCTTTGAGCGCTTTCTCGGTCTGGAATACCATTGCGTCAGCTTCGTTTCTCGCATCGATCGCCTCTTTGCGCTTCTTATCCTGCGCCTCGAACTCAGCAGCTTCTTTTACTGCCTTATCGATATCTGCATCGGACATGTTGGAACCTGCCGTGATCGTGATGTGCTGCTCTTTGCCTGTTCCGAGATCCTTAGCAGATACATTTACGATACCGTTTGCGTCAATATCGAACGTAACCTCGATCTGCGGTACTCCGCGCGGAGCCGGCGGGATTCCGTCCAGTCTGAACTGTCCGAGTGATTTGTTGTCTTTTGCGAACTGTCTCTCACCCTGTACGACGTTGATATCTACGGCTGTCTGGTTGTCTGCCGCTGTGGAGAATATCTGGCTCTTCTTTGTCGGAATCGTTGTATTTCTCTCGATCAGTCTTGTAGCAACGCCGCCCATTGTCTCAATGGACAGAGACAGCGGAGTAACATCCAGAAGAAGGATGTCGCCTGCGCCGGCATCGCCTGCCAGCTTACCGCCCTGTACAGATGCTCCAAGTGCAACACACTCATCCGGATTCAGAGATTTGCTGGGCTCTTTGCCTGTCAGTCTCTTTACTTCTTCCTGTACGGCAGGAATACGTGTAGATCCGCCTACCAGGAGTACCTGACCGAGATCAGCCGCTGTAAGCCCGGCATCAGAAAGTGCACGTCTTACCGGTTCTGCCGTCTTGTCGACAAGGTCTCTTGTGAGCTCGTCAAATTTTGCTCTTGTAAGATTCATATCAAAGTGCTTCGGTCCCTCAGCTGTCGCTGTGATGAACGGAAGGTTGATATTCGTCGTTGTAGCGCTGGAAAGCTCTTTCTTTGCCTTCTCTGCAGCTTCTTTCAGTCTCTGGAGAGCCATCTTGTCTGCGGACAGGTCAACGCCCTCTTTTGCCTTGAAATCAGCCAGCATATAGTCTGTGATCTTCTGGTCAAAGTCATCTCCGCCCAGTCTGTTGTTTCCTGCTGTGGAAAGAACTTCAATGACACCGTCGCCAATCTCGATGATAGAAACATCAAACGTACCGCCGCCCAGGTCATATACCATGATCTTCTGCTCTTTCTCATTGTCAAGACCGTAAGCCAGCGCAGCCGCCGTAGGCTCGTTGATGATACGTTTTACATCCAGACCCGCGATCTTGCCTGCGTCCTTTGTAGCCTGACGCTGTGCATCATTAAAATATGCAGGAACTGTGATCACTGCCTCTGTCACTTTTTCACCAAGGTATCCTTCTGCATCAGCTTTTAACTTCTGAAGGATCATTGCGGAAATCTCCTGCGGAGAATATTTCTTTCCGTCAATGTCTACCTTGTAATCCGTTCCCATCTCTCTCTTGATCGAAGAGATCGTCCTGCCTGCATTTGTAACTGCCTGACGTTTTGCAGGCTCGCCTACGAGACGTTCACCTGTCTTCGTGAAAGCCACGACTGACGGCGTTGTTCTCGCGCCTTCTGTGTTTGCAATGACTGTCGGCTGTCCGCCTTCCATAACAGCCACGCAGCTGTTCGTTGTACCAAGGTCAATACCAATTATTTTTCCCATAGTAAACATCCTCCTTAAAATATTTTATGATTATACTAAATGTTGTTGATGTCTGTTAATGTCGTTAACACCGGATTTCGAAAACACCTCATCAAGTGCTCAATGTCAATTTGCTACTTTTACCATGCTGTGCCGTACGACACTGTCACGGTATGTGTAACCTTTCTGAAATTCCTCGGCAATAATGTTTTCTCCAAGTTCCTCGTCATCCACATGCATCACTGCATTGTGCAGATCCGGATTAAATTCCTGGCCTACCGCCTCGATCTGTTTTACACCAATTCCTTCCAGAGTCGTCATGAGCTGTTTGTATATCTTTTCCATTCCTTCCACAAAAGGAGTTGACCTTTCTTCCTCTGGCACGGATGTAAGACCTCTCTCAAAATTATCAACGACCGGAAGGATCTTTTCAATGATATCCTTTGCCCCGATCTCGTACATTTGAGCTTTCTCCTTCTCTGTACGTTTGCGGAAGTTATCGAACTCTGCCATCTGACGTGTCAGACGGTCTGTCAGCTCATCAATTTTTTCATCTTTCTTATCTTTCTTGTTCTTCTTGCCGAAGAGTTTCTTTTTTTCTGACTTCCCAGTTTCTTCAGAGCTTTCCGCATCTTTCTCAGCTCCGTCCGCTTCTGTCTCCTCCGCGTTTTCCTCCGCGGCTTCATCAGCCCCGGCATCTTCAGCCATTTCACTGTCCGCAGCCTCTGCTTCAGCTGTCCCATCTCCCGGGTCCTTGCCTGTCTGCGCTTCTTCTGAAGCCTTTGCCTTTGCTTCCTCAACGGCTTCCTTTACCATATCTTCCTTGTTCATCTTGTCGCTCACCAGCTTTCCACCTTTCTATTCTTTCGGATTTTTATTGTATATGGCATCCAACTCACTTTGAAGAGTCTTCAGTGTCTTCATGACATGTTCATAATTCATCCGCTTCGGACCGATGATGCCGATCGTACCTTTCATGCCCTCGCCCAGTTCGTAGGTCGCTGTCACTACACTGCAGTCCTTCATCGTCTTAACCGGCGTCTCGTCCCCAATGTAAACCTGTATTCCGTGATTGTTCTCGCTGGCGAGAGTTTCTGTCACAAGGTCCTCAAGCTGCTGTTTTTCTTCAAAAGCACTGATGATTTCCTGGGCGCTCTGTTTATCGCTCAGTTCCGGGTATTTGAAAATGTTCGTTGCGCCGCTTGTGTAAATCTTCATGTCGTCTTCTACATGGATGATCTCAGCCACAGCGTCGAGCACATGTCCCACGACCTCACTGTGAATCCCCGCCTGCTCCTTCAGTCTGGCGATCAGTCCCAGCGTGATCTGGTCAATGGACATCCCATTCAGCGTAGTGTTGAGCAGCATATTCAGCTTCAGCAGATTCTCATTACTTAATGTTTCTCCGACCTCGATGATCTTATTCTTGATCACATTGCCTCCGAGAACGATGACTGCCACGATCTGCTCTGCATCCACCTGTGACAGCTGAATGAACTTCAGCGTGTTGCGGCTGTTTATCGGCGCTGATACCATGGTCGCGTAATTTGTATTGGAAGCAAGCACTTTTGCCGCCTGCTGTAATACTTTCTCGACCTTGTCAGCCTTCTCCAGCATTGCATCCTCCCGATCTGTGATCTCCTGTTCTTTCTCTTCCATCAGCATATCCACATATAAGCGGTAGCCTTTATCTGAAGGAATCCTGCCCGCCGATGTATGGGGCTGAAAGATGTATCCGAGATCTTCCAGATCGGCCATCTCATTACGGATCGTTGCGGAGCTTAAATTCAGTTCCGTATATTTGGAAAGCGTACGCGATCCGACCGGCTCACCGGTCTCAAGGTAGTTCTGTATGATCGCTTTCAATATAATGAGTTTTCTTTCACTTAACGATGTATCGACCGCCACAGCTCCGCCTCCTTTTTCGCTATTAGCACTCCCTTCTTTTGAGTGCTAACACCTTCCGTATATAAAGATAGCACCCGGATTTCTTTTTGTCAACAGTGTTTCTATATTTTTTATATTCAAAATTTCTCCCACACATTGATGTGTCCTACGGAGAGATTTGCTCAGGTACGGCAGTGTCCGGTGGCCGATACTATTTTCAGCAGCGCCTGCTACATCATGAACTCAGCAGATACAGCGTTGCTCACATCAAATCCTCTCTCTGTCAGGCAGAGCCGGTCTCCTTCCTTCTTCATCAGCTCCAGGCTTAAAAACCGCCGGATCTGCCCGCCGTACACTTCTTCGATCGGTTTCCCGAAATTCTCCCGGAACTTACGGCAGGATATTCCTTCCGTCTTTCTCAGACCAAGGAACATGAACTCTTCCATCTGCTCTTTTTCCGTTATGATCTCAATCTCTTCTGCGGCTTTTCCTGCCGGATTTGCTTTTCCTGCCTCCACTGATGCTGTTTCTGATGGCACCAGCGCATTCCCTCCGAATATCCTCATATATGTCTCCATGTCCGCAGTGTTGTGAAAACGGTGCTCTCTGACAAGGGAGGACGCGCCAAGCCCAAGTCCGAGATATTCCTTCCGCTCCCAGTACCCCAGATTGTGACGGCACTCATACCCTTCTTTTGCATAGTTGGATATCTCATATCGATGATATCCGTACTCTTTCAGGATGTGTTCTGTCATCCGGTAGATTTCCCGCTCCGTATCTTCATCGGGCAGAGGCATCCATTCTTTCCCCATCATACTGTCCTGTGCATTCCTGGCTGCTGCATAACGGTCATAAAAAGGCGTCCCTTCTTCTATGATAAGGCTGTACGCAGACAGATGCTCCGGTCCGAGTTCCGCTGCCGTGCACAGCGTCCGTTCCCAGCTCTGCACTGTCTGTCCCGGGATCGCTGAGATCAGGTCAATATTTATATTTTTAAAACCTGCCCTTCGCACGGTCTTCCATGTATCCAGAAATTCCTGATACGTATGGATACGCCCCAGCATTTTAAGCTCCCTGTCGTCTGCAGACTGGAGGCCGATGCTGAGACGGTTGATGCCGCTTTTCTTCCACAGGGCAGTTTTTTCTTTCGTCACTGTTCCCGGGTTGGCTTCCATGGTGATCTCTGCATTCTCCTGGATGTCAAAACCCTCCCGGAGGGCATGAAAAATACGGGCGGTGTCCTCCCCTGTCAGTACAGAAGGAGTCCCCCCGCCCAGAAACACCGTGCTCACCCGATATCCACGGTAAGCCTCTTTCACATGTTCAATCTCCCGGAGAAGCGCATCCGTGTAAGCCGTCTTCTCCTCCTCCCCGGCAGGCCCGGAGAGAAAATCACAGTACGCACATTTCTTCACACAAAAGGGAATGTGCACATACAGTTCCAACTCTTTTTTCACACTCCTGCTCCTTTATGCAGTCTAACCCCTGCGGCATCAGCCGCTCTCCATCTGCTTTCGCACTTCATCTGGCGCCGCGCTTCATTTGACGCTTTGCATCGCTGTATGTCAGACCTGGCGCATCAGATGATCCTGTGTATCAGATAGTCCGGCACATCAGTCATCGTCCAGCTTCAGCACGCTCATAAACGCCTTCTGAGGGATTTCCACATTGCCCACCTGGCGCATGCGCTTCTTTCCTTCCTTCTGCTTCTCCAGCAGTTTCTTCTTACGCGAAATATCTCCGCCGTAGCACTTCGCCAGCACGTCTTTGCGCATTGCCTTTACAGTCTCGCGGGCAATGATCTTGCTGCCGATGGCCGCCTGGATCGGAATCTCGAAGAGCTGTCTTGGTATCTCTGCCTTGAGCTTCTCGCACATCTTCCTTCCCCGCTCATACGCGCTTCCCGCAAATACGATGAAGGACAATGCGTCCACTTCCTCTTTATTAATAAGGATATCCAGCTTCACCAGTTCGGAGCGCTGGTATCCCATCATCTCATAGTCGAATGAGGCGTATCCTCTTGACCTTGATTTCAGAGCGTCAAAGAAATCATATATGATTTCATTGAGAGGCAGATGATAATTGAGCACTGCGCGTTTCTCTTCTATATATTCCATGCCCTGGTAGATGCCGCGCCTCTCCTGACACAGATCCATGATCGCGCCGATATACTCGGATGTGACCATGATCTCCGCCTTCACCATGGGCTCTTCCATGTAATCAATCTCCGCCGGATCGGGCATGTTAGTCGGATTCGTCAGGTCAATGACCTCTCCGTTCGTCTTGTGGATTTTATAGATAACGCTGGGCGCGGTAGTCACCAGATCAAGATTGTACTCTCTCTCCAGCCTCTCCTGAATGATCTCCAGATGAAGAAGCCCCAGGAATCCACAACGGAAACCAAAGCCCAGGGCAACAGATGTCTCAGCCTCGAACTGGAGCGCCGCGTCATTGAGCTGAAGCTTCTCCAGAGCGTCCCGCAGGTCCGGGTACTTTGCTCCGTCCGCCGGGTAAAGCCCGCAGTACACCATGGGATTGACCTTTTTATATCCGGGCAGCGGCTCTGCACACGGATTCTGGGCATTGGTGATCGTATCACCCACCCGGGTCTCCTTTACGTTTTTCAGGCTTGCCGTGATATAGCCTACCATGCCGGCTTCCAGTTCATCGCAGGGAATGAACTGCCCTGCCCCGAATGTACCGACCTCCACTACTTCCGCCTTTGCGCCTGTTGCCATCATAAGAATGGGCGTGCCTTTCCGCACCGTTCCCTCCTTGATACGGCAGAATACGATGACTCCTTTGTAAGAATCATATTTAGAATCAAAGATCAGCGCCTGCAGCGGAGCTTTTGGGTCTCCCTCCGGCGCAGGGATTTTCTTCACGATCTGTTCCAGCACCTCATGCACATTCTGCCCTGTCTTGGCTGAGATAAGCGGCGCATCATCCGCCTCGATCCCGATCACGTCCTCGATTTCTTCTTTCACACGGTCCGGATCTGCGCTGGGCAGGTCAATCTTATTGACAACAGGCATCACGTCCAGATCATGATCCAGCGCCAGGTACACATTTGCCAGCGTCTGGGCTTCCACACCCTGAGCCGCGTCCACCACGAGGATCGCTCCGTCGCAGGCGGCAAGGCTTCTGGACACTTCGTAGTTAAAATCCACGTGCCCCGGAGTATCGATCAGATTAAAGATGTACTCCTCCCCATCGTCCGCCTTGTACACAGTACGGACTGCCTGTGCCTTGATGGTGATGCCTCTCTCCCGCTCCAGATCCATGTTATCCAGCACCTGGGACTGCATTTCGCGGCTGGTCAGAAGCCCGGTCATCTCGATGATCCGGTCCGCCAGGGTGGATTTCCCATGGTCGATATGCGCGATGATACAAAAATTCCTAATCTTACTCTGGTCTATAACTGACACTTTCTTTCCTCCAATCCCCGGCACAGCGTGCCTTCGTCTATCGTTTCTGTGTGATGCCTCCGCGTCTTATCCTGCCTGACGCTATGGCTGCGCGGCGGCGGAATATTTCACAAGGAAGAGTTCTACCGCCAGATGGTCTGTCAAAAGCCCGGTCTTGACTCTCTGCTCAATGTCCGCCCCTTCCTCGATCACAGCGCGCAGTTCCTTTGAATGAAACCGCTTTGCCTGGTCCATGTACCTGCCTGCGGCAAACGGATGAAGCCCTGCCTTTGATGCGATCTCTTTCTTCCCATACCCCTGTTTCAGCAGGGCTTTCACATGGAACAGGATCCGGTACTCTCTCGTCAGGAGAAAAAGGATGCGCATGGGCGGTTCTTTCAGCGCCAGCAGTTCATAGTACAGATCCAGCGCCTTTCTCTGCTTTTTGTCCGCCACTGCGTTGACCATCTCAAAGATATGGCTGGTGATCTGGGTGACGCATACTGCGTCTATATCCGCCCTTGTCAGGGCGTCCCTGTCCATGGCATAACACACCAGCTTTTCCAGTTCTTTTGTGATATTTTCCATGTCTGTGCCGACTTTATTCAGGAAATAGGCAACATCCCCCTGGGTCATGGTCTTGCCTTCCTTCTTTACGAGCCCTTGTACCCACCTGCGCAGCGTATTCTCATCCTGTACGCCAAGCTCAACGATATGTCCCTTTGCCTTCACTGCCTTATACAGCTTACTCCGCTTGTCCACTTCATTTTCTATGAAGATGAAACAGGTGGTCTCAGGCATGTCGCTGATATAGTCAGCCAAATCGCTTCCCGAACTTTTGAAAAATCCGGTATCCTCGAACAGGATCAGCCTTCTGTCCGCAAAAAAGGGCAGAGTCTCCGCCAGGTCGATGACTTCTTTGATATCCGTGTTCTTTCCCTCATAGCAGACATAGTTCATCGTATCTCCTTCCGGGAGCATGGCTTTGACGAAGCGCTCTTTGTACTGCTTCTTTAAGTACGCCTCCTCCCCATACAGGAGGTAGATTTGTTTAAATTTTCCCGTTTTCAGATCTTCATTCAGGCTTTTCATTCTCAGTCTTCTTCCTCTGTCTGCACGGAATACGTCTGTCTCTTTCTCGCCATTTCATCGTTTGCCAGATACTCGTCATATGTGGTGATCTTGTCGATAAGCTGTCCGCCCGGCACGATCTCCATGATGCGGTTCGCTGTCGTCTGCACGATCTGGTGGTCTCTCGATGTAAAGAGCAGCACGCCCGGGAATTTGATCAACCCGTTATTGAGCGCAGTGATTGCCTCCATGTCAAGATGGTTAGTCGGCTCGTCAAGGAGAAGAACATTCGCCCCTGATATCATCATCTTTGAGAGCAGACAGCGCACCTTTTCCCCTCCGGATAATACTTTGATCTTCTTTACACCGTCCTCGCCTGAGAAAAGCATACGTCCGAGGAAGCCCCGCACATAAGTGACATCTTTCTCTTCGGAGTACTGGGTCAGCCACTCAGTGATATTGTAGTCGCTGTCAAATTCCCCGCCGAAATCTTTCGGGAAGTATGCCTGGGAAGTGGTCACACCCCACTTGTAAGTCCCCTCGTCCGGCTCCATCTCACCGATCAGTATCTTAAAGAGCACAGTCTTGGCAAGCTCATTTCCGCCGACGAACGCAACCTTGTCGTCATGTCCCAGGGTAAAACTGATATTGTCAAGCACCTTCTCTCCGTCAATAGTCTTGGAAAGCCCTTCTACCGTCAGCACCTCATTTCCGATCTCACGGTTCGGACGAAAATCAATATACGGATACTTTCTGCTGGATGGTTTGATGTCGTCAAGCTGGATTTTCTCAAGGGCGCGCTTTCTGGAGGTCGCCTGCTTGGACTTGGAAGCATTGGCGCTGAACCGCGCGATAAACTCCTGAAGCTCCTTGATCTTTTCTTCTTTCTTCCTGTTTGCCTCCTTCATCTGCCGGATGAGAAGCTGGCTGGATTCGTACCAGAAATCATAATTTCCCGCATAGAGCTGGATCTTGCCGTAGTCAATGTCCGCAATTTGTGTACATACCTTATTTAAGAAGTAACGGTCATGGGACACAACGATGACTGTATTGTCAAAGTTGATAAGAAACTCCTCCAGCCATGCGATGGCATCCAGGTCAAGATGGTTGGTCGGCTCGTCAAGGAGCAGGATATCAGGGTTGCCGAACAGCGCCTGGGCCAGAAGCACCTTGACCTTCTCCGGTCCGGTCAGTTCCTTCAGATATTTATAATGAAGATCTGTCTCAATACCAAGCCCATTTAACAGGGATGCAGCGTCAGATTCTGCCTCCCATCCGTTCATGGTCGCGAATTCCGCCTCCAGCTCGCTGGCACGGATGCCGTCCTCATCAGTGAAATCTTCTTTCGCATAGATCACTTCTTTTTCTTTCATGATCTCATACAGTCTCGCGTTACCCATGATGACTGTATCAAGGACAGGATATTCATCGTATTTAAAATGATCCTGCTGCAGGAAGGAAAGCCGCTCGCCCGGAGTGATGACGACCTCGCCCTTGGTGGGCTCGAGCTGCCCGGAAAGGATCTTGAGGAACGTAGACTTTCCTGCTCCGTTGGCGCCGATCAGACCATAGCAGTTGCCTTCTGTGAATTTAATATTTACATCTTCAAAAAGCGCTTTTTTCCCTACACGCAGAGTTACATTATTTGCACTGATCATTCTCATATCTCCTTATCATGATAAAAGTTGTTTACAGGATACCCCGGCAGCGGCTCCTGCCGCAAAAGAGTGCACTTATGCACTATCGCTTATCTTAACATGGGCGGACTCTAAAATCAATCACCCGACGCAGATTCTGTACGTAAGATTTGGCGCAGATTTTGTTTGTGAGATTCTGTGCGAAAATCTTCCCCGCAGATCTTTCTCGTAGTTTTTCGACTTTTTTGGTCGAAAAACGTCGAATTTTTAATATTGTATGTCATATTTCTACATTTTACGATAATATAGGTGTGCCAAAAAGAACAGGGCCTCAGATCAGAGAGGGGCATACAGATGAATTATGAAAAAGCTATTATCAGCACTCTTGATTCCTTTGGAGTCAACCGTTCCTACACAGGCTATGATTATGTCGTCCATGGTCTCCTGCTTATCATTGATAACAGGGAGCGCCTGGAGTGCATCACAAAAACCATATATCTGGATATTGCCAGCCATTTTCATACGAGCTGGAATTGTGTAGAGAAAAATATGAGAACGATCGTAACTTCAGTTTGGAATTCTCATAACTCAGAACTTCTCGAAACTGTCTTCAACAAATCAAACCGTAACAAGAAACCAACGAACAAAACGTTTCTGAGATATATGTATGATTATGTGATTCGAACAGTGGACGACACGCAGACTGAGAATAAGTGCTTATCTGTACCTTGCCCGCTCTCAAATAAATGCTGTGATTCACTGAGATTCTACTGTCTCCGGCAGTCGAGGATAATAGAATGATAACAGACTCAGGAGGACAGGATGCCGCACCGCCGCCTGTCCCCCTGAGTGTACAGAAATCTGCCTTGTCACTTTCTCTGTCTATCTTCCCGCTTTTCCATACGGATCATGCCGCGGATTGCTTCTACCGCCGTCTTGATCGCACTGTCCGTATCATGGACCTGGCGGTTGGGAAGCCCCTGCTTCTCCCGCTCCTGATTCGCGATCACCAGGAACACAGACCCAACCCTTACCCGCCGGTATGCCCCTGCGATGAACAATGCAGCAGATTCCATCTCCGACGCCAGACAGCCCATGCGCAGCCATGCCTCCCACTTATCCATAAGCTCATAGCTGACCGGATGCTTTTCCGGCTGGTGCTGACCGTAGAAGGAATCCTTGCATTGCACGACTCCTGTATGACAGGTAAACTTCTGTTTTTTTGCCGCTTGTACCAGAGCGTTCGTCACCTCCAGGTCCGGGACTGCCGGGTACTCGACAGGCGCATATTCTCTGCTGGTTCCTTCCATACGGACCGCGCCTGTGGCTATGACCAGATCTCCACCGCAAACTTCCGTCTGCATCCCGCCGCATGTCCCCACCCGGATAAAGGTATCTGCCCCGCAGTTGCACAGTTCTTCCAAAGCGATCGAAGCGGACGCTCCCCCGATGCCTGTGCTTGTCACACTGATCTTTTCGCCTTCCAGTGTGCCTGTATAGGTCACGAATTCCCTGCTGTCCGCAATAAGCATGGGGTCGTCAAAATACTCCGCGATCTTCCCGCACCGCTTCGGATCCCCCGGGAGGATCACATATTTTCCCACATCTCCCTCTTTCAAACCTATATGATACTGGATTCCTGCTCCTTCTGTATAATCTACCACTCCCAGTCTGCTCCTTTCTCCCTGACAAGTTTTACAATCCTGCTTGTCCCCAGGCGGTCTGCACCCAGCTCCAGAAAACATTCTGCGTCCTCAAGGGATGAAATCCCGCCTGCCGCCTTGATCTTCACACCGTTTCCCACATGCTCCGCAAAAAGCCGGATATCGTCAAAGGTCGCGCCTCCGCCTCCGAAACCGGTAGATGTCTTGATATAGTCTGCTCCCGCGCGCGTCACGACACCGCAGAGCTTTATCTTTTCATCCTCTGTGAGAAGACATGTCTCGATGATCACCTTCAGGACTCTTTCCCCGGCCGCTGCTTTCACAGCCTTGATTTCTTCTTCCACACTGTCGTATTTCCCATCCTTGACCCAGCCGAGATTGATCACCATATCAATCTCATCCGCACCGTTTCGCACAGCATCTTCCGTTTCTGCCGCCTTCATTTCCGCAGTGCTGTACCCATTGGGAAAACCGATGACTGTGCAAACAGCTATCTTGTTTCCCATATACTCTTTTGCCTGACGTACATAAGACGGCGGGATGCACACAGACGCCGTGTGGTATTCAAGAGCTTCGCAGCACAGATTTCTGATTTCTTCCCATCCGGCTGTCTGGCTGAGAAGTGTATGGTCCACGTGCCTCATGATCTCTTCTGTCCGCATTGATTCTTCCTCCTCATAATGATAGTTTCCGTTTTATAGATTCCCTCTTTATGGTTTCCTTTTTCTCAGAGCCTGAATCCCTTCGGCACAAGCTCGTCCAACCTATGCACTTCGTATCGCTCCCTGTTCACTGCAAGTATGATCTCAAAATCCGGCGGGCAGAATTCCAGCATCACCTGCCTGCAGACCCCGCAGGGCGGACAGAAGTCTGACGGCTCATCCTCTCCCCGGCCGCCTGTGATGCAGATTGCCTGGAAATCTCTCTCGCCCTCACTCACCGCCTTGAAAACTGCGGTCCGCTCCGCGCAGTTCGTAGGACTGTACGCACTGTTTTCGATGTTGCATCCTGTATAAATCTTGCCGCTGCCAGCAAGCAGCGCTGCTCCCACACGGAAATCAGAATATGGCGCATAAGCGAATTTCCGCTGAGAAAGCGCCATATCGATCAGAGTCTGGACTTCTCTTTCTCCTAACATATCTTCCTTCTCCTTTGATATCTGACGAAGGACCAGACCACTGATCTGTCCGTCAGCCGGTCCGATCCTTTCCTTATTCTCTTTTTAATACTCACACAGCACAATGACCCTTTGCGGTGTTGTCTGTGCCGGGATGCTGAATGTGGTCGTCGTATAATAGACAAGCAGTTCCGAGTTTTCAGGACTGCATGTGTACTGCTGCCCATTCAGGGTCTCCACATTCGTCGTTGGTCCTATATTCAGCCTCAGCGTATTGTCCATGGACGTCAGACTGTCGTCAAAATAATCCAGTTTGACCTGCTGGTTTCTCCGCAGTGACGTGACCAGTTCCGCCCGGTACTGGGGCGGATACACCGCAGGAGTCGGGAGATTTGCGTCATAAAACGCCGCGATCCGCATCCCCGGGCGCAGCCGGACATTGTCTACTACCATGGTCTCCCCCGTTACCACTACGTTTACAATGTTTGAATTACTGATCAGGGAAATCATCATGGAACAGCAGGAATCGCCTCTGTTGATACTCTGTATGATGCCCTCCACACTCTGAAAATTCTCATATGCCATAACAGAAAGAACTCCTTTTCACCATATATTTCTCTCTATTATAGTATGCACATTCGCCCGAACATGCGCCAGAACAGACCACTCAGTGCCGCTGGCTCCTGTCACTGTATACTTCGCAGAACCTCGCGGCAAATGAAACCGGTTCGCCGCTCATGGACAGATGAGACACATCACCGAGCTTCAGTCCCCTGAAATAAGCGGTCCCCCGCTCCCTCTCCTCAGTGACGACTTCTGTCACTGAAGTGGGCGCGAGCGCCAGGCTGTGCCACATCGTAAAAGGAGAGATATTCCACAAATGCCCGAGCAGCGCGCAGGTCACCCCGAAGTGGCAGAAAAATGTGACGGTCTCCGTGCTCTCTCTTTGAACCCTGTAATGCATCCCCTCTCTAATATATCCATGTTCTTCCAGAAAGGCGTCGAATTTTCCTGTAACGTCATCATACACCTGCACCACATCGGAATTGCGGCTGATTTCTGATTCCCGCCAGAGAATGTTGTCCGAATATTCTCTGTGTTCCGTCCAGTAAGAAGGAATCACATCCCACACGATCCTGGGCTCATATGTTCCGCCCACCTTATTTGCATTTGGATAAACCGGCCGGAGATGCGCCGCCTGATTCAGATCGATCTGCGCCGGAAACTCTTCGAGCCATCCCAGCGTCTCCGCGGTCTTTCCCAGCCTGTTCAGACTGTATTCTGCCGTTGCCTGCGCCCTGCCCAGAGGGGACACGTAACACGTACCCATATGGAGCGCTTCTGCCCTTTCTGCCAGCGCAGCGGCTTCTCTGTGCCCCTTCTCCGTCAAAGTGTCATTTACGTAGTCCGGATCTCCATGCCGTATAAAGAGTAATCTCATCTGTCTCCTCCTCAGTTTTTCAAATTCATTTCTCCTGCCAGCCATCTCTCTGCCAGCTCCGTCCAGAGGCCGACTTCGTCCAGCAGCCCGCGAAGCCATTCTTTTATCTCAGGCGCCCATCGCTGTCTTTTGCTGCCGTCCAATCCAAACGCCCTGACCAGCTCTTCTCCTTTTTCTGGAGGACAAGGCGTCTTCCCCTCCCGCACTGCCGCTGCCAGCAGCCGGATCTGCTCCAGCGTATAGAGTTCTTCAGACTCCTTGTCCAGCCATTCTGAAGTTGCCACAGACATCCCATGGACCCCATCTGTAAACACGTGATGGGCATAGGGAACTCCTGCTTTTCTGCACGCCTCGGCAAAAAGATAGCTGTTTTCCACCGGAACACTGGCATCTGTAGCAGTCTGCCAGAGAAAGCACGGCGGCGTATCCGCTGTCACATGATTTTCCAGAGACATATATGCCAGCTCCGCCTCTTCAGGCTCCTCCCCAAGAAGCGCGCGGAAAGATTCTCTGTTGGCGTATTCTCCCGAGGTGATGACCGGATAGCACAGGAGCGCCGCGTCCGGCCGGTTGGACACTTCGTCGCACTCGGGATCGGGATCTTTGATGTCCTCATGATGCACGCACAGGGAAGCGCACAGGTGTCCGCCCGCGGAAAATCCACATACCGCGATCTTCAAAGGATCAATGTGATACCGGACAGAATTTCCCCGGATGATCCGCAGCGCCCTGGAAATGTCATTCAGGGGCTGGAGCTCCAATGGGGCCTCCAGTTCATCCAGATGATTGACTGTATAGGCGAGCACGAACACATTGTATCCTGCCCGGTAGAACTCCAGCGCCGGAAGATTTCCCTCATACGGCGACGCGTACCGGTATGCCCCTCCGGGCGCGACGAGCATCCCGGGCCTGACCTCCTCATCCTCATGAATATAGCTCACAATAAACGGAACAAATCCATATGCGGCGGGATAACAATACTCCCCCTCTTTCCATATGGCAGTCTTTTCTCCAATCAAGTTTACTCCTCCTCTTCTCTTCACGGCCGGCTCACCCGGATATTCGCACAGTCCTGATATGTAAACCGGACAGAAGGCTTCTGCCCGCACCGGCAGAAACCCTCTGTCCGCCAGAAAGCCTGTCTGTTTTATAGTTCTACGTCTTTGATGTACGGATTTTCCGCCTCATAGAATTTCTCTTCTTCAACGATCCGGGCAAGTTCCGCGTCGATGGGCATTTTCCCGAGCACAGGCACACCCATTTCCGCGGCTGCTTCATCTATATGGCTCTCTCCGAACACTTTGATCTCTTTGCCGCAGTCCGGGCATTTTACATAGCTGTAATTCTCCACGATCCCAAGGACCGGGATATTCATCTGTTCTGCCATATTGGCCGCTTTCTTCACGATCATCTGCACCAGATCCTGCGGGGATGTGACGATCACAATGCCATCCACCGGAAGAGACTGAAATACAGTCAGCGGCACATCGCCTGTTCCCGGCGGCATGTCCACAAACAGATAATCAATATCACCCCACATTACGTCTGTCCAGAACTGCTTCACGACTCCCGCGATGATCGGTCCTCTCCAGATCACAGGAGCAGACTCATCCTCCAGGAGCAGGTTCACAGACATGATCCTCGTCTCATCCTTCGCGATACATGGCAGGATGCCGTCTTCTGTCCCCTTTGCTTTCACATGGATCCCATACATTTTCGGGATGGAGGGGCCTGTGATATCCGCGTCCAGGATACCCACCGTGTACCCCTTCTCTCTCATCATTCTGGCAAGAGACGCTGTGACAAGGGATTTTCCGACGCCGCCCTTGCCGCTGACCACCCCGATCACTTTTTTGATCGACGAGTACATATTGGCAGGCTCACGGAAATCTGTCTTTTTGCTCGAGCAAGAATCCGAATGGGCGCATCCAGCGCAGGATTCCTCTGTACATCCATTTATATTCTGTTCTTTTGACATAATTATCTTACCTTCTTTCTAATAAATTATCATTTGACAGACATGGCCTTCTGCCAGACCCTATCTGCGGTCTCTGGGCTGTACGCTTCTGTTAGTATAACATATTCCTTCAAATTCCAACACATCATTTCTTGTTAGGATTACAGGCAGGGACCAGTCCATTTCATTCATTTAATTACTACTTTTATAACGTAATTCTTCCCGCTTTATCAATATGTTCAGCTGTCATAATTATTCATATTTATGTTCTCCCGTCATAGGAATATAAATATCGATCACCTCGTATTATAAAGTAGTAGTGTTTATAGACCCTCTCCAAGGTCTGTATGCTATACTGTTTGGAGATACTGTGGAT